>JAHZGF010000004.1 GCA_019420945.1 Clostridiales bacterium | reverse complement strand
CATCTGCAAACCATGTCTCTTTGTCTTTTTGCGAAACTTATTCTACCTGACCCAACCCAGCGCAAGCGGCTGCGATTTGGAAAGAAGGAGCAGCAAAATGAGCGCGCTCTGACTTTTATAAAAAATCGGAGCAAGCGATACAAAGCTTGCTCCGATGTGGAACATCACAACACTATAGATGCCTGATTATTTTTCTAACGCAAGCAAAATTATTGAGCGACTTACTTTATTCTAATTCTTGTGGTATAATCTGTAGATTCCATCGTTCGTATTTTTCATGGTAATCCAAAAGGGCAGTACGATATTCGTCATCTATGTGAACAATCTCGGATAGGTTCCCAATATATCCGTACCCTAATTTAGTGAACTCGGAAATATGAATTTGCCCTAAATAGGACTCTCCGTTGTGAGTAAATTCTACCAGGGCAAAGGAGCGAATTACCTTTTGCACAACAGCATTCACTACATCACCAGTTTCAGGTTGCTCACCACGAGTTAATCCAAAATTTAAACGAGCGCCCAGCGACAATGCTCCATGCAAAGCATAGTGGACAAAAAGCCTCCACTCATCTGCAAGAATTACGCGCTCATCGCCTTTGTGCTGCCAACGATAGATTTTTGAGATGGGCATAAAATTGCCAAGAAAGCCAAGTCGATACAAATCCTCAATAACCTGATTAAAATGGGTATCTATAACAGTTCCTGCATAATATGTGGAAATTCTTTTCTTTAGTTGGGATACTGAAAATGCTGTCTTATACCCCATGAAACAATTGATTATCGTTTCTATTTCAGTAGGATCATATAAGGCCCGTAATTCTTCTTTGATTTCAGATAAGCTTTCCTCAGAGTAAGCTTTGCTAAGACTATTAAACACCGCCTGTGAAAAGACCTTGCTGTTATTCTGAAGTGCGTTTTTTGCAGTAGACAGCAAACGAACCATATCTCTAGGTTTACACCAACTATTATTCAAGATGTAATTGGCTGGCTCAATTCCGTGTATTTTTTCAGGAAACCACCGATTATAAATTTCTTTATAATTACATTCTTCAAATCCCTCACAGACGGCTATCCGCTTTAATACAATCTGAATAATAGGATGCATATATGAACTCGTATTCGCATAAATCCAGTTCAATGGGACAGAAAAACCTGATGTGGCTTTGTTGATCTCCTTCGTTACAATAAATCGTGAGATAGCATTTATTATTTCGCTACGAACAGAACAAATGATCTTTGTTTTGCCTGCATGTGATTTTGCAAATATTGTATTAAAACGTTTAACTGTAAATATGAGATCCCTGATAAGTGCTAAGTCTCTCTCAAAAATCTGTCTATTGCCGTAATATGCTTCCAATTCATCAATAAAGATATAATAAGGGATATCTGTTCTATTTACTTTTGCAAGAGCCGCTTCGGCTTCATCAATAAGTAACATAAAACTCTGATACGGAGCACCTTTATTGTTGCCCAAATCAACCTCAACTTCTGGAGACAATTCGGTTAAAGTGGCCGGATCCTTATATGGAACAGCAATCTTTATTTTGCTCGGAATTATGCTCTTCTTTTTGTTTAAAGGCGCCTTGATCTGATTAACTTTTCTTTCAAATTCACCCCAGAATTCATCATCAACAAATAGATTTCGATGATTATCCTCATTATCTGAAACAATACGCTTAAAAATTAACCATCGCCAAATATATTCAAATTCTCTAATATTTAACAAAGCTCCGGGTTCTACTGAAATTGATGATAAAAACCGATTGGATATTGCTTGTAATTCGTCACGCTTAGCATCGGTAAACTCTTCTTTGAAAAAAATAAACGATGTGCAGGTAATAGGATCTTCGTCCTTCAACTTGTTGTCCAAATAAAATAGGAGAGCGGTTTTTCCAGTCCCTTTAAATCCTGTAATAAAGCAATTATTTCCATATAATAGAGAATCGAGTTGAAAATGGTCTGCAACAACAAAAGTCTTGATAAACTCCTCCAACCCCTCAAAGTTTATTTCGTCTTTTGCATCCGGTTTTCCAGTGTATAAATCTCTAATCTTTATCTCACTCATACATGTTACTCCTATTAACAGAATCAGCTACAGTAAATGCTTAATCTGAGTGTTTTCGACTAAACTACGACCAAACATAGTCCCAATAAGAGTATACGATAACCTCCTGCAAAAAACAATGCTTAAGATATTTTCAAATTTTAGTTTCTAAAAGGAAACAGGTGATGGACATCACACGTTTCCTTCTACTTCAGCCGTATAATCTGCTCGTATAGCAGCACACATTTTTTCCGAACGATCTCGTTCCTGTGGTAGTGTCCGAAGAAGTGATACTTGAACTGGCACCGCTGGCCGATCTCCTCCAGAAAGTCTGTGAGGGCATCTGGCTTGGACAGCGGCCCCAGGAGATCGTTCTGGATGCTGGTGGGACCGCAGTGGGTGAGGAGGTAGTCCACCGTCCACCCGGCCCGGTCGAGGTTGGCCCTGGCCTCGGCATACTCCGACTCGCTGGGCAGCTCCTCCCGCCACCAGGAGCGGTGGTTGACCCGGAAGGCCGCGCCCTGGGCGTTGAGCCACTGGAACCGCCACAGGAAGTCCGGCGCGTCCGGCTCCAGAACGCCGTCCTGGATGTCGTGGCTGCTGGCACCGCCCATAGTGAAGAATGTCCTGCCCCCCAGGTCGAACACCTGCCCACGCTCCAGCATCAGCACCGAGGGGCGGATCGTTCGCACCCTGCCGCCGTGCCACTCCGCCTGGGGGTAGGCAGCCAAGGCGTCATAGTTTTCATGGTTGCCGGACACGAAGGCCGTGGTGAATGGCCGGGAGTCCAGGAAGTTCAGGCCTGCGTCATCCCGGCTGTCGCCGTACCACACGCCGCCGAAGTCCCCGGCGACCAGGATGACATCTTCTTTTGTCAGTCTCTCTTGCTCATAAAAGCTCTCAGGCCGAAAACGGCTAAAGTCTCCGTGGGTATCTCCTGTGATGTAAAGTTCCATTCTATTTGTCTCCTTTTCCTAATTATATCACAGTTTTTTCTCCAGTTCCGCCCCTGGATACCGAAAGCGGATTCGGATGGTCTCAGCGTCCACCACTGTGATCCGTTCCACTGCCATGCGTACTTGTTCATCGCTGTACTGCTGGTTGACCTCCAGTTTCGCCATCCACTCCCGCAGTTCCGCCATCCGAGATTTCTGGGCTGCATTGTGGGTCTGGCTTTGCTCCGCTGCCGCGATCTGTTCCTGAAGGGCCTGTTTTTCGTCCATCATTGCCTTGAGCTGAGCATTGAGGATCTCGTCATCCATGTGTTCCAGCACCTGATCCAGCAGTAGTGCTTGTTGGGCGGTGATGTCCTTCAGTTTCTGACGCAGGTCGATGAGACTGACTCCATCAATGGCATCGCCTCCCCAGGCCATTGCAGTGAATGTCAGCATATCCTCCTTCACTTCCGTTCCAGCCTGGGCAAACTCGTTGATGGCCTCCTGGATGGCCTGATGCAGTTTTTCTTCGTCCAGTGTGGGGGAGTTATGGCAGTATTTCGTTCCAAATTCCAGTCGGGAGATGCACCGCCAAACGATCCGCTTTTTTCCGTTCCTGGCCCAGGTCACCCGCTTATAGGGCGTTCCGCACTCCCCGCACACCAGCAGCTCGGAGAGGGCGTATTTGGCCGAGTATTTGCCCAGCTCCGTCTTGCCAGTTTTCTGCATCACCTTCCGCTTGCTGGCCCGTCGGGTCATCTCCTCCTGTACCCGGTAGAACAGCTCCCTGGGGATGATGGCGGGGTGGTTGTTCTCCACATAGCTCTGGCCCCGCTCTCCGTTGTTCTTCTTCACCCGTTTGCTGATGCAATCGGTGATAAAGGTTTTGCCCAGCATGGCGTCCCCAATGTAACGCTCGTTGGTGAGGATGTTGCGGATCACCTGATACGACCACCGCTGAACAGCCTGGGCAGTGGGGACACGGTCCGCCTCCAGCTCCTGCTGGATCTGGGACAGGCTACATCCATCCAGGTACCTCCGATAGATGCGCCGCACTGTCTCTGCCTCCTGCGGTTCGATCTCCGGCTTTCCGTCTAGCCCTTTCCGGTAACCCAGCAGTTTCTTATACTGGAAGGGCACCTTACCTGCCTTTTTGCTCTCCTCTTTGCCCCAGATGATATTTTTGCTGAGGGACTCACTTTCTGCCTGGGCGAAACCGCTGAACAGGGTGATGAGGAACTCGCTGGACTCGGTGAGGGTATTGATGTTCTCTTTTTCAAAGATGACGCCGATGCCGTGGGCTTTCAGCATCCGCACTGTTTCCAGGCAGTCCACCGTGTTCCGGGCGAAGCGGGAGAGGGATTTGGTCAGGATGGTGTCGATCTTGCCCCGCTTGCAGGCGGCGATCATCTTATTGAAGTTTTCCCGCTTTTTCATGCTGGTCCCCGAAAGTCCCTTGTCAGCAAAGATGCCGGCCAGCTCCCAGTCTGGATTCTCCTCGATCTTCTGGGTGTAGTAGGCTTTCTGCGCCTCGTAGCTGGTGATCTGCTCCTCGCTGTCGGTGGATACCCGGCAGTAGGCCGCTACCCTCTGGTGCTTCTTTTTCCCCGGCTGCGGGGTGTCAGTATCCCTCTTGGCGGGGATGATCCGCACCCGCCGCTGTACAGTCTGCTCCATGTTCTGTCCTTTCCCGGTGGCCGGATGGGAATGCCGCCTCCACCGTACCTTCTTCCGATAAGTTGATATGAGAAACCGCCAGACGGATATGGTCCAAGCACACATCCAGCGGGCGGTCGATTTGTTCCGTTATGTCGGGGAAGCAGGCGTACCGCGCCGCGGCCCCCTGCAAGATCAGGGAGACGATCTCCTGTGGATCGTCCGGGTGCTCCAGCCCCCGGTTGATGGCGTTGGTGAGACGCACGACCTCCCCGGAGGGCTGGTAGGATATCCGCTCTGGCCGCTCCTGTTCCGCCGTCTGGCGGGCGATCTCATCCAGCAGGACTTCGTCCCGCATGGTGATGACAGCGCCGCATTGGACACATTTCAGGTATAGGGTGTCGCTCTGGCGGTTCCTGCCGCCCATCCGATGGAGGGCCGCGCCGCAGGCGGCACAGTGCAGACGGCTTACCAACTTGAGGGCTGGCCGCTCTGCTTTGGGTGTCTGTTTTGCCGTTTTTTCCTGAATGCGGCTCTGGACGCAGTGAAAAGTCCCACCGTCTAAGATGGCCGGATAGCCCTTCTGTCCGGTGTAACGGGGGTTCTCCAGCAGGCGTTTGACCTTGTGCTTGTCCCATGCCGGCGCTTCCTGGCTGAAGGGGATATTCTTCTGATTCAGCAGGTCGGCCAGCTTCTGATAGGATAGGCCGTCCAGGTAGAGGCCCGCTATGCGATTGACCACAGCGGCCTCCTCCGGCACTAGGGTCAGTTCTCCGTTTTGGATCTGATAGCCATACAGTATCTTCCGATAGCTCACCGTTTTGCCCTCCCGACTTTCTCTGCCAGCTCAATTCCGCCATGGAGCCGGAACCGGATGCGAGTCTGGCTCTCTGCCACGATCTCCTCCACCAGTTCCTCGAACAGATCCTCGTCAAAGGTATCCAACCGTTCCGGCCCGGCCTTTATGGCGTCCGCCGTCTGATGCAGCCTGCCGATGGTGTCCTCGATATCGTCATGTTCCAGCAGGCGGCGGCGTTCTCTCCGAAGCTGGGTGAGCTGGATGTTGATGGCATTCAGCTTGGCGGCGCAGGCATCCGTGTCCAGCAGCCCGGCTGCTTGCAGCTTACTGATGTTATGGCTCTGCTCGGCGGCCTGGGCAATGGCCCGGTTGACCTCCAACATGGCGGGGTTTTCCCGTTGCAGGGCGCGCTCCAGGTCATCCAGTTGGGTCAGGGCCGGTTTCAGGACGATGTCCGCGTTGGCCCTGAGTTTGTTGTACATCCGAACGAAGGCGGCGTAGATCTCTGTTTCCGGTATCCGGCCCACTGGACAGCTTGCCGCATCCCTGTCGTGTTTTCTGCAAGACCAAGTCACCAGACCGCTACGCCCCGCCCTACGGCTGAACACAGTCCCGCATTGGCCGCACCGGATCTTCCTGACCAGGGAGGAACGGGGGTGTTCCATCCGTTGCCGTGCGCCCTTCCGTTGGAGCAGTTGCTGTACTTTTTCAAATGTCTCTCTGGACACGATAGCGGGATGTGTATTTTCAATGTAATACTGGTCGGCTTCGCTGTGGTTTCTCCGTTTGAGGAATGGGAAACCACCGGAGAGGTATTTCTGGTTCAGGGAGTCACCGATGTACTTCTCGTTGGTCAGGATATAGAGAATGGATGTTTTCTGCCAGTATGGAGCATTGTCCGGAGTTGGAATTCCAGCCTTTTCCATCTGTTCCGCAATCCACTCCAGACTTTTTCCTGAAAGATAGGATGCGAATATCCATCGTACCCGCTCGGCTTCTTCCGGGATGATCTCCAATTCTTTCCCCTCCACCAAGCGGTAGCCGAAGGGGGCTTTGCAGGTAATAAACTCCCCCCGTTCCATTCTCCGCTTGTAGCTCATGCGCTGGTTTTGGGAGATGGAGATGGACTCCTGCTGGGCCAGAGCGCCGGAGACGCTCACCATCAATTCACTGGTGAGCGTCCCGGTGTCGATATTCTCTTTTTCAAAGTAGACGGTCACGCCCAGGGCGGATAA
The DNA here is from genome assembly GCA_019420945.1 of Clostridiales bacterium. Lineage (GTDB taxonomy): Bacteria > Bacillota > Clostridia > Oscillospirales > Oscillospiraceae > UMGS1766. Next base: position 108,793 of record JAHZGF010000004.1, on the reverse strand, counting down.
TTCCCGCAGGGCTGCGAGACAGTCCTTGGTGTTCCGAGCGAAGCGGGAGATGGATTTGCACAGCACACGATCGACCTTTCCCTTGCGGCAGTCGGCCAGCAGGCGCTGGAAGTCCTCCCGCTTGTCCATCCGGGTCCCGGTCAGGCCCTCATCCGCATACACGTCCACCAGCTCCCAATCCGCATGGGCGCCGATCTGCTCCGTGTACGCCTTGATTTGGGTGGCGTAGGAGTGGAGCTGGTCGCTGGAATCGGAGCTGACACGGCAGTACGCCGCAACCCGCAGGGCCTCCGGTTTTGCCGCCTTGGGCGGTATGTAGGTCACATTTGCTGCCATCGTCTCAACTCCTCTCAATTCATGATCCTACAGTCTGTCAGGCCCTCCAGATGGTATCTGGCTGCGGTCTCGCTGTCAAAGCCATCTACATACAGTCTGCCCTCCGGCTTCTAGGCTGTATAACCGTCCTCATAGCCAAGTGCTTCCGCCTCCTGGGCAGGCAGCACTCTGGCTTGGACAATCCCTTCTTTTAGCCGGTATATTTGCTCGGCGTAAAATGCGTATTCCATCGTGCTGACTCCTTTCTGCCAGTTTGGTCAACGCCAACACTACCACACTTGGGCTGGAATATCCATTACAATCCCCGAACAGTTTCCGGGCGGTATTTCTCTGCTGCCAGCCGCCGGATGGTCTCTGCCTCCTGGTCGTTGACAAGGCCAGCTGAACACATCTGTCCCAGGATACCCAGGGCGATCCGGTATTGCAGTTCTGTTTTGATGTTGCTCATGCCGCGCCCTCCAGGAAGTAGCCTTCCGGCTTCACAGCCCGTATGAACCGCTCCACATCCTTCAGGCTGTGGGTGACCGGCACTTCCGGCAAAGCAGTCAGCACGTCCCGGAAATAGCGCCGATTCTTCCCAGCACGTTCATCCAGGATAGCGACCACACAGGTATCTGTCTCAGTGCGGATCGCCCGCCCGAATCCCTGACGCAGTTTGATCTGCATCTCCGGCACCACCACAGCCCGGAGAAAATCATGAAGCGTGGCGTGTTTCATCCGCTCCTGTTCCTTCACTGCGTCCGGCATCGGGAACGGCAGCCTGGGGAGGATGAGCAGAGATACGCAGTCTCCAGGAAAATCAAAACCTTCCCACGCCGCTCCAGCAGCCAGCAGAACACTGCCTGGATGAGCCATAAACTCCGACATCGTGTGTCCGCCGTTCCGGCCCAGAGTCAACACGGGATAGGGCAAGTCCCGCTGTTTCAGCCGTTCACGCACAGCGGATATGGCCGCGTAGGAGGTAAATAGCCCCAGGGCGTGGCCGTTAGCTGCGTCCAACAGCTTGACGATCTGTTCCGCAAGGTCGTCATAGTAATCGCTGTCGGCCTGGCTGGGCGTTATTGGGGGCAGGTACAGCAGACAGTTTCGCTGGTAGTCGAAGGGAGAGGGTGCGATATGCTCCCGCACTCTCCCCTCGGCCAGCAGGCCAGTTTCCTCTTTGAACCGCCGGAAGTTGCTGCCCACTGCCAGCGTGCCGGAAGCCAGTATCATGGGCCGGTCCTGCTGCCATAGCGTCTGCCGGAGCTGTGCTGTAAGATCCGTAGCAGAGGCACACAGCATGGAACCGCCAGTCTCGTCCTCAGCGGTGTAATACACCATGTCCGGCTGGTGCAGGCAGAACAGCTTCGTTTTATCCAGCACTCGCTCCAGTTCCATCCTGGTGCCGGCAGTCAGCATCCGCCGGATCTGTCGGTGGATCACCGACAAGGTACGTTCCACCCCATCCAGGGGGATGCTGAAATGAGAAAAGGAGCTGTCTCCGCTCCAGGGCTTGGCTATCTCAGACAGCAGAAGCCCTGCCGTGTCCTCCAAGGTCTCCGCCGCCAGCAGGAACTGCTCCCTCCGCAGTTTTCTACATAGAGTATGCAGTTCTCCTGCTGCCAGTGTAATACCGAACATCTGCCGAGCGGTCTCCGGCAACTTGTGGGCCTCATCCATTACGATGGCGCAGCTATCCGGCAGAATGGGGCGTTTCCCACTCCCTTGGTGAATGGCGTCGGCCAGAAGGAGGTTGTGATTACAAACCTGGATGGCATATCTCTCTGAGGCACACACATCCAGATAGCAGAGATAGCGGCATTCAGTCTTGCCGCAGTCACACGTTGGAGGAACACAGATCCGTTCACGGTCATATCCGCTGAGATGAGGGGCCATGTCCAGGTCCAAATGGTCTCTCATGGAGAGGAGTGCCGCTTTTGCCAGCGGGTTCTTCCGATCCAGGTTCGCGGTCTGGAGCCGCTTCATCAGGCGGGCATCGCAGACGTAGTGGGATTTTCCTTTCCGCAGCACTGCTCGGAGCGGACTGTCCAACATACCATCAGCCATCATGACTTTGGAGAGGAACGGAAGGTAATCGTGGATGATCGCACCCTGGAGTGCGATGCTGGAGGTGGAGATCAGCAGGGGCTGGTTCGGCAGGCCGGCACGTGACCGGTATCGCCGAAACACTACCCCTGCTACCAGATAGGCGTATGTTTTTCCAATGCCTGTCCCGGCATCGCACAGGGCAATGCTACCATTCAGCATGGTGTCCAGCATCTGATGGCTCAGTTCCACCTGTGCCGGACGCTCCACCATCCCGTGAGCCGGGAGCAAGTCCCGGAAGACATGGTCAATATCTTGGTGAGGGTCTTTCCTGTAGTTACATTTTTCCATCATTCAAATCCTCATATCATTTGTTTGGTTACTGATCATCTCACCGCATTTGCAGCTCGCTCCCCCGGTGAGTTAGGAACAGCACGGAAAAGGTGTGGCAGACCTTCACAAACACATTCCGGGGACCTCTACTGCTTTCAGTCCAGGGAATGAGAAAACGACCTTGCCGGGGCCGTCCGATCCGCTGTGGTATCGCTCGCCGAGGCCCCGCAGGGGCCTCCGGGTCTTGGCGCACATTGGATCTGGTGTCTGTGTGGTGTTCCGCGCTGCTGGTATGAACTTGTCAAAGAACAATGGGGCCTGTAGTCAGGCTCCTTCAGGAAGCAAAGTGGGTGAGAATTCGATTCATCTCATCTAAATCTTCACCATGCAGCCCAATAGCTAGGCGTTTGAGCAGCGCTGTTTGTTTGGGAGTCAGTTTTGGCCGGTCCTGAAAGTACCAGTCTGCCATCCTGACCCCACCGCCATATCGGCCACGGACAGTCTCGATTGGGTAAGTAAGTGTGAGTTCTTCAATATCCCGGCGAATCGTTCGCTCACAGACACCAAGTTCCATCGCCAGATTTTGAATGCTATCACTCCGACGCTGACACAGCAGGCTGATAAGCTGCTGTTGCCGATCGTTCATCCTCACACACTCCCCCCCTTTTACCTCCATGGCCGAATCATACAGGTTAAAGCGGACAGCTCATGTCCGGATTAAAAACTTTTTTCGAGATTTTTTATGTCAGCAAACAAAAAGCGTCCATCCAACTCGACCAAAGAGCTGGATGGACGCAAAAAGAGCCGCTTGATCTCGTTGGCATACGCCGTTGAGCGTCCCCACCATATTTTGTCCCTTGCTTTAATGTACTTTATTTTCCCATATAAAAATTAAAACAGAGAGTAGGGGTATACTCCTACTCTCTGTTTTTTGCGCACTGACCAGCTTAGATATTAGATAAAGGTTCGAGATATATAACTTTACCTGCAGAAATGTAAATATTTTTATTCACAGTACCGTCCTGTGCATGCCATCTCCTTGCTATATTCATAGCCGGAAGCATTTTTAGCATATGCCACCATTACAGCACGATATTTTACACCCGGCATTCCGTCAAAATAGAAATCGCCGCCGTGCTGTATTGTATCCATAGCATAGAAAGTGTCCGGATCACTGCTTCCGTATACAGTGAATTCTTCTATCCATTTGTTGGGGGCGATTTCGCTTTCAATCCGCAGACTATATACTCCAATTTTATCCATAGTATCTGTCCCGAATACACCGAACGAAACCGCCATTTCGCCCCCTCCCTTCGCGGATATGCCCAGCATATATGCATCAAAGTAGTGGCTGGCTCTTGCTTCATTCCAGATCTCTGCTGTGGCTGCAGAGGTAGGCATCATACTGGAAATGACAAAGAGTGCTAATAAAAGTACAGTTCCAAGTCTTTTTTTCATTGTTATCCCCCGTTTTCATAGATAGAATTGATCATTCTTTCAGCGTCTGCTCGGGAAATATCCCCTGTAATACTACATGTGCATTGACCATTTCTCCACATTATCTGCGTGTGTCCATAATTTTCTGAGATGGCATGTTCAATTCCGTGCGTCTGGTAAGTGTCTTTATACAGACCAGAATCCTTTTCTACCCACAAATCCGAAATATCTTCCGTATTTCGGTAGCAAAATACTCTGATAACAATACTTTTCTGTCCGTCTCTATATGTTGCCGATATAACGTCAGCTGACTCGACTTCCATCTCATAGATCTCGTCAATCGTATACCCAGGAGGAATCCATCCGGGCACGACCGAAATGTCAGTATACTTTTGAACAGCTTCCTTCAATGAACGATAGCCAGACACATTCGGTTCCTTAAGTTCCATAGTCCCTGGTATGTGCGGCACTGTTCCAAACAGTTCATCTTTCCATGTAATAATATAATCCTTCCAACCAAATGCTGCAGCGGATACGCATAAGAAAATAACTATAAGCACGGCAGCTTCGATACGCCATCGAATTTTTACAGCTCTATGAGAACTGGAAGGTTCTTTTTCGACACGATGCTTCGTGTGGAACAGCGCCCAAGATCGATCAAACGCACGTTCAGCGGCAGGATCTGGGGGGCTTACCTTCTCCATGGCTTCAATATAGATCTCTACAATCCGCGGATCAAATTCTTCCCCAGTCAGTTCCTCCTCATCATAAAGTTTTTCCAACTCCTCAATCAGTTCATCTGCGGTCTTTCCCCTAAGATGTTCTTTCAAATTAGCTTCGTTGAAGACGCTTTTAGAAGCAATGTCCTCACCGTTCCGCTGCAACATCTTATCTACCTCCTCACTATTATTAGTGGGTCCTATTTTCTAAAACGTGACATACTATTTAAATTTATTCCTTCATAATAATCTTTTTGACTCGGTCGCGGGCCCGTTTTAACTGCTGTCGAAGCGCGGTATCCTTCTTTCCGAATTCTTTCGCAATGTCTACGATATTGTCCTGCTCCTCATAGACTCTTTTCAACAATCTCTTATCGGATGGAGATAGGCTGCAGGGTAGAATCGTATCCAGGTTGAAGGATAAATCCTCCGGTGCAGGGACGTCTTCGTCCAACGGAAGATCCCGCCCTAATCTTCTGTGCGCTTGAATCGCCAGTCTGGCTGCAATCTTACACACATATGCGCGCCGATTCTCTGCCTCCTCAATCAAATTGAGCTGTCTGCATATCTCCTCATATGTATCTTGAAGTATATCATCCACTGCATCTGGCCATTGTCCTTTTAAGACGGATACAATGATCCGTTTTATGCTCGACTGATATTCATCCACCAACCGCATCACAGCTTCAGAATCTGACTGACTTAACCTCTTCCATGGTTTCTTTTTCATTTAAGCCTCACCCTTTTATAAACACACACAGAAAGACAAGCCCCGGAAGAATGTTCCTCCAAGGGCTTGCACTTTGCGCCTTTCCAGGTCGCTTTTGAAAAATCAGATTTGATTTTTTGAAGTATATCCCCGGCCGCTCAAATATTTTGCCGACATGAGCAAGTAGTCGGCATCTTCCTTTGTCATACTTTTTACACACCCCAGAAGCTCATGCATATATATCGAATCAATTCCGTCATCCCAAAAGAATTCTATCGGTAGCGTCTCAAGATATTCACATATCCTGAAAAATGCTCCCATGGAAGGCAGCGTTTTTCCAGAAGATATCTGCTGCAGATAACATTTGCTTTGTCCCAGCTCTCTGGACATCCTGCTTTCCGATACCCCTTTTTGTTCCCGAAACTTGGTTATCCGCTCCCTTAATTGTTTGGGATAGTCTGCCATCATATCACCACCTACCATAATATGATAGCCAATTTCTATCTATCGGTAGGATGATTAAAATAATCATTTTTATCATAAAAACCAATTATCCCGCAATTCCGGGGCAAAAACGGTCAAGGTGTAGGAGTAATCGAGGAATAATCGACTCTCCTACACCTCTTTTTACACCGTTCTGCCGCTTTAGATACAGGAGCAGAGGTCAGATCTACTCGCATCAGTATCCACGCACATCCTCGACAAATGACCCGTTTCTCAAGTGGTTTTCGTACGCTTCTCGAATGATGCGAATAGCGATGTCTACTTCTCCATTTTGAAGATCGTTGTCTTTGATGATCTCCTCATATTCCGCATAGAGCCGAAAGACTCGCTTAAACTGCTCCCTGGTCACAGGATTATCGGGGCAAACGCAGTACGAGGCAAAACTTATGATCGAGCTGCGCCTGCTTTCAATGTAGAGAGACATGGTGATTTCGGTGTTCTTATCCATTTCTTCTTTCAGAACCTCAATAGACTGATCATACACCACTGCTCTATCATTTACCCATTTCATCCAGGCGTCACGCTTGGCGATATTATCTTCGCTGTAATGGGATTCCACGCTGTTCAACACAGTCTTCACATCGTGAATCGTCGCGGACATTTCTCGCATGGTCTGCCGCTCCTGCTTCTTCCGAGCAAAATATTTCCGGATCTTAATGAACTCGGGAACGACTTTCCCCTTAAACTCCAAAATTTCGCCAACGATCTGCATGATCAAAAAAACGCCGATGATAGCCAGACCTAAAGCGATAGGTATGTTCAGGTACTCGATATAGCTGATCATGTTAACCGATCACCCACCTTTGTCGAGGTGGGTTTCTTTTCTTCCGCCATCATCCAACCTCCTTCAAAGCAGGCAAATTTGGAAAGCTTAGGCTTTGGGGCTCAGCATCCCGAGCAGTTCCTGATACTCGCTCTCGCTGATTTTGTCGGCGGCATAGAAAATATCGAGCTTCGTCTCGATACCCTCCGTCTGGCCTCTCTCGATCATGCGCTTCAAAGTTCGGTACAACATAGCAGTTTTCCCCTTTCTTAAATATCCAGCTCCGTCAGACCCAGCTCCAGCAGAGTCAGACGGAATTCCTGGTCCACGTTCATGGCATCCGTATCCACTTGTGCGGAATACAGTGCCGGATTGCTGCGGTCGATCTCATTGTCCATTCCCTTTCTCAGGAAAATGTCGTAGTTCTCCCGCACATTTGCTGCAATGCCGTCCCAGGTCTCCACCTCCACATGGTACTCGTCGTACTCATATCCGGTGAAGTCCTCGGTCTGGACAGGCGTCACGTTCTGAAAAAGCCGCACAAGGCTTCTTCCGCTTCCGGGAATGCGCTCCACGGTAAAACTGCCGGGGTCAACCATCCCTTGTACTTTCATGGTGCCGCTCCTTTCACGCCGCCTGGTATGGCGGATATAATTTCCAAAGCCGTCTGCACTCTTTTCGGACGACTTTCTTAAGATCGAACATGGTCTTCGGCTGGTAATACCGCTCCAAAATCCGTTGACAATCGCACTTTCGGAGCTGCCCAAGCCGTGAGATTAGGCCGGAGGCCCGCTTAAACGAGATGACCCGGTTTCGATCCCTTCGGTAGTAATATAAATGCAGCGACTGCTTGAGCCGAAACAGGTTGTGCTTTCGGAGGATGGTGTAACCGTGCCCGAACCGGTAGCCCAGCGCCGACGGAATCCTCGGCCGTCTCCGGCGTCGTTTGACCTCGGGCAGATGCTCTCTGGCCTTCTCTACCCTTGGGGTAAAGCCGATCCGAAAGACCTGCCAGTTGTCTTTCAGCTTTAGCCCCACGTCGGCCAGCCACGCCTGAATATCCCGGATCAGCTTCCGCAATTTCCGCTTGCTGGAGGCGAAGATGGTGAAGTTGTCCATCTGCCGCAGGTAGTGGCTGACGCCGTACTCCCTTTGGTGGATCATCAGGTCCAGGGGCTGGAGTACCAGGTGCAGGAACCAGGCGGAGAAGAACGCACCGATCAGCACGCCGTATTCCATCAGGGCGTCGCACAGCCAGAGGGTCTCCCGGTCCTTGAACAGCCGTTTCAGCGCCTGGATGACATACGGCGGGTCCAGCTCCTCAAAGCAGTGGTAGATGTCGCATTCCGCGCCGTACCGTGTGCCGGCGGCGTCGCCCTTCATCCACTTCTTGATGGCCTTGACCCCGTAGGAATTTCCCCGTCCCGGCACGCTTGCGATGCAGTATTTGTCCATGCTCCGCATGATGTGCGGGATCATGGGCTGTAACACCGCATGGTGGACATACTGGTCCGGCCACAAAAGCGGCTCGTTGATGTCCCGCCATTTGCCCTTTCCGCTGTCCGCGTTCCGGTCCCAGCGCCGCCGTTTCAGCGGCGGGTGCATGTGCGCGTCCCCGCTCACCAGGTCCTCGATGAACCTGCGCAGCTCCGCCACATATTCATCCATATTCGCCTCGATCTCCAGGACCTTCTTGTTCAGGCTGTGGTCGCCGTTGCGCCGGTGTCCCCGGTTGACTTCCCGGATGGCCAGGCGCAGATTGTCTTCCGAAAGGATTTGTTGGTAAACTCTCACTCGTTTCATCAGGGATAATATCCTCCTTGTAGCCTCACAGCCGTTCCATCGCCGCGGGTGGTTCCGGGGCGAAACCCGGCCCGAAGTGTACCAGGCTGTGTCCTGACGGCTCATCGTCAGCAAGTGCTGCGCGGTCAACTCTGCGTAATAGAAAGGGTGAGGAACCCTGACTACCGATAGGAGGTTCAGCCATACCCGACAGGCCCAATGGCCTGCGTCTGCTTCAAGAAGGCGACAGCCGATGTTGGAGTTCGTGTTCGACGCACTGTTGTAGTTCACGTAGAACGGCCCGTGATTCTGGTTCTGGTTATAGTTACCGCCGTGGTGCAGGCACGGGTTACTACCGTTGAAATTCCAGTTATCCGGGACATCGTCTGCTGCAAAGTCGACCCCGCGCTCTCCTCTTACCAAAGAAGAGCGGTTTCAAATGTTGTTCTTATTAAGGTGAAAAGGAGCCCTTCCGCTCCATTTTGAAATGCGTGGAAGGCCGGAGCTTGGGGGAAGGGACTGCGGTCCCCTCACCCCAAACCCCCTCCTCCCCAGGGGAATGGTCACGCCGCCTTCGGCGGGCGTTCCTGGAGGCGACAGCCGATGCTGGAGTTCGTGTCCGACGCACTGTCGCAGTTCACGTAGAACGGCCCGTGATTCTGGCTCTGGTAATAGTAACCGCCGTGGCGCAGGCACGGGTAACTACCGTAGAAACTCCAGTCATCCGGGACATATGTGGTGGTACTGCCGCCAGCCTCAGAGGGATACAGCGCCCACTCCAGCCCGCTTTGGGTCGGGATGGCGAAGTCCTTCGGGTAACCAGCAACCGGCTTACCGACAAGCACGCCGTTGGCACTGTCGCTGAACTGATTGGGATTCTTGATGACGTTCAGGCCGTTGCCATTGTAATAGCAGCCGTCCATCCAGTCGTACACATTGTCCCACCAGCCCTCGATGTTCCGGTACTGTGTGAAACCGTAAGTATCCCGATTGGCCGCCGTAGTACCGGTGTGGTACTGCATGGCGTCCGTACGCCCGTTGTTCTCCTTGGAATTGCTGGCCGAGCAGCCCCGGCCGATCCGCTCGCCGTTCCAATCCGCGAACTCCACCAGGAACAGCATGTTTACATACCACATCTGGGCAAAGTCCAGCTGCCAGATGTTGGCCCCCAGGTTGTGGATCTGGGTTCGTGCCGTGCTCCGAGTGATGCTCACCTGCTGGGCCTTGTTGGTCTCCGACTTGTAGGTGCCATTTGCGCAGTGATACCGGGCGATGTAGGAGAGGTCCAGCTCGCCCAGACCGTCCCCACGGTCCATATTCACCGGGTCAACATGGAACCCTTCCACGGGGCCGTCTGCGATCTGAAGCTTCAGTTTCTTACCGCTCTTGCTCCACTTGTACCAATACTTGGGTTCCTTCACCATCACGCCGCCCGTCCGGGTGACCTTGGTCATGTCCTTCCACGGGTACAAGTTGTCAAAGGGCGAGGAGCCGGAGCCGTTGTTCACCGCCGGGTTGGGGTCCCCAAAGCCCGCCGCTCCGTCGGTGCGCTTACCCTTGGTGGGGCCGCTGCTGGTCCAGTCCCATTCCACGCCGTAGATGGTCACGAACTGAGCATTGACTGCTACCTGCTTATCGGCCCCAGCCAGATAGTTGGCTCCCGCAGCTACTTTAACAGTAATTGTAGTCGTGCCGGTGATGTTATTTACACTGTTCACCGTAACCTCGCCGGTCTGCTGATTGATGTTACCGATCGTAGCCACATCAACATTATTGGAAACGGCAGAGATCACGCCGTCGCCCTTTCGGGTCACGGTAAACTTGGCGCTTCGGGCGCCGGTATTCAGCGTCACACTTGTCGGACTTACAGATACGACCTGATCGCCCTTGCCGATAGCCCAGGTAGCTGTCTTGGCGTCCACCGTGCCATCCCACCACTGATGGTTGGAATCCGGTGTAAAGGCGGCAGTGTACCCTGTGCCGGCGTTGACCTTCGCCTCTACAGATACCGTCATTTTGTTTGGATCATAATTGGCGTCCCACACCGGAGTTTTGGGGTTCCCATCATACTTCAAAGCTCCGCTCTGGGCGGGAACCTTGGCGATGGAAGCTCGGCCGATGCTCCACTGAACGGTTTTATTGGTCGTAGAACCGTCCGACCACATGCCATTCAGAAGAATAAATGTGGCAGAGTGGGTGCCGGCATTGGTCTGTGCGGTCACCTGCACTTTGGAATTCACCTGGTCAAAGTTATCCCATTCCGGTGTCTGGGGCGCTCCCGTATAGGTCGGCGAGCCCTTCTGCGTAGGAATGGGTACAATAACGCTGGTGATGGTCCACTTGACCTCCTTGGCCTCAATGGAACCGTCCCACCACTTGTAGTTGGCGGTAGGAGTAAATGTGGCTTTGTAATCGCCTGCGTCAGTTCCAGATCGGTCTCCGCCAATGGTCAACTGACCGATGTCGTAGTTGGCCCAGGTGGGAGCCTGCGGTTTGCCGTTGGCCGCCAGTACATTGTTCTGCACCGGAAGAGAAGCGATGACCGCCCGGTCAATGATCCACTCAACCGTGGCCTCATCCAAGCCGCCGGGGAACTGATATCCATACGACAGATTAAACCGTGCGGAATAGGACCCAGCGTTCACGCCGTTGGTCGTGCCGGAAATGGTCATCTTCGACGGATCATACCCAGTCCAGGACGGAGTTTTGCCAGTCCCGTCATAGGTAAGGACTCCATTTTGAACAGGGACAGCCACCTCAATGGGGTTGACTGTAACATTCAAGCTGGCGGTCTTGGTCACGCCCTCATAGGTATAACCGATCTCCACCGGACGGCTCCCCAAAGTAGAGAAAGCGGTCTTGGGATAGGTGTATCCCGAAACCTCCTCCGTAGAGTCATCCGAGAATTTGGCAGTGACCACCATTCCCGCAGGGGCAAATTCCTCCAGATAGTGATAGACCATCTTGGAGGGGTTGTTGGTAACGGCAATGGATACCAGCACCTTCTGCACAGTAACCGGCACACTTGCCGTCTTGGTGATGCGGCCTTCGGTATAGGTGATAACCACCTCCGTCACTCCATCCGTAAGGACTTGGGGAGACACGGAATATCCGGTCACATCCGAAGTGAGACCATACCCATAGCCCGCGGTAACGACCATGCCCGTGGGGTCAAAGGACTCTCCGGACTTGTAGGTGGTCTTTTGGGGCGGCTTGGTAATTGTCAGGGTCTCCAGCCTCAGAGTACCGCCTCCGCCGCTGCCGCCGGTCATGTTAAAGACCTTGCCGACGTTTGCATTACTCATTATTCTGCTCGACCTCCAGTCGCAAAATATAAATGGTCAGATTTTCCGTTGGAGTTACCTCGCAGTGAAAGGTGACCTGACCGTTAATGGTGATATTGTCAGCTTTCACGCCAGTCTCGCTGACTGCCATGAAGCAATCCGCGTCAGCGCACACAATATACCAGTATTTTTCGTCAGCCAAAAGGATGTTGTCCTTTACAGTCTGAGCTCTGCCGCTCCAGTTCTCGGCCGGCAGAGTAACGGTAGTACCGCTATGCTGTGCGCCCTCCAGCAGAGGAATGATCGACTCTAAAAGCTGGTCGACGCGGTTCAGGGTATCGAGTTTTCCCCTTTCTGCCAGAGCCCGCAACTGCTCTAAGGTTGTGGCTTTGTTCTCTGCCATGTTAGAGCTCCTTTCCGAAAAAATAAGAGGGGGGGGGACAGGAATACCCCATCCCCCTCCGCGGTTATCAGGCACCCACAGCGGCGCCAAAGACCTCATCCAGCATCTGATTGACTTCCTCATCGGCCGCAACCTCAATGCTGTCCAGCTTGGCCTTGTCCTCCTTGGACATCAGACCGTTTGCCTGGCTGGTAGCAGGCTGATAGGTGGTGTCCTGTGCGGGGATACCGAGAGCAACGATATCCTCCTTGGTCACGTCGTCGCCCAGCACCACATGACCCTGATTGTCCTTACCGACCTTCTTGAAACCGGCACCGACAGCCTCAACGGCAGGGTGGGTGTAGACCACGGTCTCCTGGCCATTGATCTTGATGTTACCGTTGACCTCGGACTTCTCCACCTTGGTCGCACCGGAGGCAATGTCCTTCAGCGCGGCAGTGATCTTGCCCTCAATGGCGGTCATCACGGTGGCGTACTCGTCCTCGTCACCACCAATACCGGCAACGATACCGTTCAGCTTGGTGATGGCGGCATTCATCGCGGAAGCGTCATCGGGGTGATCCTGAATCCACTGAGCAATCTCAGTCAGAGTATCCAGGGCCTCCTTGGCGCCCTCGGGGATCAGCTGAGCAGCCAGCTCCTCGTTGGCGATGGCGCGGGCGCTCTTACCAGCATCCTTACCGATCAGAGTGGCCAGATCGGCGCCGGAAGCCTTGCCGTCCAGCACAGCCTTCAGAGCGGTATCCAGATCGGCCTCAGAGATCTGAGCCTTGTAGGCCAGGGCCGCCAGACCCGTCACCGCAACATCCTTGCCGGCAACAGACAGAGTGCCGTTGGTAGCACCAGAAGCAATCAGAATGTCCACCATCTTGTCGGCGATGGCCAGGGCAACGCCGTTGACCTTAACGCCTACCAGGGACTTGGATTCGACCTTGCTGATTTCGCTCTTGGTGCGCTGAGCCAGAAGCTTCAGCTGTTCGAGAGTAGTGTGCTTAGACATAAATATGTCCTCCTTAAAAATATTTGTTTACGGCTCTTCGCCGAAAACATCATCGAGAATGTCCTCCACCTCTTCGTTAGTGGCGGTATTGTCCGGAGCCTCAGGATTTTCGGGAGGTATCCAGGAGGACTGGAATGCATTGTCGAGGACTTCCTGAACCTCTGCATCTGTAGCAGTATTTTCCCGGATGACCTCAAGGATCTGGGCCTTCACGTCTCCGTCGATGTGGGTGGGCGGCATCAGTTGCGTGGGGTCAAGCGCGTACATGATCTTGCTGGCCAGACACCATACCGTGTCTTTCTGAACCCCATCCTTAATGCCGGAAACTCCGATTTTTAGATTGATTCCGGCCCGCTTCAAACACTCGGCCGGAATAATGCATCGGTCATCCGTCAACGCCACAGGCGGCTGCTGTACGCCGCCGGCTTCAAAGACAGCCGATTTGGCATAACCATCCCAACTCTGATCAAAGTGGAACTCCACAATATAAAGCTTGTCGGAGTTCTGTACCAAACTCTCGTCCTTGACCAGATGGGCATAGGTTGCTTTCACTGCGATCTCCATGGGCTTCGCCTCCTTGCTCACTGAATGGCCCCGTTCCCCGACAGCTCCAGCCGAATCAGGTTGACCGTCAGGTCCGCCGCCGGCTCTGTGTCGCAGGTCAGGGTGAGAAAGCCCGAGGTGGTGATGTTCTTGGGCTGCACATTGCAGTCGAGGAACTCCTCCTTACAGGCTTCGTCCGCGCTGAGGAAATACTTGTGGGTGCCCAGGGCCAAAAGCCGCTCGTCCGCAATGGTGACGCTCCCCTCCGACCACCCCTCGGCGGGGATGACCAGGTCGAAGGAGATACCCAATACGTCGCCGGCGCCCGTACCGTTCAGGCCGTTGTAGACCGAAATGGTGTAGGTAGACCCGTCTGTCATATGCACCGTGTAAATATCCGTGGTGCCCGGCGAGTGGTCGCCCTTGGTCAGCCGGATGTCCTGGATGCCCACGCCGATGGGGCCTTGCAGCTCACAGCTGATTTGGCTGTCGTAATAGGCCCCTGTTTCCGCGTCCCAGATCCACCAGGTTCCATTTTGAGGCTTGGGCGGCTTGCCGCTGTACTGCACCGCTTTGGCGGCGCTTCCGGCGGCCTCTGCGGCGCTGTCAAGGGCGTCGGCCTTGGCCTGTTCTGCGGCTGTCCTGGCCGCTTCTGCGTCCTCCTTGGACTGGGCGGCGGTCAGGGCGTCCTCCTCGGCGCTCTCCTGGGCGGACAGGGCGGCTTCCTTCGACGCTTCCGCGCCCGCTTTGGCGTCTTCCGCCTTGGTCTCCGAGGCCTTTGCGTTGGTTTCACTAACCTTGGCCGCGTCCCGCGCCGCCTCTGTGGCGATCCTGGCTTCCTGAGCCGCTGCGGCGTCTGCCGTGGCTTGGGCACCCAGGGTCTCCACCTGATTGCGGACCTCCTTAGCCCGCTCTTCTGCCGCCTTGGCTTCGGCCTCGCTGAGAGCAGCGGCGTTCTTGGACTCCTCCGCCTCTCTGGCCTGTTGCAGAGCCGTCTGCTCTGAGGCCTTGGCATTTTTCTCCGAGGCGCCGGCCCGCTCCGCCGCGTCAACGGCGAGGTCCGCGTACCCCTCCGCCGCAGTCTCCGAGGCTTTGGCGTTGGTTTCAGACTGGGCGGCTTTCCCGGCGGAGTCCAGGGCTTCAGCCGCCTTCTGCCTGGCGGTGTCCGCCTCGTTCTTGGCTTTTTCCGCGGAGGCCTTGGCGGAGTCCTTGGCCGTGGCGGCAAACTCCATGGCGCTGGAGGACTCCTTATTCATGGCGGCAAGGGCGTCGTGGATGGAACCCCGCACCTCCTCACCGTAGATCGCCTCCAGAATCTTCTTCAAAAAACTGCTGATGTCGGCCAAATCGGACCACCTCCTAATCTTCCAGCATCCAGTCGATGGCCAAAATTTCCTCCCCCGTCAGGTTCCCCTCCGCTTCGCTGTACTTGGCGGTCATCAGCTCCACCTCATGGGTCATCTCGTTGAAGGGAGCCAGCTCGTCACAGAACGTCTTGAAATTGGGGGACTCCATTTTGAGGACAAAGGTGGGCTGCCCCCGTTCATCCTTCCCTTCCTCTCCGTACTTCTCGATCAGGCTGAGGCGGATGGTCTCATATTCCACCAGGGAGTTGGAGAGAAAGCGGTAGTTCCGGGCGGCGATGTAACCGATCCGATCCCGCCGGGACAGCAGTGGCTTGAGTGAGTGAAGCCGCTCAAACACTTCGGAATTTTTTAACATTTTCTTCATGGCTGTGTCATGCTCCTGTTCCTAAATCCAGACCTTGGACGTCTGCGGCGCTGAAATCCACGATTCCCTCGAAGTAGACGATCCCGTTTCGTCGCTGGCCAATGGTGATGTATCCGCCGCAGGGGCTGTAAATGTTGATGAGAGGGGCGTCGCCCTCGAAATATTCGATGGCCAGCATGTGGTAACGGCTGCTCCCGAAAGGGCCGTAGAGGTTGAAGCTTCCGAAGTCGCTCCCGGCGATGATGTTGAATTCCTCGCCGTAGAACTCGCCGCCCTCGATGACCGGGGAACGGATCGTGGTCTGGTCGATGTAGGTGCTCTTGATGTACCCCGGCATCTCGATGGAGTCGGCCAGCTTGTAAGCCCGGTTCGCCCGGTCGTAGGCCAGCTCCGCCTCATAGTAGGCGTCGTCCGCCAGATTATAGGCGTTGTTCGCCAGGCTGTACGCCGGGTTGGAGTGGAGGTTCTGGTTGTTCACCTGGGCCCAGTTGATGGTGCTCCCGGCCCCCATGGTCACCTGGCCGTTGATGGTGATAAGGCCCGTCGGCCCCACGGCGAAGGTGACCGCCCCAGTGCTCTTGTTGGTGACGGTCAGGCCGTACAGGTCCAGATATCCGGCGGTAAACTTCTCTTTGGCCAGGTCCATCATGCTGTTGCCGTACTTGTCCAAAAAGTCCTCCGCCTGCACTGTGCCGCCGAAGGTCCCCTTGGCTCCTGCCAGCGTCCCCGCGAAGGTACCCCGCCTGGCGTAGAGGTTACCCTGCTCGTCCACGGTGAAGTTTCCGTTTCCGATGTTGATGGAGCCCTTCTTCATGGTCAGGGTGCCCTTGTCCAGGTCCAGGATCACGTTGGAGTTGTAGTCCCGGATGACGCCCACCCGGAGCACGTTGCCGTTCAGCACCCCCGCTGTGATGTAGTCGGCCACGATGGCCCCGTCCATGGTGATGGCCAGCCCGAAGGTCTTTCCCCCGTCGTTGGAGTAGCCCAGGCCGTTCATGTTCCACTTCCAGAGCTTGTCAGCCTTGGTGTAGTCCCGGACGTTGGAAATATAGAGGGTGTCCGAGCCGTGCTCGTCCCTCGTGATGGTGATGTAGCCCGTGGTGGCCATATTCATGATGTGGGTGGCGTTCTCCTGGGCCTCCTTGAGGATGTTGTGGGCCTTGGGGAGGTTTTCGATCTTGTCCAGCACGGCGGCGTTGGTCTGGTTGCTCACGCTGGTAAGGCTCACCTGTACCGAATCCCCCATTTTGAACTGGGTGTTCTCCGGGGCGTCCAGCGGGATCTCCAGCCTGGTCACCGGGAAGAGCCGGTCCAGCCCGTGGGGACGGGAGATGACCCGGATCTCGTCCAGCAGCTTCACCGCCTCAGTCTCCACGTCCAGATAGTGCAGGTCCAGGGCGGAAAGCTCCAGCTCCAGGTTGTCAAACTGAAGGTCCGCCAGATACTCCCTGGCCTTCTCCAGCAGCACCTGGGGGTCGCTCACATCGTCCCAGTTCACCGTCTTCGCGATCCAGCCATGGCTCGTCACTGCCTCGTCTGATTGGACGTACAGGCTTCCGCCGTTCACGCTCTCCACCGTCAGATAGGCGTCCAGCGCCTCG
The DNA here is from genome assembly GCA_019420945.1 of Clostridiales bacterium. Classification (GTDB taxonomy): domain Bacteria; phylum Bacillota; class Clostridia; order Oscillospirales; family Oscillospiraceae; genus UMGS1766. The sequence continues at coordinate 91,623 of JAHZGF010000004.1, read as the reverse complement.
ATGGGACTGTCGTCCAGCCGGTTTCCCAGAGGGACGATGGCCGTGGCGTACTCGGCGGAGTCCCAGTTCCGGACAAAGTCCAGCAGGTTGGACCCGAACTGGATCACCTGGCTGCATGTGTCCGGGTAGTCCTTCAGATAGTCCAGATACCGCACCCCGTCCGCCTTGCGCACCCGGAGATGGCCGCCATAGGCTTCCACCAGGGCGTTGAGTGACTCCAGGGTCTTGCCATAGTTGGTGTAATAGGTGGGGAAGGCCTCGTCCACCACCGTCACCGCCCCGATGGCGAACCGGCGGTTCTCACCCACCTGCCCGTTGTGGACGGCGATGAGCTGGTCGAGGTACTCCCGGACCGATTTCCCGGCATACTCCGCCGGCGGCTGGACCGAGTCGTTGAAGAAGGCCAGCTCCCCCTCGCAGTAGAGCACCCGGTTGTTCCAGAAGTCCCGGCTCTCCGACAGGGCCCGTCCCGCCCAGATTTCTTCCCCGTTCTTCTTCACGGAAATATCTGTGACCATGCGGACGATGGTGTCGTAGGCCGCGTTGGTGGGCGGAAGGGTCATCTCCAGAGACCCGGCGGCGCTGTCCTCCAGAGTCAGCTTGGGGTTGACCACCTTCATGTTGTCCAGGGAAAAGACGTCGTTGTAAATGCACACGCCGTCTGCATAAATGCTATACATGGGTCACAACCCCCCCTGTCTGAAGTCCACGGAGACGGACCCCGTTCCCGTGTCGCACCACAGCTCCAGCGTGGCGCCCAGGTCGCCGAAGAACACAAACTCCGGGAACTGGATGACCCCGTCGGGGAGGAGCTTGGTCTCGTCCAGTCCCAGCGTGGGGTTGATAAAGCGGATGTGTACTCCCCGCTTATCCGAGCTGCTCACCCGGAACACGGGGCACACCGGGGCCCGCCCGAACAGCAGCGCCGCCAGCTTCACCGCCCGGACCTCCGTCGTCACCGCGATGTCCTTGAACACGGCGGGGCGGATGACGCCATTTTGAAAGTTGAAGGGGTCCCACAGCCAGTCGTCCGTGGAGGACAGGACTGACCACTTGTAGGGCCCCACGTCATAGTCGATGGTGATGCGCGACCAGTCCTTCTCCGACTTCCAGACGTTGACGGTGAACCGCCCCTCGTAAAAATACTCCGGGTCATCCTCCAGCACTGCCCGCAGCTTCTGCCCGTGCAGATAGTCCATGATGTCGGAATAGGCCATGTGCCAGGGCTTGAAGTCGTTCATCACGATAAACTCGATAGAGCCCGTCCGGTTTTGGTACACCGGATACCCGGTCAGGGATTGGGACAAGTCGATGACCCCATCCCCGCCGGGGATTTCCAGCGTCTTCACCTTCTGGGCCGGCGGATTGAACACGGGCCGGGAGGCGGGGACCAGCCGCCAATCATCCCAGGTGTTTTTCCCGCCAATGGTGATGGAATGATACACGGCTCAGTTCCCCCTTCCTCTCCGTGTCGCCCTCTGTCCAAGGGCGTTGTCCATGGGTCCCGCCATCTCACCGACCAGAGTGCCGGTGTCCAGCACGACCCGCATCCGCTCCATGCGCTCCGTCATCTCTGCCATTTCACTGCGCAGGGTGCGAAGCTCCTCAATGATGTCGTCGTTGTCTACCTTGACCGTCATCCGGTTCTCCCCGGAGGCGTTTTGGAACGCCAGGCTGGCCTGTCCCGCCAGGCGGATGGACCGCAGGGGGTAGAACAGGCTGTCGATCTGAGTCGAGGCCCCGGTGAGGTCAGACAGGTCCAGCACCGGGCGTATGGTGGGCCGCATCTCCGCCTCGCCGCTCAGCAGGTCAGGGAGTCCGGCAATGGCGCCGGAAAGGCCGTCCACGGCGGAGTCCGCCATGTCTGCGCCGGCGGCAAAGGACCTTTCGGCATAGCCGGCCAGTCCGCTGACAAAGCCAAGGCCGGTGAAGGACCCCAGCTCCCGGAAGACCCGGGAGGGAGAGTTGATCTCCAGCGTGTTCTTCACCGCCTCCACGCCCGCCAGCGCCATGCTGGTCAGCTCGTCGATAAAGGTGGATTTGGACTGGGCCACGCCCTGGGCGAGGCCGGCGGGAATTTGCTGTCCCGTCTCTGTCCACCCGGCTTCCGACAGGATTTTCCGGGCCGCCTCGGTCATTTCCGCCATCTTGGCTTCCGTGTCCCGCTTGATCAGGCCCACATTTTCCGAGAATTCCTGCCGGAGGGAGGCCAGCTGACGGCTGGTATCCTCCTCCAGCTGGGCCATTTCGCTCTGCCAGGTCAGCCGGTACTCCTCCAGCTCCACCGCCGCGTCCGCCCGGAGCTGCGCGATCTGCTCCTGGGTCTCCACCCGAAGCCCCTCCAGTTCCGAGGTCGCCTGGTCACGGGCCTGGGCGTGCTTGATGGACCAGAGGGAGACATACTTCTCCAGCTCGTCGTCGCTCATGGAGTTCAGCGCCCGGATCTCTTCGATGGCAGAGGGCCCCATCTCCTGAAGCTCCGCGATCAGGTCCGAGTCAACGCCCCTGGCGGAGAGCTGACCCAGAATATCCTGCCACTCGCCAAACTCCTGGACCTGACCCTCCAGATTCTGCATCAGCGTTTCACTGCTGACCGCTTCCTTCTTCGTGACCTCGTCAAAGAGGCCGTAGGACTGGTACAGGCTCTTGGTCCGGGACTCCACCGCGTCCTGATACTGCTGGTTCAGGGATTCGATGTCCCGTTCCAGCTGCTCGTTGATGGACTTGACCTTGTTGGCATAGGCCTCCTCCAGCTGGATGCGCCGCTGGTTGGCGGACTCCTGAACGCTCTGCACGTCGGCGATGTACTGCTGCTGGGCCTCGTAGATTTCCTGCTCCAGCCGGTAGACCTCCCGGTCCAGCTTCTTCCGCTCCTCGGTGCCCTTGGCGTACCGGCTCTGGACCCGCTTGTAGGCGGCCAGCTCGTCGGCCAGGCTCAGACGGTTGTAATACTTTTCCTCCTCGATCCAGTCCATGGAGTTCTGATAGGACTCGTCCACAAGCTGGTTGCGGAGGGTGAAGACCTTCCGGTCTAACTCCATCCGTTCCTTGCTGCCCTCCAGATACCGGGCCTGCATCCGCTCATAGGCGGCCAGCTCCTCCTCGGTGCTCAGACGCTTGTAATACTTCTCCTCCTCGATCCAGTCCAGGGAGGCCTGGTAGGTGGCGGAAACCAGTTCATTTTGAACCCGATAGACCTCCCGGTCGATCTTCATCCGCTCCTCACTGCCGGCCCTGTACTTCTTTTGGAGGTTTTCCCATCCGGCCAGCTCGTCCATCAGGCTCAGCTCGCCGTAATACTGCTTCTCGTTGATCCAATCCTCAAAGGCATCGACACCCCTCTCGCTGACGGCAATCACCTCGTCGATCATGCCGGAGGCGGCCTGTGCGGCAGGGACGATGCTGTTGTTGACGCCGATGGCCAGACCCTCGCCCACGTTTTCGCCCAGATGGATGAATTCCCGGGAGGGGGAGTGGCTGTCCAGCGCCTTCTTTGCCGCTTCCAGAGCGGCCAGGCCCAGGCTTCGGCCGGCGGACCTTGCGCCGCCCAGCTTGGAGTTGATGCCGTTGATAAAGCCCTGCCCGGCGTTCTTTCCGGCGGTCTCGAACTCCGGCTTCATGCGGTTGATGTTGGATACGGCGGTGGAGAGCACCGTCCTCATCGCGTCCCCCACCGTTCTGGAGTGGGCCGTGATGGATGCTCCCATGGTCCGCATCATATCCGATGTCGATGTCCGGATGGCCGGGACCTTCCCGTCCACAATGTTCGCCAGCGACTGGACCACCGTCTCCATGGCCCCGTTTGTCACGGGGAGGTTGGAGAGGACGGCGCCGCTGACGGTGGACAGCATACTGGACACGGCTTTGTTGACCGTGTCGCCGCAGTTGTAGAAAGCGCTGGTAAAGCCGGAGATGCCGGCGTCTCCCATCTTCCTCATGCTGTCGGCAAAGCCGGTCAGACCGCTGGTGTTGACCCCTGCGGCCCCCTCAGCCAGCTCCAGCAGGCTCCACACCTGTGCGACCACGTCGGCCATCCGCCCGGTGTCGATGCCGGAGATTTGGCCGTAATAGTCCTTCATGGCCGCGCCGAACTTGGAAATATCCCCGCCAAAGGAGGCCAGCGTCTGGTCTCCGCCGAACCACTTGTCAAACAGACTGCTGTCCGGCAGGCCGGAGGCGAGGTTGGAGAGCGCTTCCGCTGCGTTGGCCGAGGCCGTCACCGCGTCCGCCTTCACATTGCTGATGGCCTCCGCATAGGCGGAAAGGTCCGCGCCAAACAGCGTCAGGTCATCGCCAAAGGTGGCCAGGTCGGTCCCTCCGGTAAAGAAGGACAGCAGGCCGCCCGTGTTGGGAAGGGCCTTTGCCAGCTCCACCAGGGCCATTCCGGCGGAGCCGGAGCTTTCCACCGCTTCTGGCCGAATATCCGCCACGGCGTCGCCGTAGGTTTTCATGGCCGCGCCGAAGGGGATGATGCCCGCCGCAAAAGCGGCCAAGTCCTGGCTTCCGTTGAAGAATTCCATCACACCGCCTACCAGGGGAAGGGCCTCTTGCAGCCGCGCCAGAGACTGGGCGGCAGTGGCCGAGGCGGTGATGGCTCCGGTGTTGATGTCGGCCACGGCATCCCCATAGGACTTCATGGCCGCGCCGAAGGGTACGATGCCGGCGGCAAAGGTTCCAAGGTCGTTGCCTCCGTTGAAGAATGCCATGACCCCGCCCACATTGGGCAGGTCGGTTTGCAGCTGTGCCAGCGCCTGGGCCGCCACAGCGGAGGCCGTGACCGCGTCGGCGTTGATGCCGGAAACCGCTTCGGCATAGGACTTCATAGCGGCCCCAAAGGGCACGATGCCCTCCGAGAATACCCCAAGGTCATTGCCGCCGGTAAAGAACTCCATAAGCCCGCCCACCTGGGGAAGGGCCGCCTGGAGCTGTGCCAGGGATTGAGCGGCAGTGGCAGAGGCCTCTACCGCGCTGGAGTCGATGCCGGCCACCGACTCGCCGTAGGCTTTCATCGCTTCGCCGAAGGGGATGATGCCCTCGGAAAATTTCCCAAGGTCATTCCCGCCGGTGAAGAATTCCATGATGCCGCCTACATTGGGGAGGGACGCCTGGAGCCGGGACAGCGCCTGAGCCGCAGTAGCGGAGGCGGATACCGCCCCGGCATCGATGCCGGATACGGCGTTTCCGTAGGAATTCATGGCCTCGCCGAAGGAGAGAATCCCCTCTGCGAACAGGCCAAGATCGTTGCCCCCGGTAAAGAAGTTCATCACCCCTCCCACATGGGGAAGAGATGCCTGGAGCTCTGCCAGGGCCTGGGCGGCGGTAATAGAGGCGGAAACCGCCCCCGCGTCCATTCCGCTCACCGCGTCGGCATAGGCCTTCATGCCCTCTCCAAAGGGGGGAAGGCCGTTTGCGAAGGTCTCCAGGTCGTTGCCGCCGGTAAAGAAATCCACCACGCCGCCAATATTGGGCAGCGAGGCTTGCAGCTCCGCAAGGGCCTTCGCCGCAGTGGCGGAGGCGGTTACGGCTGCGCTGTCCATGCCGGTCACGCTGTCGGAGTAGGCCTTCATCGCCTCCCCAAAGGGCACCAGCTGTTCCCCGAAGGTCTCAAGGTCGTTGTCGCCTGTGAAGAAGGCCACCAGGCCCCCGGTGTTGGGCAAGGTGTTTGCCAACTCCACCAGGGTCTGTCCGGCGACCGCCGAGCTGGCGACCGCGTCGGTATCCAGCCCCGTCACCTCCTGGGCATAGCTTTTGATGGACGCCCCGAAGGACACCAGCTGCTCGCCGAAGGTGGCAAGGTCGTTGTCGCCAGCGAAGAAGGCTATGGCTCCGCCGGTGTTGGGCAAAGTAGCCGCCAGCTCCGACATGGCCTGTCCGGCAATGGCGGAATTGGTGACCGCCTCCACATCAAGCCCCTTGACCGCGTCGGAATAGGCTTTGATGGCCGCTCCGAAGGGTACGAGCTGTTCGCCGAAGTCGTCCATGTCGTTGTTGCCGGCAAAGAAGCCCACCGCCCCTCCTGTGTTGGGGAGGGTGGCAGCCAGCTCCGCCATGGCCTTACCGGCGATAGCAGCATTTTGAACCGCGTCGGTGTCCAGCCCCTTGATGCTTGCGGCAAACTTCATCATGGAGCCGCCGAAGCCCACAAGCTGGTCGCCGAAGGTCCCCATGTCGTTTTCTCCGGCAAAGAATCCCGCGATGCCGCCGCTGTTGGGCAGGATCGCGGCCATCTCAGCCAGTGTCTTTCCAGCGATTGCCGCCGTGCTGACCAGGTCGCCGTCCAGTCCGGTAATGCTGTGGGAGAATTTCTTCATAGCCTCGCCGAAGGGCACCAGCTCCTCGGCAAAGGTGGAAAGGGACGAGCCGCCGGTGAGCCAGGAGGTCAGACCCTCCAGCAAATCGGCCGCCGTAATCAGCATGATCGCCCCGGTGAGGGCCTTGACGCCCTCCAGCATGGCCGGGTCGATACCTCTTGCCCCGTCGATAAAGGGCTGTATGTTGGTCATAAAGGCGGCCAGGTCCATGCCGATCTGGGGGAAGGAGCCGGATACCCCGCTCATAAATCCGCCCACGATGCCGCCGATAAAGCCGCCAATGGCGTTCCCGATGGTCTGCAAGAGCTGACCACCCTCGCTGATGAGCCACTCCAGGCCGGGGATCTGCGCCAGCGCGCCCACCGCCGCCAGAACAATGGCCAGCTCTGCGATGACAACGCCCAGACCAAGCACACCCACCATGGCGGAGGGGATCAGTCCGGCCAGAGCGCCCAGCGCCACCATAATGCCGCTCAGCAGGCCGATTCCGGCGATGCCCTTCAGCAGCGCGTCGGTGTCGATGCTTCCCAGCGCCGATACGATGCCGGAGAAGAAGGACATCAGCAGGTCCACCACCGACTGGATCAGGGTGGGCATGTTGCGGGCCAGCCCGTCGATCACCGCGATCAGGAACTGCATGATGGAGTCCACGATCTGGGGCGTATAGGCCACCAGGGCGTCCAGCACCCCGGCAACCAGCTCCAGAGCGCCCTCGGCGATGGCCGGGACACACTCCACCAGAACGTCCACCATGGTGAGGACAAGGGTCTTGACGGCCTCGCCAATGGCAGGAGCGCCATTCGTAATGACCTGTGCAAAGGCCACCACCGCCTCACCCAGCTTCTCCGCAATGGCCGGGATCAGCGCCGCGATGCCCGTGATGATAGAGGTCAGGCCGGCCACGATAATGGCTACGCCCGCTCCAAGGGAGGTTGCCAGGGCCGTAATGCCCACCGCAATGGCGGATAGGCCGGTTCCGACAAGGAGCAGACCTGCCCCAACGCCGGCAACACCAACGCCGATCAGAGCGAAGGCGCCGCCCAGGCCAAGAATCGTCGGCAGCAGCGGAGTGAGCAGTGCGCCGGCCGTTCCGATGACGGCAAAGGCGCCGGCCACCGTGACCAGCCCCTTGGCAATGGCTTCCCAGCTCATGCTGCCCAGCGTAACCAGCACCGGCGTCAGCACTGCCAGCGCGGCGGCAGCCACCAGCATGGCGGCGGAACCGCCCAACGTGCCGTTCATGAAGTTCAGACCAACGGCCAGCTCGGCCAGAGCCCCGCCCATGGTGACCAGGCTCTTTGCGACAGCCTCCCAGCTCATGCCGCCCATGGACCGCATGGCGTCGGCAATGATGTTCAGCGCGGCTCCCACCGCGATCAAGCCCGCCCCCATGGTTACCATGTTCCGGGGCATAAAGCGCATGGCCACAGCCACCTCTGCCAGGGCTCCGCCCATAGCCAGCAAGCCCTTGCCGATCTCTGCCAGAGACATCCGTCCGAAGTCCGCCATAGCGGAGGCAAATATCTTCATGGCGGCTCCGGTGGTGATCAGCCCCTTGGCGCTTCCGGCCAGCTTGGTAAAGGCCGTGATCTCCAGCAGGACCGCGCCGATGGCGCTCAGCCCCTTGACCAGCTCGCCAACACCCATCTGGGCAAAGTCTTTGCAGGCCGAGGCCAGCACCTTCATAGCGCCGGCCAGTACCAGAACGCCCGAGGCAGTGACCACCGACCTTCCGCTGAACTTGGCCGCGTTCATGAAGAGCGATACCTCTGCCAGCAGCACACCGACGCCGATCAGACCCTTTGCCAGTCCGGCAAGGTCCAGCTGGGCCAGGTCGGCGCAGGCCGAGGCCAGTATTTTGATTGCCGCGGCAAAGACCACCATCTGGGCAGAACCCTTGATGATGGAGCTTGAACCGGAGCCCAGCACCTTCGCGGCTGCCACCAGGGCAGCCATAAGTCCGGCGATGCCCGCAAGCCCCGCCGCCATCTGTTCCGGTTCCAGCGTGGCAATGCTTTTCAGCGCGGAGGCCAGAATCAGGACCGAGGAGGAGAGGGCGATCATTGCCGTGGAGCGCTTCATTGTTCCGCGGACATTCAGGTCCAGCTTTCCGAACACCGCCATGGCCGCCATCAGCTCGGTAAAGAGCACCGTGATGGCCCCCAGGGACGCCGTCAGCTTTTCACTGTCGATCAGGGAAATGGTGAGAATGGATGCGGACAGCACCGCGACAGCGGCCGCGATCTTCAGCAGGGCCTTGGCGTTGACGTCATTCTGCCAGGCCTGGAAACAGCCCTTTACGCCGTCCAGAATCCCGATCACGCCCTCCTTGATGCTGCCGACGCTGTCTGTGACCTCCCGGAAGGAGTCCAGGAACTTCTTAATGCCCAGGGCGATAGCACCCAGGGAGACGCCGTTCAGCAGGTCGATGACGCCGCTGAAATTCGCGTTGCTCAGGCTCTCCACCAGTGCGCCGGCAAGGCCGCCGAATACGCCGATGATGCCAGAGACCAGGGTCTTTGCGCCGTTGAAAATGGTCTGGAGCATTTGCAGGAATTTGCTGTTTTCCAGGGCGGAATCCATAGTATCCGCCGCGTCGCTGACCCCGCCGCCCAGGCCGCTCACCACGTCGATGACCTGCCCAATGCGGGTCTGGATGCGTCCCAAAAGCGCCTGGAAGAATTCCAGGCCTGGGGCAGCAAAGGCGTCGGCGAGAAATCCGGTCAGTCGCTCGATCCCGGACACAACAAACTCCAGCGCCGAGGCGACCGTCTGGGCCACCGTTCCAAAGAACTCTCCCTGCTTGGCCGCCTCGTTGATGCCGACCAGGAAATCTCCGATCCCTGCGGTTATGGTGAGAATGCCGTCAGCCAGGGAACCGGCTCCGCTGCCCAGAGGCGCCAAAGCGTTGAAAATCGCCAGAGCGCCCTGCCGCACCAGGTCCAGCACCGAGAAAAGCCCCTTGAAGGTGCGCCCCAGCTTGTCCGCCGTCTCCTCGGAGAGGGTCAGCCGCTCAGAAAAGCTGCGGAGAGTCTCCGTAAGAGAGTACAGCTGGTCGGCGGTTGCGGGCGGAAAGATTTCGCGGAATGCGTCCTTGATGGGGGTAATGACGCTGACCAGGCCCTTAGCCGCATTCCAGACCGCCTGGATCAGGTTTTCCCGTCCGGAGGGGCGCAGGATCTTTTCCGTAAACTCCTCCATGGAGACCGAACCATTTTGAAGTCCCTTGTCCAGGGCTTCAATCTGCTCGATCATCTCCGCGGTGTATCCGGCCGCCTTGCGCTCCTCCTGGGACATGCCGGTCATCTTCTCCCGCAGGTTATGGACCGCCTGCGTCAGGGTCTCGGAGGATACGACCCCGTCCGTCAGCCCCTGCTTCAGCGCGTCACTGAAGCTCTCCGAGTCGGCCACCAGCTTGTCAAAGGCGTCGCCGCTCTCTCGGGCCACCTCCTGGATGGACTCAATGAACCCGCCCTCATCGGCGATGCCCTGGTCCAGCAGCTGCTTCCAGCCGGAGCTGAGACCGCCGCTGAGTAATTCGTTTCTCGCCTGGGAGGTCTCGCTGATCACGCCGCCAATGGCGTCGGACACCTCGGTCAGCACTTCCTTGGCTTCCTCAAAGTCGCCAACCAGGATTTCCCATGTGGTGGTCCAGCCGGACTGAGCGCTCTCCTTCAGGGTGTCCCAGAGCTGGGTAAAGGTCTTGACCTTGGTGGCGGCGTCCTCCGCCGTCTTCGCCATTTGGGCGATGTCCCGGGCCTGGGCCTCCGAGAATCCCTGCTGGATCAGGTCGGCCTCGCTGTACGCGCCGGCAAACTGCTTCAGGGTCTCGGTAAGCACCTCTGTGGTGAGCCACTCGCCTCTGGTGAGGGATTCCCGGAAGGAGCCGTACATATTGATGGCGTTCTGCGCGCCGGTGCCCAGCAGCTCGGAGGTGCGCACCAGGGCGTCCTGGAACACCTTGCCGCCCATACCGGCGTTGACCACAGAGTTCCAGTCCATCAGGGAGACCTTGCCTGCGGCCAGGGCCTGGGAGAACTGGTACATGGCTGTGGATGCCTGCTGGGAGGTGGAGCCCGAAATGGCCGCCAGGTTAGCGATACCCTTGATGGAGTCCACCGAGGTCCGCAGGTTGACGCCGGCCGCGGTGAACGTGCCGATGTTCCGGGTCATCTCGGTAAAGTTGTAGATGGTCTTATCCGCGTAGGTATTCAGCTCATCCAGGGCCCGGTTCACCTGCTGGAGGTTGGTCCCCTCGTGCTGGGTGTTGGCCAGGATGGTCTGCACCGCCCCGATCTGGGTCTCATACTCCTGAAAACCCGTTTTAATGGGGTCGATTGTCAGGGCGGACACGAGCCGCTTTCCCGTGTTCACCGCCGAATTGGTGATGTTGGAAAGAGTCGTCATGGCGACGACCTGGAACGCCGAAAATTTGGCCTGGACCGTCTCCACAGACTTGCCGAGGACGGACATGTCGCACCGCTTCGCCGCGTCCCCAAGCCCGTCAAGGCTCTTGGCGGCGTTGTCCAGGTCCAGTCCCCGCTTGAGTTTGTCCAGCGTAGACAGGCTGGTCTGCACGTTCTGCTCGAACTGCCGGTTATCAAACCGCATTTCAACGATTCTCTCGTCGATCGTCCTGCTCATGACCGAGTCACCTCCTTCCAGGCGTATTCTGCTATCTGGTCAAAAATAGGCTGGATCGCAGGGTTGATGTAATCTCTTCCCTGTACCCAGCCTCCGGTCCCCGTGCCATGCCCGTATTGGAGAAGGATGGCGATGGGGACTCCATTTTGAATGTTGGAATTGTGAAACGAGATGGTGATGGTGTTGTTCTTGTTGGTAATCTCGTAATACCAGGAGGCGGCCGTTTCTCCGGAGTCAACCGGGGTTGCGGACGAGAGGGCCGCCACCCCCGCCCGGCCATACTTGTTCAGATCGCCGAGACGGACGGCCTCCTTTGCCCGTTCCATAAACCGGGTCAGCTTCGAGAAATCCCCCGTATGTCTGAAATGGATCACGTTCGGCCACCTCCTTCAAGATCAGCTTTTCTGTTTCCAGCCCTCGATGGCTTCCTTGAATTTATCGAAGCCGAACATGGCCGCATAGGCGGACATCAGCCCCACCACGATGGCGGCCGCCACCATGTACCAGGCGATGTCGATGCCCTTTACCGAGGCATAGGCCCCTCCCAGGGCCAGCGTCAGCGCCTCTGATACGAACAGCGCAACCAAGTTTGTGGGAATTTTGTCCCAGGTGATGCTCTTGACCACCTGCACGATGATGTTGGTCAGGATGGTGATTCCGCCAACAAGCATCAGCAGCGAGGAAATGATTTCCGCAGTCATCGATACTCCTCCTTAAATTGCCGGGCTCTCCACGGAGCCTACCGGCGTCTGTGAAACATTTAAGTTAAAATTAGCGGCCTTTGCCGTCTCAAAGGTAATTCCGCCCTCCCGGTGGTCGGATTCGCACAGCTTCAGATAGAAGGTACACACCATGCCATGGGCCGCCCAGGGGAGCCCCACCATAGCGCCGATCCACGGAAGTGCGCCGGTGTATCCCTTGTAGACACAGTAAAAGGCCAGTAAAAAACCGCCGACAGTCACGACCCACAGCAGGGGACGAATGTCGGCGATCATCCATTTTGAAAACTGCGACAGGTCCGGCTTTCTTCCAGCTTTGCCTCTGGTTCGGCTTGTACGATTTCTCATCACGCAAGCCCCACCATCTTCGCAAGCCGGTAGAAGAGCTGGGCGGCCTGTTCGCGGGTCAGCCCGGACGGCCACATCATGTTCGGCTTTCCGTCCACTGCGGTTCCGTTTCCGGCAAACAGCCCGACGCTTATACACCAGTCCCGCGCTTCCTGGGACCAGTCGCCGCAGTTGTTGTTCTGAAGACCTTTGAGATAATCCGTCATGGCGGCGAAGAACATCTCATTGAATTTTGTCTGGTCCATATCCTCGTCCTCCTCAGACAGTTTTGCATTTACCTCATCGGCGATCTGCCCGTGGCGGCTGTAAAGCCAGTCCCCTGGGCACGCCTTTGCCGCAAACCAGCGGTGGACGGTCATGTTCTGCTTATCCACCTGCCCGATCAGCGACTTGTCCCCCTTCCAGAGCAGCCGTTTAATCCCGTTTCTCTGGCAGATGTCCACCAGGAGGGCGATCAGGGACCGATAAGCCGCGTCAGATACCGGCCATCCCTGGTTGGCTCCCCCGTTGTTCGCCACCTCGATGGTAATGGCCCGGTTGTCGTTGGAGCTGGAGGAGGTGCACCAGGAGCGATTGCATTCCTCCACATAGAGTCCGATCCGGCCGTCGCTCCCGATCCCGTAATTGCTGCTGGCCTTCCGGCTTGGGCTGACGAACAGGTTTCCGCAGCTCTCCACCGTCAAATCACCGGCCATACAGTGGATGGAGATGGTATCGATGGCGTGCTTGCGCCTACCGGAATGGTTAGGGGACAGCTTTGTGTAGGAGACCAATGGACTGTTGCTCATGGCGGCCGCCTCCTTTCCTGCAAATTGGTCGTAATACTTCTGCCCGTAGGCAGCCCGGCGGGCTTTGGCCGTCTCGCTCTGGTCGGCCGGGCGTTCAAACTGGAGCAGGACCGCATCGGAGGCAGCCCGGACAGAACTGGCAGACATCAGCATCTGCGCCAGGGAGGCGTAGCTTTCCGTCAGCTCCTTCCACAGGAACTCCAGCTGCGTCTCCAGATCGCCGATGCTCTTGCTCCTGCTTTTGGCAAAGGCCAGCAGGTTCTGCTTCCGGCTCCAGAAGGTCCACTGGGCAAGGCCGTAACCCGCTCCGTCATGGACAAAGTCAGCGTAAAGTCCGAAATCCACCTGCTGGGTGTATTCCTTGTCCGAGAGCCCCAGCTTCCTCTCATGGGTGTTCTGGAGATTGACGGGGTTCAGCCCGCTTTCGGCGTAGAGGTTTCCCATCAGTCCGGCGGCTCCGCAGTCGGAAAGCAGCTTTCCCTTCAGGAATCTCCAGATCCGTTCTTCATACATGGCGTCACCCCCTTGTGTTTCCTCTCTTCCTTCGCGCCGCGTTCAGGGCGCGGTTTTGTGCGAAAATATCCTTCTGGCTCATCTTCTTCTGCGGGCCAGTCTTGGCGCTGCATACGTTGATGAGCGTCATCAGCCGGTTCAAATGCCACTTCTGGCACTCGAAGGGGATTTGGTGGGAGATCATCCAGTAGTAGATGATCTCCGCCGTCACGATTTCCCTCCCCCGGCGGCCTCTCTGTTCCTTCGAGAAGGTGGTGGCCGTCATGGAGTCCTCGATGTAGTCCTTGACCACCGCCAGCAGCTGGGGTGTAATGGCGGTATAGACATTGGGGTCAACATTCTGGGTCAGGGTCATGCAGCGGACGTAGTCGATCTGCTCCTCCACCGTCTTCGACTTGGTGGACAGGTACGGCTTGTGCCACTTTGCCTCCCATTTTGAAAGGGAGACCAGAGAGTGCTCCAGACGAAGGGTCTGTTCCTTGGTCGTAATAAAGCAGCCGCTGTCGTCGTCATACTGCTCTGATTTAGGCACCACAAGTTCCAGCATCTCCGGTCCCCCTGTTCAAACTCAGTTCTGCGGGGCGGGCGCGGGGGCCTTCTTCGGCTGCTGGATGACGCCGTTGACGAATGCGGCCGCAGCTTTGGCGTCGGTGGCCAGCTCCATGAACAGGTCGCTGTACGCGTTGGTCTGGGCGAAGGCGTCCCGGATCTCCTGATTCTTGACGAAACGCTTGCCGTCGGGGGACTTTTCGCCATAGGCCCGCAGGATGATGTCCTTGAATACGTTGATGATCTGCTTTCCGTCCTGGGCCGCGACCACGCGGTTGATCATCTCCACCAGACCGCCGTCCACGGAAAGCTCCATCTCCGTCACCTCAGCGGGGGTCAGATTGAAGTAAAAGTCCTCGGTGCGGGAAACACCGTTGTAGTCCTCGTAAGTCATGGTTTTCTTCAACATTGCAGTTTTCTCCTTTCAAAAATAAAAAGAAAGCGGAACCCTCGGTGGAGAGAGCCCCGCTTTTGGGTTGGGGTGGTTAGGATTCCAGGGTCAGGTTGGTCAGCGCGTAGGTCTTGGTGACGGAGGAACCGCCCTTGGTGGAGGTCACCTTGACGCTCTGGGTGTTGTTCTTGATCAGCAGGACGATGTTCTTGTCGGCGTCCAGGGTCACGGGGCCCTTGGTGCCGCCCACCAGCTCCACGGTGGTGACGGCGTCAGCCGGAGTCACGTCGAACTTCAGGGCCAGGTAATGGCCGGACTGCTCGGCGGGCTTGCTGCTGAACTCGGTGTAGCCGGTCACGTTCTTCAGCGTACCGGTGATGCTGTCCGCGCCCACTGCGACATTGGTCTGAAGGTCGGACGCCTTCTTGCCGAACAGGGTGGCGTCGGCACTCTCAGGAGAGGCGGTCACAGCCACGGAAGGCTTGAGCAGCTGAATGACCTCCTCAGGCAGAGGCAGGCGGGCGTCCTGATCCTCGGTGCCGTACAGGATGTCCTCCAGGGCCTTCAGCTTGGCGGGATCGACCTTGGTGGAGGTGATGATCAGGCGGGCAGTGGGCTTGTAGCCGGGAACGTCCACGGGAGTGGTGGTGATCTCCCAGCTGGGGTTGATGGGCTCGGGGGAGTCGTTGACGGTCTGATAGCCCCGCTCAGAGGGAGAGGCCAGGCCGCCGTAGACCAGGTGCAGCTTGTAGCCGTGGTCCTGACCGTCCACATCGTTGCCCAGCTTGGTGCGGTAGCTCAGGCCGAAGACCTTGCGGTTCTGCTGGCCGGCGACCACACCGGGGGCGATCTCGGCGGAGCCGTCGCACTCCTCCCACTCGTCGGGGTAGGTGTAGCACTCGACGGTCAGGCCGAAGTCCTCAGCGCCCACCAGCACCAGGTACTTGATGTTGTCGGCATAGAGGTTGTTGGGCTCCGCGCCGGAAGGGCTCTCGGTGATGCCGGTGATGCCGTTCCAGGGCACGCCCTTGTTGTAAAGGCCGGCGGAGCTGATGGGGTAAAGGACAGCGCGATCAACACCGGTTTCGTAAAAACGCTCACCGGTCTTGTCCCATACGATTCTACTCATTTCGGATTTCCTCCTTTAATAGTACAGGTTGAAAATATCGTGGTTCAGGTTGTCCGCTGGAAAATGGCGGTCATGGGTGCACATGGGCAGCATGGCGAGGCGGTGAGGGAGGTCGCTGTCCGGGTTCTTGTAGATGACCGTCACCTGGTAGCGGTCCAGCAGGCGATAAGGGGCGTTGTCCGCGTGGACAGTTTCGATTTCGCTCCGCTCATAGACGATGCAGTCATACCGCATCTCCAGGTTCTCCGGCGGCTGGAAATACACATTCCCGGAGCCGAGAATGCCCTCCAGAACCGCCTGGAGCTCATAACGCCTATTCATGGTACAGCCCTCCGATGGTCAGGATCAGCCGCGGATAACCCACCTCGACCCTTGAAATCTTCCACTTCGCCCCCATGAACGTCACATACCGCATTTTGTGGAAATTCTCCCTGGCGAACGGATCGGCGACTATGCTGATCTCGTTCGCGACATTGATGTCATCGTTGAGCGACTCCCCAGACTGAAGCTGGCGTGCATTCCGGGTCAAATCGCCGTAGTACGGATACTCAACGATCTGCTCCTCATGCACGCCAGGCGCGGTCTGGAGGGTCTCAGCATAGCCTACCGATCCATAAAATTTCGCCATTTTGAATCTTCTCCTCAGGGAGTGCCGGCCCCGCCGCCATCGCCGCCAGTACCGCCGGAGGCGAAGGCAGCCACGGGCTCCTCCAGAGCGATGGCGGAGTAGACGCGGGTCAGAGCACCGGACAGCCGAGTCTCGATCAGGTACTTCTGCTGGTTGAAGTCGATGTCGAACTGGTCGAACCGGGCGATCTCGCCGCCCTTGGTGGAGCCCACGGTGTAGTCGGTCAGGTTGACGAAGATGCCCAGCAGCTTGTGCTTGTGGCCCTCGTCATCCATGCGCACCAGACCCTCAAACTGCTCGGCAGTGTAGAGCTCGCCCACATTCAGGGCGGCGGCCAGGTCGGCCTTGGAGGTGTAAATGCGGCGGCCGTTCATGTCCCGGGCCAGCAGCATCACGTTGACCATATGGGGCGTGCAGAAGAAATCGGGGGTGCCGGTGCCCTTGTACTTCTCACGGGCATAGAGGGCGGCGGCGATGACTGCCTCAGCATAGATATAGTTCTCGCCGAAGCTCATGCTGGTCTTGCTGCCCTGGAGCTCGGCCTTGGCGGCCTCGATGTCCACGTCGTAGTGGATGGTGTAGAGGTCGTTGTCGTTCCAAATGGAGCGGATGTGATCCTCGGAAATCTTCATCTCATCATCCGGCTCACGGCCATCGCCCACCATGATGGCGGTAGCGACATCTTCATTGATATTCTCCCGCATAACGGCGTACTGGTACTCCACCACATCGAAATCGGTGATGTCGATGATGTCGTCCCGGTGCAGGGCATCGGTGCGGTACACGGTCTGGGGATCGGTGGTCCGGGTGATGACGTTCATGTTGCCGGAGAGCTGCTTACGCTTGCCCTTCTGATAGCCGTGGGCCCGGATACTGTCCTTGCGGGTGTCCGTCTGGCGGGTGCGGATGCGGCTGATGGGGCTCTTGTGAACCTTGCGCATGACAACGCTCACCCAGCCCTGGTCACGAGCGACCCGCTCAGGAGCGCCGGGGCGCAGATCCTTGTAGTCGGGGAACAGGCTCTCGATGTTGTCGATGCCGTGCTTGAGTTCGTTCTGATCAGCGTAGATCTTCAGAGCAGTCCGAAGGCTGCCCACGCTGCTGCTCTTGGCCAGAGCAAGAATGTCAGCGCAGTCGGAGTGGCTCAGAACGGTGTCCTGAGTGTCTTCGGTGTCGAACACATTGTGCTTCATGGTCTTGTTTCCTCCCTTAGATTTGTCGGATTTGTTGTCGGGGTCATCGGGGTCCTCTTCCTCGTCATCCTCGGCGTTGTCGTTCACCTGCTCCGCGGCAGCAGCAATCAGAGCGTACATGACCTTCTTCTGCTTCTCGTTCATGGTGTTGACAACATCCTCGATGGTCTCCTCGTCCTCGGGCTTCTCTTTGCCCTTGGGCTTATCGCCATCCTTAGGTTTGTCCCCGTCTTCGCCCGCGTTGGGCTTGTCATCAGGCTTCTCCTTGGTATCGGCCTTGTGGATCAGCGGGGGCTTCTCATCGGGACGGTACAGGGAAATAGGCTCGTAAGCGGACAGGATCATCTCCTGCTCACCGCCTTCCCCATGAGCCATGTCCACGAAGTCAATGAAGGCGCCGGGATTCGCACCGGCCACTACCAGGCTGACCTCGCGGATGTCGCCGTGCATGACGTCCTTGTTCGGCGTCTGCCGGAGCCCATTGGCATAGATGGAGAGGGACACAATGTCCCCGTGCTGCACCAGCTCCTTGGCCGCTTTGCCGCTCTCACTCTCGTTGAACGTGCAGTATGCATAGACGCCGTCCTTGCGGTTCTCCAAGAGGGCGTGGCCCAGGATGTTGGTGGGTTCGTTGTGCTGGTGGTTCCAAACAAGAGGAACCGTCTTCCCGTCGCAGTGCTCGAATGCGTTGTGGCGAATGGTTCGCCCATCAGCGCAGACAAGATCGTTTCGGGTAGCCCAGCCACTAAAGTCAAACTTCAGATCCATTTTGAACATTTCCTCCTTCGGATTCAGATGGTGGCTGTTCGCCCTCCCCTTTCGGGGCGCTTAGGTTACTGTTCCGGAGCTCGTCCGCCTTGGGGTCCTTCGACGGCTTCATACCGATCTTCTGCCGGATCTCGTTGGAGGTCATGATCTCGTTGCGAGTCATCTTGTCGGCAATTTCGGCGATGTCGTTGATGGGCACCAGCCTGAACGGGTCTCTGAAGAACAGGATCGACTGCTTCTGTGACCGAGCAGTTTTGGTGAGGAATTTCCTCTTCATTTCGTCAACAATGGCGGACAGGATGGGTTCGATAGTCCGGTTGTCGTAGTTCAGCTTCGTCCGGTCATCAGCAGTGCCGTCCAATATCCCCTGGGTGATTCCCAACTGGCTGTAAAGCATACTCGTCAGGTATTCAATCTGGGACATCAGATTGTTGTCGATGGGCCGGTTCAGCTGCACCACATGCTCCGTGCCGTCGGTGTAAGCGACGCCATACTTGGAGCCGGACAACTGTTCCTCAATATCTCTACGGCGTTTTTCCGCCTGTTGACGTCTCGCTTCCGTCTTGATGACGTAGGGGAGCTGGATGATCAGATTGAGCTTTCCGGAGCCGCTCTGTTCGTCGATGGCGTCCAGAATGTTCAGCTTCCGGATCAGCCGCTGCATGGTGGAGTTGGGCTCGTTCATGATTGCGAAGAACGGGTTCTCCACCAGGGCCACTGTGCTCTTGGGCAGGATGATGTCCTGCTTTTCACCCCGCTGCTCGTTATAGACCCGCAGCTTTACGTGCTGTGGATACCATTCCAGGACCTTGCCGACCCGCAGCTTCTCGATTTTGTAGGAGCCGTTTTCCGGGTCGATATCGGTGTCCGTGGGCACGATGGCCACGCAGCCCTCGTCCAGCATGGACATGACCACGTCCTGGATAAAGGCCCGTCCGGTCTGGTCCAGATTCGCCTCCAGGGACAAGCAGGAATTCAGCGAGGAGTCGATCACCTCGGTAAACCGCCCGTCCTCATCCAGCCTCGCGTGCTGGATGGCGATGGAGGACGCGTCCAGCGCGATCCGGTTGTAGACCGATGTGATGATGGACCGCTCATTGCCCCGGCTGAAAATGGGCCGGTCCGGACGGTAGGAGGAGCTTGGGCCAAGCGGGTATCGGAACCCAAAGGTTTCGTTACCCAAAAAAGCGTTCCAGGCATGTTTCAGCCTGGAACCAAATGCAATTTCCATAATCTCTCACCTCCAGTCCGCGCTTGATGAAATTATGTCGTTGCTCTGTGTGTTGAATTTTGGGCATAAAAAATCCGCAGACCCGGTTAAGAGTCTGCGGCATGGTCCATGGGATTACAGTTTCTTCATGTCTCCAGGACTGAGGTTGCTTCTCATGGGGTTGGTCCCATAAATCTGTCCATCGTCTGTGACGAGATACTGGGCAGGGGCTGTCAGTCCCGCTGTGATAGACTGGGTGTTAAGAACGATGCCATTCGGCTTGTCCCAATACCCGACAACCGCCTTATCGGGGAACTGCTTTGCGAAAATAACAATGGCTTCCTTTACGGTCATGTTTATCCTCCCTCTTTACATCTTTTTAGGTCGTTCAACCGCGGCCAAGGCATAGGTGGTTGGCTCGCAATTATCAAGGCGGTTATATGTGATGGTTTTCAGATTGACAAAGTCCATGAACGATCTGGTTTTCGACGGAGATTGAGTAATCTCTTCTCCGCTCTGACCGTCATAGATTCGAGTTCTGCCGCCCTCATTCTTCCAGAAAAGACTATGCTTACCCCCGAGTTTCCAAGCCACGGTCAGATTGCCATAGGACCCGTCGCCGGTCTGCGAAAGCGTATCGAGAACGGCTTGCCCCGACTTTTTCCTTCCCATTTTGACCTCAGGGGAATTGAAAGTGGCTTTGAAAAAGTCATCAGAAAAGAATCCATCACTGACTTTTGTCGCCTGCACGTCATATCCCTTCTCTCGAAGGGCCATGGCGGTTGTGCAGAAGGTGCAATTCATGGTGGTGCCCAAATCAGGATAATCCGGATTGGTTACTTTGACGCTCTCTTCCGCTTTCATCTTCCGGGGGAGGCGGGGGCACTCGTCAAAGTCTTTAATATCCTTCTCCCGGTTGAGCCTATCCAGCTCTTTCATCCGGCCTTTCCGCAGCATTCGGTTTTGTACCGCTTTCACGGCGAGAACAGCGGCAAATGCGGAAACATATGTAACCGCCTGGATTGCGAGATCTTCATTTACAGAACCGGTCAATTCGGAAACCTTTTTGGAACCCACACTCTTCAGAAAAGAATCAACCCCGTCCTGCTGGTTCTGACTATACCGTTCTTTTCCGGCTTTTGTCAATGTACCATCCTTGTTCTGGTAACGACGTACGCCCCATTTCATACCCTTGACGCCGTAGTGCATCAGGTATTCTTGGGGAGAAAAAGGTTTGTCGTAAGGACCCATACTTTTCCTCCTTCGCTTAGTGGGCGTAGTACGCTCTCAGCCGTTTGTTCTCCCTGCTCGTCTTTGCCGCCAGTAAACCATTGACAATCGTTCCGCCGATCGCGATGGTCGATGCGGCAATATTGGCAACCTCCTGGTTGTTCAGTTGGTTCGCGAGAAGTCTGGACACCACGGTGCTTCCAGCAATGATAACGCCCTCGGCCAAATAGGTCGCTTGGGTGTTTCCCGAAATAGTTTTTCCACTCTGGTAAAGCTTCTTTCCTTCATCGGCCAGTTTGTCGGTTTTCAGCTTTTCATAAGCGTTTTCCATTTTACGCTTCTCGGTCTTAACAGCGCTCTTGGCATCCTTGACCTGCTGACGGGTAGCTTGACCGGATTTGTAGGCGGCCCTGGTTTCGTCTGCTTTCGACTTAGCGGTTTCGTAGTCCGACTCCGCTTTGCGATACCGTTCCAGACCCTTGCGGGTGTAAGAACCGTCGTAGTTCTGGTAGCGTCTTACGCCCCATTTCATACCCTTGACACCGTAGTGCATCAGGTACTCCTGCGGGGAGAGAGGCTTTTCATAGGGCTTCATAGTACCCCCCCCCCTTTTTTTTTATTCAAATGCTTCTGGATTGTGCTTATAGGCCACATACGCATCCATCATGGCCGCCACAGCGTCGATTTTCTGGTCGGACCGTTTCTTCAGCAGCTTCCGGTTTCCATTGGTGTCCTCCATGGTGATGCAATTTCCCATGGAGAAAGTGAGCAGCTCCTCGTCAAAGAGCAGCATACGCTCTCCGGCCAGCTTTTTCAGCTCGCCCAGAGGGACAGATTCCGTCCGGGAACCCTGTCGGACCACTTCTACGCCGAAGGGGCCGTTTTCATCTGTCCACCGCTTGATGAACTCCTGGGCGTTGTATGGGTCGTAGCCAAAGCAGCGCACGTCATAGCCCCGGTTGATGATGTGCTCGTCCAGGTCATCGTAGACCTGCATCATGTCCAGAACAGTACCCTCCATGACGATCAGGCTCCCCTCCGCCATGAAGTCCTCATACTTCACCCGCATGGCCGCCGGCAGCTTGTGCAGGGTCAGCGATGTGATGTAGTTTCGGGTCTTGACGCCAAAGGAGCCATCCCGAAGAGGAAACAGGAAGGTAAAGGAGCAGAAGTCGTCGCCCTGGGAAAGGTCTGCCCCCAGGGAGCAGGGCATCTGCCAAAATCTCTGCCGGCGATGGGGGAGAGTCTCCTCATAGGTGAAGTAGTAGGTGTAGCCCTCCATGGGCAGCCCGAACCGCTTTGCCAGCATATCGTTGCGGGTGGCGGGGGCCGTTTCTGCCCGGTCAACGTCCTTCTGGTAGGTCTCGTAGGTCACGGTCTTTCCCAGATTGGGGTTTGCCTTGATCCACATGTCCGGATAGGCGACCTCTTCCACGGAGTCCAGTTTGTACCACCAGATGGATACGTGCTCCTGAGGAGGGCCGATACCCTGAAGAATGTTCATCAGCTCCATTTTGATGGTATCGCCCGCTCCGTTTCGGACCGTGCCCTCGGAGCTGGTGGCGATGATCAGGTAGTCGTCCAGCTTGGATGCGCCCTGCTCAATGGCACCGATGACATCCTCCCGGGCGTCCGCCGAAGAAAGCCACTCATCCACCGTGGCCACTTTGCAGCGGAGTCCCTGGAGCTTGTCCACCGACATGGGACGGACCTCCACCAGGGAGCCGGAGATGAAGTTCTCGATCCCCTTCTTTGTAGAGGCCAGCTTGACGCGGTTGGCTCTGGAGCCGGTGGTGTTCTGCAAGGAACCCTCGGTCATGAACTGAAACACAGGGCCTCTCGCTCTGGTGATGGCGGTCTTGATGGGGTTGACGATCTCCTCCGCCTGCTTCATGGTGGGGGCTGTCGTAATCTGATGGGTCGTCGAGCCGTCCACCACACAGAAATAAGCCTGGATGCAGGAGTCGTAGAGGGACTTGGCCGCGCCTCTTCCCACAATGAGGTACTGCTTCTTGGTCAGCCGCTGCTTGACCCGCTTCGTCACATACCGGCCGCCCCGTCCATCCGGGTTCGGCACATAGACAGAGCGGTCGTCGAAATAGTACCATCCAAACACCTGTTCGCCCCAGAGCTTGAAGGTATCCAGAAGATGCAGGTCGGAGCCATCAGTTAGGGTCAGCTCGTTCTCGCAGAACTCGATCCACCCCTCCACCGCCCGGTCATCGTAGTAATATCCCGGTGACTCGATCAGGCGGTCGATCCGCCACATCTCCATCGCCACTTCCTTGCAGACGTGAATATCCCCTCGGAGAACGGCGTCCCGAAATGCTCCATAATAACGGGGGACGGCGGTGTTGGATAACATGTACGCACCCGCCTCCCGTTACAAGCCCAGCAGCTTCCGGCCGACCAGGACCAGAGTGGAAAACTTCTGATCCGTCAGATTTGTGCGGTAGACGTCTTTCGGGACCACCTGCTCCATATCGAACACGATAATGGGTGACTTGGCCTTGAACCCGCCGTATATGGCGTCGTTCGTGTCCAGAACTGCGCCATAACCGACCTCCTTGCACGCATGGAAGAACTTGGTGCGCTGGTTATACATATCGCGTCCCTTTCGGCTGTCGCCCTGACCGTCATAGGGGATGACGTAGTTGAACATCCGGTACACGGTCTGAAGGTCATCGGAGGTCGGCTTGTAGTCCGGCTCCCGCATCTTCCCAAGGACGGCCGCTGCTTCGCGGTAGCCCTTGAACTTGTACTTGTCGTTTACAAAGTACCCCTGCATCCGCTCCCGGTCAGTGACAAAGTTGTAGAAATCCCGGTCCTTCTTATAGAGGTCCATAAAGACCTTGGCTCCGGAATCCTCGCTGGCCACCTTCAGGTCGGTCTTGAGGGAATTGTCGATCCGGTACTTCATGAACGAACCTGTGCCGATCGCCTTTCCATCCTTATCATAGACCGTCTGGGGAATCGGCCGGTTGAACAGGGCGTTGTACTGGTGTTTATCCAGAGCATGGTGGGTGGCGTAGAACATATCGGCGTTCTTGGTCCGGTCCTTATCATAGGACAGCGTGCTCAGCGTGGTCTTATCAACCTTCAGCACCTCATCGAAGTGCTTCTTGTTGTAGATGCTGTTGCCGCTTTTGCGTTTGTTGGAAATGGCCTTCCGCTGGGACGGAGTATAGTCACCGCCGCTCAATGGATAGGGCGGGCCGTTGCGCACGCCCCATTTCTGGCCTAAAATGCCGTGGTGGCGCAGCTCCATACCGACTCACCTCAGCCCTTCAGTTCCTTGATGGCCAACGCGATGCCCAGTGCGCTGCTGCCAATGGCCAGAACGCTGCCGGCAACTTCCAGCGTGGTCTTGAGCGCTTCGCGGCCCTTGGAGACCTGAGCGGCGGGCACTTCCGCGAACAGCTGGTTATACTGCCGTTCCAGCAGCTCCCGGTTAATCTGATCCCGCATCTCCTTGTCGCTCATCTTGGACAGGTCCATCCGCTTTGGCGTCGGCTTGGAAGTGGTGCTCTCGTCCAGCTTCTTCAGCTCCTTGGCCAGGTTGGCGCTGGCGTCCACGGTGCGCTTGGTGCGCTCCAGGTCCTCCTTTGCCCAGCGCTTCGGATCAGGCTGGGAGAGGTCAATCCGGTTTTCCTTCTTCTTGGCCGCGTTCTCCCGCTTGTCACGGTCGTAGCGCGCCTCTCCTTTGGGGGTCAGCGAACCGTCTTTGTTCTGGTAACGGCGCACGCCCCACTTCATTCCTTTGATTCCGTAGTGCAGTAATGCATCATGCTCCACTTTGAAGTTCCTCCTTCCCGCTGGTGGGTTCGACTGGGTCTGCCGCAACGAAAAGCCGCCACTCAAACTCGCTGATCTGCCGGTTCATAGACTCGACGGCCGCAGAGCTGAGGGGCGGGTCAAACAGCAGGCGCACCTTCAGGCCGACATAGGATTTGACCAGGGGCAGGACGGCCCCGCCAGAAATGAAATCGGACCAGCCTTCGTCTTTCCCCATAATGGAGAATCCGTTTGCCGGCCCGACCCCCATCTGTGTCAGAATCGAAAACACGCTGTTGATGTGCATTACAATGTCGGCGTCAAAGTGCGTGTAGCCTTCGTCGATCCCCAGCAGTTTCTTGACAGATGTCAGGACGCTTTCTGTGATCTCCATAGCACTCTCCTTACCGGCGGATCGCCACGTACTTCTTCGGACAGAACCCGGCGATGCCGTTTCTGGCGAGCACCCGGTAGAAGTCCTCCGTTGACTTGTCCATATCGACCAGAACTTCGGTCAGGACCGATAGATGCCCCGTGACC
Organism: Clostridiales bacterium; assembly: GCA_019420945.1. Classification (GTDB taxonomy): domain Bacteria; phylum Bacillota; class Clostridia; order Oscillospirales; family Oscillospiraceae; genus UMGS1766. The sequence continues at coordinate 66,888 of JAHZGF010000004.1, read as the reverse complement.
TCCGCCTCATTGCCGGGGCTTTTGCGGATGGTCAGGTCGAGGCAGTTCACCACGACTCCCACGAGCCTGGGTGCCCTTCCCGGATTACCTTCCATGGCGCCGCCTCCTTGCTTATAGCGAAAAGTTGTGTTGTCATAAGGTGCGCCCGTTCCATGCCGCTCCTGGGCCACATGATTGATTCATCCCTGCGAAAGGAGGTAGAAACGACATGAAACGGTTAAGCGCAAGAGCTGCTAAGTCCAAAAGTCAGGCCGGAAGCGTGAAGGTTGTCACAGTCCGCATTTCCAGCGGAACAACAGCGGTCACGGGGAAAGCCAAGATCAAGACTTAGCAAGCCGGAAAAGAGGGGCGGAGTGTCGTCCCTCTTTTCTACATTTTCCAGGGGCAGGTGTCGTTGGGCCTTCGTACGACCGGCTCCGGAAGCAGCAGGTTCTCATCGCCGTAGTGAATGGCCAGATGAGTTTCGTGGATGGTGGTGATCAGGTACTCCGGGTCGAGGATCATCTCCACCCGATCCCGGATGTCCTTTGGGCTGATGGGGTTCATGTGGTGAATGATGGGACGGCGGAATATCTCCCGTCCGGCCACACCCAAATCACACCCCAGGTCCCGGGCGATCACCGCGTCACGCACCCGCCGCCACTCCGGCGACTTGTAAAAAGCCTGATTCATATACCGGTCAAAGCCGAAGGTCTCCTCTCCGACAACGCCATCCAGCCGGAGGTACTGGTAGCGGTCCATAAAGGTAGGGAGTTGGATCAGCTCGGAGTAGCACCTAATACTCATCCTCGTCCTCCTCCTGTCCGCTGTATCGCTTGAACGCGGCCATGGCCTTCTCGTAAAGCTCATCCATCCGGACTCCGGATTTATAAGCCTCGGTCTTAGCCTGGACCAGCTCCACCTCCTTGGCCAGCCGCTCATTCTCAAGGCGGGCCCTCGTGGTCCCCAGCTTCAGGATGGTGGTGACCTCCTGAGAGGAGGCGGTCCCTTCCAGCAGCCGCTTTTCCACAAGGGATACCGCCAGGTCGATCAGTTGGTTCTCGCGGCCCTCCGGCGTCAAGGCGGCGCGGCGTTTCCCCGCCTGACTGCCGGAAGACTTGATGGGTTTTGCCACGCTTGACGCCCCCTCTCCATAACTTCTGTTTTGTTTTCCATGTGTTTATGGGTAGTTCAGGGCGGCATTTGAAGAAGCCCGCACAAACGATCCGCCGGCAAGTGGAGAAAAATGACATTGGAGGTAATGCAATGCCTCTGGAGGAAAAAGGAGGTTCCGACCAGATAAAAAGAGTCCTTGCCAGTGAGTGCTCATCTTGCGGGCTTGTTCAAACGCCGCCCCAAACCGAACCCATTTTTCAAAAATATCCCCCGGAGAATTTTCAAAGACCAGTGCGATGCAGAGGGGGTACCATTTCGGAGGGACCCCCTATACCCTTTGAATGAGTTCGAGGCCGTGATCCGCAACCGGTGGGTTGAATGTGTCCCATAAATGACAAAAAGAAACGCACTCCTGATGAGAGAACGTTTCTTTCCCAATGGCTACCATCGATTTACCATCATGCGGTCACGGCAGGCTCGGATTGCACGATCTTCTTAACCTTTTTATAGATGCCCAGGGGGTCGTACTTGATGATGTCGTTGATTGCTCGCTCGATTTCTTCCTGGTTCTCCTTGTCAGAAAGCTGATCGGAAGTACGGGCGATGCGCGCTAAGAAAGCGCAGGAATGATAGCCGTTGTCTTCATCAAACCGATACCACGCTTCATACTGTGTAAAAGGGTCGTAGGGGTTATCGGTAGTAGTAAGCATACACATTTCCATTCGCTCTCACTTCCTTTCTTACTCATTGAGATACTTGGAAACGACAGAAGGCGAAATGCCCAAAGCATCTGCGATTTCGGAGTTGGTGCTTCCAGAATTGGCCATCGCTTTAATGCGATTGACACGAGCTTCAGACAACTGCGTCGATGCTCTTGGGGTTGCGCGCTCTCGGACGACATCGGGATCAGAGTAACGAAGAATCTCTTTCAAGGTTGTATCAGAGATCGCGCCAGCTTGGATTGCTTCCCATTCTCCATCGGAGATCGTAATGCGCGTTCCTTTTCCGCTTGCGCCAGTGGAAACGCGAGCGTCACTGATCGCCGCACGACGAATCTTAGAGATTTCGTCTTTGTCGGTGACATTGTTCGCCTGAACCTTGGCCTTTACCTGAGCATTGGCGATGCGCTGGGCCTCACGTTCCTTAGGGGCGTTAAGCTGCGCAGTCTTCAGTGCACTGGTCAGCCTTGCGACTTCAGGCGCATAGGTTTTTGCTGCACTGGCGTTCCGTACTAATGTCGGCGTATCCAGATACTCAAGTCTCGCCTTGTTGGCAAGCGCTTTCATACGATTGGCATAGTCGGCATAGGCATCTTCCTGAACAGTGCCGGAAGACAGCTTACGGACGTCATCGGTTGCCTCTAATAGTTTGATTTTGGTTGTGGCCTTGACCGTTTTACCAGTCTTAGGGTCTACATAGGTTCGACCAGACTCCTTATAGACGACTTCACCTGTCTCCCGGTCAATGCGCCCACTGCCCTGACGCTCCGGAACCTCGACGGTCTGCTTGCGCCTGGAGAGTAGGGTGGAGGCTCCGCCCACTTCCTTACCGGTTTCGGGGTCTGTGTAGCCCTGCCACCGTTTACGGAGGGTGGGGATGTCGTTTTCGACTTCGGACCGCTTATAGTCGAGCTTATGCTTGGCAGCGTCAATGACGACCATGCTATGCTTGACGGCCTTTGTAATCTCCTCCTGGGGGGCCCCTTTCAAGGTCATGTCGGTGATGAGGTTGGAAATCTTCCCCATCTCAATCTGGGTGCCAGCTTTAGATAGGAGCCGGACGCCAGTCTTGCCCTCGGTGGAATATTCTGTTTTTGGGTCAAAATCCTTCAACCCATCCAGGGCGGGGGTAGATTTTACAGAAACCTTTCCGCCGACAGGAATGACAACGACCTGGTCGCCATCAAAGTCCGCGCCGGACAGCCGTTCTGCCACCTTTGGATTGATGCCGACCGCATCCCTGATGTTCTTGCCGAGAACGGAAATGGCCGTCTGATTCTTGTTGTTGACCGTCAACTCCGGAATTTCAAAGGTTCCGCCATGGGGGTAGCGGATCAGCACAACTTTCTCACCGTTACGATAGTTGGGGGCATAGATTTCCGTTTCCTTCATCGCTGTGATAGGCAAGATGACCTGTGTGCTCTGCCGGGGGAGGGCGGCCGCTTTCAGATGGACAACGGCAGAATCGCATTCATCTGCAAAGTCCATAAGAAGCTTCCGCTTGATAGTCGGGTTGTTCAGAGAGCAAATCTCGGCGAATTCATCGGCCGCATCGGCATAGGTCAAATCCAACTGCTTCTGGATCAGCTTGATGGGCTGCTTGGATAGGAACTGGGAGGACAAGTTCTTACTCATCTTGTCCCAGTCACCCTCCTCCTTCAGCTTATTGATGGCCGACAAAGATTTTTTCTCGCCGGTAATCGGGTCTGTGTACTTGCCATTCGGGTCGGGGTAGTAGCTCTGACCGTTGGCCTTGATGAATGCGCCGAAAGGATTGTCGGGGTCGTCCTGAATCTTTTTGAATACATCCATCTTGGGCGTTCCGGAGTGCTTGTTCGTGTTAAACACGATGTCGCACCCCTCCGGCATGTCATCAGAATACATGGCCATGCCCTTGAGGTAATGCGTCCCATCCACAAGAATGCGTACCTGCGCATAGTGAGCGTTTCCCAGGTCGAGGTCTGCAACGCCACGACGAATTTCAATGACTCCGTCCTTGTTCGAGCCGCCCTCATCCCCATAGAGCACCTTGACTCGGCTTGAATCGATGCTTGCCGGATACTCGCGCTTATCCCAAGATGCGCCTCCATCCGAAGAGTGATAGTCGCCCACCGACTTGATGATGTCGAGGTTCTGGTAGGCATCTCTCTGCTCGATGTCGGGAACCGAAATAACCGGAGTGATTGTCCGCTTCTTGGGGTCGTTCACCTGAGGGACGCCAACGCCATATCGGTTATAGCCTTCCGTTTCCAGAATGAACAGAGCTTCCTGAAGAACTCCTTTCGAGACGCCAAGCTGCTGCTCTACGCCCTCGCCAACATCAAGAGCCCCTTTTACTGCCAGCTCTTTCTTCAATGCCTCGGCGGTAGCAAGGGCCTTGTTCTTGTTGCTGGCGGTGTTTTCATTGAGAAGCGCACGAACCGAGGAGTCGTTGTTGTACCCCATGATTTTGGCAATCTCATCGAGAGTCTTTCCTTCTTCACGAAGGGACTTGGCCCGTTCCGCCTGGAGAGCCCGTCGCTCATGCTTTGCCACCCGAACCTGCATACGAAGGTCAGTAGTGGACATCTTCAGTTCTTCGGCAATTTCTTTTTGGCTCTTTCCCATGGCTTCGAGTTCTTCCACTCTGGCCAGAAAGTCGCCGCCATGCTGATAGGGGTTTTCACCAGAACCCCAGGGGTAGCGCCCAGAGCGCCGCTTGACGCCATAGTGCATCAAAATATCTTCCGCGATGGGGTTCATGGCTTACTCCTCCTCTTTGATACTGTTGATGATTTTATCGAAGGTTATGATCCGGTCCATGATGGGGAAAATATCTTCGATCGTGGGCTGGTGACAAATGATTCCGTCATTCTGATAAATACGAAGCTCCATTTGAATCTCGTTCGGCTTGTAGTTATACTCCAAGCAAAAGAGCGCCGCATAAATCATCAGCTGTTCCATGTGTGTCGGACTTTCTCCAGTTTTCAAATCATGAATCCGGAGTATGTCGCCTCGAAATGAAATCGCGTCAGCGGTGCCGAAGCAGTTCGGGGAATAGTAGAGGATCTGTTCCGGCGTCATCTTGTAACCGATTGCATCGTTGACATACATGTTCAATGTCTTTTGCGACTTGGGTAGCCGCTGACCCAGCTTGATGCACTGGGCGGCAAAAGAGTGAAGGACTGTGCCGCGCTGGGCCGCACGATACTTGGCGTAGGCGTCGGCCACCTTCTCTTCCGTGTAGTTGATCCAGTGATAGGTGCTCGCGCCAAGAAAAGCATGTTGACCCTCAAGGTTGGAATGCTTTACAAAGTTCATCCAACACTTCCTCCTTGTTCTCCGGGGAGATGAATCTGGAGAACGACATCTCGTTCATCTTCCCAACGTAATATTCCTGGTTCGGCTGTCTCTTGGCTTTGTTAGATCTCTTGCATTCAAGGGAGGCCCATTTCTCGCCGTAAAGAATCAACAGGTCGGGAATGCCCTGGCGCTGGTCCATCTTAAATATCATGCAGCCAGGGAATCGTGCTTTCAGCGTGCTGATGAGCCGGTCTTGAAAACCGCTTTCCAGTCTTGCGCTTCGGGCCATCGAACGGCCTCCTTTCCGATAAAAGTGATAGAAAGAACAAGATATGCGCGACATATCTCTCTCCTCTCCATAAAAGAGTCTGTTTTTTTCGCGGAAAGAAAAACAGCCTTAAAATATCAATTTGGGCAAAAAGAAAAGAGCCGCGGCTGGCGGCTCTAATCTTTAATCGATACTAAATCCTATTTTCCGTTTTGGCTTGCTATTCTTCTCGGCAATCTCCTCGACCTTTGGTTTGCCAAACGATTGCCAAATCGTGGCTCCGGCGCATGATCCAATCGCCGCCGCCATCGAAGTGGTAAACGTTATCAGTAGTTGGGTCGAGTCTTTCATGTTCGGTTTCATAACATCGCCTCCTCATAAAGGCGACGGTTTTTCCTGCGAAAACAAAAACAGCCGAGACACCCGTAGGCACCTCGGCTAAACGCAGAATATCAATTTGTTTTCCATCAGCTGTTGTTCCGCAGATACCGAATCAGAATCCAAATCAGCCAAAGACCTCCCGTGCAGATGGTCAGGATAAGGTCCAGCAGCAATCCGCCGCCGCTGCGTTTCTTTCCACTACTCATAAGAATCCTCCTCGTCAAACTCTTTCTTTTTGTTGTCTCGATGAATGATCTTCTCAACGCCGGCCTTTGCTTTGACGGCAGTATCACCAGCATGGGTTTTTATGTGCTCCCATTTCTCGGCCCGCCTATCGGCTCTTTCTTGCTTCAAGGCGGCTTTCTGCCGCTCAGCTTCTTCAAATATCCGTAGACTCTCATCGATTACCTCACGAGTCACATACTGGATAATAACAACCTCTCCAGGCTTAAGTTTTGAGTTGGCCTTTTTATTGCAGGCAACGACCTGAAGGTCAAAACAATCCTTGTATCTAACATGCGCATCTCTGATGCGAACTTCGATAGGCAGCGCTTTCAGACCGTGGCCCTCTATAAGTTCTTTAGCTTCGTCCAGTTTCAAAGGGAACTTTTTGGAACAGAGCTCCGGCATGGATATCAATTCTTCAGAGGGCTCCGTTTCGTCTTTTCTGGGGATTCGGTCTATAAACTCAATCGCAACTGGAGTCACAGCACTAACGATTCCGGCGACAAGTCCGAGCTTCCCGCCAATATTGGGATTCGGTTTGTTAGATCTTCCCATCAGCCTTCCCTCCTTTGGGCAAAATAAAAGAGTGCGCCTCAATGAAGAGACGCACTCTGCAACTAAAGCGCATCTCTCATTGTTGCCACACAATCTCGTTACCCGGCTACGGGCGCATGAGTATAGAGAGAAGACACTTGTTGCCAAGATGTGTTCTCCGTAGCCGAATAATTCTTTATACGATTGTGTGGCGGATTCAGTATATCACAATGCATCGTGAAATGGAAGAGTGAACTTTGCAGTCACGTCATCTTGTGAAAATGGCTCGAAACAGCCTCAAAACTCACTATTTTGCCCTTGCTGGCCAGTTGGCCACTTTTTCTTCCACTTATATATAATTTTTAATATTTTTTTTCGCATTTAATTAAGAAAAAAAGTGGGCAAATGGCCAGTTTTTCACCAATTTTCCGTCCGTACACGGCTATCCAACCTCCAAATTTTCGCAAAATCCGAACCCAAAGTGGGCAAATGGCCAGTTTTACAGACCAAAAGTGGCCAGCAAAATGACCTGCTACTAACAGTAATAGTAGCAGCTTTTGACCATCTGGGCAGAGATTTTCAAGCCGTGTACGGACGAATTCTATTCTAAGTTAGCCTGTTTTCCATCTTAGATTAGAAATATCCAGCCTCATTCTCAATAGGAACGCCGCTGGTAAGGCCTGTTTCGAGGGGCAATGGGGTGGTAATGATAAGCCGGAAACGCCTGGTACGGACGCTTTTTAAGCAGGGACATGCCGTACTTTTTCGGCGGGACAGACTTCCGTCCGGGCCAAATATCAGGGCTGGAGAAGACCTCCTCCCACATCTTTACAAATGTTTCGGCCGCATCCGATATCGACAGAGCCAAGGCGTCCCAGGCCTTCTGTATCTTAGCGACTGTTTCCAAAGTCTGTTCAAGTGTCATACCCATTCCATTCACCTCCACGTAATGCGTGTTTTGGAATCTGTACGGCTCGACTCAACTGATCAATCAGTTCTGCTGTTGGTGTGGCTGACAAATCTACCTTCACTTCGACATTTGCTTCCGGCAGTGGTAAATATCCAAGCGCCTCCATTCGCTTATGGTCGCAGGTGGATACGTACGGACACGCTTGGCATTTCTTCGCCAATCTTGATAGACCCATTCCACTCACCTCCAAACCTTGCCGGAACGCTTATCCACAAGAACGATCCGCCCCTCGATCTCGAAGTCCGACAAAGCGCAAATATCAAAGATCATATGGAGCAGCTTGTGGAACCGTTCCTCCTCGGTCTCAATGTTCTTCAGGGCCTGATAGGCGGTCGGGTCAGAATATCCCTCTGCGTTTTTTCGGTCGTTCCAGGACAATCACTGTCACCCCGTTCCTTCATAAATTTGATAAGCGATTGAGCGTGCATGTCGCTGATGCCGTATTTTTCTTGCAGCTTGGAGACGAACCAATCGGGAACAGGTTTTCTCCCGCACTCGATGGCAGACAGCTCAGCCGATGAAATATCAAGGTCCTTTGCCATGTCATAGAGCAGGAGCGCCCTGACTAAGCGGATGTTCCGTACTGTTCTTCCAAAATCATCAAGTCCCATGCTCACTCTCCTTGTGCCACGCCTCCACATCGACGCCGATTCTCTTCAGCATCTGAGTGCAGAGCCAAATATCATCCTGATCCTCCATCTCATAGCGGCTGACCAATTCTTTGATACGGTCGTGGAAGGCGTCGTAATAAGTTCGGAGCCGCTGAGCCCCGAACCCGAATTGCTCATGCAGCACCCATAAAATAGTCGCGTCGATCTCGGCGATATGCTTTCGGTCGTACTCTGCCAGCTCCCGCTGGATCTCCAAGTCCATGGCTTTCTTCTCCGCTGCGGTAAGTACGGCCCCGTACACCTTTCCTCCGGCTTTCTTGACCTGCATAGCTGTCTCCCATCATTCCGTTGGTTTCAGCGAAGACCGGCCCGAATATCACTGCGGGCTGAGCAAGCACCAATCGCCATAGAGGCAGCATTGGGGTCGGGCGTTTCCATCCCTTTCTCCTCATCCATCTCCAGAATGGTCATGATGGCGTAGTTGGCCAGATCCATCAGGGTGTCCCGAATGGATTCGTCCGTAACCTGCTGCTGACCGGCGTCATTTGCAGAGAGGCGGGAGAGGGTCTTAAATCGGGAGAACTTGTCTCCCAGCCGAATCCGGGTCATAGCCAGTCCCTCCTCTACAAAGGTCTGATGGAAGCTGTCGCCGTAGTCATGGTTCTTTCGTTCGTACAAGCTGTTCAGCTCGTCGCAGATCGCCTTATGGCGCATCACTTTTTTGTTCATTGGTTTATTCCTCCCGAATAGTAGTTATCGAATTGCCCCTGTGTCCTGGCGGAAGTATGTGCATTTCAACTCCACCGGCTCGATCCAGGGAATATCATGCAGGCGAATGCTGCTGATAGACTCGTCATCCTTTGAGGGTCGGCGGACGCTTACCTCATCCACAGCAGTTTGTGCCGCCAGATACTCCGACTTGTACTGGCACACGTCCCTATGGCTGCATCTGGTACAGCGGGTTTCCTTTACTCCAAACATACGAACCATCTCCTCATGATTTTTATCAATCGTTGCCGCTTTGACATTCAGTTGATGTAGAGCCATTTGCAGCTCATCCACCAGGTAGGTTTTGTCATGGTCTTTAGGCTGACGAACCAGGCCTCGAATCCAATCGGCGACAGTAACGGGCGGAGGAATCTGCAAACCAAGGTCGCGAGCCATACTATCGATGTATCTCGCCATCTGGCAGGTCGGCGCCACAATGACCGCGCCTGTATCTGCGGATTGCCGAATCAGAAATGTGGTTTTGCCCGATTGTCTTCCTGAAACATAAATAGTCATGATGCGTTTTCTCCTTCGACAACAGATTCGACGATGGTTACGGTCCCCTCAAACACGCCGAATTCAGACGATTGCTGAAACGTGTGGGTTTCAGGCTCCTCGTCATCCCGCATGGGTCTGGTCAAATACCACAAGGAATCCTCTTTCCAGGTAATCATCTCCAGTTTTTGCCCGGGTTCAAGTTCTAATGTCATATCGCCACCGAGAGAGCGAGCGACGCCTTGGTCACATCCGGTCAAAAGTCCCAACGACAAAATAATGCACAAGAGTGTGCCAACGTAAATGCGTTTCATGTGTTCTCCCTTCAAAATATCAAAGGACCTCCGTAAGAATCCGGAATTCCTTGAACATACCATCTTCCAAAGTTACTTCAACGGGCTTCCCCAACAGCTCGGAAATATAATTCACCTTCGCATCATTGAGGATTTTTGCCACGCGGTCGAGGGATTCCGCAAGATTGGTATGACGAGTTCCAATTTCCCAGTGGCAGTCTGGAGACATGTTTACAGTGTATTTGCCACCATCCATGACGCCACTGCCAGACATCGAGAAACCGAGTTGGAGCCCCAGCTGAAACGGGTAATCTTTCATACTACCAAACTCGACAAAGTCAATTTTACCCAGTCTTTTCTCAATCATTTTTATCCTCCTCTCCGACCAGTTTCCGGTACAGCTCTTCCGCCTCTTTGCCTTGGAACTGATTGATGATGCGAACATTATCGCCAGGTGCTTTCCTCCCAACGATCAATACCGCAGGGTCGCCGTGGCTGTGGTCAAATCCCACCAGCATAGTGTCGAAATTTTTCATAGAATCCACCTCAAAAAGTCGAACAGAAGTTTTACAAGGAATAGAACGCCGAGGATGGCCAGAACAGTGACCAAGTTGAAGATGAACCTTAGAATATCATCCCAGCCGTTTTTCATTTCTTGGTCACCCGCTTCGCCTTCCGCTCCTCATATTCGGCCTTTTCAATCTGGACCATCTTGCCGTCCTCTTCCTTGAAGTAGCGGTTAAGCTCCACCTTCTTGTCATCGGGCGTAAGAATATAATGGTAGCCAACTGTATCGTAGTCGCCGTTCTTAGGATCGACCAGGAAGTCCTCCGAAAACACGCGATACTTCTTGCCGGCAGGCAGATAGGGCATGGTGATGGGGAAGATCTTATCCACGAGCCGGGTCATGAAGCCATTGCTGAAGGCCGCATTCGGAGCATTGATGTTTATGCCGCAGACCCGTTCGGTATCGGAATAGGTGGCTGTGCCATCCGGAGCAACTTCCTTGAACAGGGAGGACATGCGCTTGCACTGGTACTGCTGATATCCTTCTTTCCAGTTGCACTCACTGGTGATGTCGCTCCAAATATCAGGAGTGTCCTCAATGGGCGTCAGGCACTTGCCGTCGATCAGACGGTTCAGAATGCTCTTGGTGATCTGGATGCTGAAACCGCTGTGACCATCCCTGTAAAGGCACTCGTAGGCCCTCAGAGCGCTCTTGTAGCAGGCCACGCCATAGTCCCAGTCATCCGTATCCTCCGAAGCCTCTTTTTCCCGCTGACAGGCCATCTCGACCTCCTGAGAGGCCCAGCGGTTTTCCTCTTCGTCCATCAGCACCGCCCGGTCATCCCAATACTCATTGGCAAAGACCTTCCGGCAGTCCCCGCCAAAGGCCTCGACGATCTCAGACAGGTTCTCATTGACTGCGTCCAAGTGAATATCATGCTCCTTGCAGAAGCTCACAGCCTTCTCCAGGGGCTCGCCGACACGGTTGGTCCAGAGGATGACCTTGGTACCATTGGCCTGCTCCTCTTTCAGCCGATTGATGTTCTTCCAGATGGGCTCTCCCACCTCCGGCCACTTGTTGACCGCAAGACAGCCATCGAAGTCCACAGCAATGATCTTCGGAGGGGTAGACGCCGTAGCGTTCTCGGGTTCCTTGGTTTCGACCGCATTTGCATTCATTTCGTTCATGGTGTTTTCTCCTTTTCAAAATATCAATCGATAATGGTGAGTTCGCTCATCGGAACGGTTGCCAGTGCTCCGTTCGTTTTCTTGATAACGGCCTTGTCTGCGAAGAGACCAACGCCGAGCTGTAAAATATCAACCTCTTCGGCGCGCTCTTTTGCCAATCTGAGGCATCCCGAACAGGCTCCTTCGGGAGCCCACCCCAAATTCATACAAGCGATGCAGTCGGGCACACTCTGATAAATCCCTTTCATGTCGCTCCTTTCCAGAAAATATAAATGCCCCGAACTGCTGTTACACAATTCGAGGCATTCTTTTTTTTTCGTATTTTGTTTAATCCGAGGCTTTGAAGTTGTAGACCGGGCGAATACGCTCCACAATGTCCGCTGTGGGGCCGATTTGTGCGATAATCTCATCCATGCTCTTATACGCCATGGGAGATTCGTCCAACGTATCCGGCACCACACAGGTCGTATAGATGCCTTCCATTTCCGACCGGAAGGTTTCCATAGACAACGTATTGAGCGCAGCTCGCCGGCTCATCAGTCTTCCCGCGCCATGCGGAGCGGAGCAGTTCCACTCTTCATTTCCCTTGCCAATGCAGATCAGGCTTCCGTCACGCATGTTGATGGGGATGAGCAGCTTTTCGCCAGCTTTGGCAGAAACGGAGCCTTTGCGAAGGATCATGGCGTCCGTATCAATATAATTATGGATGGTGGTGAATTCGTCCGTAATCGTGAATCCCATCCCGGACACGATGATGTCCGCCATAGCTTTTCGGTTCAGAACGGCGAAGCGCTGGGTCAACTTCATGTCGTGGATGTAGTCGTCGAACAACTTACCCTCCACATAGGCCAGGTCTTTCGGAATATCCAACACGTGCTCTTTCTTCAGCGCCGTAATGGTCTTCTGAATTTCCTGGAAACGCCCCTCCGCTTTCAACTGGGCAATGGTCTCCTGAATCTGATGACGGGCTCCGCCCCAGAGTGCCCGGCGGCCTTCGTTTTGATAATAGTCGGCCACTTCCGTTCCGAGATGTCGGCTCCCGGAGTGAATCACGAGAAACAGCCGCCCGTCCCCGGCTTGGTCTACCTCAATAAAGTGGTTACCGCCTCCCAAAGAGCCGATGCTGTGAACTGCTCGGTCAAGATTGACCTGGTCGGCACAACGGAGCTGGGTCAAGTCGATTTCCGAATTGAGAGGATGGGGAATATCGCGGATTTCTCGGCCGTAGGGAATCTTCTCCCGAATCAGCGCATCCAGCTTGGCGAAGTCAATCTCGCGTTCGGCCAGTTCCACAGTTTCAATACCACAGCCAATATCCACGCCTACCATACCGGGGACGATCTTGTCCTGAATGGTCATAGTGGTGCCGATGGTACAGCCTTTACCCGCATGGACATCGGGCATAATGCGGATTTTACAGCCTGCAAACTCAGGCCGGTCACAAACAGCTTGAATCTGCTCCCGAGCCGCTCCTTCCAGCTCATTGGTGTAGCAAATAGCAGTGTTGTATTGCCCTTGAATTGTTATCACAGTTTTTCTCCTTTCCTGCGAGATTTAGAACCAGACGTCGATCGACGGGAAAATATCCTGGAGAGATTCTCCATCAAAGAACCCGTCCGAAAGAAGATCGTCAATGTTGTCGTAGTCTTTCCACACCTCGCCATACCACATCGCATAGGTGGTATTTGAATCGCTGGTTTCTGGCTCGATGCCACATCGCTTGCCGTTGTACTCAAACTCGGCCGTGGCATACTCATCGCTCAGAATCGCTACAAACTCTTCTAAAGTCATAAAATATCATCATTCTCCTTCCTTAAATCCTCCGGTATCTCTTCCTGAGTGCTACTAATTCGTTTTCCGGTTTCACGATCCCACTCATAATAATGAATGTGCTCGCCATGACTTCCATACGAATGGTGTTTGGGATTACCATGATCGCTCGTGTGTATTTCTGAAACTTTCCATCCGTCACCATCGTAAAATGCGCGTGTTTTCACTTTTCCATCAGAAGAAATGTGATCAACGACACTGTCGGGTTCGTCCTGTTTAGTTGGTCCAGCATGTCCTTTGATGGTTTTTGTTACTATTCTACCAGACTTCTTGCTTTTATCAAGCGGATACGGCGGCCCATTACGAACGCCCCACTTCTGACCTTTGACGCCATGATGAGCAAGGACATTAAATCCAAGCCGTCCCCGGAGTTCCCAGAGAATATCTTCCACGGTTTCGCGGGTCTTCGGGTTCAGTTTGATATAGTCCTTATGTTCATCATACCACGAGAAGATCTCGCTCAGATTACCTTCCGCCCAGCTGAAGGCCCACCAGTCGCAGATCATCTCAATAATATAATTGTAAGGCATCTCCAGCAGGACTTCGCCTTCACCGGGGTCATCGTTGATTAGAACCCAGTGCTGCCAGTGATGGGGATTGCGGTGGATGTGCAGGAGCCAGGCTCTTTGGAACGCCTGGACAACAGCATAGGAGCGGTTGCCTCCATAGAAATAAGCGTCATAGGCCTCGTACTCATCCGGCTTTGATTTGGACGCATCATGCTCGAACTCGGTCTGCCAAGCAGCGTCCGGTTTCCCCTCAAAGAGCCAGGGCATGTTGGTCTGAAGCCAGTCAAAACCCTTTTTCACGTTGGCCTTGTGCTTTTGTAAATATAAATCGTATTGGTAACTCACGGGCCGCACCTCAATTCTTGATGCCAAGTTTCAGTTTGGCCTGCTTGAGCGTCAGCCCAACAAAGTCGTTCGGTTTGATGATGGCAGGCGCCTTGGAACGGGAAACGGCTTCCCCATACTCCAGAACACCTTGCGTTCCGTCGTCGTAGAGAAGCCGCAGCCGATCGTTCAAAATATCACGCTGAACCATCCTGATTCGCTTTTGTGCCATGTTGCCCTCCTGTGTTTTAAGTGGTGTATGCTACGGAACGGTCTTTCTTACTCATCCGTACCCTCGTAGCAAACGGGTTTATGCGAGTGCAGGTTTACTGGATGCTCCAGACACTCGTCGCAGGGCGGTTCGTTTTCCTCCAGCTTCTCATGCTTGCAGGTTTTGCAGTATTTGTCAAACCGGACAAACAGGTAGTCATCTTGGATGCTCATGGCGGTGCCTCCTAAATATCATTGGCGCTGCGATGCAGGCTCTGCTCCGTGCTGAAACCGTCCGGATACCGCGCCTTGAGCTTATCCACATTCATTTGCAGGATGCTCTCCAGGTCGTAGCCAATGGCGTCAGCGCTGACAGCCAGATACCAGGCAATGTCGCCCAGTTCTTTGGCCATGTGCTCCCGGTCGAACTCGTGGCCTTGGAACAGCACTTTCTTCATCAGGTCAATGGCCTCGCCGGCTTCTCCGTTCAGGCCCATAAGCCCTTCCAGAACGCGAATATAAGGGACGGGGTCGGTGGTGATGCGTGACTCCGTGCGCAGCGCAAGCGCCTGGTATTCATTGATTGTCATGGTAGAATGCTCCTTTTCGTGTGTAGTTGCTTGGTCAGTATGCGGTATTCTGGCGGCGAGTTGGTCGATGATGATCTTTTGGTTGATTGGCTCGACAATTTCATCCAAAATACGCTAAAGGTCAAAATATCAATCCTCCCTCTCCACAAAATAGACGTTGCCGTTGTGCTCCACCTTCTCAAAGCCGTTGGGGAAGGTTAGAGCATTGATTGCATGGGAAATATCAGTGGTATGCCGGCAATCAGGATAGTGACACCGGTCGCCGCATCGCTTACGATCGCAAACATAGAGCTTGTCGCCAGAATTGAGCTTTCGCATTGGAACCCCTCCTATGGCTCGATGATTTTGTGAAAATCAGGCTTCGCTTTCTCCTTAATTTCGGACCACAGAGCCTCGCTGGCCAGTTCATGCGTCCAGACCGGCCTGCCGAGGAGTTTTTCGATATACCGGTGAACCTCGGACATGTCGCACATCAAAATGCCGGTGTAAGCAGAGAGAACAATTTTTTCATGAAGCGTCATCTTTTTTGTCCTTTCTCCGGGCGAAGCCGTGAAATATCAATATAGTTTGGACAGTGCAGAGATATGCCCATTTCTTTCGCCATTATTTCATACATGAGCAGGGTGGGTTTCAGCGAGCAAACTTTGATGTGGATGCAGGTCAAGCATCGTATTCCTGGAATGTCCATGCTCAACCCTCCTTGATAACAGCGCTCACTTCCGGAAACTGATGCTCGGTCGGGCCATATCCCTCTGTCCTAATTTTGACCGTCAGGTTTACTTTGGCGCGATCCACATTGAAGTGGTCTGCAAGTGCCTGGACAATATCTTGTTCGTTTAGTCGAAGTATTTTTTCCATCTGATCGACTCCTTTCAAATATAAAAGAAGAGAGCCCACGTTTCCGTAGGCTCTCCCTTTGGTCGAGGTTTAGAACTTCAGCTTTTCATTGATTTTGCGAATCTGTTTCTCAACCTTTTCCTGGATTTCGGTGTTCCCGGCCTTGATTGCCAGATCCAGGACTTCCTGCCAGTCTTCCAACTGGTCCAGAAGCATACCCTTATACTGGTTGTCTGTCATGCCCATGGGATCATCACCACCATCCAGAAGGTGAGAATTGTTGCGTTCAGCCATAGCTTAACAACCTCCTTCCATAATAGGAGCTGCACTTTTTGCGCATAGTTGATGCTGTATCTTCGACTTCATGATACCATGCTTGGCCGAAGAGTGTCAATTAGGTCTTGACAGGGGAAAGTCCAATGCTCTTACGGTAATCATTGTAGGAGATTTTGCCCTGTTCATAGGCAACTCGAAGTGACTCCTCATCGGGCCAAGGGGATACGCTAATGGACATTCCACCATCCGGCGAAATATAAATGGACACCGACCGATTCCCCTTCGACATAGCGTCATCCACGATGGTGTGAACCTCCTGCCAAGAGGTGATGAAATTACTCTTTTCCATAAATATCATTCTCCTTCTTTGGTAATCAACTCGCTGTGCGGCAACTCCTCAGTGATGTATCGCCCACCACAAAAGCATACAGACAGAGAACTTGGCAAAGAACCACAGAAACTCCCCTATTTTCTGCATCAAAAGCCACGTTATGGGGTGCTTTTCGATCCACTTCTGTTCCTTATTCATCATTTAACCCTCGTGTAATTTACAGAAATGATCGAACTGTGCATTCAGTTCCTCATGGACTCTTCGTTTTGCCTCTTCCATGATCTCATTACTAATGGGGATATCTTTCAAGCTGGGGCCAGTAATCAGCTCATTGTACGGCAGACCCTCAATCCAGTCGCAGAAGGTGTGCCACTCGTCCAGCTTGTGGTTCCGCCGGCTCTTGTAGATGTTGGCCAGCACTTCATAGTTGAGCATGACCGTTCGCCGCTGGTTGTAGGAGGAAGGGAGAAGCTGGATCATCTGCCACCAATACTCTTTGACATGATCTTTAGCAAATTGATCGCCAGTAGATGCCTTTTGTTGATAATCCAGATACAATTCTCTGGCCTTATTAAGCATAGCAATGGTGAGGTTGAGAATATCAATCGGTTCAATTTCGCAGATACCTTCTGTGGAATAGGTCCAACAATCCGTATCTTCACCATTCGCGGAATCGAATAAATGCTCACACGAGAAATCTTCCAGCGTGAACTCCTTCGCTACAATTTTGTGCATGGTGGAGCAAGAATTGGCCACCGTTCCTACCTTGTAAGTATCAAACTCCTTCCACCAGTACAGCGGAGCCGTCAAGTCCACATAGACCGTAATCATCCGCATGAACTTCCGGTGGTCGGTGCCGGCGTTGCGAAGACGGCTCATCAAATCCGCATCATTAGGGCCGATCCAAAATTCAGAATCATCAAAATACGAAGCCAGAATATGACTTTCCCTCTGAGCTGGAGCAACATATCTCCAACTGGAATCACTCTTCTCCCAAGAGTTCATCGGATTGCGCATACCTCGAATAGCGTGCTCCCAGCCAAGGACTTCGGTGTTTTCAATTTTCAGCATTGGGTTCAACTCTCCTAACTTTCAAATTTTCATCAGCGACATTATGCTCCGGAATGATACTCATACTGACCAACCTACCAGAATCGACAACAGTGATATGGTCCTCCACATGCGTCTTGATCCTGGTATAATATCCGCCAACGAAATACTCGTTTCCAGGGAGAATATTCGTATCGAACAATGATACCACGCCTTTGAGTCCGTCCTCCACCTTGGAAATATCAGCATGTCCGATTATTTCATCCATATCGAAGTTGTAGGCTACCGGGATTTTCTCGGGGAACGTGATCTTGCAGTCCGGGGCAAATTTTCTATTGCATTTATCCACGGTGCCAAATTTTAAGACCTGACCTTCAAACTTAATACCCATTAGTTTCTCCTTTCAAACAGGCGTAGAGCCTTCTAATCGAATGAATATCCCATATTCATTAAAGTTCGGATCGCCGAGCGTTGCTCCTGAGAACAGGGCAACGACTTCTTCCATGGTCAACTCAACGATGATGTTGCCATAACAAGACGTGCAGCGTTCTCGGTCTTCCGCTGTCTTAATGATCAGCATCGTTTTCTCCTTTCAAATATAATGCCTGAGCATCTTCATCCGGAACGCACCTAATGACAAGCGGACCCCATACTAAAAATTGTCCAAAAATCATATGTCCAAGATGAAGAAGCACATGGTCGCCAATCGTTTCATCTCCGGTAATGCCGATAACAATATCGCGGACGTCTTTAACGTCGTTGCTTACCATGGTGTAAGAAGGGTTTCGCGTCCAGTCTCTCACAACGAACATCAGTTTTCTCCTTCCATAATCTCTCTGTAACGACGGACATTTTCTTCCTTGATGATTTTGGTATTAGGATAAAAGTGGTCCATGGCGTCGAGTTTCATTCGAGCGACTTCACGGTTGCCGTAAATATCTTCCCATTCATACCACTTTCCGTCTACCCAGGAGCCATCATGTTCCAACTTACAATCAACATACCGACAGGGATGCCATTCGTTATTCATGAGATTCTCCTTTCATCTTCGCATTCCACTTTTGGATCGATTCCGCTCTAGACTTCCGTGACCTCTCTAAAGAGATGGGGCAGTCCGGATTGATGCACCCGCATAAATATCCATCCCGCGAATGCCAAATATGTGCCGGGCGTCCGCATTTGCAACGAACTGCTGCTATCTGCTCATTCTTCATAGATGATGAGCGCACGATCCACGATGATTGATTCCGAAGGAACCCCATTCGTAAACTTGAGCGTCAGGTTCATGCTCTGATACTTGATGTCGATGACCTTTTTGTCAGCGATAAAAGCATTGATCGAGCTTTGAAAGGCCGCAGGGTCATCATTCGATAAAATACAAACTTTCATGTGTTTCCCTCCTGATGGTGTTTTGCCATCTCTGTCAACAAGGCATTCTCCTCATCGCAGAACTTGATCTTCGACGGGTCTACCCTCCGGACGCCGTCCGTAAACTCGACGATACCGTAGACCTGCCCAATCTGGCCTCCAGGGTGACCACCCCGCAGCGGACTCGCATCTATCACATTGGACCAATGCTCCCAGCAATGGAAATATCCAAGCTCGCCATCTACCTCACAGAGCCGGGTTTCCCATCTGATTTCACAATTCAATCCAGCCATAGTCTTACCTCTTAAATATAATTTTTCGTCCGTACCCTACTTAATGTCCGCAATAGACTCCACAAAGCAGTTATAGTAGGTGTAGCGCTTCCCCTCATAGTCAAAGAGGACGTAGCCGCCGTCATTGCCCTCAATGTCAATTTTCCCAGTGTACTGTGCAATGATCTCACCATCTGCCGTATAAATCGTCACCGTCCGTTCGAGCCCGTTGTCCAGTTCACTTTTCTGGTCAGTCATTGCCCGTTGACCGCTGGCGGTATTCTGATAATACCAGCGCATCCCGGCAAAGAGTCCGATGATAAGGAGCATGGCTGCTACAACGCTGAGGACCTTCCAGACAATCTTTTCAAATATAATTGCGCCAAAGATGCCAAACGAAAGAATAAAGAGAGCAAGAATCCCAAAGAGAACCCACCCCTGAATCGTCATAATGTTCTCCTTTCATTGCTCCGGAGTGGAGCTGCTGTTTTTGTTGCCGTAAAATATGGCCGCGATAAAGGCCTGGGTCAACCGCATAGCCTCTTCCGGGGTTGCTTTCGCCGCCAGGGTGCTCCGATAAAAGAGAAGGGCCGTTTCCGCAATCGACCCAATGGCGCTGATAAACTCTTGTAGCTGCTTTTTATCCATTGGCAGTGCCTCCTAATAATAAGAAAAGACCACCCCCAAAGATGAGGGTGGCCCCGATTTGCGTTTCAACAATAGTTTTTCTCAAAGTCTTCCAGAATATCAATGAACTCTGCCGGCAGATACTCTATTGCTTTCAGTCTAAGGTCGTTCGGGACGCCGTAATAGGCTCCCGCGATCCCGCCGGCAATGGCCGCGATCGTGTCGCTGTCCCCACCGAGGGAGACCGCGATGCGGATGGTATCTTCAAAATTTTCCGACTCCAAAAATGCCTCGATTGCTTGAGGGACAGATCCCTGGCAGCTTGCGTCAAAGCGGTACTTTGGGCGGATCTCGTCGATTGCGAAGTCCAGAATATAATATTGATCTTCGATTCGCTTTTGGATCATGCTTTTTGTCGCGCCATTCAGTGCACCCCAAGTAGCCAAAGCCGCAGCCTCCGCGCCTTTTATCCCCTCTGGATGATCGTGACTGACCTGCGTTACTGCTTTGGCAAGTTGGATACATTCTTTTTCCGTTTTGGCAACATAAGCCACCGGGCTTACCCGCATGGCGGAGCCGTTTCCGTAGCTCCGGTAGGGCCCCGGGTTCTTATGGTGGAGCCAGAGGTAGAATATCTGTCCGTACCCGGCGTTAGGATACTTTTGCCCAATCTCCTGCATACACCAAATAGCATGATTGCTGAGATCAGTATAGTCGCCGTTGCATTCCAGCAGAGCCTTCGCAATGGCAACCGTCATGGCGGTATCATCCGTAAACCCGCATTGGTCCGTGAACAGTTCAAAATCCTTTGACTTGTGGTTATGCCGTTCAAAACGGGAACCGACAATGTCGCCGATAATTGCTCCGAGCATGTACTTTCACCTCTTGTTCAGTAGAATATAGGGATGAGCAAAACTCGTGTTTTATAAAACGCTAACGCAATATATAGAAACTGTGTGCGATTTTCTACACCGTATATTGTGCCTCTCTATAAGCGAAATGGAGTTTTGCTCAACCCTAGTAGAATATAATAAGGTAAGGTCACTTGTCAATTTCCAGGATGTGCGCCGCGATCATGTTGGCAGTATGCGTCCAGAGGATGTTCGGGCACATGTGAACAGCTCTTGTGTAGTCATTCCATTCCTTCTGGTCTACAAAGGCGCCCATGTGATAACGGATGCACAGGATTTCTTCCATGGTAAGGGACAAATGCTGGGAAAGCAGCATCACCGACTTCTCCCCGTGCCCTTTGAGAACCGCATCGGGGTCGTACTCCCACTTGCTTTCATCAACAAGAGGGATCGGGGCACTGCCACCATAGAAAGTCGCGTCAACCGGATGCCGGTATTGATCCTGCTTGCAAATATCATGGAACATGCCGATGATGTAAGGCGATTCCGGGCGTCCCCACAGCAGGCCATTCCGCTTTGTGAGCTCTACCAGAGAGATGGTCACATTCAGACTGTGCTCGAACAGACCGCCCTCGTATGCTCCATGGTATTTGGTGCTGGCCGGGGCCGTAAAGAAGCCGCCTCCTTTCAACCTCTCAACGATGCTCTCCGGAAACAGATGCAGAGCAGGCTCCATGCAACTGCGAAAAGCGAAAACGCGACTTTCAACATCGCTATGGTCTGACGCAAATTTAATTTCGTCATTCATCGTCTTTCTTCTTTTAGAGTTTAATTTCAAGCTGCTCACATTGGATGCAGAATCCTCTGTCCTTCATCGCAAGCAGCTGTCGGGCCTTATTGACTGCCCAGGGGTCATCCAAAGGCAGGTTCATACCAGTCGAGTGGTCGAAGTCTTTGAATTCTTCTGCATAGGGAACCTTGGCGGCGATGTCGGGGTACTTCTTCTGAAGCTCTTCCAGCTCCGTAGCCCATGCCGACCAGGTGCTATCCGAAATGAGGTTATCATCCATTTTGTAATAAATGATGCTGTGAACGAGAATTTGTCTCCGCCTGCGGTTAAGCAGCTCTGCGACGTCTTTCCTGTTCATGACTCTTGGGGTTCACCTCCAACGGCTTTGTGGCCCAACCGACAAACTTGCCCTCATTGAAGTTCTTCTTCTTGGACAGAGCCTTGCTGATGGCGAGGTCAATCCCGGAAAAGCTCTTCAGGTGGTAGTAGTTGAGATCCCGGTAGGGTGTGTTCAGCCGGTCAATCCGTCCGGCCGCCTGCGTGGCAACCTTGTAGGAATACTGCTGCGAGTAGAATATAATGGTGTCCGTGGTAATGCAGTTCCAACCCTCACAGCCGGCGGTGTACTGGACGAGGTACACCCACTTTTTTCCGGTAGGGATTTCCTGGTGCTTGTGACCGTTCCACTCCGCAACCTCCGTACCCTCCGGATACCCGAGTGAACGCAAAATATCCAGCTCATAGTCGTAGCTGTAAAAGATGATGGCCCTGGGATGGTCCTCCATGATTTCCAGTATCGCAACAGACCGGGATTCATCCGAATTGGTCACCCGGCGAAGCGCCATGCAGAGTTCGGCTGCGGTTTCAATGGGCCTGTCCTCCCAGGGATTCCATCGCGTCCGCATGATGTCCTTATACCTGGAAATATCATACGAAACCCGGATGTCCTCATGATGGGATACTGTCTGCCGCTTGAAATCCATGTTGACCAGAATCCTGTCCCGAAGCCGGATTAGCCTTCCGGTATTGCGGTAGCCATCAACCTTCGGGTATTTGGCCCTCCAATCGTAGATCACATGCTGGTCCACAAAGTCGGTCTTGTTGCGGTAGAACCCGTTGGCGATGAAGACCGGAATATAATCCTGCCAGGTATCGCCAGGCGTGGCCGAGAGCAGAAGCCAGTCATTCGACTTTACGATTTTGAGGAACGCCTTGGTCCAGGCGCCATACCCCACCACCCGCTGTTCATCAAAGATAAAGAAGGCATCCTTGATGTCAACGTACTTACCGATGTTGTTCCAGGAGTCGATGACCACTTTGTTTTTGTAGTAGTTGGCCTCCAGAGTGGGGGAGAGCAGGAACGGAGCCAAATCGCCCTGCCATTCACAGGTGTCCCGTTTTCGTGCAGTGGTGATGATGTAGAGGTCTCTGGGATTCTTCATCGGAATATAATCGTCCGTACCCACTTTGCCGCCCTCTTGCACATAGTAATAAGCGAGGCCGGTCCGGGACTTCCCCGAACCAACCCCGCCGCAGAGGATACAGCCGTTTTTCATCCGATTCAGCGCTTCGAGCTGGTAGTCATATAACTGGATGGCCACGGGGCATCACTTATCCTCTTTCTCAAGATACTCGTCCGTCCACTTTGCAATGACATTGTAGTAGTTGCCCTTGTTGCCGAGAGCTTTCTTCGCAATCGCCATAGCAAGCCCCTTCTCCGGATCGAACTCGTCGTAAACGGCTTTGACCACAGTCTTGGTGCCGTCGGCCCAGAAGACGATAGTGGCAGGCTCGTTGAACATCACGTCCAGAATCTCCGGGACAAGGGCGCTATCGTCAAACCTCCGCAAGGCCTGAACCATAGCGCGATAAGCTGCCGGCGGCTGATTCATCTCCTGGACAGACTCGTAGTAAATCTTGCTGCGCCCCCGGGGCAGAAAGTTGCTTCCAGCAACGCAGGTTTGACAGACGGGTTCTCTAAGATAATTGTCGCGCACGCAGTCCTTGCATCTTGGCCATTTATTCATGTTGCATCCTCCTTAAACAAATCTATAAACGTCCGAATGGTTCTTCTTGTGTGCCATACATCAGAGAAATACATGGGCGTGAACCAGTAATTTTCCATGCTGTCGCCAGGGGTCATTGGCTTCGTAAGGGCGTTTCCGACCTTGATATAGCCAGCGACCCCGAGCAGGGAGATCTGAATATAACACATCAGTGCCACCAGTTCCTCGATGTCCTGTCCGATGATCAGAATGTGGTTCTGAAAGTTCAGGCCCGCATCTTCCAATTTGCGTCGGGCGGAATTGATTGCGGCAATTAGATTTGCTCCTGCTCCACAGCAGCAGTCATTGATGGAAACATAGCCCTGCTTGTCAATCTGCTCAACAAGGTCGTCCATCGTGATGTCCGCCATCAGTTGGCACACGTGGTATGGCGTAAATATCTGTTTCAGCTCCTCATAGTCGAGGTGCAGATCCATAAACATCTCGCCGAGAAAGTCCTGTTCCGGGTTTTCATCCAGAGCCAGGACCACAGCGGCATAGAGTTTGGGGAAAATATGCTGCTGAGATTCTTCGTATTTGTTGATGATTTCCAGATACCGTTTCTCCCGCTCATCATAATGGGCTTTATCCACGGTATTGGACATTGCGCAGGCCACCATGACGATGAAATCCCTCCAAATATCAATCGGGCGACATTTTGGAGAAAGCAGCTGCTGAAAATTGGAGCGAAACTCGTGATAATACTCGCTCTTTCGCGTCGACGGCCTGGCTGGAATGTACTCTTTCCGGACGGGACGAGCCGATTCCAGCATCTGTGTGATGGGTGTTCTTTCTTGCCCAATCGCTTTGGGCGGAACAGCCATGGGAGGTTTCCACGGTTCCTCCATGGACTTCGGTTTTGCCCGTGTTCTCGGTTTCTGCTGGGGAGGCGTGGAAGGGTTCTTCGTTTTCTTCTTCCGGGAATTTTTCCAGAATGGCTTCATTCCACACCCTCCTTAAATATCATGCGGCAATTTACCTCATTTGCCATGGTTTTTCTCCTTTCAAAAATAGGAGAGGGCGCCGGCTATCTCCTTATTCACCGACGCCCCCACATTGGTCTTACTCCTCCGGATACTCGTCGCCGGCGTACTTCTCGGCGAACTCATCCTCTTCGATGACCACGTACAGCGAACGCAGGTAGGCCTTAACGCCGCTCTTCTCGTTCTTGGTGCCCTCCTGAATCACCCAGTTGTAGGGGCGGATGGTCAGGTCCACATTGCGGATCTCCGCGAAGTCGAGGGTGTCGATGGACTCCTCATCCAGCTTTACCTTCTTGCGCTTGGTAATCATGTAGACCGTGGGCGGAATGTTCTCAAAGCTGACCGCCACCTGAATATAATAGCGGGGCTCCTCGCCGTCCTCACGGGGCGGACGAACACGGACATTCCAGCCGTCATCGATCAGCTTCTGGGCGTCTGCGGCATCTTCGATGTAGACGCAGAAGTTCCGCTGTCCGGCGCGGTTGTACTTGCTCTCTCTGCCGGAGAAGTTCCGGAAGAGCAGGCGGGCGTTCTCGATCACAAGGTTCTCATTCACTCTGGGATTAGCCATAATAAAACTCTCCTTTATTTATCGTTGATTTGGGAAAGGTGTTCGCAGATAATCGTGCCCCTGCGGAGCAATGCGACTTCCTCTTCCAGCTTCTTGACGCGGTTCAGTAGACGGCCCTCATAAACCATGGCTATGAAAGCCAGCAAAACCGCCAACACGACATTGACGCCGCATAGGAAGAACCGCTTGGTGGCGGCGCAAATGAACGCAGCCAGAACGTCGAACCAGAATATAATCAGCACGATGCTCATCGTCTTCACCTCACATCAAAGGCGGTAGCGTCATCGCCATAGGGCTCCCCGGGGCCGAACCAGGGTGGCGTGTCATCGTCCGCTTTCACATAGGGGTCGTCGGATACGAACCACTCGAAGTCTCCGTATTGGGAAATATCCGCAACGGCGGCGTCCACCATGGCATCGTAGTACCCCCGGTCGATGCCGTCTTCCTTACCCAGATGCTTGACCATCTCGGACTCCAGCCAACGGTAGCCCTTGGCCCCGCCAGCAGAGGCATAGCTCTTTTCGCCGGTCTTTTTGTCCACGACCTCCCGCAGCAGCAGACCGCCGTTGCAGCCGGGTTTCATAGGACAAAAGGAGCCAACCTTGCCGATGAAAATATAATTGTGGCCCGGTTCGATTTTGGCTTTCAGATCCGCAACGACCTCGTCATAATCCATGGGGTACTGTCCCTCTTTGTCCGGCCATTTTTTCCGCAGTGTTTCAAGCTCTTTCTCATACTCGGATACATCCGGCAGGGTCTCGTTCGTATCCAGGTACAGCGCGGTGGTGACCGACTTGGTCTCGCACATATCCTCGAACACGATCTCTTCCCTGGAGAACAGCTTCTTGAACACGTAGGGGATCTGGAACTGGGTGCCGGTGGCGTTCCATTCGCCGGGGTGTTTCCGAATATCACCGGGCACATAGCCGTAAGCCAGCTGGCATTTCTCCGCCGTGGCGTACTTGGCGATGTAAACGGCGTTGTTCACCAGGCACATCCGGTCGTAGGTGGCCTCGTGCTCAAAGGTATAGCCGTACTTCTCACCGTACTTCATCACAAAGTCGATGATGGCTGGCGTTGCGTCCGGGATTTTGATGGAGTCCGTCTTGATGTGGGCAACAGTAAAGCCCCGTTTCTGGACCTCGTGCTTGAGGTTGACCATAAACAGGGCTCCGCGCTTGGCGACGATATTGTCTTTGTTCCGGTTGTCCCGGAAGGGATTCTCGAAGTTGGCCGAGGTCAGGCCATAGACCGAGTTGATGGCGATTTTCAGTGCCTGGGCCAGAGCGTCTGCCGAACCCTCATCCGTCAGATACTTGGCCAGTGCGCCGTTCAGCATCTTCCGGGCCTTCTCAAAGTTCTTGTGCTTGATCTCCACACGGGCGTCCTTGATCTCCTGGAACCGCTTGGTGTACTCGGGGCCGAACAGCTCCTCCGCGATGATGCTGGAGGGGTGCATGGAGGCAATGTCCAGCAGGGCGATGTCGCCGTACATACCCGGCTCGGCATAGACATAGCCGCCCTCGCCAACCTCCTCACCGCGATAGAGGGACTTCCCGCCCTCGAATTTGTATCCGGGGAAGATGGGACGTCCCTTTTTGTCAAAAGCAGTGAACTCGTCGAACTCAGGTTCTCCCATGGTAAAGGGCAGGTCCCGGTTCGGGTCATAGATCTGCGTCGTGTCGCCCATGTTCCGGTAATTGAACTGGTCCTGGGGGCGCTTGTTGCCGCCAAATATAATTCTGGTGGTGAGGGAGTTGGTGGTATCATTCACCGTCATCCCGGCCACATCCGCCAGGATCTCCCGGGCCACAAAGTCGGCTTTCCGGGCATTGAAGACGGCTTCAGTGGCGATGACATCGTTGTCGCAGTATTCCGCGACCTTCTGCCACATCTCCTCCGGAACCGGCTGGTCCCAGGGAAGCCCCAGCTCCTGGTGATGAAGGCCCAGCTCGATCTCCCATTTCTTCAGACTCTGCTTGACCGAGCAGAAGTCATACACGTCCGTATAAGAGACGTTGTAGGCCTCCCCAAAGAAGCAGTTGGTGCTCCGGGCCTTCT
Organism: Clostridiales bacterium; assembly: GCA_019420945.1. Classification (GTDB taxonomy): domain Bacteria; phylum Bacillota; class Clostridia; order Oscillospirales; family Oscillospiraceae; genus UMGS1766. The sequence continues at coordinate 40,027 of JAHZGF010000004.1, read as the reverse complement.
TCTCGCTGTTGATGATCTTCTGGGACAGGTTGTAGAGCTGCTCGTTGGTGTAACCCATCAGCCGGGCGTACAAAATATGATTGTCGTACCGGCGGCAGTTGAACCCCACCAAACGGAACTTCATCAGCTCCTCGATCTCCGTGGGCTTGGGGTTGATCATCTGGACCACGGTTTGGCCGGGGCCTTCGATCTTCCAGTTCACCAGAAACAGATTGGGGAATACCTCTACATCATAAAAGACCAGCTTGGCCTCGTCATTTTTCACCCCCTGTCCGTCCTCGGCGGATTTGAAGGGCATCTTATTCACCAGCTTGATGCAGTATTCCGCCTGGTTGGTGCTGTTGGCGGCGAAGGCCAGGACCGCGTTGCGCATATCGGTGACGTCGTAGGGCATACCGCTCTCATAGGCGTCCGTCAGAATCTTGTGGATAAAGTCGATAGAGGGCTTAGTAGCCGGATGGATTTCCTTATTGAGGTTTCGCTTGATCTGAACTCTAAGCCCTTTTTCGCTTTGAATGACTTTGGAATTTACCACATTGTTTTCTCCTTTCAACGGTAATCCAGAGCTTATCGTAGCGATAGGCAGGTTGTTGCATTTGGAGAGCTTGCGGCGCAGGGAGCTGTTGCCGGTAAAGACCTTGACCTCGATGTGGTCGTCGTAAATCCGGCTGAGCCGCGCCGGGTCTCCGGAATAAATATAATGCAGGTGGATGCCGCAGCCACTCTTGCTTACCTCCGCATAAGTGGCCGGCCACTTGCTCGCCTCGGCCAGATTCCGCTCAAAGGACTTCTGGCCCTGCTCGTCCGGAATATCAAAGTCGATGACGATGTGGTTTTCCGGGAGCTTGACGTAGTGCAGCTTGCTGGTGTCCAGGGCGGACAGCTTTGTCCGGACACGCTCCCATTTGTTACGGGGCGTGCCTTCTCCGCCTGCATACTGGGCAGGGCAGTCGGCGCAGTCCTTGTCAAACGCCGAAGCCTGCCCCTCCACAAAGTCGATGGTGGGGTGAGGGGGCGACACCGGCTTGTCCTCCGGCGCCTGTTCCTCAAATTTTTCCGTCCGAAACCCGCTGTAATAGTTCCGAACGCGGGACCCGTCCCCCATGCTGAACCGCTCCTCGTAACACCGGAAGTAGTTCTTCAGCTCCTCCTTAAATATCATGCGGGAGACGGGGTAGGGCACCTTGGCGTCCTCGCAGTAGACCTTATACATCTCCCAGGCCGACTTCAGGGACACGCCATCGTCCCGTTTGAACACATGATAGGAGTCCACGATGAAGTTATAAAAGTCATTGGAGGCCCCCATCATGGCGATGGGAATATAATCGTTGTAGTAGTCCGGGTCCTCCAGATAGACCTCCTGACAGTGATAGGCAATGCCGCCCAGCTCGAAGGGGATTTGCCGGGTCAGCCTCCGGTACTCGTCCGGCGGAACCTTGTCCCCGGTGGGCGTCACGTCGATCAGCCTTCGGATGACGCCGGATTTCGCGTCCGTAATCTTGACCGGCTTGTTGGTTCCCATGATGAGGAAGGTCTTAAAGCGGTTGGAGTAGGCGGAGCGGAACTTTTCGTTGACAGTCATCATCTCGTGGGACACCAGCGAATTGATGCGGGTGTTGTCCTCGATGCGGGAGAGGTCGCCGTCATGCTGAATGGCCACCAGCGGATTGGCGCGGAAGGCCTCCAGAGCAAAGGCGTTGCTGGAGGAGCCCAGGTCCTTGGCGCTGAAGCTGGTGTGGTATCCCTCGAAGAGCTGCATGATCACATTGATGATGGTGCTCTTTCCGGTGCCCACCGCTCCGTAGAAGACCAGAAACTTTTGCAGCTTCTTGGACTCCCCGGTAACGATAGCCCCGATGCACCACTCGATCTTGTGCCGCTCCTCGGGAGAATATAATGTGGAGACCAGACGCTCCCACGCCGGAGTCTCCCCCGGCTCCAGGGGGTAGGGGAGGGACTTGCTGGCGTAGTCGCGCTTGGTCACTTTCGTGTTGGAGAATATCAGCTTTTCATCGAGCATATGGAACTGGTCTTTCATCTGCTTCTGGCAATACTTGTGCCAGGTGTCGATCATGCCAGTTTCCGCGTCCCACATATGGAGGACGCGAATGTTGCCGTCAAAGCGCGTGCGGTTTTCTTCTGCGTATCGGTCCAGCTCATGGTCGATCAAGTCGACCGCGTCCTGTTCATCAGTCGACCACATACCCCGTTCGTCAATCCAGATTGCATAGAAGTCGCCGCCTCTGATCATGAGGTCGCTACTTTTCTTGATGATAAACTTGGGATAGATCTCGATGATGCCGCGTTTCCCGCTGCGCGTTGAAATCATCAAGAAGTCCAGCATCGGGTCATTTACTCTCCTTTATCATACTCCAGCTTTTTCACACGGACCGAAAGCTGGTAGACCTGTTCCTCCCGCTTCCGGTTCTCCGCCGCCAGGGCGTAAACGCCCATAACTGCGGCAACGGCGAGCACGGTCAACATGCTGCTTTTACGGCTCAGCTTGGCCACCCGCTTCTCAAAGGCCTGGAAGTTGTGGTTTACCAGGGCCGTCAAGTCCTCCAGCGTGCAGATATCCACGAATTTTCCCTTTTTACTCATGCTAAATGCCTCCCTCCCTGATGATTTCGCGCAGGTAATAGTTCATCTGATACCAGATTTCCGTGTTCCGCATGTCGCGGCCGTTGTCCACGGTAAAGAGCCCGCCTTCGCCGTTGCGTCCGTACCCGCGTTCCAGGAACCGCTCCAGCGTCTGATCAACAAAATATCGCTCAAACTTCCGGTCGTCCATGGAGCCGAGCCCCAGGCTCACCAGCATACTCCAGAACCACTGCCCCGTCCGGTCTCCGGCGTCGGGGTCGTCCATGATGTGCTCCTCGCAGCGGATGGCGAGGGCGATCATCATTTCCAGAATGCTGCACGGGCGGTCGTCCAGGCAGGACGCGACCATGGCGTCAGAATATAATTGCTCGCGACCGAACCGATATCTAAGGTCGATGCCGTCTTCGGCCCGGTTGCCGTCCATCGGAATCGTATAGGTGAATTCCGTATCGTAAAGCCGCGCAAACAGCTTACGATAGGACTTGTTAGAATATCGGTCGTCGACCACGAGCTGATACATCCAGTCAAAATACTGGTCAATCAGTTCATCCCGGGTCAAGCGTCAGACCTCCCTTTCAAATTTTCGGAGGAAGGGTGGATCGGAACTCCGCGTAGCTGCGCAGGTCCCGCAGGATCTCGTAGTCGCACCGCTTGGGGTCGCTCCGGACAAAGACGGAATCCTCCTCGTACTCCCCGAAGTGGTTCAGAGCGTCCCCAACAATATCCTTCGGCTCGTCGATGATGACCCCGTTCTCATCGGAAAGGATGCCGTCGTCAAAATAGGTCAGGCTGATCTGGGTGTAGCCATCCATCTCCCCAAATTCCTTCGGGGAGATGACATAGGGGGCCTCCACCTCATGCTCCGGCTTCGGGGGCACCGAGGTGCGGGAATATCCAACCCGGCTGACCATCTTGGCGTAGTCGTTGATGTCGCCCTTCTCCTGGTTCTTGTTGGCCGCCAAAACCGTTTTGGGCGCCTCCTCCGGCTCGTCCTCTTTGGCCAGATGCTCCTTCAGAGCGGCGATCTCCTCCTTCAGCTGCTGCTCCCTGGCATAAAAGGCCTGCTTGGCGGAGTCAATCTCCTGCTCGGAAAGCTCGTCGTACCGCGTCTTGGCGACATACCATGCGGAAACGCCCCCCAGTGCGGCGCCTGCGAGAAAGGCCAGCGCTGTGCCAAGTTTACTCATTGTAGTCCTCCTCTTCGTCTTTAGTGCTCATGACGGTAATGGCAAGGCCCCCGAACAGCAGCGCTGCGCTGATCAGGAGCCCGCCGGTGATGTGGCGTTTTCTTCTGGTGTTGACCGCGTAGTCCAGCATGGACACCAGATTTGCAAATCCCTCCATACCGCTTACCTCCTGGACAAAATGGTGACGCCGCCGACCAGGCAGAGTCCCGATACGGTGGCCAGGGCGTAGGACAGCAGGGCTTTGATGCAGGTTTTCATAATGCGCGCCTCCTTTACTCATAACTGGAAAAATAATGCGCCCCCACCTGGAACAGGGGGACGCCGTAGGAATGATAGTGGCCAGTCCGGAAGAAGACCACCTCGCTGTTCGTGCGGTTCTCCAGCTCCTCCCGGACCAGCTGAACCAGCTCTTCCTTCACATAGCAGCGCTCGATACGCTCTCCATACATGCCGGCAAACTGGTTCTTCTGATAAATCACGTCGTGGACATTGTCGGGAAACCGGGGGGTCTCCACCCGGTTCAAAATGGTGTCGATAACCAGCCGCTGGCCCTCCTCCGGCTCGCCTTCCGCCTCCGCCATCACGCAGAGGGCGATCAGGTCGATCTCCTCCTGGGTCAGCGTGACGGCGTTGGGCTCTTCCATCGGTTCCTCCGGCTGGACGACAGGGGCCTTGGAGACCACAGGCTGAGGAATATCAGCCCGTTTCTCCGTCAGGTTGACCTGTTCCGCAACCGCATGGACCGGGGTGGCAACCGGCTCCAAAGCGGCGGCAGGCTCATACTCCACACAGAAGGACGCTCCGGTGAGCATTACGGCTGCAAGCAGCAGGGTCGCCAAAAATTTCTTCATGGCTCAGCCCTCACAGCGTCTGGTGGGTGGCCAGCGCGTCGGTGATGTCGCCCACCACGTTGAAGTCCAGGATAAAGGACCGTTCGTAGCCGTTCACGAAGTCCACCGCCTTCTCGCGGCACACCTCGAACATGCCGAAGTCCACAAAGTTGTCCCCCATGGGCTCTCTGGGGTCATAGATCCAGCCCACCACGGCGCCGGCCTTGGTCAGGCGGAAGCCCAGCATCTCATAGACCTCGTTGAGGAACAGGTGGCCGCGGGACTTGAGCCGGTCGTTGGCCTGGGCCTGAAGGGCCAGCAGGTAAAATTTGTTCTGCTCGGCATCCTTCATGTAGGCGGGGTGGCCCTCGTCAAAGATACGGGCATAGGGGCTGTACTTGGAGGGGTCCCAGCCCTCGGCGGCTACGTCCACCGTCTCCTTGACCTTCTTCTCCTTACCATTCTCGTCCACCACCGTGGTCTCGATCTCCTTGGCCTTGATATTGTAGCGCAGCTCCTTCTCCACCTGCTCGCCGAACCGCTCCAGCACACGGCCGCGGTAATCCTTAAAGTGTTTGTCCAGGGTGGCATAGGCCGCCGCCAGCGCCATGTTGCGCTTTCTCATGAGCTTGTGGCTGGTGAGGATGCAGGTGATGGACGCCGCGCCCAGCAGAACGGCGGGGGCATACAGCCTGATGTACTGGAAGCCGGTGTGGGCGTAGACCTGCATACGGTCGCCGCGGGCGTCCTCCTTGGTGTAGGTCTCTCCGGCCTGGGTAACGCCGGAATCCTCGGCGCTCTGAATCCGTTCGACGTCGTTCTGGGTCTTCTCTGCCACCTTGAGGGCCTTGGGAGTGGCTTGGCAGGCCATGACGGCGCTCACCACCACGCCGACCACGCCGGCGGCAACCAGGATTTCAGGGCTCTTCTTCTGAAGCTGGAACCCCACCTTGTTGAAGGTCAGGCTCACAGATTTCATGATTTCATTGGTTTTCATCGTCAAATATCCTCCTTAGAAAATGATCTCGCAATAGATTTATAGATTTTCCCCACGTTCTGGAGATTTCCGTTGAACTCCTCCAGCAGGTCGTCCAGCTTGTCGTCGAATTTCTCGGCGATCTGCTCCTTGGCCTTCTGCACGACCTCCTTCTTGAGCTTGCTCTCGTCGATCCGGGCGACGTTCTTGGCGATCTGGTCTGCCACACCGTCCGAAATCGCGTCATACTGGGCCTTTACCGCCGTGCCCACCCGGCTCTCGATCTCCCGCTTCGCGTCGGCCACGACCTCCTCCGTGGCCCGCTTGACCGCAGAATAGGACTCCCGCTCTACGGCCTTCTGAACCGCCTGGTCGATGACCTTTGCGGGAATATCGATTTCGGTGTTGTTGGCCAGGTTGTCGATGCTGGTGTCCAGCCGGTCGCACATCACCTTCATTTTGGAGTGGACGCCGATGGCGTAGCCCACGCCCACAAGCCCCAAAATGCAGATGCCGACGCCTACAAATGAATCCGCGTTAATCCGCATGGCGCTCCTCCTCATGCTCTCTCATGTACTCGTAATACTCGGTGTCCGTGGCGAACAGCATCCACCGGCCGCATACCAGACCCTTGTAGCCGCTGGAGGTCAAATATCCATACATGGCTGTGGCCTCCTTTTAGTTGATCTGAACCGTCCTCGGAAGCTGCAAGGTGTAGCCTTCCCGGGTCCGGATGACCTTTGCCGACTGAATATCCGTCCAGCCATAGCGGTTGGCCGTGTAATTGCGGCAGGTGATGCCCGCCAGGTCGTAGAGGTCGGCCACTGACGCGATGCCGTAGTTGGCGATGGCCGATTCCAGCTGATCCAGCACCAGCTCGGCGTCCCCGCGGGTCTCAAATATAATGTCGTCATATTCAAAGCCCGCGGCAGCTCTGGGCCGTCCGTACTCTCTGCGGTCATCCCGCCTGTCGTCCCAGTAGGTGAGCCGGGAGCGTCCGTCCCGCTTGCTCCTGCTTCCGCCGATGCGCCCGGAGTCGCCGAAGAGCACAATGCTGATCACGTCGGCGATGGCGTTCTTGATGCCGGGGATAATCACGTCCATCATGATATAGGACTTGACGTTCTCCCCGTCCTCCGGGACAAAGATGTTGACGAATTTCCGGGCCTCACTCTTCTTCCGGGTCTTGGCCGCTCCGGTCACCACCTTTTCCAGCTTCTTTTCCGCTTTTCCCGGTGCGGTAGAATCCGTTCTCTCCCTTGCGCTGTGGGAGTTGTTGGGATACTCTGCCATTACGGTTCCTCCTTGTAAGTGATGGGCTTGGGCTGGGGGAGTGTGATGATATAGCCGTCGTCCGTCTGGACGATCTCCGCCCCGTCCACGGAGGTCCAGCCAATCCTTGTCATCTCGTATTTGAAATCGTGGATGCCGGCCAGCTCATACAAATCCGCCGCCGTTGCGTTGCCGTAGGTGCTGATGAGGGTCTTGAGCCCGTCCAGCACCTGCTCGGCGTCCTCCCCGGTCCCAAAGATGGGCTCTTCGTACTTCACACGGTCGTACCTGTTTTCCACGGCATACCGGATCGCTCTCCGTGTCGCCAGGCTCCCCAGCGCCATACCGCCCAATAACAACAGGGTGTTTTTCAAAATACCTCTCATGATGCAATTTTCTCCTTTCAAAAGCAAAAAAGGGAAAGCACCTGAAACAGGTACTCTCCCCCGGCGAACCTCTCTTCTGCTTACTTTTCAGAGTTCCCCTCGTCGGAATCCTCCGCAGTCTCTTCGACATCGGTGTACTCGACGTCTACCGCGTCGGTCCCGGCCTTTCTGGCAGCCTTCCGCTCGGCCAGCTTGGCGCCCGCAAACCCCCAGAGCTTCTTCGCCCCGCCAATCACGGCGTAAGCCAGGAAGCCTCCGACGATTCCTGCGACCAGCGCGCCAGCGTTTCCGCTGTCAACGGCCTCATCGACCTCCACGGTCTCGTCCATAACCTCGTTCTCCATCACTCTTGCGTTCATCTCTTCCATGTCAAGTTCCTCCTTATAAAGTTAGGTTCATTGGATGGTTCTCCATAATAGGAGATGCAATTTCTGCGGATGTCACCAGCCCAGATAGACCGGCGGGACCCGGTGCCCCAGCACCAGATAAGGGACGCCGTCCACCAGCTGGGAGCTGAAGTCCAGCTCAATGTAGCCCTTGTCGATGTCCCACCCCATGGTCTCTCCGATAGAGTCGTCGCAGGGCTCCAGGCCTATCTCCATCAGAAACTCATTGACGGTGATCTTCACCTCGTCCCGCATCCGCTTGTTCAGCGTGTTTTCCGCCCGGCGGAGGCTCTCGATGTCCGACTTGAAGCAGGTGTTGGTCAGCGGGTCGAAACAGGGGGTCTCGCCCCGTCCGGTGGAAATGAATTCCCGCTCTTTGACATTGGCCTTCTCCAGCTTGTCCTTGGCCACCGCGTCCCGGATGGCCTGCTCCTTCTTCACGCCGACCACCTCAACCGCCTTGTCCCGGTACTCCTTCAACGCGGTCTCCGAAATGGTGTAGGCCGTGACCAGGGCCGCGTTGCGCCGTGCGCTGATGGAACTGGCCCCGATGATGCAGGCCGCGGAGCATACGCCGGCGACGACCGGGGGAATATAACATTTCCAGGTGGTCTTGACGATCTCGCCGGTGGTCAGGCGCTTTCCGTCTCGGATTTCCTTTTCGTCCACCATCCGCAGGGCCTTGGGGGTGGCCTTGACCGCCATCACAGCGGCGGCGGTCATCCCGGCGATGCCGATGCCTGTCAAAATCTCCGGGCTGTGCTTTTTCACGGTTTTCTGCAACGCTTTCAGGGCGTTTGAAATTGCTTGTTTGTTCAAGACGCCATCTCCTCTCATAAATATCAATGTTTTCATCGCTCCAGCTTCTCGATCTCATCGAGGAATCCCCTCACGGTTTCGGCCGCGATCCGAAAGATCCGGTGCTGCTGGTCCGTGACGCAGGTCTCGGCGTATAGCCCCAGCTTCGCGGCGAAACGCTCTACCGTCTCAGAGGCCAGTGTCCACGGGTGGTCCCAGACCTGTTGCAGCAGCTCCTCCACCGCCCAGCGGGAAAAGCTGACTTCCTCCGCCTCGTGCCTGGGCCAGTCGGACCTTGGCGGCTCCTCAAAGCCGTTCAGGACCTCCATGAGAAAGAGGATCGCCCGTTCGTTCATGGACAGCGGCTCCTGCAAAAGCAAAGAGCCCCGGTCAGGGCTCCTCGCTTTCCTTTTCTCCATGTTCACGGGCGGCCAGTGCTTCATTTACCTTCTCCTCGATAATCGCGTCCTGCTCCCTTCCGTCAGCCCAGGCGGACAGCAGTGTGCCGATCCCGCCCAGGGCCATACCTACAAAGGACAATACCTTAAATATCGTTTTCGAGTCCATAAAGTCAAACCTCCTGTTAAATATAGATTCTCCATAATAGGAGATGCAATTTCTGCGGAGCCCTCAGAGCTCCATGTCCTCGTATTCACGCTCGCTTACCGGCGGGAAGGGTGCGTCGATGATGTAGCACTCCACCTCGCCGTTGAGCCCGTCGTCTACCACGGTCTTTTGGTGGTCAAAGTCCACCCAGTAGAGCCCGTCCGAAACCATCCAGCCCACCTCGTCCCCGCCGGGTACCGGCTCGATGCCCAGGAACTCGTAAAACTGGTTCAGGGTAATGAATCCTCCGCCCAGGGCAAAGTTCCGGTTGAGGTGGTATTCGGCCTGGAGCACCTGGCTGATGGTGGCCTGAAAATACCGCTCCGAGATGGCGTCGTAGAATAGCCGCTCTTCCTCGCCGGCGTCCTCAAAGTCCAGAGAGGACGACCCGATCAGGGTGCCCGCGTAGATGGGCTGCTTTTTGCTCTTTTCGGCAGCCAAGGCTTCCATGATCCTCCGGTGGGCGTCTACGCCGTGGAGCTCCTTGACCTTGCGCTGGTAATCGTTGTAGGACCGGCTGACCAGGGCGTAGGCGCTGACCAGAGCCGCCTGCTGACGCCGGTTGAGGGCATTTGCTCCGAAAATACACCCGATTACAGCGATTCCCGTGGCCGCCGCCGGTACATAGCATTGCCAGCAGGCTCCTATCGTCTCCATTCGGGTCAAATTTCCGCCATTTTCCGCCTTTTTGACCGCTTTTGCCGCCTCAATGCGCTTGAGGGCCTTGGGTGTGGCCCTGACCGCCAGAGCCGCCGTGGCCACCACCCCCGCCGCGCTGGCAACGGTCAATATCGTCGGCGCCGCCTTTTTGACCGCTTTCCCGGCTCCGTGGAGCAGGGTCGTTTTTGCGTTCACGTCCGTATCCTCCTTAAATATAATCAAAGATGTGGTGCTTCCGGCAGATCTCGCAGAATTCCTCCTGCAAAGCCCGGCGCACCTCCACAACAACCGGGACTTCGGGCGGCTCCGGCGTCTGAATGGAATGACCCAGCTCCTGTTCCACGAAATCCACTACCTTTCCGGCCGTACCCTCCAGAACATAGCCGGTATAAGCGGTAATGACAAGCTTTTCCCGCTCTGTCAGCTTGGGCTTGCGGCGGAACCGGCGGTATTCCTTGAGAAGCTCCTGAATACCGAAGTCCTCGGCGGCCTTCTTCCAGTCCAAATGGCGTTTGTCCGCGTCGAGCACCACCATGCCATACTTGATGGACCGCACCAGCTCCTCCATGCTGGCTCCGTACCAGCACATGTCGCCGATCAGATTGGTGGTCTTGCCCAGCTCGATCTTGTGCTGGTTGGGGTGCTTGAAGACCGGCATTACCTGGCCGGGAATGGCGTACTGGCTCTTGTAGTCAAACTTCTGGAGCTCCTCAAAAGCCTCGTCGGTCAGGAAGGGGCGGATGCCGCGCTCGCTCAGAATATCAAGATAGGTCTTAACCATGATGTTTTCTCCTTTCGAGTATTAAATCTGAATCACTGCGTCGGGGTTGAGGACCACAATGGAGTCACAGTCCCACCCATACAAAGCGAGATATAAATCATCGGCCCGCTGGTCTTGGTATTCCTCCCCATACCAGCAGAGTTCAACAGCGTCAATTCCTCGCCGCAGACATTCCACAAAGTCAATTTCCTCCCACATGCCGGGCGGAACGTCTCTCACCATCGGAAGCTGTCGCAGATCGTTCAAATTATGAATGACCGCTACTTTTTCCGGATTTCGCATGATAAACTGAAATGAGGGTTCTGCGGCGCAATCCCGAAAGGAATTCTCCTCGCACCATTTGGCCCAGCCGTAGGACGCACGTTTTCTCGATGCCCATAGACCTCCGTGGGGCTTTACCCAGGAGTATTTCGTGTTTACCACCGGAAACCCATGGCTCGGGTCGAAGGCGTCCGCGCCATAATGAATGTAAACTTCTCCAGTCATTGTTTCTCCTTTTCCGTTTAGTCAAAATATAATCCGTCCAGGATGGACTGGGCCGCGTCCCTGGAGATAGAAAAGACGAACCGTGGGTCGTCCTCTTTTGCCGTGGCAGACATCCTCCCCACAAATCTCGCTACTACGGCGGTGGGAGAGTCTCCTTCATGCCTGCCAATCTCCTGGAGCAGCTGTTGCAGGGTAAATTTCTGAATGCTGAGCTCCTCGAAATACTGGTCGTTGGGCGGAGCAAGCTGCATGTTGTGCTCAATGTCACCGATAAGGTCCTGGATGAAATCTCCCATGACCGCGTCGGGATATCCAATTTCCGCTTTCATGGCGTCAGGGCTCGTAGGGGACCTGCTCCACGTCCCCGCCAGGAACAGTCACCGACCGCATCAGCCGCCCGGTCACCTCGTCAAAGTAGATGGTGTCCGCCATGTAGTCCCAGTCCTCGAACTGCTCCGAGATATTTTTGCCACGGGACCGCCGCAGGGCAATCAACTCCTCGGCAATGACCCGCCGCCACGCCCTGGCAACCGGCTTCCGACTCTGGGCGAGGACGTTGTAGAGTCCGCTCTCGGTGAGGAACGTCACCCGCCGGTGTTGACCCGCCACTTCCGATGACAGCACCAGCCTCTCGTCCTCTTCGCAAAGGTTGGTCAGGTTCCAAATATTGTTCGGCCCATAGTCCATCAGCTCAGCGACGTCCCCCGCCTTGAACAGGGGCTCGTCCAAATCCCGATACACCGGGAGGGTACAGGTCTTGAACTTGATCTCGCCCACAATTTTAACTTCCATGCTCATTTTCTCCTTTCAAATATTGCTCCGTTTGTATTCTTTTGCCCGGTCCCGCAGCTGTTGGAACAGAATATCCGTGAGACCCATCGCAAATTCATTGATTTCCGCCTGCTCCCCGTCTGGCAGAGAGGCAATGCTCGACACGTTATAGGTGGCGAATATGGCCCGCTTTACAATATCCCAGCCCGTCTCTCCGGAAATCCGGTTTGGAAACACAAAGGCGCGGTCCTTGGGATGATGATACGAGCGGTTGAACTCCCTTGCCAATTTGAAAAAGTGCTGATGCGCCGGCCGCAGGAAATCCCTCTGTTTGCACTTTTTGCAGTCCGGACCGGCGTCCGTAAATCCGTTCAGTTCGTATCCGCACGACCGAACCAGCTTCGCAATGTCGTCCAGGGTCTTTTCCCCAGCGCCCCTCGCCTTTGCAATGTCGTCGCGGGTCAAATTCAAAATATCCCCTAACGTGCGAAGACCGAGACGATGCGCCAGAACATTGTAAGCGCGTACTGAGAACACATCGTCTTCGAGGTGCTCGCTCCAAAGAACTTCAAGCTCCGTGTCCAGCGGCCGTTTCTCCATGGTAAACTCCTTTCCAAACTTGTTTTTTTCTCCATGCAAAAGCGAAAGAGAAAGTGCCGGACTCGAACCGGCGGCCTCAGGCATTTCAGCCTGCGCTCTACCATTGAGCTAACTTCCTCTCCATAATAGGAATTGCAAAATCTGCGAAAACCTAAGAGAGGCAGGTGGGTTTCCGTCTTGCGTTGCCTACTACCACCCTCGCTTCGTAGCTCGCTGTATGCCTCTCCACAATAGAACCTGCGGAATCTGCGGAAGAAAGACAAAAGCCCCTGTTATGGGGCCTCTGCCTCAGAGCCCGATGCTCTTCAATAATTTGTCAAGCTCTTCCTTTGTGAGCTCCAGATCGACGTCCAGATGTACGTGTGTCTTTTCATCAACCACCGTTGTCCGCAGCCGGTTGAGCCGAATATCCATATCGTAGCCCAGCTTCTTACGCACAACGGTCCTTGCGATTTTTGATACAAGTCCTGTTGTAAATTTCGATTCCAGTCTCATTTCGTCCATGCCCCTTTACCTCCTTTTACGAGCATCGTTCTCCGTAATAGGAGCTGCGAAATAAGCGCAAAAATAAAAGGAAAAGCCCTTGTCTGGGCCGTTCCCTTTAATAAATCCAGTTTTCTTTTGCAAAGAACAGCGGAACTGCAATCATCCCGATAAATACCAGCGCCGTGGCGTCCTGCTCCAGGAATGTCGGAACACTCCCGCAGAGCATCAGCCCCACAGCGTACAGCTTGTTCTTGAATGTTTTCATAAACCGCAACCCCTTTCAAAATCAGTTGGTTTCTCATAAAGGAGGTTGTCAAATCGGCGTATGGTCGAAGACCGTCTCCCAGGGCTGCTTGGGCAGGGGCTTCATCTTCAGCGCCCACATGATCTGCCGGATGGTCACGGTGGGGTAGAGGCCGTCCGTACCCGTCCCGGCCCGGCGGTCAAAGAACGCCCGAAACCGGGGGTGCAGATATAATGGGTCCGTCAGCCACTCGTCTACCTCGGCCCAGAAGGTGTGCTTCGTCTCCGGGTCGTACCGCTGCTGAATCACCGCCAGGCCCCGTTCGCCGACAAGGAACAGGGTGCAGTGGTTATAGACCGGATGGTCGCAGCAGTAGCGCTGTCCGTACATGGAAAGATAAATGGGCGGCTTCTCGTAGTGATAGCGCATGTCTGCCTCCAAATATAAAAGAGGAAAAGCCCCTGTTACAGGGCGCCTCCTCTACGTTGGTCATGCTTAGTCGTCGAACATTCTGCACGACGGCTTGCAGTAGGGGTATGGGCCTCCGCACGCTCTGCACCCGGCGGGCGGCATGTCGTTCCGGAAGACCAGGTAGTCATCGCCTCTTTCATCCTGTACGAGCTCCATCGGATCTCCGCTCTCATACTCGTACTCCATCTCGTCAATCTCCCATCCGCAGGACGGGCAGGCGTAAATATCACAACCTCCTCTTGGGTCTTCTCTCCGGTCCATCACCGCCCCGCACCGGTTGCAGATCGCGAACCCCCGGTTCAGGTAGTCCATCAGTTCGTCTCCTGCCGGCCGAATGACCTTTTTACCCTTCTTACGCATTTGCATTACCTCCTAAGTCGTCCGGGCCTTGCGGCTCCGGCTGATATTGAGGTAAAGAGCGCTCTCTCCTCATAAAACGCCTTGTAAATTTGGCGAGGACTATGGTAAAATGGAAACATCCTTTATGTATGGAGGGGCGAATATGGCTGTTTGTATAGAATGCGGCAAAGAGTTTGATGTTGCCGCCGTGAGACGAAAGCTCAGTCGAGAATATTATAAGGGTGTTTACGACGATCAATACCCAGACGCCAATGTTTGCTATGATTGCGCTCTTCCCGACATCAGCGCCAGTTGGGGGACAGGAGAAGACCAAATCAAAGACATGGGCTCCGGTTGGGACCCTGACTAAAAAAGCAAGAGTCTTCGTCAGACCCTTGCTATTGCGGAGTTATCCGTTTGGAGTGCGTCTTTTCTCGTCAATGATTTTGAAGTTATTGATCCATTTTTCCATCAACGCGATGGGCTCTCGCATAACCGCCGCAATTTCTTCTGCATTTTTCCCAGCGTCATATAAGCGGCGTGCACGCCCAATGCGTAGAATCAATTTTGAACGTTTCAATTCTTCTGTCATTTTCATTTGCGAAACCTCCTTAAATTCAGATTTCTCCATAAAACACCATGCCGAATATGCGGATAAAACGAAGAGACTGTGCTGTCTGCACGGCCTCTTCATTTTCTTTTCGAGCCTATTCGTTACTTTGTCGGCCGAAAACGGCTGAACAGATTCCTGAACGTGGTGGACGAGTAAACTCCGGACTCCTCAAACTTGAATCCCCGTCTCATCCAGATGCCATAGAACATCAGCGGCAACACCAGTTCCACGCCGGCCACCGCAATGCGCATATACCGGTCGATCTTCTGCTCCCGAAGCTGACGGTTCTGAAGCTCCTCCTCGCGGGCGCGGTCGGCATCTTTGCAGGCAAGCTCCTCCCTGCGCTGTCTGCCGTCCATCTCCCGCCGCTCGGACTTCTCATCCACGTCGGCCTGGGCCCTGATCTCCTCGATACGCAGCTTGTGCAGCGCCGCCAGATCCCGGATCGCTTTCGCTCTCTCCTCGTTTCCGGACGGAAGGGTCCGCAGATTCGCGAGCTCCGTCTCGATCACATCATCCAACAACGTTTTAATCTCTGCCATATGCTTTTTCTCCTTTCAAAAATCAGAATTGGCTCCATAATAGCCGATGTTATTCGTGCGTACCCGGCGTTCGATGTCTCTTGCGGCCGCAGGGCTGTGGTGCTATACTCATAAAAAGAACTATTATTCTTCGGAAAGGATGGCTTATACCCATGACGATTTATGCTACGCAAGAGAGACCTGGCTGTGTCACGCATAGTTATTATTGGAATGAGTATCGCCTGGAAGATGGCCAAATTGTCCTTTACAGATGTGGACGGAAAAGGATTTTCGATGGTCGGGAAAACGAATGGGTCCATTCCGAACGGCGAAAGACCTCCTGGACCATTGACGATCCTGATTTGCCGGATTGGTTGCACAAGTATATATCGAAATGAAAAGAAAGGGGCGCCCGTTATCGGACGATTCCCTTCTTTTTCGCGTATTTTAACAATTCATCGTCATCTCTGAGAAGGTCGTCGCCCATATCGACCCCTTTCCAAATCATACGGTCTCCCAGTTCCGTCAAGCAGGAGCCGATATCGACCAGCCACTGTGTCATCCAGAGTTTCAATTTCTTCATTACAATACACCTCCATAAAGGCCCGTGTCATTCGTGCGGCAGGAAGTCCTTTACCTTGACCCGGAAGACCACCCGTTTCTTCCGCATAACGGTTCGTATATCCGTATCCAGCTCAAGATATAAATGAGGGCCTTCGTCCGCGAAATCGGAATGGTCCACCCGCAGGTCGCCGACCGGACGATCCTGGAACAGACGCATACCGATCAAAATTCCGATGCAAAGCGCCGCAATCGCCGCAATAATCTCCAAATTCAATTCCTCCTTTGACGCTGTTTTCTCAAATTTTTCACCCGGGAATTTTTCAGGATATCACTCTAACACGCTTTCCGGCCGGCTGCGTATGGAAAATAGAAAGCAAAGGGCCTGCTCAGCCCTTGCTCCTGGATTTGAGTTTCCATTTCAGCTGTTCCAGCTTTGTGGAAGCCGCGTTCCTAACCTCCGGAATGGACGCCAATGCGACCGCCATCGTAACGGCGGGCACGATCACCTGCCCGATCCAAAGCCTCAGCTCCCGGCTTGCCTCGATTTGCTTGTAAGTCATAATGGTATCACCTCCATAATAGCCGCTGCCGTTTCTGCGAAATACAAAAAGGAAAGAGCCCGCGTTTCCGCAGGCCCAATCCTTACTCTTCGTATTCTTCTAATGCTTTTTCCAATTCGATGATGTGCGCTATCCGAAGTATGATTTCATCTAATTCGTCCTCAAGCGCAAAACTGTTTTCCCATAAGTCTTCAAATCCACCCGGGTCCTTGTCATTTTCCCGAATGAATCGGACTAACTGTTTCACAGCATTGAACTTATTGTCCGCCACCTTTTCCAAAATCGTTTTCTTCATGGCATTTCACCTCCATAAAGGAGCCTGCCTATTCCGCGGACTTGTCCTCGTACACAACCCGTTTCCTTAGGGCACTCCATGGAACATACCGCTCCTTCCGGCAGACCGGGCACCAGAACCGGCTTGTCTTTCCGCCGATGTCCACCAGATCGCCGCAGTCGGCCTCCAGCCTGCTCCCGCAGTTCGGGCAGTTGAACCGGTAGCATTGCCGGACAGCCACGTCCACAACCCGCAACCTCAATCCCTCCTCTTGCTCAGCAGCCAGAAGAACCGTCTGTACGCGGCGTAATAGACGTCCCGGCAGCAGGGAATATCATACTTCATCTTCAGCGCGTCATAGGACAGCTCCTCGGTCACGCCCCGCAACAGATAGGGGTAGAGGTCGGGCTCCGCCTCGATGGCCGCCTGCTCCACCATCTCCATGCGCTCCCCGAAGAATATCCGGGACTGGGCGCACCGCTCCGTGGGGTCACCCTTCACCTGCCCGCAGCTCACAAAGACCTGGAGGTCGGCCGGCCGCCTGCTCAGCCCATCCAGGGCCAGTCGGGCCTTCTTCCAAATGGGGTATTGCAGGCAGAAATGCTTCAGCTCGTAGTAGCGGTGCTTGCCGATCCAGTAGGGGTTCTTCTGCGAAAGCTCCGGGCGCATGTCATTTCTCATCGTCGTTCTCCTCTCCAGAAATATCCGGTTTCCTCGTACAATCGCTTTGGCGAGATGTAAAAATTGATCCGGCCGTACCGGGAATCCATCTCCTCAATGCTGGCCACCAGATTGCCGTTCCGGGTCGCCTTGCCGATGGGCAGCCAGCCGGAGATAATTCCGGCCCTCACCCAGGACGCATCTTTTCCATAAACACGGGCCACCACCGCCACAGGGACGGAGCCCGGATGGAACTCTTGTTCATTCATCGGCGTCTGCCTCCTTTCAACGGCTATTCTAAGGGCGCAGCCCCGTTTTCGTAAAAACAACCTCGGTGGAAAGGAAAAGAGAAGGAGCCGCCTGTTGCAGCGGCTCCCACCCTTTAGAAACGATTCCTTTTCCGGGCCCAATGGCTGAACGTCTTTCCAACCGTCTTCCGAATCCCGATCCACCAGGCCGGCTCAAACATGGCAATGATATACACCGCGCTGAAAATCGCGCCGATGACTGTCACAATGCCGCTGAGTTTGAGATATCCGCCCCAGGTGACCGGCTTCTCTGTCCATTTCTGCTTGTTCATCCTTGATTACCTCCTAAAAAGTTTTGTCTCCATAAAGGAGACGGCCTTTTGTGCGGATGAAAAAGGGAAGAGCCGCTGCGTCAGCGGCCCCTCTTTGCATTCTTGAAGTCGACGAATATGATTTTGTCTGACTTCGGGTGTGTCAGTTTGAGCTGTACCATTTGGAACTTCCTGTTCAGAACCTTCGTCCATAGTGCTGCGCCTGCCGTGGATACCGCGCCCACAACCGCGAATGTTCCGATCGCGCTAAGAATTTTCCTGGTGTCCATAACCTTCACCTCCATAAAGGCCCCTGTTGAATCGGCGCGAAAAAAAAGAAAAGGAAACGACTTCAGGGTCGGCCCAACGAAAACCGTTGCCCGGTGGGTGCCATCTTTGATTAAGTTATTACTTGGCGGCACGCCTTCGTGTCTCGCCGCTGGATTTCCACCAGCATCTATCCGTTTCCTTTCCATAATAGAATTGCGAAATCTGCGGGGCCCGTTTTCTAACTTAGGTTAAACCGGGCTAATCTAAATTAGAAATATAACCGCCGGAGACAAAAGAAAGAGCCGCCTTGTGAGCGGCTCAATCCTTTGTCAAACATCCTTGCTCAGGAATATCTCATTTCCGCGACGCCATACCTTGACCGGACGCTTCGACCGCTTGATGGCCGCGGCCAGACAAGACCGGCAGATCGCCGGGGATTTATAATCGGTCTCGCTAAATTCCACCTTTACGATTTTAGCGTCACCGTTCGTAAACTCCTCGATCAGCTCTTGTAGCTTGTGATAGCCGTTCATCTTCGGTATCTGGTCCACAGGTATCAGTTTCATGCTCATTTACTCCTTTCGCTTATGGATTTCTCCATAATAGGAGCTGTGCTTTCTGCGAAAGCCACCGAAGCATGGTCATCTCACAGGGGTAATCCTCGAACCCCAGGGTCTCGCAGGTGATAAGCCCCTCCAGTACGCCGAATATCACTTCGGCCTCGTACTGCTTGTAGGGGAAGAACAGACCGCCCATTTCCCGGTGGATTGCCCCGCAGCCAGAGCACCGCAGGCGGCGCATGGGAACTCTGGAGGTTTGCCGCCCTTTCGTCCGTACCAGTCTGGGCACGCTGTCGTAGTATTTCAACCGTCCGCCGCACCGGGGACAGGCGGAGCACTCGTTCATCACCATATCCAGCCCTCAAATCTTAATCAAAAATATTGTGTAGGAATATGCTTGACAATTCGTACACTTATCATATATGATTAGAGCGGGCGGCGCAAGGGGCAAAAAGAAAAGGAGCCGCTGATTAAGCGACCCCAATTCCTATTTAGTTCTTTTGCTTGTGTGCTCTGATGATTGCCCTTGTGATCTGAACGCCAGCAATAATCGCCGCGCCAATCATCATACCATGGATCACATTTTTGGCGCCTTGTCTCATTCCTTCGTTATAAAATGCTGTCAAAGCCGCCCCATGCTTATCCAAAAGCAAATTAAGCTCGTCGATTTGTGCATTCGTCATGTATTTCATATAGAACACCTCCATAAAACCCACTGTAAATCTTGCGAAAGGAGACACCCAATGAAGAAACACGTGAACCCAGCCAAGCATTTGCATGAAGTCTATACTATGCAGGGCGGCGTAAAAGAGTACAACAAAAATCAGCGAGCCTGGGGTGCGCTACTATTTGCGGGCAGCGTTTTTCTACTCCATGCGGTAGGCGGCCGTATCGTTGACAAAATCGAACGCCGAGAAATTAAAGCCTTGAAAAAGAGGGATGACCTATGCTGACCCAATGCCCAGAGTGCGAATTGCCAGTGAGCGATAAGGCAAATGCCTGTCCTCATTGCGGATATCCTCTGAAACCTTCTGAAAAAATAAAAAGACCTCGCAAATCCAACAAGCGACGGCGATTGCCGAATGGCTTTGGTCAGATCAGTGAGATCAAAAATCGTAATTTGAGAAATCCATTCCGAGCCATGGTAACTGTGGGAAAAACTTCTGATGGCAGACCCATTTGCAAACCGCTCAAGCCAGAATCATACTTTGCCACCTATAACGACGCTTATGCCGCTCTGGTGGAATATAACAAGAATCCGTATGACCTCGGAACAGCCATCACCATGCAGGAGCTCTATGACAAGTGGCTTCCAGAATACGAAAAGACCGTCAAGAGTACAAAGGCGGTGACCAGTGCTTGGCCTTACTGTTCGGCAGTTTACAAGATGCGAGTTATGGACATTCGAGCCCGTCATGTGAAAGGCTGCATGGAAGAGGGCGTGGCCACTGTTCGAGGCAGAGAGCAGCATCCAACAGCCACCATGAAGAACCAAATCAAATCCATGTTTAACATGATGCTGGACTATGCATTGGAATATGAGTTAGTGGATCGAAACTATTCCAGAACCTTCAACCTCACAGAAGAAACCGTCAAAGAGATCCAGAAGGTAAAGAAGGGGCATATTGCTTTTACAGATGATGAAATGGAATTGCTCTGGAATAATATCGATGAGAAACACGGCATCGATATTCTGCTCATCCAGTGCTACTCCGGCTGGCGCCCTCAGGAACTGGGGCTACTGGAACTAAAGGATGTGGATTTAGAGAACTGGACATTTCAAGGCGGCATGAAGACGGATGCCGGTGAGAATCGTGTTGTCCCCATTCATTCCCGTATTCAGGATCTGGTACTCAAAAAATATCGAGAAGCAGAAACAATCGGAAGCCCGTATCTGCTTAACTGGGCAGACCCCAACAACCGAAACAAGAAGAACTTTGAGTTGACCTATGCTCGGTATCAGAAAGCCTTCGAGCGTATCCGTGATGAATTGAAGCTGAACCCCGAGCACCGCCCCCATGACGGCCGTACCCACTTTGTCACGATGGCCAAGCGCTATGGCGTAGACGAATACGCCATCAAGTATATGGTCGGCCATAAAATTTCCGACATCACCGAGAAGGTATATACCAAGCGGGAATTTGAGTGGCTTCGGGAGGAAATCGAGAAAATAAAATAGTGAGAGTAAGACTTGCGTTGAAAACACAATGCCGCCCTCGGCTGCTATGAACAGTCAAGGGCGGTTCTTTTATAGCTCCAGTTACTTTATTCCTATATCGCTATTCCTACACTTTGTAGGCAGTCAAATAATGCAGGAATATCAGTATATGAATAATGGAGAAATAATATATGAGTTATCTACACTCACCCGCTTTTAACCACCCTTAACTATCCGTAAAACCATTGATATAACAGCGGTTAAGCGCACTTAAAAGCAGGAAAATGCGCAGTAAGTTTCTATGATAATTTTAAGTATATACTTTTTTAAATAATATTTTTTTGAAATGATACTATTAAAAGAATATTTCGAGCTATCATATTTGCTTCTTTCTTTTATTTTACAATATTAAATTTGACAAATTTTTTAATATTATATGTCACGATTTTTGCGTTTTTGCCCACTACAATATATAGAAGGACTTCTTTGGGAAACTTATTTTCAATATTCAGAAAAGGAAAGGGGGCTAGTTTCTGGTGTCCCAAGGAAGTCGGGCTATCAGAACGATATGAGAGGAGTATACATATGAAGGCACGAAAACGGTTCTCACGCGTTGTTGCTTCAACCCTGACCCTGGCGCTCCTTCTGGGGATGTTGCCGATGGCTGCTTTTGCGGCAGACCCCGACTATGCTCCCACAGTTGCAGAGCTCAAGAACATGACCATGGAAAATGTCCTCAATGCTGAGGAAATATCTCTTTACAGCAACGGGGAAATGACCAACTATTTCTATCGCGGCATAAACCTGAGTAACAACGCTCTGGTTAAGGTTGGTTATACCCTGGAACAATCCCAACCTGCCAGTCTGGCGCTCTACAAGATGGCGGAAGGGGATGAATGGACTGGTGATGAGGTCGAGCTGGTGCCGGGGGATACCACCGATCCTGAGCCCTTCCTGGCGGACTTTGTCGGTTATCTCTATGGAACCCGGGTCCTAGATAATATTGATAATCCGGATGAGGAGGCCGAGGAAGTTACCGGCCACCAACTCTCCAGGGAAGATTGGATGTATATTATCTCTGAGACTGCTACTGGTATGCGACCTCAGAAGGCGATTATTGGTGACTACGCATATGGCTTCGCCGGAAAGAAGCTCCCATTGGAAAAGTATAAGGGCGGTCCTACTCCGGAAAACATCTCTCCACTACCGACCGAAACACCGGTCGCAAGTCCCGAAGTGACCGATACTCCGACTCCTGTTGAGACGGAGACACCTCTACCGGAGGAAAGTGGAAATCTGCCCCCAACAGAAACAGAGTCTCCTGTTCCCGAAGAAAGTGAGCTTCCCGCCCCAGACGAATCTGCAACGCCGGTCCCAGGGGGGCCAGAAGAACTCCTGCCTTTCGAGTCGGAAAATCCCATTCCCAGTGAAAATGAACCAACTTCTGAGTCTACAGGAACGCCAGAGCAACTCTCCAACGCACTCTCTTCTCATGTTCCGGTCGGAATGGCTGGTGACCTACCTGAGCTCCAGGGAAGTGTAGCCACACAGGAGCCCATGATGCCTGAACAAGAGGGTGCCATGAAAGAATCTACACCTCCTGTCGAAACGGAGGCTCCCACTCTGCCTGAAACCACTGAGCCGTTGCCGAATGAAAGCGCAGTACCCACTCCAGAAGAAAGTGTTAGCCCTGCTCCAGAAGAAAGTGTTGTGCCTCTGCCCGAAGAAAGTGCACCCTCAATCGAACCCGCTCCATCTGAGTCGGTCCCTCTCCCGGAGTCATCCCCCTCCTCAGAGTTGGCGGATGACCCCCGTCCGGAACTGACATATGATGACGTTATCTTCAATCGCGGTTCGATATTTGCTTCCAATGGAGATCTGGAAGACGCAGCCAAGTCCATCATCAACTACATCCTCTGGGACGGTCGCGTGGTCGAAAGTGAAGGTGCCGAGCCCTTCCTGCCCGAATACGAAGACGGTGCCCGCTATGTAATCGTTCTGGAGCCCACCACCGATATTGCAGCGGTCTATAATAGCTTCCTGGCCTTTGAAATCGACCATTCTGAGGATAATCTTGCGGATTGGGCTCAATTTTGGGAACTTTATCGAGAACTCACAGAAGATCCTGTTGACCTACTCACCGGCAGTTTTAGCTGGGAATATCAGGATTTTGCTCTCTACGGCAGGAATGATCTATCCTTCATACGTTATTATGAGTCCTCCGATGGGGAGCATAATCATGCTCTGGGAAACGGCTGGTCTCACAATTACAGTTATTCCCTGGAAACCGGCCTGCTCTATGCCAAAGTAACGCTACCTGGTGGTCATGACGTTTATTTTGACCTCATCTACGATGGCTCTTATCAAGCCAAGGCTGGCTCTGCCTACACTTTGGATCGGGATTCCACCGGCTTCCATCTGTCTGACCGGAATGGGACTGTCTACGATTTCAGCGATAACGGCCTGTTAGAGCGCATTTCCTATTTAGATGGGAATACTATTTCTCTCTCATACAATGGAGACCAGCTCACTCGGATCTCCAACGATACTGGTTCCTTTGCGCTCTCCTACAATAGCGAAGGCAATCTGGAAACCGTAACCGACAGCACAGGCCGTTCCATTCTTCTCAGCTATGACGGTGATTCTCTGATCTCCGCAGAGAATCCGGACGGTGACAGCCTCCGGTACACCTACGAAAACGGCCTCCTCGCCACAGTTCAGAACTTCAAGGGCGAGGTGTATGTAGAGAATACCTATGACTCCGAAGGCCGTGTCATCCATCAGTACGCCGCCGACATCGGCACCTTTGATTTTACCTATGATCCTGAAAACCGCCGCAACACCAGTACCGGGAGCGATGGCTATTATTTATCCATCGTGTATGACGAGCTTGGCCGCATCATTGAATCCACCAATGAGAATGGTACGCAAAAATTCAGCTACGACGAGTTGAATCAAAGGGTTTCCGAGACAGACCGTGAAGGCAATACCACCTATTATGAACACGATAATAATGGCAACATCTCCGCTATCACCTATCCCGATGGGACCAGCGAAAGCTATTCCTACGATGAAGACCGAAATGTCACCAGCTTCATAGACCGAAACGGCAATACCTCCAGCTATACCTATAATGGGAATGGACAGGTCCTGACCTCTACAGATGGAAGGGGTAATACGACCGCCTATGAGTATGATGCTATGGGCAATCTGCTTTCTCAAACGGATGCTGAGGGCAACACTACCACTTATACCTATGACAACACGGGTAACTGCACATCCGTCACTGATGCCAAGGGCAACAAGAGTTCTATGGAATATGATGGGCAGGGCCGCCTGATATCCCAGACCGACACCCAGGGAAATACCGTAACCTACGAATATACCGAAGCTGGCAAGCTGGTCAAGACTACCGATGCCCAGGGCAATATCCAAACTTATGTAGTGGACGGCAACGGCTTCAATTCCAGCGAGAGCGACTGGATGGGTAACCATACCACTTACGAACGAAATATCCAGAATCAAGTCCTCAAGATGACCGATCCGATGGGGAACTCCACGACCTATGGATATGATGAGCGCGGCAACATGACTGTGACCACGGATGCCAACGGTCACTCTACTACCTACACCTACGATGCAGCCGGGCAGATGATCTCTATGACAACTGCCAATGGCGGCACCTGGAGCTACAAGTATGACAAGGATGGCCGGCAGGTCTCCTCCACCGATCCTGCTGGCGGGACTTCTACCACGGTCTATGACAGTACGGGGCGTACCAGTTCTACCACCGATGCCCGCGGCGCTGAAACCTCTTATGCCTATGACGGTGTGGGAAATAATACCCGAACCAAAGACGCGCTTGGCAACAGCACTGTGATGGAATATGATGCTAACGGCAACCTGCTCTCCCAAACAGACCGCACCGGCGCCAAAACGACCTATACCTATGATGCCAACAACCGCATGGTAAGCAGCGTGGACGCGCTTGGCCAGACCACACATTACAGCTATGATGAAGTTGGAAACCTGATCTCCACCACCACCCCGGAGGGAAACCAGACCTCTACGGAGTATGATACCCTGAACCAGGCCAGTTCCTTCACTGACGCATTGGGCCGCATCACTGCGCAGGAATACGATACTCTGGGCCGTGTAACAAAGACTACTTATGCTGATGGCTCCAGCGTTTCTTACACCTACGATGCCAACGGGCAGGTGCTTACCACCACGAACGAGATGGGCGGTGTGATATCCTATACCTATGATGCCGATGGCCATATGCTCA
Source organism: Clostridiales bacterium (assembly GCA_019420945.1). Classification (GTDB taxonomy): domain Bacteria; phylum Bacillota; class Clostridia; order Oscillospirales; family Oscillospiraceae; genus UMGS1766. Next base: position 15,120 of record JAHZGF010000004.1, on the reverse strand, counting down.
CTATGACTGATCCTATGGGCGGCGTAACACGTTCCACCTATGATGCAGTAGGTAACGTGCTCAGCAAGACAACCCCCATGGGGTTCACGACCACATATACCTACGATGGGGATAACAATATCGCCTCCGTCACCGATGCTAACGGGGCTACGACTACTTATACCTATGATGCTGCGGACCGGGTAAGCACGGTCACCGATGCGTTGGGCGGTACTACCAGCTATACCTATGATGCCGTCGGCAATCAAAGTACGGTCACCGATTCGGAAGGAGGCGTGACCCGTTATGAGTATGACCTGCTTGGACGTATTACAGCGATTACCGATGCCAGAGGAGCACGGACTACTTATGCCTATGACAATGAAGGCCGCCAGACCAATGAGACCGACGCCCTCAACTACAGTGCCAGTAAGACTTATGACGCCATTGGCCAGCTTATTCAGGAAGCTGATAAGAACGGTAACACCTGGCATTACACTTATGATAAAGATGGACGACGGACTTCTCAGACTGACCCACTGGGCAATACAACAACCTACGAGTATGATGCGGTCGGCAATCTGCTGAAGATTACCAGCGCCATGGGACACACCACCCGCTATACCTATGATGAACGTGACCGGAAGACCTCTCAGACCGACGCTCTAGGACACACCACGACATTCCTCTATGACAGATTAGGACGAGTAGTGGGTACCACCAATAAGGATGGCACTGAAACCAGCAACGTCTATGACGCCAATGGAAATTTGCTCTCCACAACCGATGCGTTGGGCAACGTGGTCTCCTACGCCTATGATGCCGATGGCCGCATGAGCTCTATCACTAACGCCATGGGTGGGGTTACCAGCTTTACCTACGATGCGGCGGGCAACCTGCTCTCTACGACCGACACCATGGGAGGCGTTACCAGCAACGTCTACGATGTCAACGGAAATCTGACCTCCACCACCGATGCTGTGGGCAATACCACCTCCTACACCTACGATAAACTGGGCCGGGCACTCTCCATTACCGATGCCAATGGCGGTGTCACCTATGCCCAGTATGATGCCAATGGGAATATCGTGAAGACCACTGACCCAGAAGGCAATGTGACCAGCTACACCTATGACGCCAGAAATCAACTTACAAGCTATACCGATGCCGAGGGGTATACCTTCTTCTACACTTATGACGGAAATGGAAATGTCGTCTCGGAGACCGATGGCAACGGCAATACTACCCGATATGTCTACGATGGACTGAACCGGGTGGTAGAGCAAATTAATGCTGAGGGCAATCCCTCCACAAACGAGTACGATGCAGACGGCCGGATGATCAAGGCAATTGACGAAGAGGGTGCAGTGACAGCATACACCTATGATGAAAATGGCCGCCTTACCCAGATGACCAATGCCCTGGGCTTCTCTACTTCCTTTGAGTACGACGCGATGGACCGGGTGGTCAAGGTCACCGATGCAAAGGGGAATGCCACCACCTATACCTACGATGCGGTGGGTAACGTGAGTACAGAGACCAACGCCAAGGGCGTGACCACCAGCTATGTCTATGACGCCAATTACAACCTGACCTCCTTGACTGACGCGGCAGGAACTTCCACCTACCTGTATGATGCAATGGACCGGGTGGTGGGCCAGACAGACCGCCGGGGCAATACACAGTGGTTCCGCTACGACGCCATTGGCCGGATCACTGCAGTGCGGGACAAGAACGGCAACCTGACCGAGTACATCTACGACGGCAACGGCAATATTGTGAAGACCATAGACGCTCTTGGAACTGAAGCGGTCTTTACCTATAACAAGAATGACCAGCTTATCTCCATGGATCTCCATCGTATGGATACAGTCAATAACGTGGACAGCCATGAGATCACCCTGTACGAGTATGACGGCAGAAACCTGGTGACCAAGGAGATCAACGCCTTGGGCGACAGCACCCTGTACGTCTACGACGGCAATGGAAACTTGGTGTCTAAGACTGATGCCGACGGCTATGTCACAGAATATTCCTACACAGCCCTTGATTTGGTGCAGAGCATCAATTACAATGGGGGTAAAGCGGTCTCCTACCAGTACAACAAGGTAGGCGAACTGATCCAAATGGATGACTGGACCGGCACCAACACCTTTGAATTGGACCTGCTGAGACAACTCAAAAAGGCCACTGACCACAAGGGAAATGTGACCGAATACACCTACGACGAGGTGGGCAATCAGGTTACGGTAAAGTATCCGGACGGAGGCATCGTTTCAAATTTCTACGATGCGGTCAACAATCTGACCAGTGTGATCGACCCGGACAAGGGCACTTATGCCTATACCTATGACGATGCCAACCGGCCGGTGAAGCTGCACTACCCCAATGGCTGGGTGGAGGAGTACACCTACGATGCCGAGGGGAATCTGATTAAGACGGTAGATATCGACCCCTTCCAACTCTACAACAAGACGCCATCTATCAAGTTTGAGTATACCTACGATGCTGAGGGTAACGTGACCCATGAGTTCCAGCGGGACAGCGATGCGGTGGAAAACAAGAAAAGCCATACAGACTATACCTATGACGCTTTGAACCGTTTGACCGGCAGCACCCGCAAGCTGGAGATCTATCCTTACAACACTCTCTCCTATACTTACACCTATGACACCCTGGGCAACCTATTGCAGGAGGCCGGTCCAACAACAAAGGATCTGGACACCTACCAGTATAACGACCTGAATCAAATGACGGCCAAGAGAGTATGCGGCTATGAGCAGACGATCACCCGTATCCATAATTACGGCTATACCTACGACAAGCGCGGTAATTTGGTGAAGGAAGAGGAAATCTGCTCCCCCACTACCACCGGGCCAGAGACCATCACCATCGCTACCTACAAGTATGATGAGACCAACCGTATGGTCCAGGGCACTAACAAGGCTGGTGAGGCAAGTCTCTACACTTTCAATGGCCTGGGTGTGCGCGTCGGGTCGGAGCTGATCTTGGAGGACAACACCCACGGCTACACAGACTTCCACTGCCAGAGTCCCAGCATCGAGACCACGGTGGGAGGCCCCCATGGCCCCGAGGTCGTGAAGGCAGACTATGTGATCGACTACACCCGGCTGGATGTCGATCAGCGGGTTTTGATGAAATCCGAGGAAGATGGCTATGACTTCCGCTATGTCTACGGCCTGGATAAGGTTCAGGTAAAGGTCACTGGCGAGGGCAGCGATTGGTGGGGGCAGAACATTCAGAAATGCGTGAACATGGCCTATGTTCACACCGACCGGCTGGGCAGCGTGGTGAATCTCTCCGACCAGTATGGCCGTGTCACGGCCCGGGCGGACTACACCGACTGGGGTGAGGTGCGCGCTTATACAGACATCACCGTAGACCAGGGGTTCCGTATCCTGCTCCCGGAACTGACCTATGCTACCCATGAGTATGACGATGTGCTGGACCAGTTCTACGCCAAGGCGCGGATGTACGATGCCCCCAATAAACGGTTTACCGCAATGGACCCATTGAAGGGAACACCAGATAATCCAACTCAATATATTCAGTATTTGTATGTTGAAAATGCTCCCATAACAAAAATTGATCCTGATGGCCGCATGGCGTTAACGGTAGTCCTTTCTGCTGGAGCATTTACTCTAATAGCAGCAGGCAGTGTTATATTGTTCAAAGGCCTCCAGGAGCTGTGTCGCACGGTCGCAGACATGGTTTATCCCAATTTGGTTGATGGCTACAATCGCGTTATAAATGATATCAATCGTGGGGTTCGTACATTTGAGACGTATTTTGAGTCTATCCAGGAGTATGAGGAGTATACAAAGACGCTGACAAATATCCAGGACATCGGAAAGTTTGATCAAGCGACCATAGGGGCCTATGTCCCCTCTACTTCTGAATTAGAAGGAGAACTACTGGATGCACTTGGTGTTGGCGCAAACACCCTCGAAAGAAATGAACTGAAAAGCTATATTCAGTCTATCAAAAACTCCGCTTACGACTACTTAGTCACGGTTGTAGATGGGTCTGCCATCGTAACGTATGCAGGAACAGAAGATTACAAAGAATATTTTACAAAAATTAGATGTGAAGTAAAGGCCAAGGTAGAGGCGAGGGCGAATCAGAAACTGGAACGCGGCTATTGTGTCTATGTACTAAATATACCGCCCAAGAATGATGTAGTTTATGTCGGTATGACTGTTGAGCCGGAAAGAAGACTTGCCTCACATAATGCTAGTGGTAAATTTGGGGATAAAAGAGTAGATTTAACTGTTGTTGCAAAAGCGACAGATAAAAATGATGCCCGAGCCAAAGAGATGTTCTATATGACCATCTACTTTGATGAACTGTATGCAGCAGCATACAACCGGATTAGAAGCATTAGCCCGGAGAAGATGGGATCTGACAAATACAGCAATACAGTAAAAGTTCTTGCGGAGATGGTCGGTGACATCACAGAGAACGAGCTGCTGTGTATGCTGGAAGAGACCGTGCCGCCTGGCTTCGGACACTGAATGAAAAAGGAGGAAAATAGGATAGATGGGTACATGGGACACCTCGTTGTATGGCGGCGATCTTCCGCTGGATATCAAGGATGAATACTATGAACAGCTTTATGAGGGTCACACGCCGGAAGAGGCGGCGGCCCTGGTCTGGAAGGAGCTGCGGCTGGGCGAGGAAGATCTCCCTGTATTCCGGCTGATCCTGGCGGACGTCCAGTGGAAGCTGGGCCAGATGACGGAGGATACGCTGCGCAACGCTCTGGAAGTATTGGACAACGGGGCGGCGATGGCGGAATGGGAAGGAGCCAGCGAGTCGGACCGCCGCAGTCGGCAACGTGTGCTGGATCGGCTGCGCAAGAAGCTGGAATCCCCCCAGGGGCCGCCCAAAACAGTAAAGCGTCCCAAACCAAAAAAGTTTAAGTTCAGGATAGGAGACGTCATTTCAATTTGCTTTATGCCTTGCTTTGCCGACCGAAATCCAGAGTTTGAGATGTACCGTAACAAATATTTTATGGTACAGGTGGTTGGGTATACAGATCACCCAACCAGTTGCAACCGCCATCCGTCAATCGAGCAGTGCGGCGACCTTGTAGTACTGGATTGGATGGGAGATGCCATCCCCGATATGGAAGCGTTTGAGGACGCGCCTATGCTGGACTTAAAGGAAGCGCTGTATTGGTTTACCAGAAGCTTTATTATTGCAGGGATGTACGGTGTGAAGGATGTTCAGTGTACCGTGATTGGACATGCTCAGGTAAAATTCAGTCAAGTTGTTCCAGAATGTGCTTGGCTAAATGATATAGATAATTGGCGTACTACTCTTCTGGCTATAGCCATGGCCTATATGACACAACATTCTGCGGACAACGACTAAACACACCTATCCGGCCCTCAGGCATTGTTCTGGGCTGGGGGCCAGAATGGTTTACCGAAGGAGGCGGAAAATGGGCACATGGGACACTTCATTGTACGGCGGAGATCTTCCACTGGACATCAAGGCCGAATATTATGAGCAGCTGTACGAGGGACACACGCCGGAAGAGGCGGTAGCCCTAGTCTGGAAGGAGCTGCAGCTGAGCGAGGAAGACCTCCCCGTGTTCCGGCTGATCTTGGCGGACATCCAGTGGAAGCTTGGCCAGATGACGGAGGATACCCTGCGCAATGCGCTGGAGGTATTGGACAGCGGGGCGGCGATGGCGGAATGGGAAGGGGCCGACGAGTCGGACCGCCGCAGCCGAGAGCGTGTGCTGGACCGGCTGCGCAAGAAGCTGGAATCCCCCCAGGGGCCGCTCAAAACAGTGAAGCGTCCCCAACCCAAGAAGTTTAAGTTCAAGATAGGAGATGTTATTTCAGTCCAGCTTGTTCCAGAACTGGTGAAGGGAAAGCCAGAGATCGAAATATATTGCAATAAGTATTTCATGGTGCAGGTCGTCGGATATACAAATAATCCCACCAGTTGTGGCCGCTATCCAACGTTTGAGCAGTGCGGGGACCTTGTTGTACTGGATTGGAAGGGAGATGCCATGCCCGATATGGAAGCGTTTGGGGCCGCGCCCATGCTGGACTTAAAGGAAGCGCTGTATTGGTTTACCAGAAGCTTTATTATTGCAGGGATGTATGGTGCGAAGGATGTCCAGTGTACTGTGATTGGACATGCTGAGGTAAAATTCAGTCAGGAGGTTCCAGAATGCGATGGGCCAAATGGCATACATAATTGGAACTCTACAGTTTTAGCTATAGCCAGGGCCTATAAGCAGCAACATTCTACGGATAGCATCTAAGCCCCCCTATCCGGCCCTCAGGCATTGTTCTGGACTGGGGGCCGGATAAGGTTTACCGAAGGAGGCGGAAAATGGGCACATGGGACACTTCATTGTACGGCGGAGATCTTCCACTGGACATCAAGGCCGAATATTATGAGCAGCTGTACGAGGGACACACGCCGGAAGAGGCGGTAGCCCTAGTCTGGAAGGAGCTGCAGCTGAGCGAGGAAGACCTCCCCGTGTTCCGGCTGATCTTGGCGGACATCCAGTGGAAGCTTGGCCAGATGACGGAGGATACCCTGCGCAATGCGCTGGAGGTATTGGACAGCGGGGCGGCGATGGCGGAATGGGAAGGGGCCGACGAGTCGGACCGCCGCAGCCGGCAACGTGTGCTGGATCGTCTGCGTAAGAAGCTGGAATCTCCCCAGGGGCCGCTCAAGACCGTGAAGCGTCCCAAGCCCAAAAAGTTTAAGTACAAGATAGGAGACGTTATCGCAGTTCGGTTTGTGCCAGAACTCGCCGAGCAAAATCCGGATATTGAGTCATATTGCAATAAATATTTCATGGTACAGGTGGTAGGATACACAGACTATCCCACCAGTCTCAGCCGCCATCCTCTGATTGAACAGTGCGGCGGTGTGGTGGCACTTGATTGGATGGGAGATACTATACCTGATATGGAGGAATTTGCAAAAGCACCAATGCTGGACTTGACGGTACTTTGGTGGCCTATCAGAAGTTTTGCTGTTACAACAATGTTTGGCGCGAATGCCGTTCAGTGTACCGTGATTGGGAATACTGAAATAAAGTTTGAGCAAGATGTTCCTGAACGTGTTACAATGCTGAATGAAGCACGTACTTGGAAATATGTGGTTTTGGATATAGTAAGGGCGTACCAAAAGCAACATCCACAAAATAATACCTAAAGCTATCCGGCCCTCAGGCATTGTTCCGGGGGCCGGATAGGTTTACTGAAGGAGGCGGAAAATTGGTACATGGGACACCTCGTTGTATGGCGGCGATCTTCCGCTGGATATCAAGGACGAATACTATGAACAGCTTTATGATGGTCACACGCCGGAAGAGGCGGCGGCCCTGGTCTGGAAGGAGCTGCAGCTGAGCGAGGAGGATCTCTCTGTATTCCGGCTGGTCTTGGCGGACATCCAGTGGAAGCTGGGCCAGATGACGGAGGATACCCTGCGCAATGCGCTGGAGGTATTGGACAACGGGGCGGCGATGGCGGAATGGGAAGGAGCCAGCGAGTCGGACCGCCGCAGTCGGCAACGTGTGCTGGACCGGCTGCGCAAGAAGCTGGAATCCCCCCAGGGGCCGCTCAAAACAGTGAAGCGTCCCCAACCCAAGAAGTTTAAGTTCAAGATAGGAGATGTTATTTCAGTCCAGCTTGTTCCAGAACTGGTGAAGGGAAAGCCAGAGATCGAAATATATTGCAATAAGTATTTCATGGTGCAGGTCGTCGGATATACAAATAATCCCACCAGTTGTGGCCGCTATCCAACGTTTGAGCAGTGCGGGGACCTTGTTGTACTGGATTGGAAGGGAGATGCCATGCCCGATATGGAAGCGTTTGGGGCCGCGCCCATGCTGGACTTAAAGGAAGCGCTGTATTGGTTTACCAGAAGCTTTATTATTGCAGGGATGTATGGTGCGAAGGATGTCCAGTGTACTGTGATTGGACATGCTGAGGTAAAATTCAGTCAGGAGGTTCCAGAATGCGATGGGCCAAATGGCATACATAATTGGAACTCTACAGTTTAATATTCGTTTGGGAAAATCCTCATACTCTATCTTTGGAGGACGAAACTACAATTACGTTTGAATGAATAGAGTAGTACATTTTGTAAATAGCGACTAAGCATCCCCGTCTGGCCCTCAAGCATTGTTCTGGGGGCCGGATAAGGTTTACCGAAGGAGGCGGAAAATGGGGACATGGGACACTTCGTTGTACGGTGGAGATCTTCCGCTGGATATCAAGGAACCTCTTTAGGAAGCAGGGGCGGCCCAACAAAGTGGTCCGCCCCTCGCTTACATTGGTATATCCCGGTGAGATTCCCTGCAATTCCCAACGGAACCCTGGGATGATTTAAAGAAGGTCCTGGATTGCTTTAGTCACCCGGTTCTAAACACATATCCTGAGCTATGGATATATTCCTCATTACTTGATGAAATACTAAATTAGGAGTAGAGAGGCTTCATCTCCGGCACTTTCAGATAAGCCCCGCCTACTCAGTAAGTCAGATTTCCCCCTTCGCATCCCGGATATGTTTTATCTATATCGCCATATCACTTATAGTGTGACCAGAAAGGCGAGCATGAGCCACGCCCCTCACATTTCCTTATGTCAGAGAAGAACGCAGATGCCCAGGCAGACTCCCAATCACCACATGAGAGCCTTTTTCGTCCCAAAAGAAATAGATCCGCAGGCAGTAGAGGGCATTGTGATTGACACCTTTTTTCAAGTGCCGCTCCAGTAGACGTCGCTTCCCTCCATAGGTGATGTAATATTCGTCTCCCTGTTCCAGAATATCACTGGCTCCTCCAAATCCACATTCGCTCAGGCCGGGATCGACCTTAGCGCAGCACTGTAAAAAGGTGTCTCGATTGATCCGCCCCATCCGGTAATCGTAGTAGTCCTCCGCCAGAAGGATCAGACAGCGGTAGACCATAGATGGGTTTTGATAGACGGCAGATTTCAGGGCACGGACTGCCCGCGGATGCAGGTAGAGCCGGTCCGGGTAATATTGTTCCACCCATTTTGCCATCTGCTCATAGCCCAAATCGACCGGAGGCTGTTCCGCTCTCCCATTCAATCGTGCGATCTCCCGCCTTTGGCGGTTCAACATCTCCGTCATGGCTGTCATCTGTTTTTGCAGTGCCTGGCTGTCCTCCTGGCAGGCCACCATATCGGCATAGTACGTCTCAGCCAGCGCCTTATATTCCTCTTGGGACTCGTGCACCCGGCGTAGTTGCTCCCGGCACTGTTTCAACAGTTCCTCTGTGCTCTCTTCTCCACTGACGGAGAGCATACGCATCTGCTCTGCTTCCACATAAAACCGGATGCCAAACCGATTCCAGGCAATGACTTGCCCGGCATTTCGGGCCCGAATTATCTTTTTCAGTTCTTTCTCAAACTCGCTGGGGTAAAAATTGCGCCGGATGGTCTGTGCTGTGTAAAGTGGATGGACATAGGGGTCATCCGTTTCAAAGTCAAACAGCCCGGGCCAGTAGATACGGACAGCACCGCCGAAGCAGGACCATTCATCCCCGACGATCCGGCTGAACTCATAGGTCACGTCCCAGTCGATGACCATTACATGGGCGCTGCCAGCCAGATCTGAGGCCAGCCCGCGACCGTCAACCAAATATCCATTTTGCCCAAGCGCGGGATTTTTGGCCTGGGAGACCACAACAACTGGCAGCCATCGGTCTGGGGCACACAAAAAATCGGCCAGCTCGCCAACCTGTTGTGTGGTAATACGCTGAAGGCCTGTCGAAAGCTGGCGGCCATCATTCAGGCCCACCTCATCTATCAGTTGGCGCACAAATGCCAGCGGTCCGGACGCGGGCTTCGCTTTGGCGCCGGGCTCCCGGAGAAAAGCGGTCTCCCGGACCGCAAGAAGCAGACTTTGGCGGTATGGCATGATCTCGGCCTCGACGGTGTCCCGGATGCCGTTCTCAAACACGGAGGAGCGGAGGGTAAAGAAGTGCTCTTCCGGCTGGTAGATGGCCGCAACAGACCGCCCTGTTTTTGCTGATTTACTTACGGTCGCCGGAAGCTCCGGGAGCGGAATGCAGTCGATGACCTCCCGGCGCATCCAGGCATAGAGAATCCACGCTGCGGTCATAAATTTTTCGTCATTGATCCCGTCCGATTTATTGCCGATCAATGCCGTGAGCTGATAGATACTTTTCATTGAATTTCTCTCCATGACTGGAGCCGTTCAGAAAGCCCCCGATTTTTCTTTGCTATTATTTTAGTATATATCCTTCAGGGAATATAGATGATAATTGTAAAGAATTAGACCACTCGCCCAGTACCTCAGACTTGGGGAGAGCCGTATTTTTACCGATATCCAGCAAAACAGCCTGCCTTGTCTGCGGAATATGGGCCAGGATCTGCTGGGCGTAGGCCGAGGCAGACAGGTCGCAGATGCAGAACATAGAGCGGTCCATCAGCTCCAGAATCGTGCTGATGCGGCAATCGACAGCAGGGATACCCCCAATGCTTTCGGCGGCATCACATGGCGGACAGAATTCGGCCTTCAAGTCATATAGTTCACTAGAACCAGCATCCCAGGCCACAGCTCTTGTTGGAATTTTATGATAGAGTGGTATGGATTGCTGCAGTGCGAACATAAATCCGGAGTGGACGGTCTCGGCCTCCAGACAAAATTGGTCAATTTGATACCGCGTCATTAAAAAGCGGATACAGTTTGAAAAAACACATAGGTTTTTATAGTTGGCATCGCCCAACGCAAAAATACTACATACCGATAACTTTTGAGGGATTTTGGGAATACAGGAGCTTATGGAATCCAGTTGCTTCTGAAGATTTTTGGTAACAGCAGCTTCAATCTGTTGCACACGGGACACAGTCAAATTGAGGTGCATTGCAATCTCTTTCTGTGTGTATCCTGACTTTCGCATTTGAAAAACAAGACGTTGCCGCTCGGGTAATTGCTCAGAACTGGCAAGGATAACCTGCTCCAGCTCTGGTGCTGTGACATTGATGATCTGAACTCCAGCATTCCTTGCGAAATTAAGGACGAAATCATCCCGATCAAAAAGGTCTTCATAAAAGCCATTGATGACGTGAGTAGACTGCTTGACCATCCATTGGACAGTTCTTTTTAGGACTTTGAGTGGATTTCTGTCTTTGGATACGGAAAGCGGAAGCAGCCTGTCCGCGATGAAAAAGAGCGGGTGGGTCCATTTGTCTGCCAAACGCTGTTCCAGCTCTAAACGGTCCGCAACCAAGGTCAGGGTCACTTTTTGAGGCGCACACTGTTTGGCCCTCAGAGCGGCCAGCAGACACAAAGCATAAAATGGCTCTGTGGATTTCCATAAATAGAGCAGAAACTCTACAGAATCATTTTCTTCAACCAAATGGTTGACTGCGGCCTGCAGCCTAAGCTGTACATCATGGCCGTAGATATGGCGGTGTCCCAGAAATGAACATACGGCCATCATGCATCCTCCGCCGGGAACAGATAATAGCAGGTTCCGGCGCTCGGGGTGTGCCGAAGCTCCGCTATCTGATCCGCCTCTATACAGTTTTTGTTGTACTCCCGAGCATACAGAACCGCATTTTGTAGGGCAGCCGTATTGATCCGGTCGCTCCAGGGCTGCTGGGCACAATTCAAAAGCTGAAAAAGCGGGAGGCAGCTCTGCTCATACTTGAAAAAGCGGAATCCGCATGTCTTGTCAATCCCGTTCTCCCGGTCATATGGATTGAGCACAGCTATCTTTACAGTTTCCGGAAGAAGGCTGTCACAAATAGGGTATGCAAGCGCCAGGACCCACCCAGCTTTCTCTGTTCTCAGCCAGAAAACCCCATTTGCCAGACGGTCATGCTGGAGTGGAGCGCCCCACGGAGTTTCGGTCGGGATCGGGAACTCTCCAAAATACTCCGGGCAGACCTCCATCCCCCGTACCCGAACTTCTAGTAATGATTCTCCGTCGGGCAGAGGGAAATTATGATCTACAAGATACTTATCAATTTCATAGGTCATAACCCACCGGGACTTGTCAAAATAATCTGCATTGCAGTACACCACAAGGACTTCTGGGGATGATTCCAGCGGTATCCCATAGGATTTTGCAGTGAGTGGGATGGCGGGAGAATCTGCCATTACCACAAATAAGTCGGAGCATATAAATTGATCGAGAGGAATGGGAACTGTCAGGATTCTGAAAACGCCTGGACAGAGCTTTTCCGCCGAGCGGATTTTCCCATATCTACTCTCAAAAGCGTGGACATTAAATGGGAGATCGGAAATTGGGACCGAGTGTTCCATTGCAGCTCCTCCTTATATCTTGAAATCTGCCACAGACCGCATTCAGGTGTCGCCCGTGGTCATATTTTACTTTCATCCAGCAGTGGCTGTATACGACAGAGAATTTTGCTGGATTACCCGTATACGGGTAATCTGAGGTATGATTATTGCTATCATGAAGACACTAAACTGCGATGGGGGGGTCTTCAGATAGCAGCGAGAGAGCAGTATGCACAGATTCTTGTTAATAGGATTTTGGCGCTATGCAAAAGCAGAGGCATCTCTGTCAATAAGTTATCAGAAATGAGCGGAGTTAGCCAATCCACTCTTGACAATTTGGTAAATGGCAAGACATTCAACCCCAGAATATGTACCCTCCATCGAATCGCTCTTGCATTTGGCATGACCGTAAGTGAGTTTTTGAACTTTAAGGATTTGAACGATTTTTCTTTTGAGGATATCTTGGACGATTGAAGACAGGTACAGCAGTTTCAAGTGCCTGTCTTCTTTTTCTGCATTGTATCACAGAATACGGTGTATTACTACATCATTATTTTACCGCTGGCAGACTAGCTGCTCAAATATTGCAGCTGTCCAAGCTCATCAACACGGTCATCCAGGGGAGGATAAGACCAGGCCAACACACGAACGATTTCCAGCGGCTTGTCCTTCAATGGATCGAGCTCCCAAAATCGCCCGTGTTCATAGGCCGCGCCGATACAGATAAAGCCGATCCCCGGCTCATAAAGTTTCGCCATGACATATGTCGCTTCTATCGGCTTTACTTCCGCCGGGGAATACCACCGGACGATGGAGAAAGACTGATGATCGGGTAGTTCTAATATTTTGCGAATCTGCTCCCGTTTGAAGCTGTTCATGGCCCTGGATAGGTCCAAAACATCGAAGTTCTGGGGTATCCGGTCTTTCGATTCCACCGATATCTCCTCCTATGTGTTTTTGAATTAGTATATATCGCTAATACATAGTATCATGAGAGAAAGGCGGAATGTGGAGAAATTTGTCGAAAAAAGAAAGACTGTGCGGTTTAAGGCACAGTCTTTCTCATTTTTATGGACTGCTGAACCAGAAAATCAAGTGTTTCCAAAATCCGGTTTTGCTCTTCTGGTGGCAAATCTCTCATTTTATCCAACAGCATATAGCTTTTGTACTCTAGAGAGTGCGTGACCACATCGCAGAAAATTGCGTCAGCGGAGGTTTCAAGCGCATTGATGATAGCCACCAGCTTTTCATAGCGTGGAAACGAGGCTCCGCGCTCAATCGTCGAGATATAGTTAGTCGCCACACCAAGTTTTTCCGCAAACTGTTCCTGTGTCAAACCGAGTTGTTCTCTGCGCTGTTTGATCCGCTTTCCAACACGCTTATCAATCATCCTGCTTGCCTCACTCTCCTATACCATTTCCTACATTGTTCATGATTAGTATAGGGTGAAACGATTCAGTGATACAGAATCGCTAATATTTAGTGTGTGGGTTTAAGATATAGTTTGTAGAGAGCAAAATGGTGTATTTCAAAATCGTTTTGGCCTCTAAAAAGAGTCGTTCTGGACGGAAAAGAAAGATTTCAAATGCTGTTTCCCCAAAAGAATCTGATGCAGATGTATAAACACGCACAAAAATTGTGCAGCAGCCATGTTCTGGTACGGAAGCCTACCCTGCATGGAAATGAATGAGAAATTTATATTGGATTACGCTGCTTTCCCATAAAGGTCGTGGTTGACCTGGGAGGCATAGTGGTTCTCCATGGTGACAGGGGCATTGTATAGCACCGCCAGGAGGTATTGCTTCATGTTTCGGATCTCCGTGGTGTTCCTCTGGAGGCAGTCAAACACAAAGCGGATATGCTCACCGTCCAGCTTCAGCAGCCTGGATTTGACTACCGCCTGGGGGATGTCGTTCCCTGCAATCCGAATGCTTCTCCTGGTGGAACAGACCGTCTCCACCATCAGCTCCACCATTTCATCCAGACGGCCCACATCCCAGGGGTGCTCCTGAACAAAGTCATCATAGCGGACGTTTTCCTGGATCATGCTTCGGTAGGCGGCCATCTCATGCTCATCCATACTCCACCCTCTCCTGGGTCTCGCATCCCTTCCTTTCGCTTCCAGCGCGGGAGGCGCGGAACAGAAAGGAAAGGATTCTATACTTGGTAAGTTAGTATTTTCTATATTCGTCTTTTCTGAGTCTTTCTTTATTTGCGTTGGCTTCTCCGGCGACGTGAAGGCCGCGGACGGTTTTCTCGCCGTCGGGTTTTCCGACGACGGATCAGCCGCAGACGGCCCCTTCGGCGGCAGCTTCTCTGGGTTGGGCCACTCCCGGATGATATACTCGTTGCTGCTGAACTTGCCCGCTTTGTCCGTGGTCTGGCGGCGCTGGACATATCCGGCCTGCTCCAGCTCCACCACGGCGGCCCGAATGGCATCCTTCCCCTCCAGGCTGATGCGGGCCAGGCCGGAGAGGGTGTAGTCCCAATCCTCCGGCAGTGAGAGCATGAGAGAGAGAAGGCCCTTTGCCTTGAGGGAGAGCCTCCGATCCCGTAGGTGGTAGTTGCTCATCACGGTATAGTTCTGGGTGCGCTCCACACGAAAAACTGCCATAGTCACTCAACTCCTAATTTCATAATCATTACGGCCTCCGGCCGCTTTTTCGTACAAATCCATATTGCGGACACAAAACGCCCGCCACATGGATTTATAATGAGGTGTTCGCATAAAGAATGGTACACAATATTCGTAAGCGTCAAATAAAAAACACAGGAACGGAGGTTTTTCTGATATGTACCCAGAATTCTGGACACATAAAAAATTGAATTAGGTGCACATGG
>JAHZGF010000039.1 GCA_019420945.1 Clostridiales bacterium | reverse complement strand
GCCTCCAAATCCATTCTTTGCTTTTGGCTGCTTACAGAAATGTGTACCTTTCTGTAAGCCCCCAATTTTCAAAATCTTTTTCAAAAAACTCTTAACATGACGAGGATTTGGACGATAAGGATAATGTATAGAGACAGCAGGCAGCTTCACAGAAAGGTACACCTTTTTGTGAAGCTGCCTGCTGTTCAACGTTTCGTGTTTTCGTACCGTTCCGCCCGGTAACGGAAGGTAGCCAACGGCATTCCGCACTCCTTCGCGGCGGCGGTCCCTGTGAGTGCCCCGCTTTTCCATTGCAGATAGGTGCTCAGGTAGTTATCGGGCAGCGGCTTTGGCGGCCGGCCGAACCGTACCCCTCTGGCCTTGGCGGCCGCAATTCCCTCCGCCTGACGCTGACGGATATTGGCACGTTCATTTTCAGCGACAAAGGAGAGTACTTGCAGCACAATATCGCTCAAAAACGTGCCCATCAGATCCTTCCCCTGTCGGGTATCCAGCAGAGGCATGTCCAGTACCACAATGTCAACGCTTTTTTCTTTGGTCAATATTCTCCATTGCTCTAAAATCTCGCCATAATTGCGGCCCAGGCGGTCAATGCTCTTAATGTAGAGCAGATCGTCTTTTTTTAATTTCCGCAGAAGCCTCTTGTACTGCGGCCGCTCAAAATCCTTGCCGGACTGCTTATCTATAAATGTGTTCTCCTCCGGCACCTGTACTTCCCGCAGGGAAATGAGCTGCCGCTCCTCGTTCTGTTCCCTGCTGCTGACCCGGATATAGCCGTAAACCTGCCCGTTCAAGGCAGCACCTCCTTGCTGATAGAAATGATCTTGGAATAGTGCACCATAAGAAAAGGCGGAGTTGCAAGTACCTGTTCCAGCTAAAAAGCCGTGGGCGAAGTCCCACGGCTTCCTATAAGATATTTGGACTTGTTTGTTTCATTGCAGGCTGACTGTGGACATGCTTGGATTTTTGTATCCTAGGGCTTGTTTGAAAAATGTCAACATGCCCAATCGACGGGCCTTTTGACCGCTGGACGGCGCAATTTTTCCCTGAAATCCGTCAGGATTCCTGCGAAAAAATTGCTTGCCAGCGGCCCAAAATTCCTCGCCACCGGGCACATCGCCAATTTTCAAACAAGCCCTAGGGGGTACAGAACCGGATTTGACAAATTGGCAGTATGGATACCTATTTTGATTGCACAGGAATTTGCCCAGGGAAATCTGGATGCTGACATTCAAAGCAACCCAAATGATAAAACCGGCGATCAGGTTTTCAGCGGAGCGCAGCGTTGGTTCGGGGAGCGGCCGAACAGGCCGGTTCTAGGGAAGAGTTCAAACAGGGTTCCGATGAAATTGAGAACATTATCAGGACGATTGATAATATTGCATTCCAAACCAATATTCTTGTATTGAATACAGCGGTGGAGGCTACCATCAACCGGATAACCCTCTGTTTCTGTCCAGCGGGGGATTGTGTCCTTGCCGGCCTGCCATGCCAGTTGGTTGAGCTTCACCAGTTCCTGCCGCAGTCCGCCTACGGTTTTCGGCGGAATTTCTCAGTCCTCATTGCCCCTGCCCACGCAGAGAAGGCTCCCGTCCCGCATGTTGATGGGGATGAGCAGAGGTTCCCCGCCGTATCCGATATCCACCCCCCACCATCTGGCTCCGACTCTGCTGTGTCGGTCCGCATGGGGATCACAAATCCAGTTCCGATAACGTTTCCGTGGCCCGGTCATCCCCCTGTATGGCCAGGCCGCACATCAGGTTTGATGCTTCGCTGGAATCTATGTGGACAGCAGAGGATAGATCAGGCCGTCCCGCTGCCGGAAGTCGGTGAATTCCAGGGCCTCCACATCACCCAGCCGCTGGATGTTCTGAATAAGGCTTTTCTGTTTCTCTGAGATTTGTTCCGGTGTCCAGGACAATCAGTCCTTCGCTCCTGCTCAGACCTGCATTCCAGCACAGGC
This sequence comes from Clostridiales bacterium, assembly GCA_019420945.1. Lineage (GTDB taxonomy): Bacteria > Bacillota > Clostridia > Oscillospirales > Oscillospiraceae > UMGS1766. The sequence continues at coordinate 4,628 of JAHZGF010000039.1, read as the reverse complement.
CCTTATAACCCAGGGGCGTGCCGCAAATGGGGCAAGTGTATTTCAAGCTCATGCGCCTTGGCACCTTTCAAACGATAGAAAAACGCCCTGCGATACGCTGTCCGTTGGACAGGCTGACGCAGGGCGTATAAAGGCCGCAAAGAAAGAGCCGCATCGATTGCCGGATGTGGTTTCCTTCACAGACGGAATCGATTTTTATCTATAAACGAAACTGTCTTCGCCGGATTTGTTTACATTTTTCTCCAATATCTTCGGCATCCCACCTGATGCAACACATAACATACAGCGCACGCTGTCAGCATACGATACTGGTATGTTTGGTGGATTCTGTTTGAAACAATATGGTAGGACCGTTAATTTTGCCGGGGAATGTGCCTTACTTCTTTTCCACCGGGACCCAGACCTCGCAGTAGTAGTCCTGGTCCTGGGTGCCGTCCTCAAACCTGCTGGCGTCGCTATACAGCTCCACATTGATGCCTGCGGCGATCTTGTAGTCGGGGTTCGTGGGCAGCCATTGGGAGAAGATCTGCTGGTTCAGTCCCTGGAGGGCTTGGGGCATCCGGCCAGTACAGGGGAACACCGCCCAGGTATGGGCCGGGATGGTGCGGGTGGTGAAGCCATCGGGGATCTCCTTGGCCGGATCGTAGTTGTCGGCGATAAGATATTCAAACTCGTTGCCGCCCATGCTCTCGTCCAGGTTGATACCGTACATGCCGCAAACCACCTTGCCGCCGCCTGTGCCGAAATGCTCTGCCCAGAACTGGGGAACCTGAGCAGCGGCGTCCTCATACTTGAACGTCTTTGCCCGGCAGAGCACCGTGAACGCCTCTTTTTTCATAATCTTGCAATCCATGTTTTGACCACCTTCCAATGTCACTTTAATTCGAAGCGGAGCAAAGGAACGGACCGCGCCTCCGCTTTTTCGCAGTGCGGCAGGTGTGAGACCGTGGAATCGGACAAAAGCCTTGGTGAAGCTGTCCGATGAATCGTAGCCGAACTCCAGCGCGATATCGATGATCTTCCGGTCCGTCGTGAGAACCTCCAGCCCGGCGGCGGAGAGCCGGCGCTGGCGGATGTAGTCGCCCACCGTCATACCGCACAGCATGGCAAAACCCTTCTGAAAGTAAAAAGGGGATAGGGCCGCCTGCTGCGCGATCTCCCGGATGGTCAGCTCCTCCCGGAGATGTTCTTCGATATACTGGATCGCCTGATGAATACTTGCTACCCAATCCATTGGTCACACCGTCCTTCTGGATTCAGCATAGCAGAATGTAAGTGACTCTGCCCGACTTTCCGTGCCTATATTTGTCCGGTGGTAGTTATCTCCATGTTCAGTGGTGCACTCTCCCAATTCATACCTTATGTTTTTTTCGCGTCAGGAAAACGCCGACCATTGCCGCGATCAGAGCAAAGGGCGCCAGACGGACAAAGCCCCATTCAAAGGCGTGGATGGCCACCCCCATAACGGCGGTTTCCGGGGCGCTGTAATCCCAGCCCAGATAGGGACTGTTTACCGCGGCCAGAACCGCGGCGACGGCCAGGATGCCCCCGCACACCGCGATGAGCAGCCAGTGGAGGTCCGCCCGCCGCACGGCCTTTCTCCGGGCAAACTGCAAATTGATGATCTCCAGCTTTTCCGAAAGGGCTTTGACCTCGTCCGCCTCCGACTCCGCCACCGTCTCGCCCAGCAGCGTGCTCACAGGCGTCTCCAGGGCCTCCGACAGGGCGATCAGCAGATCGGAGTCCGGGACGGACAGGCCTTGCTCCCATTTTGAGATGGTCTGCCGCACCACGTTTACCTTGACCGCCAGCTCCTGCTGGGAAAGACCCTTGGATTTCCGAAGGGCTTTGATAGTTTCGTTCAACATATGGGCTCACTCCTTTCACCCCCCATTGTAGGGAAAGCGGCCCGTTGCCGCAAGCAACGCAGAGTAACACGGTCCTATTTTTGCAGTTCCCGCCGCAAATCGTCCAGATACCGTTTCTGCTGCCGCTTCAGGTATCCGGGGACAAGGGGGCGCATCCACCAGTGTTTGGCGTTAACGGTTTCGATGCAGGTTAGCCGGGCGCCGCCCTCCGCCGTCTCAAAGATCCCCACCCAGGTCCCGGACATGCTGCCGTTTTCCATGGTGAAGGCCCAGCGGCAAAGCGGCTCGCAGGCCGTAACGGTAAAATTTGTGGCATAGCCGCTTTTGGTGTGTTCCACAAAATGGGTTTCATTCAAAATTTCCACCCGGGCCAGGTCGCCGCGCCAAGCGGTATTCATTAGGTCGGTCACGGTCTGCCACACTCGCTCCACCGGGCAGGGGAAGTGGACGGTCACCCTGGAAGCCGCCATGGGATCACCCCTTTTTCGGTTTCTTGTTTAACTTCAGACTGACGCCCCGGCGGTCCGCCGCCTGCTGGACCAGCTCCACAGCGGCGAGGGCCCGCTCCTTGACAGATTGCCCAGCCAGCTCCGTCCGGCTGTTCAGATCAGCCATCACGGACTGCAAATCCTCCAGGGGCAGGAGATAGACCGCCGTGTTGAAAAGAGTTTTGCGGCGGCCATCGTTGAAACGGGCCAAAAGTGAATCCAAGATCGCCCGTTTTTCCCCCAACTGAGCCAGATAGGCCTCCAGCCCCAGTTCCCGGACCTTGGCGATGTCCTGCTGTCGGCTCCGGTGAGGGACAAAGGAATCCCAATCGTCGATGCCATCGTAGCGGGGGCAGGGATACTCCCGGCACTCCCAACAAAACTGGATGCCCCCGTGCTCCAGGGAGCACTTAGCCATAGTGCAGCTCTGGTTGCCTGCTCCGCCTCCGCAGCCGGGACAATAGCCACCCAGATGCATACTGCACAAATCGCAGTTGAGACCGCACAGGGAGAAACGGGTTTCCATGCGGGTAAAGCCTTTCATTCTGTTCGCCCCTCCCTTAAAACCACATGGCCTGCTTCTCAGGCTCGCCATGGCCCCGTGCTGCCAGAAAGCTCATAGCGGGCGCGTTGACGATGCCCGGCGTCTTGGGCGGGAGATAGAATTCCTTGTGCTCTTTCTTGTTGTCAAAGACCATGGTCATTTCCTCCGCTTTCTCTGAGGCCCGCTTCTCAGTGCCTCACAGGTGATACGCACCAGCTCCGTCATCTGTTCCCGGTTCTCCACATCCTCCACCAGAAAGGAATCCCTGGCCCCCTCATAGGGCGGGGCCTTGGGCAGGTCGGGAAACGCCGCTTCGCCCTGCGGGGTGACCTTGACGAAAAGCTGGTCGTCACAGACGACGGCGAAGAATACATCGTCGCAATAAAGGCCATATTCGCCGAACATCTTCCGGCTGCGGATGGCTCCGGCCTCCCGCAACTGCTCGGCCATATAGTTCACAAAATCCGGATGGGACGCCATGTCAATTCCTCCTGTAACGATCGGCCAATGTTTCAGTCAAATCCCCAAGCTGCTCTCCGGCTCTTCCCGCTCCGGCAGCTCCGCCTTTCCTGATTTTTCTGTATTATACCACAGGAACACCACAACTGTCTGTCATGTTTTTTTACCTTGCACTTTTTTTGCCCATTGGGTACAATAGGGGCAGCGGGGGGATGATTGTGGGAAAGATCGTGTTATATCTTGCCATGAGTGTGGACGGATATATTGCGGACGAGCAGGGCGGCGTGAGTTGGCTGGAGGGAGACGGCAGCAAACCGGATACCTCCGGCAGTTATCCGGCGTTTTATGAGACGGTAGAAGCCATCGTCATGGGGTGGACTACGTACCATCAGATCGTCACGGCGCTCTCTCCGGACATCTGGCCCTACGAGGGCCGCCCCTGTTATGTGGTGACCCACCGGCAGAGAGAAAATCGGGAGAATGTCTGCTTCTGGAATGGGGAACTGACCGCCCTGGCCGATCAGCTAAAAACGGAATCGAAGGGAAACGTCTGGATCTGCGGCGGTGCGTCCGTGGCCAGACAGCTATTGAAAGAGAACCGCATTGATAAATTGTGGCTGTCAGTGATTCCTACAGTGCTGGGCAAAGGCGTGCGGCTGTTTCCGGGGCTTCATCGGGAACTGTCGCTGAAGCTCGTGGCAACAGAACATTACAACGGAATCGTGGATCTGGTCTACGAAAAGCGGTGACAAGCGTGGAAATCAGAAGGGTTGAAACCAATAAGAAGCAATATCTTGCGCTGCTATTGCTGGCGGATGAGCAGGAGGACATGATCGACCGTTACCTGGAGCGTGGGAGCATGTATGTGCTGGAAGATGACGGAGTTAAGGCGGAGTGTGTCGTAACCGACGAGGGCGGAGGCGTTCTGGAGTTGAAAAACATCGCCGTGGAGCCGGACTTTCAGGGCAAAGGCTATGGGAAAGCCCTGGTGGACTTCCTCATTCGAACCTACGCGGGACAGTATATGCTGCTACAGGTGGGTACTGGGGACAGCCCCTCCACCATCCCGTTTTACGAGAGCTGCGGCTTTTGCAGGCATCATCTGGTCAAGAACTTTTTCACTGACCACTACGACCACCCCATCTATGAGTGCGGAGTCAAGCTGGTAGATATGGTGTATCTGCAAAGAGAACTATGAAAAGCGGAGTGCCTGCTTGATATGTACCCAGAATTCTGGACACATAAAAAATTGAATTAGGTGCACATGGA
>JAHZGF010000038.1 GCA_019420945.1 Clostridiales bacterium | reverse complement strand
GAGTGGGAGTGATTTTTTGAAACTCCGAACCCGTTGTGGCACAACGATTTTACGGTTTTATATCTCTCTTTTGATAACGATTTGATAACGCTCCCCATATACCGTATCATTCTATATTCCCACTGGATTGCGGGTAAAGAATGCTTTTTTACGGCTTATAAGTGAGGACAACCATATTAGAAAGCCCTTACCGATGGCAACGTCGGTAAGGGCTTTTGCTGTCTATTCGTCTATGTCAAGCCTGTCCCGGAACGCTTCTACCAGAAAATCGCTCAACTCTTTGGAGGGGACTTTGGCCCAGCGGTGAGTGGTGTCGTACTTGGGGTAGTTGTACCGCCAGCGGTCATAGTCTTCCCTGGTGATCTCCCCGGCCTCCAGCTTCTTGGCCTGCTCCGCCCAGGCGGACAGCATATCAAGCATATTGGTATAGGTCTTGCCTTTGGATTTGTCCAGACGCAGACAAACCTCGCCGTCAATCTCCCCAATAGTCAGCCCCCGAATATCCTCCAAAGCAAAGAGGGTGTGCATCAGGCCGATGTCGGTATCTATGTCAGGGACGGTCAGGGCATCAGGGGAAATATCAAAGAAGTCAGCCAGTGTCTTTGTCAGGTCGGCCTTGGGGGTGCGGCTCCCGGTTTCATACTGTGCCATACGCACATCGGCGGAGCGTTCCGGGAAACCCACCACCATGCCAAGATACTTCTGTGTGATGCCCTTCATGTTGCGGAAGAAACGAATACGTTCACCAATCGCCATAACTGCCAACTCCAATCTATGTAATGGGGACACTTGAAGTATAACAGATATGTTTAGACCAGTCAAGAGAAAAATAAATAAATTTGTTTATATTTTCTCGTTGGAAGGTCTTGACATAACGGAATAGAGTTAGTATAATAGGACTACGTTAAGCAAATAGCGTTAAATCAAAAGAAAGGAGGAATCCATATGGAGAACAGATTCATCCGGGCGGAAGAAGTTGCGGACGAGCTGGGTGTATCGAAGCCCTACGCCTATAAACTCATCCGGCAGCTCAACGAAGAATTGAAGGACAAGGGCTTCATCACCATCGCAGGGCGGGTCAACCGCCAGTATTTCAACGAACGGCTCTACGGGGCCAGAAAGGAAGGGAACTAAATGCCAGTCTTTAAGGACGAAGCAAGAGGAACATGGTACGTCATGGTGCGGTATCAGGACTGGACGGGGGAGCGCAAACAGAAGTGCAAGCGTGGCTTTGCCACCAAACGGGAGGCCCAGGAGTGGGAGCGCAGTTTCCAGATGCAGACCTCCGGCGACCTGGATATGACCTTTGAAGCCTTTACCGAGCTTTACACCAAGGATGTGAAACCCCGGCTCAAGGAGAACACCTGGCTGACCAAGGAGAACATCATCCAGAAGAAAATTCTGCCCTACTTTGGCAAGCGGAAGATTAGCGAGATCACCACCAAGGACGTGATCGCATGGCAGAACGAGTTGCTGGCCTACCGGGACGAGAAGCGCAAGCCCTATTCGGCTACCTATCTCAAAACCCTGCACAACCAGCTTAGCGCCATCTTCAATCACGCCGTCCGCTTCTATGAGCTGCGCTCCAATCCCGCCGCCAAGGCTGGAAACATGGGGTCAGAGGAACGGAAGGAAATGCTGTTCTGGACGAAAGCGGAGTACCAGAAGTTTGCGGACGCCATGATGGACAAGCCCGTTTCCTACTACGCCTTTGAAATGCTCTACTGGTGTGGTATTCGGGAGGGGGAACTGCTGGCCCTGACCCCGGCAGACTTTGACTTTGAGGCCGGGACGGTGAAAATCAGCAAGTCCTATCAGCGGCTCCACGGCAAGGACGTCATTACCACGCCAAAGACGAAGAAAAGCAACCGCACCATTAAAATGCCCAACTTCCTCTGTGACGAGATGAAGGACTACCTGGGGATGCTCTACGGCATCAAGAAGAAGGAGCGCATTTTCACCATCACGAAAAGCTATCTCCACCATGAGATGGACAGAGGGGCGAAGTCGGCAGGGGTCAAGCGTATCAGAATCCACGACCTCCGGCATTCGCACATCTCACTTCTGATTGACATGGGCTTCTCCGCTGTGGCGATTGCTGACCGCGTGGGGCATGAGAGTATCGAGATCACCTACCGCTACGCCCACCTGTTTCCGTCCAAGCAGACGGAGATGGCGGACAAACTGGACTTTGAAAGGATGGGAGCGTAATGTCAGCTAAGAATTTGGACACTCACAACCGCTGGAGGAACAAGACCGTGGCCTTCCGGGTATCCCCGGAGGAAAACGAGCAGATCGACGCCGCTGTGCGGCTCTCTGGCCTGACGAAGCAAGACTACATCACCAAGCGGCTCCTGTGCCGGGACGTGGTAGTGCAGGGCAATCCCAGGGTGTATAAGGCCCTGCGGGACGAACTGGCCACTGTGCTGGCCGAGCTGTGGCGGATCAGGGACGGGGCCAACGTGGACAGCGAGCTGCTGGACACCATTCGGATGATCGCCGCTATCATGGGCGGCATGAAGGAGGATTGATAGATTGATGGATTCCAGAGAAACGAAAAGGACTGTCCCGGTTCCGTCTGCGCCAACAGACGGGGAACAGCCCATTTCACAAACAACTGCCAAAAGTATAGCAGAGGAAACGGCTGAAAACAACCCCCAAGAGGAAAGTTTGGAAGAAATGCTCCGAGATATGCGGCGCATGAGCGACCCGGCCTACCTCCACACGGTTTCTATGAACGACCTTTACCAGAACATCTACCAGAGCAGACCGCCCGTCATTGACGGTCTGCTCTACCCTGGGACATACCTCTTTGCGGGAGCGCCCAAGGTGGGCAAGTCGTTCCTGATGGCTCAGCTTGCCTACCATGTCAGCATGGGCCTCCCCCTGTGGGGCTATCCTGTTCACAAGGGGACTGTCCTCTACCTGGCGTTGGAGGACGACCACCGCCGCTTGCAGGGGCGGCTATACCGAATGTTCGGCACAGAGGGCACCGACAATCTGCTCTTTGCGGTCTACGCCAAACAGCTTGGCGTTGGCCTGGAGGAACAGCTAAAGAAGTTCGTCCGGGAACACCCGAACACCAAGCTGATTATCATTGACACTCTCCAGAAAATCCGGGAGGCTGGCGGGGATAAGTACAGCTATGCCAATGATTACGAAGTGGTGGGGAAACTGAAACGCCTTGCCGATGATTGCGGCGTCTGCCTCCTGCTGGTACATCACACCCGCAAACAACAGGCCGATGATAAGTTCGATATGATTTCCGGCACCAACGGCCTGCTCGGAGCGGCGGACGGGGCCTTTCTTCTTCAAAAGGAGAAGCGGACAGACGGCAGCGCCGTTCTGGACGTGGCCGGGCGTGACCAGCAAGACCAGCGATTCTATCTTACCAAGGACAAGGAACGGCTGATATGGACGCTGGAGCGTACGGAAACGGAGGCATGGACAGAGCCGCCCGACCCGGTGCTGGAGGCCATAGCCGCCCTTGTGACGGTGGAGAAGCCGACCTGGGGTGGTACGGCCACCGAGCTGGTAGCGGCGCTCCAGACTGACATGAAGCCCAACGCCCTGGCGATGCGGCTAAACGTCCGGGCCGGGAAGCTGCTGACAGACTACCACATCCGCTATGAGAACAGCAGGAGCCACGCCGGGAGAAGTATCAGCCTGACGCTGGAACCGTCCCAGGCGTGACGACCGTGACGGCTGTGACGGCTTTTTTGAGAGTGGCGGCGGTGTCTGAAACATCGTCACGGTCGTCACGGCTGTCACGGGGAGCAGCAAAGTTTAGGCGGGGTGCAGGGTGCCCTTTTCAAAGGGCGGCCCTGCTGGGGGAGGCAACCGCAGTTGCCGGGGGCAAAGCCCCCACACCCCCTCGGAGAGCCCACGACACTTTGCAGACCGAAGGGATGAAAGTGTCATAGTGGGTTATTACACTTCCCGCAGGAAGTGCCTCCCCCGAACCCCCGTCCTCTTTCAACAACCCAACATCTGAAACAGGAGGATTTTTGCCTATGGCGAGAGGCGACGGTATTGACCGTACCAACGCAAGAAATATGAGGCTGACCGAAACCAAGATCGGTAACACCCAGCAGCACAACGAGCGTGAGAAGGATTCCTATGTCAATCAGGACATTGTACTGGAGCGGACGCCGCTCAATGTCCATTTCAAAACCCCGTCTGCCGGGTATCGAGAGATGTTTGCTCGAATGGAGGCTGATGGCGTGATTTCCACTCGTGGTATCAAGGAGGATGCCTTTCGATATGGTGAGCTGGTCTTTGACGTAAACTCCGCTTACTTCTACAACCACGGCGGCTATGACTTTGCAAAACAATTTTACACCGAAGCATACAAAGCCGCAATCAAAATCGTGGGCGGAGAGCAGTATATTTTGTCGGCGGTCATGCACGCTGACGAGCGCAACCGGGCCATGTCCGAGGCGCTGGGGGAGGACGTGTACCACTACCACCTCCATGTGGTTTATATCCCGGTAGTGGAGAAGGAGATACGCTGGACAAAGCGGTGCAAGGACAAGTCCCTGGTGGGCAAGGTCAAGGAAACGATCATGCAGGTGAGCATGAGCAAGAAGTGGGCGTCCAAGCCCATTCTGGACGAAACCACCGGGGAGCCGTTACGCACAGCTAAGGGCAAACCCGTTCTACGAAAGTCGTACAGTGTCCTGCAAGATGATTTCTTTGAGCATATGCGCTCCGCTGGCTATGACGATGTAGAGCGTGGGGAACGTGGTAGTTCCGAAGAACATTTGACTGTTACGCAGTTCAAGACGGAGCGTGAGCAGGAACGGCTTGCACAGCTTCAAGAGGTGTCGGCGCTGGCCCAGGTTGAGGCCGACAAAAAGAATAAGGAGGCAGCATCAGCTGAGAAGAAAGCGGCCCAGGCCAGGGCTAAGCTGGACGATGTAGCGCCCTTGCTCAAGGGCATGGAGAAACTGGCGGCGGACTTCTCCGACGACCCGGAGCGGACGCTGCCGGAGGCGGGGCCGCTGGAATCGGCCAAGTCCTACCGGGAGAAAAAGGCCAAGCCCCTTTGGGAGAAGATCGTCAAGGTGCTGCGCTCCGTCTACCGGGCCTACTTCGACCTCAAGAGCAAGTTTGAGCGGTTGCAGAGCGCCTATGATCGTGAGGTCAGTAAGAACGGCTCCCTGTCAGCCAGGATTTA
>JAHZGF010000037.1 GCA_019420945.1 Clostridiales bacterium | reverse complement strand
TCTTCATCATCGGGACGCCATGATCGGCGTAATACTGCTCCGCAATGGAGATGTCAACTTTTCGCCCTTCGTACCACCCGGCGTACTCCATCAGCTGCTTGACCTTGCTTTTGAGGTCGCCGGAGATTAGGGTGCGTTCTTTGATCATTCGAACCATCTCCTGTCTACTACAGATCAAAGTTCATTTGGATAGCCGATCTTATCCAGTCCTGCCTTGATTTCCTCCCACTCGCTGCGCCTGGGGTTCAGCGCGGCGACCAGTTCCTTTGTCACCGGCGCCCCGTCCGCAAGCCGGCGCACAGCTTCCAAAGGCAGGTCAGCGGGAAACCACTTCCCGTACTCCACATAGGTCTGTGCCTCGCCGTCGATTCTGGAGAGCAGGTCCCTGGACGCATCCTCGCCGTCCATCGGATTGCAGTGCCAGGCGATGCCATCTTTCGTCCAGACGCAGAAGGTGCTTTTCATCTTCTTGACCTCATGGCTGGTCATGAGCTTTTGCAAAGCGGTCGGCATCCCGTCGGTCAGGTCTTCGATTCAGGGGAGTTTTTCTCCCAGTCGTAGAGTTCGGAGTCCACACCGTTGATGACGCAGCCTTCGGGCGCAAACAGGACAATCATGCTTTGGCCGCTGCCATCGGTGGCAAAAAATGCCTCCCTGCCTTCGGCAGACGCATTGCTCTGGGATACTGGTTCCTTTGCACAGCGTAGTTTCCCCCCCGACAGTCTTTATACCATTGCAGGCGGATCTGCTGGATCAAAAGCGTGGGCAAGTGCTACGCCCTTTTTCTTTCATCAGCTCTCATGGGTAATGCAGAAAATCTCCTTGTTCAAGTCAAAGTAGACCACCATCAGCTCGTCGGTGATTTCCGGGTTGAAAGACAGGTCCAGAATAAAGGCTTGCTGGCCGGTTTCGCCATCCACCAAGCTGCCAAAACGCTTGAGCCGCAAAAAGTCCACCATCTCGATAAAAGACAGCTTGGCCGGATCGGTTCCCGGAAAAAGATCAGCCGCAATATCCGGGCCTACGTCGTCCCGGTGGAACTGCATGAAAAAGGTCACGAGGTCGTGGTAGGGGCTGCTCTCGTCCGCCAGCGCCGCTTTGATGGCGGCTTTGGCCTTTTCCGCCAATGTCTCCGCCTCATCCAGCATTTCGCCCACCGCGTCCATGGCAGAAGGATTGTCGGTCAGTTCCTCATCTACATCAAAGAAAAAGGGCAGTCCCGTGTCCTCGGGAAAGGTAAAAATTTCCTCGCCGGGCGTGTATTCAAAATCAATGCGTTTACTGTTCAGTTTCATCAGGCTATCCTCCTTATCCTGCAAGGTTGGCATAGGTAATGCCCTTCTTCAAAGAGCCGCTAACCTCTACCGCATGGCCCCAGAACATATCGTCATCGTTATAATAGGCGGTAAAACGGCCGCCGGGAGAAACGGAAACCTCGGTGAGCAGGATGCGCTGGGCAAACTCCTCCTCCGTGATGGGGGCTGTCTCCGGGTCACGGGCGCTTTCCTCATCCTGGGAAAGCCAGTTGTTGGCAAGCCCAGTCAGGTTTTTGGCCGCAAAGTCCCGCATGGCCTTGTCCCAGGTTTCCTGATCTGTAACCAGCCTCTTGGCGGCGTTGCGGGCGCGGGTCCATGAGGGCTTGCTCTCAGCATTGACCTCCAGAGAAAGGCGTACACCCTTTCCGCACCACTGGATCTCACCCTCAAAGGCATCATAGTCCTTATCCAGCGTCAGCTCACCCAGCACTTCGTCCTGGATCACCACCGGCTTGTGGTACTCGTCCAGAATGGCCTGAAGCTCCGGGCAGTCCTCATGAGCCCTGACCACCTCGGAGATGCACCAGGGCCGCGCCACCAGGTTTTGCGCCCATTCTTCCTTTATCCGGCGGATCTTCAGACGGCAGATCTGCTCGTTGCGAAAGCGTCCCCAGCCCCTTTCGCCGTCCCGCTCCTCGTTGGTGACCGGCCACTCCAGCCGCTCCTCTTTGGGGCTGGCCTTGCCGGTGTCACAGAACACCATGCCCAGCGTTACAACGGTCATTCCCCAAAAGTCTCCCTTGTTGTGATATCCTCCCCCGATACAGCGCTTGATCAGAGCGACCACTTCCTGCTCCTTAGGCCCGTACATCCCATAGAATTCCTCAAACATGGGCGCAACCTCCTTTACAGTCCTTCCAAAACCGCCGCAATCTTGGGGAGAAACTCCGGAGAAACTTCCTGTTCCAGTGCGCCTCGGTAGGCCAGCACCGCCTGCCAGGAGTAGTAATAGAAGCTGTAGAACAAGTCCGCGGGGAAGACCTCGTCCTCCTCGTAGCGCATCTCATCTTCTTCCTCGTCGTATTCCTCCGACCACAGGTATTCTTCCTTCAGCAGATCGGAGAAGTGGGGCAGGGGAGAGGCGTGCTCCAACTCATCTCCATCGTGGAAGCACTGGAGGATGCAGGCAAAGAAGTCCAGCAGCTCCCCGGCAAGGAAGCGAGCCACGGGGTTCTGGCCGCTCTCCATGAGGGCCTTCTCCAGAATCCGGTTCAGGAACACCGTGCCGAAGGGGGTGGCGTGCCACAGGGTGCCCTGGTGCTCCAGGTTGGTGGTGAACACGTAGAGGGACTTTTTGACTGACGCCAAATCACGCATCTGTTCCAGGACTGTCAGGTGAGCGGGAAAATCCGTCCCCCGGCCATAGGCGGTGGTGAGCCGATGCCACGGGACATCAGCGACCTTGAGCTGGCGGATGTAGGTTTTGTTTTCTTCTGTCATGTCGTTGCCCTCCTTATCCCGCTGTCTGACTGCGGTACATCTTCTCCAGCGTGGTGTACCACCGTTTCAGCATGGTTTCCAGACTGGTTTTCCCGCTGCGATCTGTAAAAACAAGAAACTTTTGCAGCAGTCTGGGGAACAGATATTTGCCCGCTTTTGTCAGGTCCTGATTGAGATAGACCATCCGAAGGATACGGCCTTGCTGGTCCAAAGGGTTCTTTTTCAGCAGTTCCTTGTCAAAGCAGAACCGAAGGAACACCACATTCTCATCATAGAAGTCCTCCACCACAGCCGCGCCAATGCTGGTGTATGTGATGTCGTACACCAACCGGCTCCAGTCAAATTTCTCGGCATAGAGTAGTTTCAGCGCCTTTGACCAGTGTTCCTCCGGGATCACCAGCATCCTGTGCTGGGCGGTACTGGAGTAGCCACGGTAGACGGGTTCCGGGTGTCCCAGCAGTTCGCTCACACTGTCGGCATAGACGAAGCACAGTTCCTCATCGAACAGGCCGCCGATAAAGTTGCCGTTGCAGTACAGCATATAGTTCTTGAACTTGGCGGGAGAAAAAGAGAGGTTGTATTCCTGCGAGTCCAGGATTTTATATACCTTGTTCAGAAAGTCTATTGATATCATGGCATTGCTCCTTATCCTTCAAACCCACCCTCGATCATAGGACTTACTTCCTCTGCTGCTTTACTTGATAGGGAACGGTTCGGCCCAGCACCCGGCCCTTGCCAACGGAATTGGCCCCCTCATAAATCAAGAATTCCGCATTGTGTTCCAGCGGGCCGTAGTCCACAGTATCCGGGTAGAGGGGCTGGGCATTCCCCAATGCCGGTTCATCAAATACACACTCGGTTCCATCCAGGAAGCATACACCCAGATACTCAGCGGTTCCCACGACTACAAAATGGGGGCTATACTTTCCGCTGACCAGGCTGGGGGGAGCCTTTCGTTTGCCGATCCAAAAGATGACCTCCACATGGAGCACCGCCCGGTTTTCATCTGTCCCGATCATGCCAGTCCCTCCATTCCAGCTTACTCTCCGAATCGCTCGGCAGCATCCTGATAGACGGTGATGCTCTTTGCCACTTTCTTTTTCTGGCTGCGAATGTGGAAGTAGCCCCGCAGAACGCGCTTCAGTTCCGGGTTTTCCACCTTGCGGGGCAGTTGTTCCAAAGCCATCATTGGCTTACTCCTTTTTAATCTATCCCACAATGGTGGTTGCCTTGACGGTCAGATTTTCGAAATCCATAGCGATCAGCTTCTCGGCGGCCTGTGGGGTACACATGAACCAGGTGCTCACGCCCCAGGCGTCCATCCTTGTGACGGTGAAGAAGTCAGTTTGGGCAGAAGTAGGTTCTCTTGCGTCAATATAGTAGTCGGAGTAGAGATACACCAGATCCACCTCCCGCTCCGGAAGCCACCTGGCCCGGCGCGCCCGGAGCTTGCCGCTTTTCAGTGTCTTCTCTCTGGGATTCTCGAACCACTTCAGCTCCTTGATCTTCAGGCCGGTGAAGGTATCCATCAGCCGCTGGGCGATCTCCCGGTGGGTAAACACCCCGCAGTTCCAGGGGCCCATCAGCCAGGTCATGATAAAGTCACCCACCTTGCTGCCGGGAGCAGGGGGCCCATAGACGCTCTCATCCGCCCACATGACTTCCATCTTTTCGCATTGATCAGGCTGGGGACAGGACCGCTTGTTGCCGTAGCGGTACATGATATTCACATAGCCGTAGTCCTTGCCGGTCCGGTCATGCCCGACGGATTCTATTTTATAAGCGGTTATGGACATTGCAACTCCACCTCCTGGGCCAGTGCAAAGTCATTAGGGTTTATCCTAATCAAGTTGATCCTGCACCTCTTTGGGCAGGTCATTCCACAAAATATCATATGTAAACTCCCGGATCTCCGGATAACACTCCCGCGCGGTCTGTTCCGCAATATTCCGGTCGAGATAGTGCATCTCCTGGTGGAAAAACCAGTTGAGCTTTTCCATGAGCCGGTAGAGACGGATCTGTTCTTCCTGGGTCATGGGGTACCTCCTTAGATTGTCGGAGGATGGAACGGCTGTACTCATGCCAGCTCCGCATCCAAAATCTGTACTTGTTTTCCTTCCTCGTTCACATAGTAAAGCGCAATGTAGTCAATGCCATCCCGCTTGACCTGCTCCCAGGGCATCCGTCTGCCGCTGAGCAGTTCCACGGTATCCGCCTCGTCCGCCTCGAAACCCTCTTTTTCATCCTCATAGTCAATGCTGTAGCCCAGCTCCAGCACTAGTTTGGAGGCGGGGATCTCATACCGCTTAAGGGGGCGGTGTTCCAATTCAGCCGGATCATGTTCATCACAGAACAGATTGTCATAGCCATGCCGCCCGCCGTCGAAGATAATGAACGCCTCGCCGCTCTCCGGGTCACGGGCCGCCACCAGTCCGGGGGCCTCGTCACTATCTACAATATAGGATTGAGGCTCCCCCTTCACTGTAAGCAAGTCTCCGTAGTACCACACCTCCAGCAGTTCATTGCCGGTGGTGGAACACAATGTCACGGTGGGCAGACGCTTCTCGGCCCACTCCTTCACATGGCCGGTGAGCCAGGTAGGATATTTTTCAGTCATCGTTTCGGCCTCCTTACAACATCCAAGACATAACACTGGTCACAATCAGCACGATCCCCAGCAAGAAGAATATCACCCGCCGGGAGCCGCGGCCATAGCGGTGGGAGTCCGGCTTGCCGGTGGGGTCGCAGAGCCAGTTCCAGTTCATGATCGCACCAATCAGCAGGACAGCGCCGATGATCAGTGTCACCCAGCTCCAATGCTCCTGCAAAAAGGCTGTAATCTGCTCACTGTTCATTCAGGTTTCTCCTCTCTTTATCCCTGCATATCCGCACCAATGGGCCCCTTTTTCAGTATTCCATCCACAGTGACCACATGGCCCCAGAACATATCGTCGTCCTCATACCAGGCGGTAAAACCGCCGCCCGGAGAAACTGTGAACTCGGTGATGAGGATGCGCCGGGCGAACTCCTCCTCGGTGATGGGGTCCTTCTCCGGGGCCCGGTCGGTCTGGTCATTGTCTGCCAGCCATTCGTTGGCCTGAGCAGTGAGCGTCTGAGCGGCCATCGCCCGCAGGGACTTGTCCCAGACTTCCTGATCTGCCAGCAGTTTCTTCATTACATTGGTGACGCGGGTCCAGGATGCTTTCTTTTCGATCTCCACATCCAACGAGATCCGGACTTCTTTCCCCATCCACTGGCAGGTTCCATCGAATGTGCTCATCTCACGATCCAGCGTGAGTGTCCCCAGCACTTCATCTTCCAAAAGGATGGGCTTTGTGTACTCCGCCCAGAGCTCCTCCAGTGCCGGACAGGATACACCTTCCTCCAGTACCTCCGTGACATACCACTGGGGTTCACTGAGGGCGTCGCCTTTCCAGCCGCGGGTCTTGATCCGATAGATATTGCCCTTGGCAAACCGCTTGGAATAGTCACCGGATTCCCTTTCCTTGTCCGTCAGCGGCCAGCTCAGGCAGCATCGGCCGGAGAGCACCTGTCCGGTCTGGACATCCACCATGGCGAGGGCATGGGTATGCGCCGTCCAGAAAGTATCCAGAAAGGTCTTGTCCGCGCTGGTGCCGCTTTGGATCAGCACCAGCTTTTCCTCATCTTCCGGGGCGTACAGGGCAATAAAGTCCTTGACTTTTCTTTTTTTCATGGTGTTCTCCTCACGCAAATACCTGCCGGTATTTCTCTCTCAATTCTTCTGGGGCCGCTTTGATGACCTTGCTGCCACCGTTTTCGGAGGACGGACCCCAGATGGCCCAGAGTAGGCTCTGCCAAGCGATGGCCCGGAATTTCGGGTCCTTATTTTCTTCTGACAGGAGATAAGCGGAAAAGCGGCACTTGACTGCCAGTAGAGCATCCAGGCTTTCCGCATTGGCAATCAGACTGCGGAATTCCTTGGCAGGCTTCATCCACTGCATAGACAATGCGCCCCGAACCAATACCCCCAGTGTCCATGGTTGAAAACCAAACTTCCGGATAAAGGCATGAAGGAATTTATCTTGCAGGGAGGAGTGCTCGTCGTCGCAGAGATCCAGATACTCCGTCACGAGCGGTGCCCACTGTTCTCCTTCCAGTCCCAGAGCAAACACGGCGAAGGTTCCGGG
The DNA here is from genome assembly GCA_019420945.1 of Clostridiales bacterium. GTDB lineage: Bacteria > Bacillota > Clostridia > Oscillospirales > Oscillospiraceae > UMGS1766. Next base: position 4,707 of record JAHZGF010000037.1, on the reverse strand, counting down.
CATGGCGCAGGATTCATCGGAGAGGTTGTTGTACCATTCATACTCCCGCATGGCCAGCCGTGCATACCGCTCAATATCGGCGTGTAATTTGGGGTATTGGACAGCACAGGCAAAGAACTGATTAACTCCCTTTTTAGGAAGTCCAGGAATGGGCAGATAGTTTTTCTCTGAGCCACGGAACTCCACCGAGTAACTGCGGGGGAATTCCTCCTGCTCCAGCACCGCACACAGATAGTCCAAGACTTCCGCATAGCACTCCTCTGTGCAGTCCCTGGCGGTGATGCGGACGGTGGCAAACGCATCATTGGCCGAGGCGGTCAGGTGCTTTGTTTTCCGCGTTTGGATGTTAGGCGGCAATTTGCCGCTGCCATTGGTTTTCAGTTCTTTTACCATGTCGGGACGGAGCTGGGAAACCAGGCCGAGGATGTGTTCGGTTTTGAGAGACTCAAAACTCTGCCCATACACGGTGTGGCAGACTGCCACATAGCAGGCAAAGCGCAGCAGCCCTTCGTCCACATCCTCCAGGCGCAATTCCGGACACACCGTGCAGGGCGGAAAGACGGTAAACCCATCTTCCCGCTCTCCCACAAGGAAGAGCCGCTCCTGCACCTGCTTTTCTATGTACTTCTCCAACTCATAGCGAATCTCCTCCCAGCAAACCAGCCGCCGCATGGCATCGCAGAGGGAAACCGCATCCTCGCAGGGAAATCCCTTCAGCGGCAGCCGGGAAAGATACCGCTCCAGCAGCTGATCAGGGAGAAAGGGCGTTCCGTTGTGGTTTCGCACCACGGTCGGGTAATCGGAGTGATTTTCACGAGCAGTGCCGTCCAGAACATCCTGGATACAGAGATCCGCCTCCGCCAGCACCTCTGGAGAAGTATCCGGCTTGTGGATCAGGTAGTAGCGGCCCTTCACGCCGTCACGCTTTGGCAAACTCATCGCATGCGCTCCTCTCAGGTCTGCTGATGCTGCATGGATAGGATTTGGCAATCCGGACAGAACTCCACATAGAGCGTTCCCTCCGCACAGTCATACACCGTATCCCACTGGATCTGGGCCAGATACTTCATGGGCTTTCCGCAGTGGGGGCAGATGGTATATTCCGCGTCCTGCACCCAGTTGGCAAAGCCGCCAATGGTGTTCACATCGTCGCAGGCGGCGCCGTAAAACAGGGGCACAGGTGTTTTGGCCAGCACAAAAGAATTTTCGGTGAGTGCCTTATAGTCCTCTGGCCGGACATAGCATTTTATCCCCTCCGCCCCGTCAAAGAGCTCCGAGGGAAAGACCTCCACGCCGCCGTCCAGGGTAAAGCGGTTGAAGGCGGGGCCTTTCAGGAAACCCACGCAGTTGGGACAGCAGGTGGCCGTCAGAATACCGTCCAGCCCCAAGAACTTCAGCCGCTCATCCCGCCCATCCAGCACCAGCATATCCACCATATGCCCGCCACAGTGGGGACAGGTGTCCTCCCGTGCCCGCCCGATGCGAACGGGAGACGCTTCGCCGGTCGCCCCCTTGACCATAGGATAGCAGGTATTGAAGTTGAGCTGCGTCCGATGGCCATCCTTATCAAAGGTCCAGCCGCCACACTGGGCATAGCTGGACGGATCCACATAGAGACTCTTGCGCCAGGGCCGGGGGTTCCGCTCCAGTTCCAGCAGAGTCTCCATTGCCTTGTCATCTCCCTGGAAGGCAAGGCAGGACATCAGTTCGGCAGCATTTTGGGAGCTATCCGTTTCCAGTAAAGCGGTGATCAGCGCATCCCGTACATCATCCGGTGCTCCGTAATAGAGTTCGCAGGGATAGAATCCCTCTACAGCCAGTGCTGCCCGTTGGATCTCCGGGGTAATGGCATCCCGGTAGCCTAAAAGCTGCCAGAAGTCGGTAAACTCCGGGTCTTCCATATCCGCCAGCCGCTGGATATTCTGAATCAGATTTTTCTGCTTCTCTGCAATTTGTTCCGGCATCCATCCCAGCGCGGTTTTTCGGCTTTTCTCGCACTCGCATTTCCAGCACAGTCCCTCGTAACCCAAGGGTGTCCCACAGCCGAGGCAGGTGTATTTCAAGCTCATATTCTCGGACTCCTTTTCGAAGATAGAAAAGCGCCCTGCGATATCCTGTCACTTAGGCAGGTTAACGCAAGGCGCAAAAAGGCCGCAAGAAAGAAACCACATCCACCCCCAGATGTGGTTTCCGCCACACACAAAATCCATTTTTATATAGAAATAAAGTTATCTTTAACTGATTCGTGTGCATCTCCCAAAAACTTCCGCCTACATCACGCATGATCCCATGCGTACAGTGTAAGTTGCTTGTGATACTTTTATATATGGTTAGTTGCTTCTTTCAAACCATAAGGTCGGATGGTTCTTTTCCATCATACCTAATTACATGGAAATTATCAACTAAAACTTGAATTGATAAAATCCCAGAAACTGTTCTCTGTTAGGAAAACACATAGATGATGACTGACAACGGGCGTACCAATTTTTAGCACGCAATATACAAAGAATAAGCACTATAAAGCATATTCAAAAAAGCCCTTGAGACATACTATCAAGAGATGAGTAAAAAAGTGGGCTACAAACAAGCTCCAATTCTCCAAGAATTCAATTATTGCAAGAGAAATCAAAGCCTTTATGCCTATTTTTGAGTGTTTTTCGTGCTTTTGTTTTTTTAAAGAATTCTCGTCGCTGCTTATGATGGTCAATTTTTGTAAAAATGTATATATTTTGGTTTATCACAGAAAAATTTTTGATTGATTGCCACTGTGTTCGCTACCCCAAATGATAACTTTTTTGATAACAGTTCGCCGTGCCCCTGGATAGTTCTCTCTTTCTGGGATATGTTGTGTTGCTGCAAAGGAGGTACATCATCATGGCAAAACGCAGGCCATCCGGCGACGGCATGGTACGAAAAAAGGAAGACGGCAGCTGGGAGGGCCGGGTGGTCATCGGCTACGATGAAAAGAACCTTCCCAAGACCAAGAATGTCTTGGCCAAGACAAAGAGCGAATGCGTAGAGAAGCTGAAGCAGTTGCAGGAGCAGTACGCTCCACCCAAGTCAGACAAGATTAAGCTCGAAATGCCCTTCGGAGAGTGGATGGACTTCTGGTATCAGAACTACTCTAAGCCGAAGCTTCGACCCACCACCCGTTCGGGCTATGAGGGCAGGATCTATCGGCACATTATCTCGGAACTGGGAAACATCCCTCTGGATCAGCTGACACAGAATGACCTGCAGCAGTTCTACGCCCGACTGAAAAAGAGCGGACGGCTCCTCCACGCGGAACACTACGGCAAGGGGCTGTCCGACCGCATGGTGCGGGCCTGCCACATGAACTGCCGGTCCGCTTTGGAGAAGGCAGTGCAGGAGGGGCTGATCCGCATGAACCCCGCCGTCGGATGCAAGCTGCCGCCCAAGAAAGCACGGGAGATGCAGGTGCTGACCCGTGAGGAGATCCAGCGGTTTCTGATCCACGCAAAGGCGGAGGGGTACTTCGAGCTGTTCCTGCTGGAACTGACCACCGGCCTGCGGCGGGGAGAACTGCTGGCCCTGCAATGGGATGACCTGAATCTGGAGACCGGAGAACTACAAGTCACCAAGCAGGTCTACCGGACAAAGGAGGACGGGCTCCTGATTTCCAAGCCCAAAACGAAATCCTCCATCCGCACGGTCAGCCTGCCTCCGACGCTTCTGAACATTCTGAAAGAGTACAAGGAGAGCGTAAACTCCCGGTAGATGTTCCCCGCGCCGGTGAAGGAGGACTCGCCTCTGGACCCGGCCTACATCAGAACGCGGCTACACCTCATCCTGGAACACGCCCAGTGTAAGCAAATTCGTTTCCATGATTTACGGCATACCTTTGCCACCATCGCTCTTGGAAACGGGATGGATGTGAAGACCCTCTCTGCCATGCCGGGCCATGTTTCGGCGGCCACCACGCTGGACATCTACACCCACATCACAAATCCCATGCGGTCTGAGGCAGCGGCCAAAATCGACCAGAAAATAGGGAAAGCGGCTCCGCAGGAATTACCTGCGGAGCCGCAAGAGAAGCGGACGATGACCACATTCCAGCCCTATGCAGGAAGGAAACGGAAGCCCGGCACCGGCTGTATCACCCAGATCAGCGAAAACTGCTGGGAGGGACGCTACTCCCCAATGTGGCCGGACGGCAAAAAGCACTCCCGTAATGTGTACGCTAAAACACGGGAGGAGTGCGAGGCGCTCCTGCCTGGGCTAATCGAACAGATGAAGGCGGAGATCAAGGCCATCAAGGAGAGCAGAAACCTGGATGCTATTCCGGACGGGATCAGTGAGAAGAAGAAAGCCATCGCCGCCTATATGCGGGAGCATCCGGAGGTTACCAGCAAGAGCGCCATCGCCAAGGCGGTGGGGACAGACAGGAACACGGTACGGAAATATTATGACGAGATTCGTAGTGAGTTGGGGCTGAAATAAACTCAGAAATTGCGGCGCATAAACAAAGATAACCCCTCTGGAGTTCGCTCCAGAGGGGTTTTGGTCGGAATGTAATGATAGGACTTGGAAAAATCCAGTCATATCAATGATTTGGAAGCAGCAGGCAAAAGGTTTTTATCCTATCAAATGCGATAGTCAGAAAGATCATCCGGCTTTTCGGCAAATGATTTGGGTCAATCCCAAATTTTGTGTAAACGCTAAATTGTGGTGCAAAATAGAGCAAAA
>JAHZGF010000036.1 GCA_019420945.1 Clostridiales bacterium | reverse complement strand
GCGCCGCAGCAGGACTGCTCGGTCTGCATCCCAAGGCCCATGACGGAGAACATCTTCCGTGTCTCCTCGGACAAATTCAGATGGTAATATTCATTGCAGGCCATGAACATCGCCTCGGCGCAGGTCAGTTCGGTGCCGATGTGATAGTGGTTGACCAGTTCATAGAGTTTCATTTCTGCCATACCGTACTCCAATCGCAAAGCATTTCATTCTGCGTCACCCGGCGCAGCTCGTCCCGCACCTCCATTAGCGCAAAGCCCAGCAGGTTCTGCCCCCGCCACTTCATCGGGTCCTGGGCCCCCGGGGAGCTGGACGAGAGCCGGATGCCCCAGATGCTGTCATAGGGACTGGCCTCCACCAGCACGCTGTCCCCGGTAGAGAGGAGAAACTCCCGCAGGTCACGGTTCTGGCTGAATTTGCACCAGTTGCCACCCAGCACAATGGCGTATTTGAACCTGTCCCATACCTTCTGGTCAAAGCCCCGCACCTTGCGGCCCAGGGCCTTGATCTGCCTGGGGTCGCTGCATTTCAAAATCTGGTCCCGGATCTCCCCGTCACCGAACAGCTCAGCTTTTGCGGCCATCATATACTGCTCCATGCAGAGATAGGTGTCGGCGATGGACCAGAAGTCCTCCATCCACCACTGGCTGAGGCAGCTTTTCGTTAGCTGGCCGCCCTCGGCAGGCTGATGGCCCCAGAATAGGTACAGTTCTCGCTTTCTCCCCATGGAAAATTCCTGCTGGAGCCACTGGTGGGTGTACTTGGGCTGGCCCTCTGGCTGCCATGCATCCACCCAGAAGTCACCATGCTCCAGCACCTCAACCTTGTCCTCGTCATCCCACCAGCCCATCCAGGTCACCGGTTCGGGAAAGAGGGTGCGGTATTCCGTCCGCTCCTCCGATGAGAGGGCATCCAGCCAATCGCCAAATCGGTCTATGTAATCCTCCCCAGAGCCCATGCGCCAGCCGATGGAGTATCGCTCGATCTCCCGGTGAGCCAGCCAAGGGGGAGGCATGATTTTCTTATCCTGTAGCGCCATAGGGTTTGTCCTTTCCTGTTAGATGCTGCCGCAGTTCTTCTGTCATATCCAGTGGAGTACCGTCCAGGGATGTGATTTGTTCCAACTCCGTTTCAGTCAGATTTTTCAGGAAAATGCAGTATTCGTTTGGGTATCCGCCTACAAACTCCATTTTTGATATCCCGATCTGCTGTGGGTCGGTGATCCACAGGCAAGGCTCCCCCGTAGCCCAAAACTGTGTCAGAGTAAGAACTTGGCCGTTGTAAATAACTTTCTGCTCCATCCTCATTCCTCCTGCATTTTCTTCAGCAGCTTCACGATCCGCTCCCGGTTCTTTGCGGTTTTCATGAAGGTGGGCAGATGGTCAGCCTGGGTCTTTCGTGGGATGCCCAGCGGCTTTTCCCGCAGGTCGGCGCTGAGATAGTCGATCAGATAGGCAAGATGTTCCCGGTTGAGAGACCAGACCGGCTTGCCTTGAAAGGAGGTCAGGAACCACAGTTCCAGACCAAACCAGGGTTCCTTTCCGTCCTTGATCTCAGCGGCATAGGAGAAAGCCTCCGCCGTCTTGTGTACCTCGCCCGACATGGTCGTCCCACAATAGGGACAGGCCACATGGAGAACGGAAAAGTGCTGCTTTGCCTCATCTTCAATGTCCACCCGATAGCACCTGCCACAGTTCCTACATTGGTTATGTACATCGTAGCGGTAGACCGTCCGGTCGCGGGTTTCTTGATGGCCGCAGCTCAGGCATCGGAAATAAGCATTTTCATCGTCCGCTGTCACAACACCTGCGCGGTTGCATTTTGGGCATTTCACCTGGATGCCGGAGGTCAGGGCGCTGTAGGTACTATATGTAAAATAGGGTTCATCAACCATTCGGCTCATCAATTCATATCCTCAAAAATCTCGTAGCTGCTCAAACTGTTCGATCAGGGCATCTTTCTGGAGCGTATCTCCCGGCAGGGCATCCAGGATACCCCGCAGGGCCATATAAATTTCATCCCGTTCCTCGGTTTCGATAAAGCGCATCTTATTGAAGGTCTGGGTGTAGGCTGCCACCGCCTCCAGCGCCTGGGTCTGGGCGTCCCCGTCCGGCTCAGCGGCCAGCTTCATCATCTGAGAACGAGTCTTGCGGTATTGATCGGCTGCCTTTTTCGCGGCACTGGCGGGGATATGCTCCGCGCCGTCCCAGCCCCGGAAGGGGTTGTCCAGATTTTGCGCCAGCCACTCCGGTTTCCGGGGCTTGGTGATTCGCAGATCCATGCCCGGCTTGCCTTTCCAGAGCTGTTTTGCCGCTTTTGCAGCGTACTCCGGCAGGCTGGTCATCCAGAACCAGTGAAGCTTTGGCATCTGCTCCGGGGTTGGGATGTCGGCCGCGTCGAAGCCGAACAGGTCGAAGGTGGAGAGGTCCGTCAGTTCTCGGAACTGTGCCACAGCGGAGAAATTTCTCAGGTTTCCCGGCGCGCCCCAGAGCCGCAGCTCCTTCAGGCTGGGATGAACAACGGGCAAGCCGGTCATGTCAAACTCTTCCAGCCGGATACCATGCAGTCCCCACAGGTTCGGCAGCTCCGGGTGGGGGCGGTATTCCCCGATAAATTGGAGGGTTAAACCGCTGCCATTTCCGGCGGCATGGATGGTGCAGGCGTCCGGCCCCTTGTTCTGGAACAGGAGCTGCTCCGTCTCCTCGCCAAGCCACAGTTCCTCCAGGCCAGCCATGTCCAGCATCAGCTTTCTGACGCTGGTGCCCCGCAGATCAAGTGCCCTCTGACCGTGGCTCAGTAAAGTCAGTTCATCAAGGAAGGGGTTTTCCCGCAGAAACTCCAGCAGATCCGGGTGCCATTGCTTACAGATGATTTCAGAGAGACAGGGCAGCGCCTCCAGTTCCAGCGCGAAATCAAAGGGGGTATATTGGTCGATCACTCGATGACTGCTGACCTTCACCGGCTTGCCGCCGATCTCCGTTTCCCCGTCGCTCTCTATGGCCTCCTTGAAGGCCCGCCGCCGCTCTTCCGGGATGGCCTGCCACTTGATCTGACGGTACACCTCATAGCCGTCATTCCAGCCGCCGTAGGAGCGGCAGGGCTGGTCGGTGAAGGGCGGCAAGGTGCCCACCAGTGTGTACTGGGGCGGGATTTCCACCGGCACCCGCAGCAGGTGAAGTTCACGGGGCCAGTACATGAAGTCCTTGTAGAGCGGGCGGAGATGGGGCAGTTCCTCCGCGGTCAGAGGGGCGTCACCCACCCAGTCCAGGGACAGGATCACCGCCCAGGACTGACTGCTCACGTTGTCCGGCGGCGCGATGTAGGCCACCTGACAGGCGGTGTAGCGTTCCAGGTATTTGTTGTAGACTGTATAAACCTCTCCGGCGCTGACATTCACGGGTTCACCCTCCTCTCTTCAGTCCTTCTCCAGATAAAATCCCCACACGCAGTTGGAGAACTCTCCGGCGGCAAAGCGGTGGATCTGCCCGTTGATCTCCACCTCATAGACATGAAACACTTTTTCCGTGCCGTAATGGGGATCGATGACCGCCGCTGTTTCCCGGCAGTCGCGCCAGCGGTACTGAAAGATATTTACGCCAAACAACGTACACTGCCCATCGAAACCGGATGTTTCAAATTTCCATGTCATTTCGTATCCCTCACAATCCCACGCGCTGCCAGCCGTCCAGCCGCTCCTGCACCGCGTCGATCTTCCAGCTCCCGTCCACACGCTTCATGAGGAAGCGGCGGTCAAAGCCGGTGTTTTCCTCTCTGGTGTAGATGTAGAGCTTGTTCTTGGTGATCTGCTCCGCGTCCAGGAACCCTTCCCCCTTGTAGGTTCCCTGGGCGCTGTAAGAGAGTGCCAACGGCCGGTAGCCCGGACGGGGCTTTTCGCTCACATACCTCTCCCAGATCGCCAGAAGGCGGGGCGCAGCTTCGGAGTCCTCAAATCCGGCCTGCTCCATATATTGCTCCCATTCTGTCATCTCGGCAAAGAAAGCGGACAACACCCTGCGGCATTCCTCCGCCGCCTGCTCGTCCAGCACAGTGGGCTTTTTGGCCTTCTCCCGCTGAATCTGGAAGAAGTGTTCCATCTGCTCCTTGGTGAATTGCTCATGGGCCACCGGCTCGATCCGGCTGTTCCCGGCGACGGCCAGCAGACCATCATAGGTAATTGCGGTATGGTCGATCTGGATGTGGGAAAGCTTGGGGATGGCGGCTGCCTGGAGCAGCCCGCCGTCGTCCAGCCCGGTGCGGTTGAGGGTTAGAAGGTCCAGCTTGCAGTTTTGCAGGGCGGACAGGCCGCTGCCGTGGATGGCGGCGTTGCCGTCCAGCAGCAGATAGCGCAGCTTGGGCATGGCAGAAAAAATGGGAAAACAGGCGTCGGTGAGGGCGGCGTTTTCCACACCAAAGTTGACCATGCTTTTATGTCCGGCAAAGGCTGCAAGCAGTTCATCCGATACCGGGTAGTCCTTCACATGGAACCCCACCAGGGTGTAGCCAGCCAGTCGCTCTATTAGATTCATGGTCAGCTCCGGGATCTCAAACTGTTTTTCTCCATCCAGGGTCAGGACACCGCTTTCCCATGCTGCTGTCCGCGCCCGTTTTGGCCATTCCATCGCTTGCCTCCTTACGCCTGCTCCTAGTAGCAGGCTTCGATGTCGATGAACCGCACATACACGGCGCAAATTTCGCCCTTTGCGTCATAGCCGAAGTAGACGGGATAGTAGCCATCACCCCAGCCAGAGGAGAAGACAGGCAGATTGCAGTCCGTGCCCGGTATCGTCCAGTTGAGCCAGTCGCCGTGGCTCTCCTGATACTTGGGATGGGCTTTGGCGTTTTCCTCCATCAAGTCGCAGAACAGGTCGTTGTAGGGGTCGATGTCCGGGTCCTCCTCCAGCCGCTTGGCCCAGTACCTCTTAAAGGCTGCCTGAGTTTGGATATCCGCAATGCACCCCATCCCGGCGTCTACGCCAAAGCCAAAATAATCGTCCTCGCCCAGTTCCTCCTCCAGATCCTCTTTGCCTGTCATGCCCAACTCATAGCGGACAGGCTTCTCCTGGCTGACCTCCACCTTGACACAGGCGTAGCGGTCGCCGTATTGTTCACTGGGTACCACGCAGATTTTTACTGGGTAAGTCCCGGCGGGGATTGTCTGTATAAAGGGCGGCGTGTCCTCCAGCTCCACCAGCGGATCGCAGGCGAAGATCTGCCCGGTGGGGAAATGGACGGGGCCGATGTCCAGCACATCCACCGCCATGTTCCCAATCAATTTTTCTGTAAAATGGGCCTCCAGGTCAGCTTTGCAGGCCAGTTTGTCCTTGGTGGATTCGTATTTGTTCAGCCATTCGGTCGTAGGCATATCAGCTTCCTCCTGTTGATTCAGTTCCTTTATGTACCCGCTCTTTGAGCCGTCCCAGTAGCAGTTCACACACCGGCCATTCTGAAAATGATGGGGACAATTCGGATAGCCATAGAGAATATGGGCACATTCCGGGCACAGTCCCATCATCTGTGAAGAGCCTTTGAAAAACAGGCTGCCGCACTCATCACAAACGGCCGGTTCTTTTTTCGCCATGGGTATCACCAGTCCCTTTCCCGGATGGCCTCCTCGGTGTCAATGGGGATATTGAACCACTCCAGAATGTAGGCCACGGTAACGCCGATGCAATCACGGGCCACCGTTTCGATCTCGCTGTCGTTCTCGTCAAACTCCTCCTGAAGATCATTGATGCCGCAGACTGCCTCATCCAGCGTTTCCTGTATCACTTCGGTGTCGGTTTCGCCGCTTTCCAGCAAGTCGATGACCTTCTGGAGCTCGTCCTTTACCCTGTCTACCAGAAAAGCAGGATAGTAATCATCCTGATACATCTCGTCCAACAGCTTATAATCCGGGTCAAATGCTTTCATCGTGATTGCTCCTTTCTCATTCAAACATCAAACCGTATGATTTGGTCAGGCTTCCGTCGTCCTCATGGAAAATACACTGATACAGGGGCTGGCGCTGTGTTGCTTTGCGGAACCTCTCCAGAACAGGAGCCAGCGCCTCACCGGTAGGGATACCGAGCACATCAGACACCCGCCGCAGGCTGCCCCTATCCATATCTTCCAAGTTACAGTTACGCTGCCTCTGCCCATATTCCTCCAGTGTTTTGGAATCCACATACTGCTTTGTATCACAGCAGTCATGCCAGCAGATACAGCTCACAAGCAGGGAAAAGAGATCGTCCATGCTCTCAGCCAGACGGCCTGTCTCACCTTCGCTGCTGTAATAGCCGATGGAGCCATCCTCCAACAAATGGTATTCTCCGCCGGAGCCATCTCTGGCAAATGCCATGCCGGGCAGTGTGAAGGTTGCTCGACCGTCCGCCTCATCCCTCGGGGACAACTCATCCAGCAGGAAGAAGTCAAAAAGCGAATCAAATTCCTCTGCCAAATTAGGATTTTCACGCAGTATTTTCAAATAATCCATAGCTATTTCCTCCAGTTTTGCTTGCGATTGATTTCTCATTGCTTCCCATCCAGCGCCTCCACGGTTTTCATGGCAGCGGAATTAAATTTACACTGCCGCAAATCGTGCTCAATCAGGGCGAACACATCGGGAAAGCATTCAATCTCATCCTGATACTCATATTTCGCATACAGTTTCCCGTACTCGGAGATCCAAACCTCTGCCGGGTAGTAGTAGCCGATATGACCGATAGGCTGACACCGCTCACCGGCGGCCTGTTCGATCTCCGCCAGCTCACAGCCGGACATGTCCCGAAAATAGGCGTCCTCCAAATGGTCTTTGATCCCGTTAACCAGGTAAGGAAACAAAGCAAATTCAAAGTCAGCCGCCCAGTTCATCTTTTTCTGCTCCAGGTACCACTCACAGCACAGGCCGAAATACTTGCGGTAAAACCGCTGGACGGTCTTCATCATCGGGACGCCATGATCGGCGTAATACTGCTCCGCAATGGAGATGTC
>JAHZGF010000035.1 GCA_019420945.1 Clostridiales bacterium | reverse complement strand
ACCTTTTTTCAATTTCTTTCAGATTCAGTCATCCGAAAGCACTTGATTTACTTGGTGCGGCTCGAAGCAAGCCTGATTATTATATCTAGACTGATTCAGTTTGTCAAGCATCTTTTTCAGATTTTTTCAAATGATTCTCAGAGGACTATATTACTCCCAGAATAAGTGCTGAGTAACCCTGTCAAAGTGCCATTGTACATATAATCTATATGGTTAATCCCCTCGGGCTCCATTGGTCAGTCGGTCCAACAGCTCCAGACATTTAAACCGCAGCACATAGCCCTCGTCAGCGCCGCTCATCAATCCCACATCTTCTTCGGTGAGGCCACCGGAGACAGCGGTATCCTGCCACTCGGTAGCGGAGGAGACGCATAAAGTGGGAAATACCACGCACCACCAATTATGCCCCGCTCCCTCTCCAATGCTGACCCGCAGAGCCCGATAGTTGCCGGCGGGCAGGGCGAAGTTATCATAGTACTTGGTGGGAAAATGGCTGATATCCACGGTGGCGGAGACAGAATAATTATATCCTTGGGATTCCACCACCGCCTGGCCTGCCTGAGCAAGCTCCGTCAGATGGGACTCCAGCACATCCGCGGCCTGGTCCGCATCCTCTACCCCCTCCAAATAAGAAGAAGCCTTGGATAACACCGCGTCCCGCACCTGCAGCTTCAGCGCCTGATCTTCCTCAGAATCGGAATTGGCGATCACATGAAGCCGCACCATATGGCTGGCCAGATTGGCTTGTCTCAGGGAAAGCCACCCGCAGCCCAGGACCACCGCCGCCAGCAGGGCAAGCAGGATGCTTTCTCCTCTGTGCAGACAGGTAGCGGGGGTAAGTAAACTGGTTTTGATTCGGCTCAACATAAAAAGCACCGTCCTTTTGCAATCATTTGCCTGCATTGTGGACGGTGCTTTTTCATTTTATACACTGTGAGTAAAAAAGGTCTCCTGGTAGCTCTGCTTCAGTTTGGCGCACACCGCCCGGGCGGGGGCTTCCTGATCGAAGATGCCAAAGACCGTGGGGCCAGTACCCGACATGCAGGCGCCCAGCGCCCCCTGGGAGAGCAGGGTGTTCTTGATCTCCTGGATCACTGTCTGTCGGGCCGGAGGCAGCACATCTTCAAACACATTGAACATACGACGACTCACCCCAGTCAGATCCCCCTGCTCCAAGGCCCGGATCACTCCGGCGGTATCAGGGTGGAAGTGGAGTTTCACTTCGTCAATGCGGTGAAACAGTTCAGGGGTAGAGACAGGGAATGCGGGTTTGCAGAGCACAATATAGCACTCCGGCAGAGAGGGCAGCCTGGTCAGCTTCTCTCCTCGGCCCTGAGCCAGGGCGGTACACCCCAACACGCAGTAGGGCACATCGGAGCCCACTTCCTCCCCCATTCGGGCCAGCTCCTCCAGGGAGAGGCCGGTGGAGAACCATTCATTGAGGCCCCGCAGCACGGCTGCGCCGTCACTGCTGCCCCCGGCGGTGCCGGCGCAGACCGGAATGCGCTTTTCCAGCTCAATTTGCAGCCCGGCCAGAGAAACTCCAGTATGGGCGGCAAACACCCGGGCCGCCACGGCGGCAATATTCTTATCGGCGCCGGGCAAAAAGCCCAGATTGGTGGTCAGGGATAGTTCCGAATCGGCCGTCTCCCGCAAGGTCACCGTATCCGCCAGGCTGACAGACTGCATGACCATGCTCAGCTCGTGGTAACCGTCCGGGCGCTTGCCCAGCACATCTAAAGTCAAATTGATTTTGGCATAGGCAGGGATCTGCAGCTCTCTCATCGGATCCGCCTCGCTTCCAGGTAAAACCGCTTGTCCTGGGCCTCCCCCATAGAGAAAGTCTTTCGGGGCAGCACGCCATCTCGAATCACCGTGGGAAACAGCGCTTCTTTGCCCATAGGGGGCAACAGGAAGCCCACATTGCCCGGCCGGGACGCCAGCTGCTCCACCACATCCTCTCCATGGATATAATCCACGCTTCCGCCCACAGCGGGCAGATAGCTGTCCAGGAAGGACTGGAGGGTACCCACCGGCAGATAGCTGTCGGATTCAGGCACAGTGATGGTGGTGTGTTGGCCCTGGGCAGTCATAACAAACCGCTGCCCTTCCCCTTCGCCGGTGTGGGCGCCGGGATAGGCAGCCAGCAGCGCCTCCAGCAGGGCCTGGGGCTGGACCCCAAAGCACACCCGGTGGATGGATTCAAACACCAGGGACTCATCGTGAAGGTTGACCAGTTCCACCAGAGCATAGCGGGCTTTGGCCTCCTCCGGCGTCCCCTTTTTCTCCTGGTAGTTGGCCTTGGCCGAGGCCAAAGAGTGGTTTCCGTCCCCTACCGCAAAGAGCAAGGGCGGGGCTCCTTCCACTTGGTAGCGCTGTTCAAAGGCCGCCGGGTCTGCCAGGGCAGCTAAGTCCCCGGCCAGCTGCGCCATCTGATGTCGGGTAAGCCGGTAGCCGGTGATGTGTCCGCCCTGCTCCATCAGGTCAAAGTCATAGAGCTGTTCCATCTCCGCTGTCTCGGCGGTGAAATGCTCAATCACCTCACAGGAGGGATCGTCCATCAGCAGCATCACATGGGGCAGTTCCAGCGCCGCGTCCCGGCGCACCGCCACCCGGGGCGGAATGCGCTCCAGCACGGTGCGCTCAGTGGCCCGAATCAGACTGCCGGCGCCGGGATGATAGTCGTAGTCCTCCAGGTCAATTTGTCCCACAATACCCCGGCGCAGGGCGCCGCTGGAGAGACGGCGCTCCACATAGATAAGACTCTCGGGCAGTTCCCGGAACAGGTTCCGGGCCAGATAGTCCTCCATGGCGGCGTTGATGGCCGCGATATGTTCCTGGGTATGGCCGTCCTCCAGCTTCTGCTCCGGCAGGATGAGTCGCAGGGCAGAGGGATTCTCTCCCACCCGCTCCTCCACCCGGGCCCAGTAATCGGGCTGGGAGGTGTACTGATCGCAGGCCACCACGCTCCACTGTTCCAGGTCTACTCCCTGGGGCAGCAGAATATCCGCCGGACCAAAGGCCAGATGTTCGAAATTTTGATCCATAAACTCAGTCCATCGCCTTTCGGATGGCTGCCAACAGATCGTCAAACTCCTCAAAAGCGGGAATATCGGGGTAATCCGCCTGAATCTGAGGCGTACTCCGGAACAGGAAGCCCGCCTTGCTGGCCTGAATCATCCCCAGGTCGTTGAAGCTGTCGCCGCTGGCAATGGTCTGATAGCCGATGGACTGGAGGGCCTTGACGGTAGTGAGCTTGGACTTTTCACAGCGCATCCGATAGCCGGTAATCTCACCGTCCGGGGCCACCTCCAGGGTGTTGCAGAACAGAGTGGGCCAGCCCAGCTTCTCCATTAGAGGCTTGGCAAACTGCTCAAAGGTGTCACTGAGGATGATAACCTGGGTCTCCTTCCGCAGCTGGTCCAGGAATTCCTTGGCGCCGGGCAGCGGATCGATGGTGGCGATGACCTGCTGAATCTCCTTCAGCCCCAGTCCGTGGGCCTTAAGGATGTCCAGGCGGTAACGCATCAGCTTGTCATAGTCAGGCTCATCCCGGGTGGTGCGCTTCAGCTCCGGGATACCGGTGGCTTCGGCAAAGGCAATCCAGATCTCCGGGACCAGAACGCCCTCCATATCCAGACAGGTGATATACATGGCGGCTCACTCCTTTGTTTTGGATGTCTCAGGGGTCAACGATGCTTCAGGAAATGCTCCAGCCGCTCCAGAGCGGTGGCCAGATCATGAATGGAAGCGGCGTAGCAGGCCCGGACAAAGCCTTCGCCGCCGGGGCCAAAGGCGCTGCCGGGAATCACCGCCACCTGCTCCGCCTTCAAAAACTCGGTGCAGAAGGTGTCGCTGTCCAGTCCCGAGGAACGGATGCAGGGGAACATGTAAAAGGCGCCCTTGGGCTCAAAGCACTCCAGGCCGATGGACCGGAAGCCGTCCAGCAGGAACCGGCGGCGGCCGTCATACTCCTGCCGCATGGCGGCAATGTCGTCATCGCCATACTGCATGGCCTCGATGGCGGCGTACTGACTCATGGTAGGCGCAGACATAATGCCGTACTGGTGCAGCTTGACAATCTGGCTCACCAGCTCCCGGGGGCCGCAGAGATAACCCAGCCGCCAACCGGTCATGGAGTAGGCCTTGGAGAAGCCGTTGACCACGATGGTGCGCTCGTACATGCCGGGAATCTCGGCGATGGAGGTGTGGTGCTCCTCCCCGTAGGTGAGCTCCGCATAGATCTCATCGGAGATCACCAGGATGTTGGTACCCTCCAGAACCTCGGCAATGGCCTCCAGGTCCTTGCGCTCCATAATGCCGCCGGTGGGGTTGCAGGGGTAGGGCAGCACCAGGGCCTTGGTCTTGGGGGTGATGGCAGCCTTCAGTTCCTCCGGGGTGAGTCGGAACTCATTCTCCACCTTGGTCTCCACATAGACGGGCACGCCGCCGCTCATGGAGGTCAGGGGGCCATAGCAGACGAAGGAAGGGGTGGGGACAATGACCTCATCCCCGGGCTCCAGGCAGCAGCGCAGAGCCAAGTCCAACGCCTCACTGCCGCCCACGGTGACCAGCACCTGGCTATGGGGGTCATAGGTGAGCCGGAAACGACGGCTCATATAATTGCAGATCTGCCGGCAGAGCTCCGACAGGCCCTTGTTGGGGGTGTATTTGGTGCGGCCCTTCTCCAGGGAGCGGATGCCCGCATTGCGAATATGCCAGGGCGTGATGAAATCCGGCTCACCAATGCCCAGGGAAATGGCGTCGGGCATCTCTTCCAGAATATCAAAGAATTTCCGGATCCCGGAGGGGGGCACCGCCTGGATGCGACGATTCAGGACAGTGGAATAGTCAATCATACGAAACAGAACCCCTCTTCCTTCTCCTTCTCCCGGTTGAAGATGAGATGATTTTCCTTATATTTCTTCAGGATGAAGTGGGTGGCGGTAGACTGCACCGCATCGATGGTGGACAGCTTCTGGGTGACGAAGTTGGCCACCTCCCGCAGGGTACGGCCGGAGATGATGACGGTCATGTCAAAGTCGCCGCTCATCAGATAGCAGGACTCCACCTCTTCATACTGATAGATCCGCTCGGCCACCCGGTCAAAGCCGTCTCCCAGCTGGGGCTCTACCTTGACCTCGATGAGGGCGGTCACCGCTTCACGCTGGGTTTTGTCCCAATCCACCACCGCTTTATAGCCCACGATGGTGCCGTCGGCTTCCAACCGTTTCATTTCTGCGGCTACTTTCTCCTCAGATGTGCCGGTCATTGCCGCCAGCTGTTTGGGGGTCAGCGTGCAATCGGCTTCTATCAAACGAAGCAACTGTTCCATAGTCGGTTCCTCCTGTCATAGGTCTCGTTCCGGAGGTATCCGGAGCGGGTCATGGTGATATAGGGTCTATTATAGTGTCTCTCCCCCGAAAAAGCAACGGCAGTTTCCCAATTTAATGAGCTATTTTGTAAAAGAAGTTCCTTTAAACCTCCTCCAAAAACAGCGGGATCAGGGGATTTGCGTAATCTGCCGCATAGTACAGGCACAGAGAGGCCTGGTAGCCATGGGTATCCAGGGGCAGGTAGACCAGATTCAGATTGATCTGGGGCTTGAACAGGTCAAACTCCGGCAGTACCGCCACCCCAGCCCCGGCAGCCACCATCAAAAGGATGGTCTCCGTGTCATCGTCGGTGATGATACTATTGCCCATCAGCTCTGGATCCAGATAGCGCCGGGGCAGCTGGGCAGTGCCGGGTACTCCCCGCTGAAAATCGTGTATGATCAGCGGCACCTCCTTCAAATCCGACTGCTTCACCCGCTCCCGGGCCGCCAGCGGGTGCTTGGGAGGCACCACCACATAATAATCATATTTCCCCAGCTGTCGGCAGGCCGCCCCTGGGTAGGAGAGCATCTCGTGCTCTACCTGGAAGATCAGGTCGTATTTGCCGCTCAGAAACTTGCTGCGCAGCTCAATGGCGTTATCTCTGGACAGATTGAGATTGACGCCGGGGTATTTCTCATGAAAACTCTGAACGCTTTTGGGAAACCGGCTCATCTCAATATTTTTCAGGTAGCCCACGTCCAGGGTGCCGGTCTTGCCGTTCTGGACCGCTCTCACCCGCTCCACCGCATCTTCAGTCCGGGCGATGATACCCCGGGCCTCCCCCACAAAGACCCGCCCGGCATCCGTCAGCGTCAGCCGCCGGTTTTTGCGGGCAAACAGCGTTACCCCCAGCTCCTGCTCCAGGTTCCGGATCTGCTGAGTCACCGCCGACTGGGAGATGAAAAAGGCCTCCGCAGTCTTGGTGAAGTTCAGGCTTTTGGCGGCGTCCAGAAAATAGTTTAACTGCTGCACCGTCATGGTTTTGGGCCCTCCTTTTTGCAATCATAAGTTATCACTTATTATATTCCCGGTTTTTCGCGTTTGCAACCCCCATAAACCGGTAATACAATAAGCGTATAAGGAGGAAAGTAAGCAATGCAGAAATCAGAACTGATCAAACGTTATCTCTTTTTCATCTTGGGACTGTTCGTCAACTCTTTGGGCGTTGCCTTCATCACCAAAGTGGATCTGGGAACTTCTCCCATCACCAGTGTGCCCTATGTGCTGAGTCTGGGATTCCAGCCCACCATCGGCCAGTTCACCGTGGTCTGGAGCCTGTTGCTTATCGCCTGCCAGGTGGCCCTGCTGCGCAAGAACTTCCAGCTGGTCCAGCTGCTGCAGATCCCCGTCTCCTTCCTGTTTGGCGGATTCATTGACTTCTCCATGGAAGTGGTACTGGGCTGGTTTACCCCCGGCAGCTATCCCCAGCGGCTGATCGTCCTGCTGATTGGCTGTCTGATCCTGGGCTTCGGCGTGTTTATGGAGGTGGCTGCCAATGTGGTGATGCTGCCCGGCGAGGCCACCAGCAACGCCATCCGGCAGAAAACCGGCAAGGAGTTCGGCACCGTCAAGGTGTGCGTAGACGTGTCCATGTGCATCATCGCCATCGTCATCTCCCTGATCCTGTTCCAGAGCATCAAGGGCATCCGGGAGGGGACCATTGTGGCCGCTCTGCTGGTGGGCTTTATCTCCCGGCTGTTCAACCGCCTGCTGGGCACTTCCACTCAGAAACTGTTTGAGGTCCGCACCAACAACAACTTTCAAACCGTTCCCCAGGAACAAACTTCAAAAGGATAAGAGGTATCAATTGTCATGAAAAAAACCTATCTCTCTCTGGCTATCATTTATCTGTTCGCCATTCTGCTGGCGGTAATTCCCGCCCTGATGGTCTGGAAGTGGCATCTCATGGCCGCCGGGAATCCCACCACTGTGCTGTGCCTGATTGCCAGCTGGGTTTGTGCCCTGCTGATCATGGCGGTGTGCACCTGGTATTACCATCAAATCCACACCACCGCTTCCCGGCCCGAGATGCTGGGAAAAACCGCCGACTCTCCCGCAGCCTGATCCCCACACTATAAGATCAGGTTTTGGACAGTTTGCCGCAGAAACCACCCTGAATGAATCGTCTTTTTTCGGGCAAGGCGCCAAACTTTTATTTTCCGCTTACGACGGCGTTAAAACTGTGCTACACTGGAGCGGAAAGTGAATGAGCCGAAAACGCAGTGAGACGCACAAAACAGTGGAGGTCGCAACGAGTTTGCCGATTTTCCACTGTTTTTTTGGGCTCAAATCGAAATTTGACGTTATTTTTAGGAGGAATTGTTATGCCGCAAAACAAGAGAGAAAGCCTGATTTACACGGTGCTGATGTGTTTCCTGATGGTGCTTTGGATGAGCTTTTACAACGTGGCCCTGCAGATGGGCGGGGTCTCCCCGGCCGTATTCCAGGCGGGATGGCTGGGCTTCCCTGTGGCCTACATCTGCGGAATGCTGCTGGACTGGTTTGTGGTGTCCAAATTTGCCAAAGCAGTGGCCTTCCGCTTCCTGGTGAAGCCGGAGAGCAGCCCCATGCGGAAGATCATCGCCATTTCCTGCTGCATGGTGGTGGGCATGGTGTTTTTCATGAGCCTGTACGGCGCCCTGGAGGGCTGCTTCCATTCCGGCCAGTGGGGGCTCTGGTTCGTCCACTGGATGCGCAACATCCCTCGGAACTTCATCATGGCGCTGCCCTTTCAGCTGCTGGTGGCCGGTCCCATCATCCGCCGGGTGTTTCGGCTGGCCTTTCCGGAGGGTAAGGTTCTGGCCTGAAAGCCACGTTTTCATTTTCGGGCAAATGCACCGTTTTTCGTAACCTTTTCAGGTCAGTACAATGAAAATGTACAATTTTAGCTCCCTTTTCCCGCCATATTTGTACTTTTCTGCCCCTTCTTATAGAGCTGAAACCCTTGACGCTCTCAATCGTGGTGTTAAAATAGGGGACAGCAAACAGCGCATATATTTAATATGTATGTCTTGCTGATGCCATTTTTCATCCCGGCTGACACCCGTTAAGGAGGCTTCACCATGAACGAGAACGCTCCCGGCACCCCTGAGACTCCCACGCCCCAGGGTGACTCACAGCGCTTGACTTACGTCCTGCTGGTGGTGCTGATCATCTGTGGGGGAAATGGTTTGGGCATTCTGGCCGCCGGTCTTGTCTGGAAATTCACCCAGAGCATTGCCGGAGCCATCATTGCCGTTGTTGCGATTACCATTGTCGCCTTCGTATCTGCGATGGCGCTGGTGGTGCATCACAACAAAAAGCAAAACTGATTGGCCGATCAGGCGGTACCCCGCCCGGTCAAAGGAAGGAAGTGAATCTGTTCCATGGATCTTTCTGAATTCCTTCAGGAAGAGCTACTGGATGAGACGGTGTTCACCATCCCCCTCGGCAAAAACGGAATTCCCATCGCGGAGTCCACTGCCGTGTCCTGGATTGTGATGGCCGTTATCATCCTGCTGTGCATCATCCTGGGCTCTAAGCTGAGGGTGGATCACATCTCCAAACGACAGGCCATCGCGGAATGCGTGGTGACAAAGCTGGAAGGCATTGTCTCCGGCATTGTGGGTGAGGGCGGCAAGTGCTATGTGCCCTACCTGGTCACCGTGCTGCTGTTCCTGGGTCTGTCCAACATCATGGGCGTATTCGGCATGAAGCCCCCCACCAAATCCCTGGTGGTCACCGCCTCCCTGGCGGTCATGAGCATCGTGCTGGTGGAGGTGGCCGGTATCCGGGCCAGAGGTGTCAAGGGTTGGCTGCATGCCTTCATTGAACCTATGCCCATTGTGGCCCCCTTCAACATCCTCGATGTGTTCACCCGGCCCCTGTCTCTGTGTATGCGTCTGTTCGGCAATGTGCTGGGCGCCTTCGTCATTATGGAAATTCTCAACCATGTGACCAAGATCTTCATCCCCTCCATTGCCAGCCTGTACTTCGACTTCTTTGACGGCATTCTTCAGGCCTATGTTTTCGTCTGCCTGACCGGTATGTATATCAAGGAAGCCACCGAAATCGAAGAACATTAACACAACCCTCAACTACGATCCACAAAATAAATCAAAAAGGAGATTTCATTATGACTGGTACTCTTTTGGCTATTGGCGCCGGCATCGCTGTCATCTGCTGCCTGGGCGCCGGCATCGGCATCGGCATCGCCACCGGCCACGCCTGCGACGCTATCGCTCGTCAGCCCGAGGCTTCCGGCAAGATCAACAGCACCATGATCCTGGGCTGCGCCCTGGCCGAGGCCACCGCTATCTACGGCTTCGTCATCGGTCTGATGATCCTGTTCGTACTCTGATCTCTTCCAACCGGACCCAATAGAAAGCAGGTAACAAAGGTGCTTAGAATTGATATCAATCTGATCTTTACCGTGATCAATGTCCTTGTTCTCTGCCTCGCTGTCCGCATTTTCCTCTGGAAGCCCGTTCACAAGGTGCTGGCGGAACGCCAGGCCATGGTGGACGCCTCCTTTGCCGACGCCGCCAAGGCCAAGTCCGAGGCGGAGGCCCTGGTGGAGGAGCAGAAGGCCTTCCGGGCCAACATCGAAGGGGAAAAGAGCGCTGCTCTGGCCGAGGCCAGAAAGCAGGCCCAGGCGGAGAGCTCCCGCATTGTCGCCGACGCCCACAGCCGTGCCGACATCATCCTGCGGGAAGCTGAGAACGATGCCCAGTGCCGCAAGGAGGAGATTCTCCGTCAGGCTCAGGGCGAGATCACCGAGATCATTGTGGCCGCCACCGCCAAGGTGGCCGGCGTGCCCGTCGGCGGAGACAGCGATCTCTACGACGAGTTCTTGAAGAAGGCAGGGGGTCAGCATGAGTAAGACCGCCCTGGAATACGCCGAGCAGTGTCTCGGCCTGGGGGTGCCCAAGAGCGCCCTGGCGGACACTCTGTCCATCTTTAAGGACGTGCCCGCCCTGCGGGATCAGCTCTGTGATCCCACCTTCCCCCTGGAACGCAAAAACGACATCATTGACCGGATTGTGCCCATGGCCGCCCGGGAGCTGCTGAAGCTTCTGTGTGCCAACGGTCAGCTGGAGCTGCTGGACGAGATTTGCCAGCGCTACCAGACCATGCAGCAGAAAAAATCCGGCAAATTCTATGTGACTCTGCGCTATGTCACCCCGCCCAACGACACCCAGCTGGAGGACATCAAGAAGTTCGTCTCCAAACGCTATGGCGACGAGCAGGAAGTGGTCTTCGAGATGGTGGAGGACGCCTCCCTGGTCAGCGGCTTCAAGCTGACTGCCGGCAACGAGGAGTATGACTGGAGTGCCAAGGGCCGTCTGGCCCAGCTGGAGCAGAAGCTCACCGGTCTGAAGGCCGCCAGCACTCAGGGCATCATTTCCATCCTCCGCTCCGAGGTAGAGGTTTTTGACCTGACCGCCCAGTCCCAGGAGATTGGCGTTGTCCAGTCCGTGGGCGACGGCATTGCCGTCATTGATGGCATCGACCACGCCGCCTACGGCGAGATCGTCATCTTCGACTGCGGCCTGAAGGGCATGGTCCAGGACGTGCGCCGGGACAGCATCGGTGTCATCCTCTTCGGCAACGATATGGAGGTCAAAGAGGGCAGCCGGGTGGTTCGCACCGGCAAGAACGCCGGTATCCCCGTAGGCGATGCCATGCTGGGCCGTGTTGTGGACGCTCTGGGCGCCCCCATCGACGGCATGGGTGACATCAAAGCCGACGACTACCGGCCTGTGGAGCACAAGGCCCCCGGTGTCATCGCCCGTAAGGAAGTTAACGTGCCCCTGCAGACCGGTATTCTGGCCATCGACTCCATGTTCCCCATCGGCCGGGGCCAGCGTGAGCTGATCATCGGCGACCGTCAGACCGGCAAGACCGCCCTGGCGGTGGACACCATCCTGAACCAGAAGGGCAACGGGGTCATCTGCATCTATGTGGCCATCGGTCAGAAATCCTCTACTGTGGCCCAGATCGTGAACACCCTGAAGCAGCACGGCGCCATGGATTACTCCATCGTGGTCTCCGCCACCGCTTCCGACTCCGCCACCCTCCAGTACATCGCCCCCTACTCCGGCGCCGCCATCGGCGAGCACTTTATGGACGAGGGCAAGGATGTGCTGATCATCTACGACGATCTGAGCAAGCACGCTCAGGCCTACCGTGCCATTTCTCTGCTGCTGAAGCGTCCCCCCGGACGTGAGGCCTATCCCGGCGACGTATTCTACCTCCACTCCCGTCTGTTGGAGCGGGCCTGCCGCAGGGATGAGAAGTTCGGCGGCGGCTCCATGACCGCCCTGCCCATCATTGAGACCCAGGCCGGCGACGTGTCCGCCTACATCCCCACCAACGTCATTTCCATCACCGACGGCCAGATCTTCCTGGAAACCGAGCTGTTCCACTCCGGCCAGCGCCCCGCTGTCAACGTGGGTCTGTCCGTGTCCCGTGTGGGCGGCAAAGCCCAGACCAAGGCCATGAAGAGTGTGGCCGGTACCCTGCGTATCGACCTGGCCCAGTACCGGGAGATGGAGTCCTTCACCCAGTTCAGCTCCGACCTGGACGATGCCACCCGGAACATGCTCAACTACGGCAAGAGCCTCTATTCCCTGCTGAAGCAGCCCCTCTACCATCCCATGAGTGTGGCCAAGCAGGTGGTGCTGCTCTGCGCCGCCAACGCCCGGCTGCTGGTGGATGTGCCCGCAGGAGAGATGGAATCCTTTAAGGAAGGACTGTACACCTTTATGGAGACAGACCATCCCGAGATCTGCCAGGAGATCACCGACTCCGGTGTGCTCTCCGACGATCTGAAGGACCGCATCATCGACGCCGTCAAGCAGTACAAGAGCAGGTGATCTCATGGAGAGCTTGAGAGACATCCGCAACCGGATCAACAGCGTGCAGAAGACCATGAAGATCACCAACGCCATGTACCTCATGGCGTCCTCCAAGCTCAAAAAGGCCAGAAAGGCCCTGGAGGAGACGGAACCTTACTTCGAGTCCCTCCAGCGGTCCATCTCCAAGATCATTCAGCACACCGATCTGTCCAACGAACGTTTCTTTGCCTCTGACAGAGAAATCCCCCAGGATCAGATCCGCCAGGGTTATATCATCATCACCTCCGACCGAGGTCTTGCAGGCGCCTATAACCACAACGTCTGCCGCATGGCCGAGCAGGAGCTGAAAAAATACCCCTATGATGTACTGTTCTGCATCGGCCAATCCGGCCACAATTACTTTAACCGGCATCCGGAATTGGCATTCCGCATGGACGAGGAGTACTGCTTTTCTGCCGGTACTCCCAGCCTCTGGCGGGCCCGGGATCTGGCCGACCATATCATCGAGCTGTTTCTGTCCGGTGAGCTGGACGCGGTCCACGTCATCTATACCAAGATGCAGAACGCTCTGGTGACCACCACAGAGATGATCCAGCTGCTGCCGCTGCACGGCGACCTTTTCCCCTCCAACAAAGTGGTGGAGACGGAGAAGTATATCGAAGATTTTGACCCCTCCCCTTCCGCAGTGTTGAGGAAGGTCATTCCCAACTATGTCAAAGGCATACTCTACGGCACCATGGTAGAGTCCTATGCCGCAGAGCAGAACGCCCGTATGGCCGCCATGGACAGCGCTACGGAAAACGCCAAGGAGATCGTCAGCAACCTCTCTCTGGAGTACAACCGCATCCGCCAGGCCGCCATCACCACCGAGATTACCGAGGTGGTCTCCGGCGCAGCTGCGCAAGAGTAACACAGGAGGTACCATGAAACAAGGAAAAATCTCGCAGGTCATCGGACCTGTCGTAGATGTCGCTTTCGACGGCGACTACCTCCCCCGCATCAAAGAGGCCCTGACCGTTGAACTGCAGGGGAGAACGCTGGTCATGGAAGTGGCTAAGCATATGGGCGGCCACGTGGTCCGCTGCATCCTGCTGGACGGCGCCGAGGGACTGGCCCGGGATATGGTGGTTACCGCCACCGGCGACTCCATCACCGTTCCCGTTGGAGACGTCACTCTGGGCCGTATGTTCAACGTGCTGGGCGAGACCATTGACAACGGCGAGCCCCTGCCCGACAACTGCCAGCGTTGGGGCATCCACCGCAGCGCCCCTTCCTTTGCCGACCAGAGCCCGGCAGTCCAGATTCTGGAGACCGGCATCAAGGTCATTGACCTGCTCTGCCCCTACGCAAAGGGCGGCAAGATCGGCCTGTTCGGCGGCGCCGGCGTGGGCAAGACCGTGCTGATCCAGGAGCTCATCACCAACGTGGCTCAGGAGCACGGCGGCTACTCCATCTTCACCGGTGTGGGCGAGCGTACCCGCGAGGGCAACGACCTGTGGACTGAAATGAATGAGTCCGGCGTTATCAAGAAGACCGCCCTGGTCTTTGGCCAGATGAACGAGCCCCCCGGAGCCCGTATGCGGGTGGCCATGAGCGGCCTGACCATGGCGGAATATTTCCGGGATGTGGAGCACCAGGACGTGCTGTTGTTCGTGGACAACATCTTTCGTTTCCTCCAGGCCGGCAGTGAGGTGTCCGCCCTGCTGGGCCGTATGCCCTCCGCCGTGGGCTATCAGCCCACCCTGGCCAACGATATGGGCGAACTGCAGGAGCGTATCGCCTCCACCAAGAACGGCTCCATCACCTCGGTCCAGGCCGTCTACGTCCCCGCTGATGACCTGACCGACCCGGCCCCGGCCACCACCTTTGCCCATCTGGACGCCACCACGGTGCTGAACCGTAAGATCGCCGAGCAGGGTATCTATCCCGCCGTGGATCCCCTGGAGTCCACCTCCCGCATTCTGGAGGCCGACGTGGTGGGTCAGGAGCACTATGATGTGGCCCGCCAGGTCCAGGCTGTGCTTCAGCGCTACGAGGAACTTCAGGACATCATCGCCATTTTGGGTATGGAAGAACTGGACGAGGACGACAAGCTGACCGTGGCTCGGGCCCGTAAAATTCAGCGGTTCCTGTCCCAGCCCTTCCACGTGGCCGAGAACTTCACCGGCGTCAAGGGTGTCTATGTCCCCGTGGAGGAGACCGTGGCCGGCTTCAAGGCCATCATCAACGGCGAGATGGACGACTATCCCGAAATGGCCTTCTTTAACGTGGGCACCATTGCCGACGTGAAGAAGAAGGCGGAGACTCTGGCCGCAGAGAACTGAGTTTGCGGGGTGCGCCATGAAGACATTTAATCTGAGAATCTCGGCCATCCGCCGGGACTTCTACACCGGCCCCTGCGAGTCCCTGGTATTTACCACCCTGGACGGCATGGTGGGCATTCTGGCCGACCATGTCCCCACGGTGTACGCCGTCAGCGCCGGTGAGCTTCGCTTCACCATCAACGGTGAAACGCAGGTCCTGGCGGTTGGGGACGGCATGGCCCGGGTGGCCGGCGACAAGGTCACCATTCTGGTGGACTTTGCAGAGCTGGCCTCTGAGATCGATGCAGTCCGGGCCAAGGATGCTAAGGAACGGGCGGAAGCCCAGATCCTGGCTCAGCAGGACGCCCGCACCGTAGCCCATGCGGAAGCCGCTTTGAGCCGTGCCATGGCCCGCCTCAAGGTGGTTCAGAAGTCCAATCTATCCTGACAATGCAGCAGCCCGGAGCAAAAGCTCCGGGCTGCTGTTTCTTTAATAAAAAAGCTGTCCCCTTTTGGGGGACAGCTTTCTTTTCGCGCGTCTTACTGCTCGCTGAACCGAGCCAGAAATTGCCGGGTACGTTCCTCCTTGGGGTGATCGATGATCTCCCGGGGGTCTCCCTGCTCTACCACAACGCCGCCGTCCATAAACACCACCTGGTCCGCCACATCCCGGGCAAAGGCCATCTCGTGGGTGACAATCAGCATGGTGGTATTCTGATCCGCCAGGGAGCGGATCACCTTCAGCACCTCTCCGGTGAGTTCCGGATCCAGGGCGGAGGTGGGTTCGTCAAAGCACAGGATATCCGGCTTCATGGCCAGGGCCCGGGCGATAGCCACCCGCTGCTGCTGACCGCCGGAGAGCTGGTGGGGATAAAAGTCCAGTTTATCCGCCAAGCCCACCCGGGCCAGGTAGCCCTGAGCCTCCCAACGCAGCCGCTCCCGGATCTCCCGGCGCTCCTTCTTGTAATCGGGCTGCTCCCGGGCCAGCAGCTCCGGGGCCAGCATCACGTTCTGCAGGGCCGTGTACTGGGGGAACAGATTAAAGGACTGGAACACGAATCCAAAGTGGAGCCGCTTTTTCCGCAGGTCTTTCTCCCACTGTCCCGACTTGTCCGAGGCGTCAAAGAGGGTTTCCCCGTTGATGAGCACCTGGCCCTGGGTAGGCCGCTCCAGCAGGTTGATGCACCGCAGCAGCGTGGTTTTGCCGCTGCCGGAGGAACCGATGATGGAGAGCACCTGGCCCTGTTCCAGCGAAAGCTCGATGCCCTTGAGCACCTCCAGGCCGCCAAAGGATTTTCGCAGTCCCCGTACTTCCAAAATAGCCATGTTGTCTCCCCTCCTTACACCTTAAAATAGCTCATCTTCTTCTCAATATAGTTAAAGAGAAGGGTGAGAATACCGCTGAAGGCCAGATAGAACAGGCCGGTATAGAACAGCGGCCAAGTAATACCGTCGGACTTCATGAACCGTTCACCGGACTTGATGAGTTCGCTGATGGCGATAATCCGAGCCAAGGAGGTGTCCTTGACCAGGGTGATGATCTCATTGGACATGGGGGGCACGATGCGCTTGATCATCTGCAGCAGGGTGACCTTAAAGAAAATCTGGCTCCGGGTCATACCCAGCACCTCGCCGGCCTCCCGCTGGCCGGCGGGGACACCCTCAATTCCGCCCCGATAGATCACGGAGAAGTAGCAAGCGTAGTTGATGACGAAGGCCACTACACAGGCGGTGAGACGGCCATTGCCCCAGATGTTGTTGTCAAACCACATGCCGGGGCCGTAGTAGATGATGATGAGCTGCAGCATCAGCGGAGTACCCCGGATGATCCAGACAACAACGCCAAACAGGGCGCTGATGGGCCGGAAGGCCACCAGCTTGGGGGATCTGGCCCCCAGGAAACGCAGCGGTGCCCATTTGCTCATGGTTCCAAAGGCGATCAGCAATCCCAGCGGAAGCGAAAACAGCAGTGTCAGTGCAAAAATCTGTACCGTTGTTCCTAAACCTTCCAGCAGGGAGAGGGTAACTGTCGTAAACATAGTTCTTTCTCCTTATGCGTGATAACACCTCAAAGGCAGAGGACAAACGCCCTCTGCCTTTTGATTTGTTCTGGGGGAAGTCTTTACTCCACCGGGGCCACAACCACCTGCGCGTTCTTGCAATAGGCGTTGGTGCACTCCATAGAGTTCATCACTTCATCAGTGAGGGTCATGCCGTTCCACACCACATCGATGCTCTTGGCGTCCAGCTCGAAGATCTTGTTGTCCCACTCAATCTCCACGAACTCCACTTCCACGCCCAGCTTCTCGGCCACGGCCCGGGCCATATCCGCGTCAAAGCCGATCCACTCGCCATTCTCATCCTTGTAATCCATGGGATCAAACTCGGTAATACCCACCACCAGGGTGCCCTTCTCCTGGATATAGGCCACATCACTGTCGGTCTCTGCAGGAGTAAAGGTCTCAACTTCTCCTTGTTCCAGCACAGCTGCCTGGACACCATAGGTCTCGGCAATCTGCTGCATGGTGCCGTCGGCATAGCTCTCCTGGAAGAACACATTGATGTACTGAGCCAGGTCACTGCCCTTCCGGCAGCCCACGCCGTATTCTTCGCTGGTTAGCTCTTCACCAAAGGCCAGGTTGGGATAGCTTGTGCCCTCACCCACCATGGCGCCGGCCATCAGCAGGTCGATGACCGCCGCATCGGAGGTACCGGCATCCACTTCCATCAGAGCCCGGGCCTGGCTGTCCACGGAGTTGATCTCCCAGCCGTTTTCCTGAGCCAATGCCTCACCGGCAGAGCCGGCCTCCACCGCGTAAACCATGGACTTTTCTTTCCCGCCGCCGCAGGAGGCCAGGGTAAATACCATGGCCAGGGCCAGCACCAGCGCAAATAGTTTGGTAATCTTTTTCATCTCTCAAACCCTCCAGTTTTGCAGGAACAATTACTGTAGTATAGTAGCACACTAAATCACCAATGTAAAGCCCTTTTCCACGCTTTTCTTTTGATTGAGCCTGTGCTATACTTAAGTTCAGAATTTTATCTTTCAGTTGAGGAGTGTTTTTATGCCTGAGGAACATCAGATGACCATGGAGCAGGCCCTGAGATACTTTGTCCAGCGGGTGCCGGAGGAAGCCCCCAACACCTTCAGCGGTCAGATGCTGCCGAAGCTAATCTCCTGTGACGAGGCCGCGAAATCCCTGGTCTTTGCCTTTGACCCCCAGGATTGGATGCGCAACCAGGGTGGGGCCGTCCATGGCGGCGTCATCGCTGAGGCCATCAGCCTCACCATCAACGCCCTGGCCTGGTATTACGCAGGGATGCGCCACAATCCGGTGGTCTCTCTTCAGCTCTCCTATCCCCGGCCCGCCCTGATGGGCCAGCGGATCTTTGTCCGGGCTACCGCTGTCCACGCCGGTAAAAATATGGCCTACATCTCTGCCTTGGCCTGGCAGCAGGACCGGGAGGACAAACCCTTTGCCACCGGCACCGGCGTCCACTATACCGCCGCCGCCCTGGATGAGGACTGATAAATTGCAGGAAAACTTGCGGATCTGTGCCGAATTTGCAGCTAGGTTCGCAAGTTTATTCATTTCTCGATGTTTTTTTGCATAGCATTGTTCTTTTTCGAAGAAAATGAATTTCTTCTTGTAATTTCTTTCATTTCGCGCTATAATAACGGCGCAAGGCGACGGGGTCTTGCGTACACGGAGCATTTCTTCCTACTGAGGTGGTTTCCGGTGGCGTCTGGCCCTGGTCATCATTTTGGAAAAAGGAAGGAATGTTTTTTTATGTCCATCAAGAATGCTTACCTGAACGGCATTTATGAGGATCTGGCCGCCCGCTATGCTGAGCAGTCCGAGTTCCTGGAGGCCGTCCACGAAGTGCTGGAGACCCTGGTTCCTGTGGTGGAGGCTGACCCCCGCTACGAGCAGCAGAACATTATCGGCCGCATTGTGGAGCCCGAGCGCATCATTATGTTCCGGGTGCCCTGGGTGGACGATCAGGGCAAGGTTCAGGTCAACCGCGGCTATCGCGTTCAGTTCAACTCCGCCATCGGCCCCTACAAGGGCGGCCTGCGGTTCCGTGACAACGTGAATCTGTCCATCATCAAGTTCCTAGGCTTTGAGCAGATCTTCAAGAACGCTCTGACCACCCTGCCCATGGGCGGTGGCAAGGGCGGCTCCGACTTCGACGCCAAGGGCAAGTCCGACGGCGAGATCATGCGGTTCTGCCAGAGCTTTATGACCGAGCTCATCAAGCACATCGGCCCCGACACCGACGTGCCCGCCGGCGACATCGGCGTGGGCGCCCGGGAGATCGGCTACATGTTTGGTCAGTACAAGCGGCTGTCCAACTCCTGGACCGGCGTTCTCACCGGCAAGGGCCTCAGCTACGGCGGCTCCCTGGCTCGTACCGAGGCCACCGGCTTCGGCCTGTGCTACTTTGCCGATGCCCAGCTCCGGGACAACGGCAAGAGCTTTGAGGGCAAGAAGGTTGTTATCTCCGGCTCCGGCAACGTGGCCATCTACGCCAACCAGAAGGCTACCCAGCTGGGCGGCAAGGTCATCGCCATGAGCGACTCCAACGGCTACATCGTGGACGAGAACGGCATCGACTACAAGGTCATTCAGGTCATCAAGGAGCAGAAGCGGGCTCGCATCAGCACCTATCTGGAGTATGTCCCCTCCGCCAAGTATGTGGAAGGCTGCTCCGGCATCTGGAGTGTCCCCTGCGACATCGCTCTTCCCTGCGCCACCCAGAACGAGGTGGACGAGGCTGCTGCCAAGACCCTGATTGCCAATGGCTGCCTGGGTGTGTTTGAGGGTGCCAACATGCCCTGCACTCCCGAGGCCATTGCCGCCATCAAGGGTGCCGGCCTGCTGTACAGCCCCGGCAAGGCTTCTAACGCCGGCGGCGTGGCTACCTCCGGTCTGGAGATGAGCCAGAACGCTGAGCACCTGAGCTGGACCTTCGACGAGGTGGACAGCAAGCTGAAGGGCATCATGGAGACCATCTACGCCGACTGTGCCGCCGCCGCTGAGAAGTTCGGCATGAAGGGCGACATCCAGGCCGGTGCCAACATTGCCGGCTTCCTGAAGGTGGCCGACGCCATGCTGGCCCAGGGTGTCTGCTACTAATCCCCGACTCCCAAAACACTAAAACTCCGGCGCCATTTAAGGCGCCGGAGTTTTTCGTTTCGTCACAGAAAAGGGCCGCATCCCATTGGGGTGCGGCCCTTGATCAATTACACATAGTTTCTGGGGTTCACATAGACGCCGTCCTCGATAACACCGAAGTGCAGATGAGGGCCAGTAGAAATGCCTGTGCTGCCCACAGCGGCGATGGTCTCGCCCTGGGTAACTTTATCCCCGGCGCTGACGTAAAGCTCGCTGCAGTGCATATACACGGTGCTGACACCGCTTCCATGGGAGATCACCACATAATAGCCCCGAGAGGAACTGTAACTGGCTTCCGTGACCGTTCCGCTGGCTGCCGCATAGATGCTGGTGCCGGTGGAGGCGCCGATGTCAATGCCCTGATGGTACGAAGAGGCACCGGCGGTGGGGCTGTCACGATAGCCAAAGTTGGATGTAATCCGGGTGCTGCCGCAGGGCCACACCATGCTGATCCGACCGGAGCCAGAGGAACTGCCGCCGGAGGAGCTGCCACCGGAGGAACTGCCGCCGCCCGAGGGCTTTTGAGCAGCCTCCTGTTCTGCCTTCTCCTTTGCCACTTCATCATCATAGGCCTTCTGGGCCTCGGCAATCTGGGCATCCAAATCCGCCGCCTGAGCTCTAAGCTCTTCCAGCTGGCTTGCATAAACATCAGACTGGCTGTTGATCTCTGCAATGGCGGCATCCACCGCTGCCTCATCGGCAGCCAGCTCCGCCTCCTGCTCCTCCAGCGCAGCCTTGGCGGCCTGCTGTTCCGCCTGGCTGGTCTCCAGCGCAGACTTGGCATCGGCCACCGCCTGGCGGGCCGCCTCCAGCGACTGCACCATCTGGTGGTCATACTCCATAACGTCGCTTACAAAGACAATCCGGTCCAGCAAGTCAGTAAAACTGGAGGAACCAAACAGGATGGACCAATAGGACAGGCCGCCCTGCTCCTCCATATCCCGAACCCGCTCACAGAAGAGGGCATAGTACTCTTCCTCCTGGGCCTGGGCCTCTTCCAGTTCCACCTGCTTGTCGGCAATCTGAGCGTCATATTCAGCAATCAGTGCCTCAGTATTGGTGATCTGGGCCGAGAGGACGGAAATCTGCTGCTCCAGAACGGCCTTCTCATTGAGCTTGGAGTTGGCCTGATTCTCCAGGGCATCCAGCTGATCTTGCAGTGCAGAATCCTGGCTTTCCAGCGTGGAGGCCTGTTCCTTCAGGCTATCCAGTCGCTCGGAGCTGGCCGCATGGGCAACCCCCGCCGATCCTACCATCAGGACCACGGCCATCAGGGCGGCAACGGTACCGGACACCGCCCGTTTCACGCCGGAGGTTTTCCCGCCGTTTCTCAAAAAGCTCATCAGATTCGCTCCTCTCAACCTACCGCTAATGCGAAGATTTCCAAGACAATGGGCACCAGCAACAGCAGCGCCATGGCGCCGGCAATCACTGCCACCATGATTCTGCGCCGGTCCCATCCGTATTTCTTTTTCTTGTGTTGTGCCATGCTTGCCTCACATCAAACCTGGAGATATTTGCGAATGGTCATCAAGCTGCCGCAAACACCCACGATCAGGCCCACGCCAGCAAAGATAGCCGCCATGATGGGAGCCAGCTGCACAAAGGGGATCATGCTGACCAGCTGCATACCGGTGGAGGTACGAATGGCATTGATCAGCAGCTCATAAATACCCCACTGGCAGGCAAAGCCCACCAGAGCGCTGGCCAGGCCCAGCACGATGCCCTCATAGACAAAGGGCATCCGAATAAAGCCGTTGGTAGCGCCGCACATCTTCATGATGGCGATCTCCTCCTGCCGGGACAGGGTAGCCAGCTTAATGGTATTGGAAACGATGAACAGCGAGATAATCAGCAGCACCGCCACCATGCCGATGGTCACCAGGGTGACCACGTTGCGGACAGTGACAAAGCCGTTGGCCACATCCAGTGCGGCGGAGTAATCGGCAATGCCTTCAATTGCCTTTACATTCTGGATGGTCTCCGACAGCAGGCTGATGTCCACCACACTGATGGAATACCGGTGGCGCAGCACAGAGGAGGGCAGGCTGGAGTAAAGGTCATCCTCCGCCCCCAGCTCCTGGAGGTAATCATCCATTGCTTCATCCCGACTGATAAAGGTGACAGTGGCCACATTGTCCACCGCTTCAATCTGACTCTGGAGCGCCCTGGCCTGCTCCTCGGAGAGAGAGTCGTCCACATAGGCCAGGAACTCATTTTCTTCCATCAACTTACTCAGGTTATACTGAATATTGGCCGCCACCAGAGAAAAGCTGCCGGTGATCAGCAGGCAGGCGGCAATGATCGTAATTGCAGCGACGGACATGAAGCCATGGCTAAAAATGCCTCCAAAGCCCTCCCGCACATAGTAGCCGAAATTACGACTCTTTCTTCTCTTCTTCTGTGTTTTCATAGATGTAGAAACCGTCCTCCTCGTCACCGACGACCACACCGTCCTCGATATGGATCACTCGCTTATTGAAATGGTTCACCAGGCCCTTTTCGTGGGTGACCACCAGCATGGTGGTGCCCAGGGCATTGATGCGCTCCAACAGAGTCATGATCTCCAGGGAGCGGTCCGGGTCCAGGTTGCCGGTGGGCTCATCGGCGATAATGGTGCTGGGGTTGTTCACCAGCGCCCGGGCAATGGCCACCCGCTGCTGCTCACCACCGGAGAGTTCTCCGGGGAAGCGGTCCTGCTTGTCCTCCAGGCCCACCAGCTCCAGCACATAGGGGATCCGGCGGCGCATCTCTCTGGGAGAGGCTCCGATCACCCGCATTGCAAAAGCCATGTTTTCATACACGGTCTTCTTGGCAATCAGACGAAAGTCCTGGAACACAATGCCCAGGCTGCGCCGCAGGTAGGGCACCTGCCGGGGCTTTATGGTGTTCAGGTTATAGCCGTTCACCATCAGGCTGCCGCCGGAAATAGGCTCCTCTGCAGTCAACAGGCTGAGGATGGTGCTCTTGCCGGCGCCGGAGGGACCCACCAGGAAGGCAAATTCTCCGTCCTTCAGTTCAAAGGACAGCCCCTTCAAAGCCTCGGTCCCATTGGGATAGGTTTTTTTCACATTACTGAAACGAATCATATGGATACCTCGTAATTTCGATTAGTTATAAGGTCCAAACACAGAGATAATTATACATGTTCCGTGCAGTTATGTCAATTTAATTTCAAATTTTCACAAATGATGACAAAAAGCCAAGCCGGCGCAAAACTGCGCCGGCTTGCAAAATCCGTTCAAATTATAAGTCAATTCCCCGGGAAGTCAGGTATTTTTTGACCATCAGAGCCACCTTGAAGGTGATGGCGTCGTCAAACTCTCTCAAATCCAGTCCAGTGAGCTTCTTGATCTTCTCCAACCGGTAGACCAAAGTATTCCGGTGAACGAAGAGCTTCCGGGCGGTCTCAGAGACGTTCAGGTTGTTCTCAAAGAACTTATTGATGGTGAACAGGGTCTCCTGATCCAGGGAGTCAATGGGATTCTTCTTGAACACTTCCTGGAGGAACATCTCGCAGAGGGTGGTGGGCAGCTGGTAAATCAGCCGGCCAATGCCCAGATTCTCATAATTGATCACGCTGCGCTCGGTCTCAAAGACCTTGCCCACCTCAATGGCCATCTGGGCTTCCTGATAGGCCCGGGCCAGATCCCGGACGTGGTTGACCACAGTGCCAATGCCGATGACCACCTTGATTTTCAGCTCAGAGGACACAGTTTCCTCGATGCTCTTGGCGATCTTGTAGAGATCCTTGGCGTTGGTGCTCTCCGTCACCTGCTTGACCAGAGCCACATCGGTCTCACTGATGGAGATGACATAGTCGGTCTGGCGGTCGGGATAGAGGCCCTGCACCACATCGATGACCGACACATCCACGCTGCCCTCCTGACGGATCAGGAACACGGCCCGGGGCACTTCGGAAACAAAGTGCAGCTCCTTGGCCCGCAGATAGATGTCACCCAACAGGATGTTATCCGACAGGATGCTTTTGACAAAGGCGGCTTTGTCGTGCTTTTCCTCAAAATAGGTCTTGGCACCGTTCAGGGCCACGGCGGACATGGAACAGATGGTGCCCGCCAGGTCGTCCTCACCAGAGACAAACACGGCATAGTCAAACTGAGCACCCAAACCGTTCAGCGCCTTAAAGGTGTTGGCATTCTGGACCACCAGTCCCCCGTGCTCCGCGGAAATGGCCTCCACAGAATTAGGCAGAGTCTCACCAATGCGGGAAAGCTCACTGCAGGCAACCACAGAGCCGTTGGCATCGATCACGCCAATGGTACGGCTGGTGCTCTCTTTCAGCTGCAGAACAACGCTCTGAAATACGCGGCTAGACATGTTTGCTCCTTTCTCCCGATCAAAACCTAATTGGGTTGTACAATCTCTCCAAAGTGAAATCTATTTTAACATTTCCTCTGGTCTTTTTCAATAGCATTTTCATTCTTTTTTGTATAAAATGACGAAATAATTTTCATTTCTTCAAATTTTGTAGTTCCAGCGCCGTCAAAGGCCGGAATTCTCCGGGTTTTAAGGCCTCATCCAACCTCACTTCCCCCATGGAAAGCCGTTTTAAATGGAGCACCGGCTTGCCCCGCTGGGCCAGCATCCGCTTCACCTGATGGAATTTGCCTTCCCGCAGGGTTACCAAGCAGCGGCCTCTCCCCAGGCTCTTCAGACCTGCAGGCAGGCACTGGGTACCGTCCTCCAGGGTCATACCCGCTTCAAAGGCCTCTGCATCCGCCTCATCGGTCTCCCCATCGATCTCTGCCAGATAGACTTTATCTACATGATAGCGGGGAGAGAGCAGGCGATGGGCTAGGGCTCCATCGTCGGTGAGCAGCAGCAGCCCTTCCGTATCCTTATCCAGTCGGCCCACCGGAAACAGCTTCCCATATTCCGGCGGCAGCAGGTCCAGCACCGTTTTCTGCCGCCGGTCCTCGGTGGCGGTGAGTACACCGGCGGGCTTATTCATCATGATGTAATGGAATTCCGACCAGCCCACCGGCTGGCCATCTACCGTGACCTGAACGGTCTCAGGGCGCACCTTGCGCTCCGGAGCCCGTTCCACCGTCCCATCCACCTGAACCCGGCCCTGTTTCAACAGCTGCTTGGCCTCCTTCCGGGACCAGAGGCCGCTGTCGGAAAGCAGTTTATCCAGACGAAGTTCTTTTTCCATTTGTTTTCTCCTTTTCGGTTCTGAACCTCGCACCCCCGGCATAGAATACAACAGAGAGGTGGACAAGATGGTGATTTGGACTGTGAAACTGCCCCAGCGCAAACATTGTATTCTGGCGGGCGCACTGGCTCTGCTGCTGTTGGTGGGGCTCCTCAGCTTTGCCTCAGGGCGGGCTCGCTCCTCCGACGCCCTGGCCCAGCAAGAGGACACTTTGGTGCTCTGCCTGGACTGTCTGGAGGGCTTTGGCTGGGAGGTGGCCCCCACACCGGTCAGTACGGAGGATTTCACACTGGATTCCCAGTTGAGCCAGGACTATCTGGCCCTGCAGCAGGAGGCGGGGTTTGATCTCAGCGATGATCTGGGGGCTGTGGTCACCCGCTACACCTTTGAGATCCTCAATTACCCCACCGGGGAAACCGGGGTGCTGGCGGATCTTCTGGTACGGGACGGAGTCATCGTGGGGGGCGATGTACGCACCAGCGGGCTGGAGGGCTTTCTTCACAGCTTGAATCGGCCCGCCGAATCCTGAATCGTTTGAAAAAGCGGCGCAGTTCTTGGGACTGCGCCGCTTTTCTGTGGAGATAAGGCAGCCCCTGCAAAAGGCTGCGTTGGGGATTCCCCTCACCCGCCGGAATGGCAGGCCCCAGGGCAACAGAAGAAGTTCTGCTCTTCCCCAAACTTATTCAATGGAAATCAGATAGTAATAGACGGGCTGTCCACCGGGAACAATGGCCACTTCCGCGTCGGGGCAGACCTGAGCAAACAGCCGCTCCGCCTCCTCTGCCTGCTCCTCGGTGACATCCTGGCCATAGAACAGGGTGACGAACTCCGCCTGGGCCTCCTTGGCTGCTCCGGCCAGAGCGGTGAGCATATCCTCCACTGCAGGAGAAGTGCCATAAAGCTTGCCGTTGAGCAGGGCCAGATAGTCCCCGGCCTTGATGTCGAATCCATCCATGTCGGAATTTCGGGCGGCATAGGTGATCTGAGCGGTCTGGACCCGCTGGGCGGCCTCCAGCATGGCCTGGCTCAGCTCCTCTTCTCCGGCCTCCAGATCCACCGCCATCATGGCGGCAATACCCTGGGGCACCGTCTTGGTCTCAATGACCACCACTTTCTTGGTCTCGGACAGGGGGATGCACTGCTGGGCAGCCATAATGATATTCTTGTTGTTGGGCAATACAAAGACGGTCTCCGCAGGCGTGGCATCGATGACCTTCAGCAGATCTTCCGTGGCGGGGTTCATGGTCTGACCCCCGGACACCATGCCGTCCACGCCCAGGTCGTTGAACACAGCCTCCAGGCCCTCGCCGGCGCACACCGCCACAAAGCCATAGCGCTTCTCGTTGGGCGCGATGACCCTGCCGTCCTCGCCGGACTCCATGGCCTCCAGCTCCGCCTCCACCTGCTCCAGGTCGTCGGTGCTCTGGGCCTCCCGGCCCGCCGCCAGCGCCTCCTGCTGGGTGCGCATGTTCTCGATCTTGGCCAGCTCCAGGGTGCCGTACTTCTGGGACTCGGTCAGAGCCTCTCCGGGGATGTTGGTGTGGACATGGACCTTGAAGGACTCGTCGTCCTCGCCGATGACCAGGCTGTCGCCAATGCTGTCCAGATAGGCCCGCAGGGGTTTCAGATCTACGTCCGGAGTCTTTTTCCGAACGATATACACGGTATCAAAGGCAAAGGTGGTGTCCTGGGAGTCGAAGTCGGCAAAGTCCGCCTTCTGCTTGGTGGCGGGCTCCTCTTCGGTCTCGGCCATGGCCTCCCCCAACAGGCAGGACAGCATGCCGGCCAGGATAACCAAAAAGCCCTTGCCGCCGGCATCCACGACCCCGGCCTTTTTCAGCACCGGGTTCTGGTTCACCGTATCCTCCAGAGCTTCCTGGCCCCGGGCGATGGTCTGCTCCAGCACATACTGGAAGGAGGTGTTCTCCATGCTGGCCTCGGCGGCCCGCTCCGCAGCCAGTCGGGAGACGGTGAGGATGGTGCCCTCGGCGGGCTTCATCACCGCACCGTAGGCTGCGGACACACCCTCGGACAGAGCGGCGGCAAAGTCCACGCCGTCCATGACGGTTTTCTCCTTCAGCTCCCGGGCGATACCCCGGAACAGCAGGGACAGGATAACGCCGGAGTTGCCCCGGGCACCCCGCAGCAGTGCGGAGGCGTTGACAGAGGCAACTTCCCCCACGGTGGTGGTCTTGTTGTCCGCCAGAGCGGCGACCGCCGCCCCAATGGTCAGGCTCATATTGGTGCCAGTATCGCCGTCGGGCACCGGGAATACGTTCAAATCGTTGATGGACTGCTTCTCCGACTGGATGGCAGCCGCACCGTAACGGATCATGGTCCGAAACAGTTCACCGTCGATGATATCAATCATAGTTATGTTTCTTCCTTTCGGCTCGGCGCAATATTCGGCGCCAGTTTGCGTTTGACTGGGCCGAAGCGCTTAGCTGAACGAGATGGAATCGATATAGATCTCGACGCTCCTGACCTCAACACCTGTAAATTGCTTGACTTTATAGCTCACCTCATTGGTGATGGAGCTGCTGATGGCGGCAATATTAACACCGCTGTCCACAATGATGTGCAGGTCAATGGTGACGCTCTCATCCTCATTGGCGGTCACCTTGACGCCCTTTGCCATGGACTCACGCCGGAGCAAATGGACCAGGCCATCGGTCTTGGAGCGCACGGCCATGCCTTTCACGCCAAAGCAATTGGTGGCAACCGCGCCGGCAATCTGGGTAAATACGTCGTTGCTGATGACAAGATTGCCTTTTTCCATCTGAATCTTCATTCCGGAGCACTTCCCTTCCGCGCCGCGGATCGGCGCATACATTCGCACAGAAATACATTCTTATTTTATTCTATCTTGGCCAAAAATACAAGGGGAAATCTAGGACAGCCTCCGGGGCAGGAAAACAGCCAGTGCCGCTGAAGCTGCTGCCCGACGCTTTTGGCTGTACATTGTGCTCTTTTTATGTTATAATACAAAGCCGACTTTCATTCTCACAGGAGTGTCCCCTTTTATGTCTTACCTGATTTACACCATCGCGGGACTTGGGGCCGGTATCGTCACTGGCCTGGCCGGACTGTCCGCCGCTTCGGTGATCTCCCCGATTTTGATTACCCTGCTCAACTTTGATCCCTTTATGGCCATCGGAATTTCTTTGTCCTCCGATGTGTTGGCCTCCGCTTTATCGGCGGCCACTTATGCCAAAAACAAGCACATTGATGTCAAAGGCGGTCTCTGGCTGCTGCTGCCCGCCATGGTACTGACGGTGGTGGGCTGCTTTTTGGGTTATTCCATCAGCAGCGCCGCCCTGGGGATGGTGTCCTGCCTCTTCCCCATTTTCCTGGGGGCCAAATTCCTGGTGACCAAGGACACCAAGCCCTTCCCCTTTGTGGAGCGGGCCTCCTTGTGGACCCGCCGGATTCTCTCCATCCTCTCCGGTGCGGTGGTGGGCACCATCTGCGGCTTCTCCGGTGCCGGCGGCGGCATGATGATGCTGTTTCTGCTGACCAGCCTGCTGTCCTACGAGCTTAAGACCGCCGTGGGCACCAGCGTGTTTATTATGACCTTCCTGGCTCTGGTGGGGGCTGTCACTCATTTCTCTATGATCGGCAGCATCAACTGGCCCGCCATGATCGTCTGCGCCCTGTCGGCTCTGTTGGGGGCTTACTTTGCAGCTCTGTTTGCCAACAAAGCCAAGCCCAAGGTGCTTAATCGGGTCATCGGCGCCTGTCTCATGCTGCTGGGCATATTCCTCACCCTGTTTAAATTTGTGCTGTAATTTTTCCGAAAATCCTGAACTCCCCTTGGGTGTTCAGGATTTTTTCATCAAATTAACGCCAGCCTCTTGACAATTGCAGGGCAGTGGCATAGTATAACATATGAACAATCGCTCATATGTTCATATTTCAGATATAAGGGAGGCCGCTTCTATGAAAGAAGAACACAGATCCCCCGGCACGGAGGAAGCGATTCAAACCGCTCCACTCCATGAACATCATCATGGTGAACACCACCATTCGGAAGAACATCACCATCATCACGGAACGGATTGCTGCGATGGACATTGCCACAGCAGTTCCCATATCCCGCATCCCCAGCACAAAACGCTGGCCGGTGCCACCTCCCAAGTGTTTCTGTTAGAAAATCTGGGCTGTGCCCACTGCGCCGCCCAGATGGAAGCGGAAATCAGCAGCTTGCCGGAAGTGGCCTCCTGTACCCTGACCTACGCCACCCGGCAGCTCCGGGTAGAGGCGGTGGAACCGCTGTCGCTGCTGGACCGTATTCAATCCATCTGCAGCGCCATTGAGTCGGAGGTCAAGGTGACCCCCCGCACCACCCGGCAGTGCCGGCAGGCGCAAGAGGAAGAATCCGGCCGGTGGGATCTGGTTCGCATTTTTGCCGGCGTTGGTACGCTGATTGTGGGCAAGTTGCTGGAGTCCCTGCTGCCCGCCATCGCTCCCCTGCCCTGTCACTGGGCGGCCCTTCTGGTCTACGCCCTGGGCTACCTGTTCTGTGGCTGGAGCGTACTCAAGCAGGCGGGGATCAATCTGGCCCATGGCCGGGCTCTGGATGAAAACTTTCTGATGAGCATCGCCACTCTGGGTGCCTTCGCCATTGGCGAGTACGCCGAGGCCCTGGGTGTTATGGTGTTCTACCACATCGGCGAATATTTTGAGGACAAGGCGGTGGAACGCAGCCGCAGCAACATCATGGACGCTCTGGACCTGCGGCCCGAGGTGGTCCATCTGGTCTCCGGCGGACAGGAGCGCACCATTCCCGCCGAGGACGCACTGCCCGGGGATCTGGTGCTGGTGCGGCCCGGGGACCGGATCCCCCTGGACGGCGTGGTGACCGAGGGCGAGAGCCTGTTGGACACCTCTGCCATCACCGGAGAGCCGGTTCCGGTGTCCGTCCGGCCGGGAGACAGCGTCACCTCCGGCTGCGTCAACCAGAACGGTCTGCTCACCCTCCGGGTGGAAAAGCCCCTGTCCGAATCCATGGTCACCCGGATTCTGGACAGTGTGGAAAATGCTGCCGCCGCGAAGCCCCACATCGACCGGTTTATCACCCGGTTCTGTCGGGTGTATACACCTTTTGTGGTCATTCTGGCGGTGCTCACCGCCCTGATCCCCTCCCTGATCACCGGCAACTGGTGGTACTGGGTCAAGACCGCTCTGACCTTCCTGGTCATCTCCTGTCCCTGCGCCCTGGTACTCAGCGTGCCTCTGGCCTTCTTCGCCGGCATCGGCCTGGGCTCCCGGAAGAGCATCCTCTTCAAGGGAGGCAGTGCCATGGAGGCCATCCGGCAGGTCAAGGCGGTGGTCATGGACAAAACCGGCACCATCACCCGGGGTGTGTTCTCCGTCCAGCAAGTCATTCCCGTTGAAGGTATAACCGAGGATGAACTGCTCACCCTGGCCGCCAAATGCGAAGGAGCCTCCAGCCATCCCATTGCCCAGTCCATTTGCAGCGCTGCCCGGGAGCGGGGTTTAGAAGTGCCTCGGGCAGAATCGGTCCGGGAATACTCCGGCAAGGGAGTTGAGGCCGACGGGGTGCTCTGCGGCAATCGAAAGCTGTTGGAGGAGCAGGGAATTACCATCCCGGAGCTGGGTCAGAGCTTCGGCACCGAAGTGCTGCTGGCCCGGGAGGGCCGCTATTTGGGCTGCATTCTGATTTCTGATGTGCTGAAGCCCGAATCCAAAAAAGCCATCGCAGCCCTGAAGGCCCTGGGTCTGAAAACTGCCATGCTCACCGGCGACGCCGCCGACAGCGCCCAGGCGGTGGCGGCAGAGATCGGACTGGACGAGGTCCACGCCCGGCTGCTGCCCCAGGAGAAGCTGAGCCGGCTCCAGGCCATCCGGGAAAAGTACGGCCCGGTGATGTTTGTGGGCGACGGCATCAATGACGCCCCGGTACTGGCCGGGGCCGATGTAGGGGCAGCCATGGGCAGCGGCGCAGACGCCGCCATTGAGGCCGCCGACGTGGTATTCATGACCTCCAGCATGGAGGCGGTGCCCCAGGCCATCGCCATCGGCCGGCTAGCCACCCGGGTGAGCCGCCAGAATGTGGTCATTGCCATCGCCATCAAGCTGGCGGTGATCCTGCTGGGATTTGCCGGTATGGCTAACATGTGGGCGGCGGTATTTGCCGACACCGGCGTGGCCATGATCTGCATTTTGAACTCCATCCGGATTCTCTATAAGAAATAAAAGACAGGGCCTGTCGCAAGTATTGCGGCAGGCCCTGATTTTCTGTTTTTATACCAGCTCCAACAGATC
Source organism: Clostridiales bacterium (assembly GCA_019420945.1). Taxonomy (GTDB): domain Bacteria; phylum Bacillota; class Clostridia; order Oscillospirales; family Oscillospiraceae; genus UMGS1766. The sequence goes on along the minus strand of JAHZGF010000035.1, from coordinate 34,563 downwards.
CGAAAAGCTGTGGATGGTTTTCCAGGGATTTTCTACATTCCCCAGGCCGTAGGCGGCGTAGATCATGGGAATTCCCGCTTCGGCACAGGCGTCGGCGTCTCCCTGGGTGTCTCCCACATAGACCGCATCCCGCAAACCGTAGCGCTTGCAAAGGGTGACCAGGTTTTTCCCCTTCCCCTCCTGGGTATCCCCATAGCACAGGTGGCCGGAGAAGAAGCGGCCAAAACCGGTGGTCTCCAGCATCACCTCAATGTAGCCGTTCTGGCAGTTGGAGACGATATAGAGGGGATATCGTTGGGCCAACTGCTCCAGGGTAGCTTCCACTCCGGGGTAGACAGTGCCCGGCTCCGTGGCCAGCCAGTCGTTTTCCTCGGCAAAAATCCGCTCCCCTAGACGCAGCCGCTCCTCCGGGGCGCAGTCCGGCAACAACACCTTGATGATGACATCCATGGTCTTTCCAAAGAACTGGCCCAGGTACTCTGGGGTAAATTGGCTGGGCTTGCCGGTGTACACCTCAATGCTGTGATTCCAGGAGTGGGCCACCGGGATCCGTGAATCCCAGAGGGTGCCATCCACATCAAAAATAATGGCGTCCATGTTTGATCTCCTCTGAAAAGGGCCGCTTTTTACAAAGCGGCCCTTTTGCGATGGTATTACTTGAAATATTCCGCGCCGGACTCAAAGAGGGGCATATGCTTGTCGCCGGGGATGTTCAGGCCCACATACTGGCCATAGCGCTCGCTGTGGCCCATCTTGCCGAAGACCCGGCCATCGGGAGAGAAGATGCCCTCGATGGCGTTCATGGAACCGTTGGGGTTGGCGGCGATATCCATGGTGGGATTGCCGTACAGGTCCACATACTGGGTGGCCACCTGGCCGTTCTCGATCATCTTAGCCATGATCTCCGGGGGCGCCACAAAGCGGCCCTCGCCGTGGGACACGGGCACCGTGTAGAGGTCGTTGACCTCCGCCTTCAGCATCCAGGGGCTCTTCACCGAGGCCACCCGGGTGGTGACATAGCGGGACTGATGCCGGCCGATCAGGTTGAAGGTCAGGGTGGGGCAACTGTCGTCCATGTCCCGGATCTCGCCATAGGGCACCAAGCCCAGCTTGACCAGGGCCTGGAAGCCGTTGCAGATGCCCAGCATCAGGCCGTCCCGGTTCTTCAGCAGGTCATGGACCGCGTCCTTGATCCGCTCATTGCGGAAGAAGGAGGCGATGAACTTGCCGGAGCCCTCGGGCTCGTCGCCGCCGGAGAAGCCGCCGGGCAGGATGATCATCTGGGATCCCTTGATGGCCTGCTCCAGCTCCTGGGCGGACTGGGTCAGCAGATCATTGGTCAGGTTACGCACCACCAGGATCTGGGGCTCAATGCCCGCCCGCAGGCAGGCGTTGGCGGTGTCGTACTCGCAGTTGGTGCCCGGGAACACGGGAATCACCGCCCGGGGCCGAGCCACCTTATTGGCCGGGGCCTTGTTGGAGCGCTGCTCGCAGGTGATTTCCGGTACCAGGTCCGCCTGGTTGCTCCGGCCGGCCTCGCAGTGGATGGAGGACATGGGATCCTCCAGCTTGTCCTCCTCGGACTCCTGGGGCTCCTCGGTTTTCAGCCGGGTGGGATAGACATCCTCCAGGGTGTTCTCCCACACCGCCTGGAGATCCTCCAGGGGCAGGTAGGCTCCGCCGGCCTCCAGGATGGGCGGGAAGGCAGTGCGGCCGATCTTCTCGCCGAAGTCCACGTCCTCGGTGAGCTCGGCAATGATGGAGCCGCAGGCCGGGGCGAAGAGCTTGGCGCCCTTCAGATCGTCGGTGCCCACGAAGCCGATCTTGTTGCCGAAGCACATCTTCATCAGGCCCTCGGCCACGCCGCCGGAGGTCAGTGCCCAGGCCGCCCGGACCTTGCCGGACTGGCAGAGCTGATAGAACTGCTCCCACATGGCCAGGGTGCCCTCATAGTCACCCTTGGGGGCGGTGAACAGGTAGACGGGATCGTCGGACTTCTTGAACTCCGGAGTCACCAGCTTGTCGGCCTGGGCCGGGGCAATGGCGAAGCTCACCAGCGTGGGGGGCACGTCCATATCCAGGAAGGAGCCGGACATGGAGTCCTTGCCGCCGATGGCGGCGGCCTTCAGGCCGATCTGGGCGGACAGGGCGCCCAGCAGGGCGGCAAAGGGCTTGCCCCAGCGCTGGGGCTCGTCCCGCAATTTCTCAAAGTACTCCTGGAGGGACAGATAGGCCAGCTTGGCGTCGCAGCCGGCGGCAGCCAGCTTGGCCACCGACTCCACCACAGACTCAGCGGCACCCAGGAAGGGATTGCGCTCACTGCGGTAGGGATCGAAGCCATAGGCCATGACAGAGCAGGTCTTGGTCTCATGGCCGGGGCCCACCGGCAGCAGGGCTGCCATGACCTGGGCCGGGGTCTGCTGCTCCCGGCCGCCGAAGGGCATCAGCACGGAAGATGCGCCGATGGAGCCGTCGAACCGCTCCACCAGCCCCCGCTGAGAGGCCATATTGGGATCGGAGGCGATCTTCTGGAAGTACTGGATGGGATCGCCCTCGTAGTTCTCCTCACCATTCTCCTCCGGCAGGGCGGGGACAGAGATGGTAATATGCTTGTCGGCGCCGTTGCTGGCCAGGAAGGCCCGGCTCAGGTCGGCGATTTTGACCCCGTTCCAGGTCATCACCATCCGGGGCTCTTCGGTGACCACAGCCACCTGATAGGCCTCCAGGTTCTCGGCGGTGGCGGCGGCGATGAACTTCTCCGCGTCCTCCGCCCGGACCACAACAGCCATCCGCTCCTGGGACTCGGAGATAGCCAGTTCGGTGCCGTCCAGGCCGTCATACTTCTTGCGCACCGCGTTCAGGTCGATGGACAGACCGTCGGCCAGCTCACCGATGGCCACGCTGACGCCGCCGGCGCCGAAGTCGTTGCAGCGCTTGATCATCCGGGTCACGTCGCCGTTGCGGAACAGCCGCTGGATCTTGCGCTCCTCCGGGGCGTTGCCCTTCTGGACCTCGGAGGCCATGGTCTGGAGGGATTTCTTGTTGTGGCTCTTGGAGGAACCGGTGGCGCCGCCGATGCCGTCCCGGCCGGTGCGGCCGCCCAGCAGGATGACCACGTCGCCGGGGGCGGGCACTTCCCGCACCACATTCTCTGCCGGGGCAGCGCCCACCACGGCGCCCAGCTCCAGGTGCTTGGCGATATAGCCGGGGTGGTAGAACTCGCTGACCATGCCGGTGGCCAGACCAATCTGGTTGCCGTAGGAGGAGTAGCCGGCGGCGGCGGTGGTGGCCAGCTTACGCTGGGGCAGCTTGCCCGCCAGGGTCTCGCTCATGGGCACCCGGGGATCGCCGCAGCCGGTGACCCGCATGGCCTGATAGACATAGGCCCGGCCGGACAGGGGGTCCCGGATGGCGCCGCCAATGCAGGTAGCCGCGCCGCCGAAGGGCTCGATCTCGGTGGGGTGGTTATGGGTCTCGTTCTTGAACATGAGCAGCCAATCCTGATCCTGGCCGTCCACGTCCACGGGAATGTGAATGGAGCAGGCGTTGATCTCCTCGGACTCGTCCAGATTGGGCAGCTCGCCCCGCTTCTTGAGGACTTTAGCACCCAGGGTGCCCACATCCATCAGGGTCTGGGGCCGCTTGGCGGCCTTCTCCTCCCCGTAGACCTCCACCCGGCCCGCCAGGTAGGCCTCGTAGGCCTTTCTGACCTCGGGATCCTGGATGTCCACGGCATCAATGTGGGTGCCGAAGGTGGTATGGCGGCAGTGGTCGGACCAGTAGGTGTCCACCAGCCGCAGTTCGGTGATGGTGGGATCCCGCTGCTCCTCATCCCGGAAATAGGTCTGGAGGAATTTCAGGTCGTTGAGGTCCATGGCCAGGCCGTATTCACTCAGCATTTCATTGAGACCCGCCTCGTCCTTATCCCGGAAACCGGTGAGGGTGGCCACGCTGGTGGGAATGTCATAGGTCTGAACCAAAGTTTCGGGCTTTTCCATGGAGGCTTCCCGGGTTTCCACCGGGTTGATGAGGTAGTCCCGGATCTTGTCCAGGTCCTCATTGCTGAGGCTGCCCATCAGCACATAGATGGTGGCGCAGCGGACGATGGGGCGCTCGCAGCCCGCCAGCAGCTGGATGCACTGGGCACAGGAGTCGGCACGCTGGTCAAACTGACCCGGCAGGGACTCTACCGCCAGGATGGAGTGCTCCCCCAGGATCTGGGGCATCTCCTCGTCATAGAAGGCGTCGCACATGGGCTCGGAGAACACGGTGGTACGGCTCTTCAGATAGACGGGATACTCCACTCCGTCCACGTCATAACGGCAGAAGATGCGCACACCCTCCAGCCGGGCGATCCCCAGCTGTTCCTTGAGCTCCTGGAAAACCTTGCCCGCCTCCACGTCGAAGCCGGGCCGCTTTTCCGCATAGCAGCGAAACACATAATTCATATCTCTCTAACCTCCTCGGCCCCTCTTGGGGTGCCGGAAATTCCGATTCAGGGCAGTTGGATGACTGCCGCCATGGCGCCCCGGGCGGAGCCGCTGCGGCGATGGCTGAAAAACTTATCTGTCAGGCACACGGTACATTCATCGCTGACGGCGATCTGATCCGCCGGCACCTCGGCCTCCGTCAGCCAATACCGGTTGATCCCCTTCAAGTCCACATGGAAACGTCCGTCCCCGTGGTCATCGATAAAGGGCTCCGCCTCCACTCCCAGGGCTTCCCGCATGGCGTCAGGCACGTCGGCGCGGGTCTCAAAGCAGCAACGGGAGATACCAGCCCCGATGGCGCAGCGCAGGTCGGCGGGATTGGTGCCGTAAACCTGGGTCATCTTGGCCACGGTTTTAGCGGCAATGGCCAAGGCAGTGCCCCGCCAGCCGGCGTGACAGGCTCCAACGGCCTGGTGGACCGGGTCATAGAACAGCACCGGGATACAGTCAGCGGTGTGGATAGCCAAGGGCAGGCCCGGCACATTGGTAACCAGGCCGTCCACCTCATAATCCCGCTCCCGGTCCACCCCCTTGCCGGCGTCGGCGGCGGTGACCACTCGTATTACGTCCCCGTGGACCTGGCGGGAGCACACCAGACGGTCCACATCCGCCCCGATGGCGGTGCAGAAACGTCGGTAGTTCTCCCGGACCCGGGCCGGATCGTCCCCCTGGCTGAGGCCCAGATTCAGGGTGTCAAAGGGGGCGGGGCTGACGCCCCCCAGCCGGGTGGAAAAGCCGTGAATTGCTTCCAGCCCCTCCGCCCGGAGGAAGGTAACCCCCTGTTGGGTTTGGGTGACAAATCTCATTACTGCTCCATGTTCTCGTGGTAGGCGGCGCAGGTGCACTTCTTCCACTTCAGGCCGCTGCCGCAGGGGCAGAGCTCATTGCGGCCGATCTTCTTGGTCTTGCGGACGGGCTGCTTTTTGACGGTGCCGTCACTGCCGCCGGACTCGCCGGTGACCTTGGCCACCGCCTTGCGCTCCACCCGCTCCCGGACCCGGGTGATATAGATGCGCCGGACGGTCTCTTCCTGGATGGCGGCGATCATGTTCTCGAACATCTCATAGCCTTCCCGCTTGTAGGCCACCACCGGGTCCTCCTGGCCGTAGGCCCGGAGCCGGATGCCCTGCTTCAGGTCGTCCATGGCGTCGATGTGCTCCATCCAGTACTCATCCACCACCCGGAGCATAACCACCCGCTCCAGCTCCCGCATGAGCTCTTCGCCCAGGATGGTCTCCTTCTGGTTGTAGATGTCAAAGGCCCGCTCCTCCAGCTTTTCCACCAGCTGGTCCGGGGTAAAGGCTGCCAGTTCCTCGTCGGTGTACACCAGCTCGTCGGGCAGCAGGAACACGCCCCGGAACTCGGCGGTGGCGTCTTTCCAACTGTCGGCGGTCAGGTGCTTCTGCTCGCCCAGGGCCCCGTGAACGGCGCCGGAGACGATGGTGCGGATCATGCCGGCGATGGAGTCCTTCAGGTTGTCACCGGAGAGCACCTTCCGGCGCTGCTCATAGATGACCTCACGCTGGGTGTTCATCACGTCATCATAGTCCAGCACGTCCTTACGGGCCTGGAAGTTCCGGGACTCCACCCGCTTCTGGGCGTTCTCAATGGCACCGGAGAGCATCTTGGCGTCGATGGGGGTGTCCTCGTCCACGCCCATCCGGTCCATCAGGCCCTGGATGCGCTCGCCGCCGAAGAGCCGCAGAATGTCGTCCTCCAGGGACAGGAAGAAGCAGGTCTCGCCGGGATCGCCCTGGCGGCCGGCACGGCCCCGGAGCTGGTTATCGATGCGGCGGGACTCATGCCGCTCGGTGCCCAGGATGAACAGGCCGCCGGCCTGACGCACCTGCTGGGCCTCCTCCTCAATCTCGTCCTTGAACTTTTTCTCAGAGGCCGCGAACAGCATACGGGCCTGCAAAATCTCCTCGTTGTCGGTGTCCGCAAAACCGGTGGCCTCGGCGATGACCTCATCAGAGTAGCCCGCCTTCCGCAGCTCCGCCTTGGCCAGATACTCGGCGTTGCCGCCCAGCATGATGTCGGTACCACGGCCGGCCATGTTGGTGGCCACGGTGACAGATCCCAGCTTGCCGGCCTGGGCGATGATCTCGGCTTCCTTGTCGTGCTGCTTGGCGTTGAGCACGTTGTGCTTGATGCCCTTGCGGGTCAGCATCTTGCTCAGCAGCTCGGATTTCTCAATGGACACGGTGCCCACCAGCACCGGCTGGCCCTTGGCGTGGCACTCCTCGATCTGGGCAATGATGGCCCGGTACTTGGCCTCCTCGGTCTTGTAGACCCGGTCCGGGTCGTCGATTCGGGCCACGGGCTTGTTGGTGGGGATCTCCACAATGTCCAGGCCATAGATGGAGTTGAACTCGTCCTCCTCGGTGAGGGCGGTACCCGTCATACCGGAGAGCTTGTTGTAGAGACGGAAATAGTTCTGGAAGGTGATGGTGGCCAGGGTCTTGGACTCGTTGGCCACGGTGACCCCTTCCTTGGCCTCGATGGCCTGGTGCAGGCCCTCGTTATAGCGGCGGCCGAACATCAGGCGGCCGGTAAACTCGTCCACGATGATGACCTGGCCGTCCTTGACCACATAGTCCACATCCCGCTTCATGATACCCCGGGCCCGGATGGCCTGGTTGATGTGGTGGTTCAGGGTGGTATTCTCCGCGTCGGAGAGGTTTTCAATGTTGAAGTAGGCCTCGGCCTTGGCGATGCCCTTGGGGGTCAGGGTGACGTGCTTGCCCTTCTCCTCCACGATATAGTCGGCATCGGAGTCCTCATCCTGGAGCTCCTTATCGTCGGTTTCGGCGATGCGCTGGCACTTCAGGCCGGCCACAAACTGGTCCACCTGGGTGTACAGGGCGGTGGACTCCTCTCCCTTGCCGGAGATGATCAGGGGGGTACGGGCCTCGTCGATGAGGATGGAGTCCACCTCGTCCACGATGGCGAAGCTCTGGCCCCGCTGGACCAGATCCCGGTCATAGATGGCCATGTTGTCCCGCAGGTAGTCAAAGCCCATCTCGTTGTTGGTGCCGTAAGTGATATCGGCGGCGTAGGCGGCCTTCCGCTCAGCCTTGGTGAGGCCGTGGATGATCAGACCCACGCTGAGGCCCATGAACCGGTAGACCTTGCCCATCCACTCAGAGTCACGCTTGGCCAGATAGTCGTTGACGGTGACGATGTGGACACCCTCGCCGGCCAGGGCATTCAGGTAGGCGGGCAGGGTGGCCACCAGGGTCTTGCCCTCACCGGTCTTCATCTCGGCGATGCGGCCCTGATGGAGCACGATGCCGCCGATGAGCTGCACCTGGTAGGGGCGCATACCCAGCACCCGGTCTGCCGCCTCCCGCAGAGCTGCGAAGGCCTCCGGCAGGATATCGTCCAGAGTCTCTCCCTTGGCAAGACGCTCCTTGAACTCAGGAGTCTTAGCCTGGAGCTGGGCATCGGTGAGAGCCTTATACTCCTCCGAAAGCCCCTCAATCTTATTGACGATCGGCATCAGCCGTTTGACCTCTTTGGTGGAGCTGGTACCGAAAATTTTCTTGAGAATACTCATTACTAAGTCCTTTCCGGCGCTCAAACCGGGCGCGCATACATATCAATTCAGGATAGATTTTACCATAGGCCCTAGGAAAAGGAAAGTCTTAATTGTAAACAAAATCTCCCGCCTTCCTTCCGGGAAAGCGGGAGATTCGGCAAATCATGCCTTGGTTTTCTTTTCCTTTCCGGCGGAGACCTGAACGGCGGTGGCGATCACGTCCGCCACCAGCTTCAGTTCGGGACAGTCCAGCCCTTCCAGGGCGCCGTCCTCTCCCAGGGCGGTAATATCACCGGACAGAGGCACGGAGACGGTGACGCAGCCGTGGGGCAGCACATAGGCATCCTGGCTCACGGGATGGTCGGTAAAGCTCTTGTTCTCCACATAGGCCACCGTGGGGCTCATCAGCATCATGCACAGATTGATGCACCGCTGCACCGCCTCCACAGACAGGGCGCCGGGATTGGTGACGGCAATGGTGCCATCCACCGGGAAGGTGGTGTAAAGATTCAGCGGGATATCACCGCAGCCCGAGGGCATATCCAGCAGCATCACGTCCAGATCCCCCCAGGCGGTGGAGGTGTACAAATAGTTCAGAATGTTAAAGGCGTCTACTCCGGGCCAAAGCACAGGATCCATGGGCTTGTCCAGAATCAGATCAATACTCATAACCTCAATACCGGACTCGGTCTTGCAGGGAATGGGGGCGCCCCCCTCCCCCCGGTGCACCGGGCCCTGGAGCCCCATCATATGGGGGATGACGGCGGTGTAGATGTCGCAGTCCAGCACGCCTACCTTCAGTCCCCGGCGGGCCAGCTCTCCCGCCAACAGCACGGTGACGCTGGATTTTCCGGCGCCGCCCTTACCACCGTTGACGGCGTACATCCGCTTGGCGAATTTGGGCAGCTGGGCGCTCTCCCGATGGTCGCAGTCGGACTGACAGGAGGAACAGTCCCCATGGCAGCCCTCCTCAAAGGTCTGCTCAATTTGGGCGTTGATCTCGTCATACATATCCGGGGTGATATCCTTCCACTTGGAAGGGTCAGTGATAAAGCTCAGATCGCTCATGGGCGCAAATCTCCTTTATATTTTCATCATTGTCCTGAGTATAACATAATTCTACCGGTTTGATAACTGTTTTTTTGCGGAAAACCGTGGCGTGATCCGGGGGATTCCGTTATAATAATGTGGATTATAAGCACAACACGGAGGAAATGATCATGGTCAATGCCCGGAAAAATCAGCTTATCCCCCTGGAAATTGAGGGTTATTCCAGCGAAGGGGACGGCATCGCCCGACTGGAGGGTATGGCGGTCTTTGTGAAGGGTGCCATCCGAGGTGAAACCTGTCTGGTGAAGCTGCTGAAGGTGGGCAAGACTGCCGCCTGGGGCAAGGTGGAGCAGGTGCTGTCTCCCGCTCCCTCCCGTGTGACGCCGGACTGTCCCCACTTCCCCAAGTGCGGGGGGTGCGCCCTGCGGCATATGACCTATGAAGAGGAACTTTCCTTTAAGCGCCAGCGGGTGGAGGACGCGCTCCGGCGCATTGGAGGACTTGATCTGACGGTGGACGTCATCCATGGCGCCGCACACCCGGATCGGTACCGCAACAAGGCTCAGTTCCCGGTGTCCGGCAAGCAAGGGGTCAGCGTGGGTTTTTTCCGGTCCCGGAGCCACGACGTCATCGATGTGGCCAGCTGTCTGCTGCAGCGCCCTGAGGCCGACGCCGCCGGCCGGGCCGTCAAGGGATGGATGGAACAATTTTCTGTTCCCGCCTATGATGAAGTGAGCCACACCGGGCTGGTACGCCATGTCTATGTCCGCACCAACCGGGCCGGCCAGTCCTTGATCTGCCTGATCTGCAACGGGGAAAACCTGCCCCACCAGGCGGAGCTCATCGACGCCCTCCGGGCGGCGGTCCCCCTGACAGTCGGGGTGGTCCTCAGCGTCAACCGGGACAAAACTAATGTGATTTTGGGTAAACAGTACCGCACTCTCTGGGGCCAGGACTACCTCTATGACACCCTGTGCGATCTCACCTTCAAACTCAGCGTGCCCTCCTTCTTCCAGGTCAACCCGGAGCAGACCGAGGTGCTTTACCGGAAAGCGGCAGAGTTTGCGGGGCTCACCGGAAGTGAAACTGTGGTAGACCTGTACTGCGGCACCGGCACCATCAGCCTGGTGTTGGCGGGTCAGGCCAAACAGGTCATCGGGGCGGAGATTGTCCCCTCCGCCATTGAGGATGCCCGGGAAAATGCCCGGCGCAACGGCCTCCAGAACGCGGAATTCATCTGCGCCGATGCCAAGGAGGCGGCGGCGGAACTGGCCCGGCGGGGGCTGCGCCCGGACGTCATCAGCGTGGACCCGCCCCGCAAGGGCATGGCAGAGGAGGTCATCGGTTACATTGCCGATATGGCCCCCCGGCGGGTGGTCTATGTCTCCTGCGACCCGGCCACCCTGGCCCGGGACTGCCAGCGCTTTGAGGCGTTGGGCTACCGCACCCTCCGGGCCGAGGCGGTGGACATGTTCCCCCGGACCCACCATGTGGAGACGATAGTGCTTTTGTCCAAACTTAATGCCAAGCAGCATATCGAGGTTGAGTTGAACCTGGATGAACTGGATTTGACCGCTGCGGAGAGCAAGGCCACCTATGAGGAAATTAAAGAGTATGTGTTGGAACATACAGGGCTGAAAGTCAGCCACCTCTATATCGCTCAGGTCAAGCAGAAGTATGGCATTATCGAGCGGGAGAACTATAACAAGCCAAAGTCCGAAGATGCCAGGCAACCGAAATGCCCGCCGGAAAAGGAAGCGGCAATCACAGAAGCATTGAAGTTCTTTGGGATGATTTAAGCCAAAAGATAATATGAGTTATCCCAGATTTTGCCGATATGAAACAGGCATATGAAGCGCACGAAAGTGCTAATACCGCTGAACGAAACAACATCGCCCTCCGGTCCTCAGAGATTGGTGGGCGATGTTTTGCTCTTTTATAATTTGTTTGAAAGTAAAGTTGTAATGTGATGTCACTTATTCTGCTTGAAATTCAACAGAAATTATAACGCTTCTAACTTCGCAAGCAGGTATATTAGGGAACTATCATAAAAAACGAAATTATCTATCAAACCAATATTTTGAATATCGACCGCTTTTTTGCGAACGGCTGCCTGTTCAGGTCTGACAAGAAGCAATATTTTTATCTCGCGATTACATTGCCGTAATGATTGACAAATTTCTGTTGCATTCTCCATGTCCGTCTGATCTACAACATCTAATATTACCATATCAGCGTGAAAAATATCAGCACCAACTACGGCCTGCGCATAGTTGAATTGTGCTTTCCATTGAAATCCAATCCCTGGTTTAGACATAATTGCCGCCGATAATCCCTGACCAAGTATCTTATTGGCTGAAATAAACAGTATTGTTTTCATAATCAACCTCCTCTGCCCAAAACGCAGGTTTACTTGTATCAGTTCGTCTGAGACCCACGACATAAGCATCCTTAAGATTCATATACCAACAAACGGCATCGCCTCTGCTCAATCTGAGCAATTTTCCCACAGCCAATCTGCCATTGTCATGGAATTCCCTGACCCCAATAACCCAGGCAGGCCACTTCACTGCATGTCATACTGCTGTACAGCAGCGCAAGGGGCTTTTCTGCCTGTTCTGAATGGACCACTGGCGCAGACTCACTCCCCTACTCTTATCCTGCTGGAAAGCGTTTCCGTTGTGCAACTCAATTGATTACCCATTGACTGCTTGTCCTGCCCGCCGCAGGCGATCAGGCTCAGATCCAGCGCCATAAAAACAACAATAAAAAAACTCGTAGGATCAAATGGCGCATCATGCAGTCTCCTTCTCAGAATTTTCCACTGCGACCACTGCCTCCTCCTCCGCTTTCGCTGCTACTTTCCTTTTCGATTTTAGTGCGCGTCTCAGTCGTGTGCGTGTACTGGTCGTACTGCTCTGTCAGATGCAGCCCGCCTTCAGTAAGGTATACATCGGCCTCTTTCTTTTGATGCACTGACTTCATGCTGCTCAAAAGGAAAAAACATATACCTCCTGCAATCAGGCAGGAAATTCCTACGGCAGCAGCCACCATCAGCCATGGAGAGCTTCGCACCGGCTTACCTTCTCCGGCCTTTGTCAGAAATTCGTCGCAGGCATCCAGATAGTCGGAAATTCCTCCCTGCCAGTCATCTTCCCCAAAGGCTTCCAGGAATCTTTCCTCCAATTTCCTCTGGCCAAATTCATCGAAGGCATACTCCGCATACTCTCCGTAGACAAACATAGCATAGTCCCGCTCCTCCATGCTGAGCAGAACGATAATCCCATCCCGACCGTATCCAAAGCCAAGCTCACTGTTGTGATAAAGCTGGCAGGTCACTTCGTATATGCCGTCGGCTCCATATTCTGTGTAGTCATCCACCAAGGCAAAATAGACGCCGCAATGATGACGGTAGGACATGTCTGCGGCGCGGGACTCCAGTTCCTCCCATTCTTCGTAAGTGAGGAGGTTGCTGATGTCAAACACATACTGCATACTGACATCGCTTGGCGCAGACGTTTCCGATGTCTCCAGTGTTTCCAATGCCTCAGGCCCCAAACTGTCCGGTGGGCAGTTGGCGAGGATGTAATCTGATGCGGCCTCTGCCATGGCGTCTACAGCTTGGGTCAGGGCGGTAGCACTCATGGTCAGGTCTTCGCCGTTCCACGCCTGTTCCGCCATGGACGGTTCTACGGCATCCCGAATGGCATCGGCCAAGTCCTGACTGTTGCCTCGCCCCTGCCGCAAGGTAGTGTAAATACACCAACCATCAGCGGGCATAGCATAGGTATCATCCTCCGTTGGTTCCATCAAGATGGTCAGAGTAGCTCCCTCCCGGTGGTCCCCCCAGCCATATCCATATGTATCGTAGATCCATCCGGCGGTCTCACCGATGGTGTCATCGTCAATCATGGTCAGCACATCCACCCGCAGGTCGAGACCCAGTGTCTCGGAAAGCTCCGGAAGGGTCTGCTCCCCCTGCATTGTAAGATACTGGGATCCCAGCTGCTTTGTTTCATCATAGATCACGCTACATCCCGTGTCCATGTCGTACTCCGTTGTTGCCATGGCAGGAGTGGTGACCGTCAGCGTCAGCAGGAGCGTCAAACCAAATAGGAAGCATGTTTTCTTCATATCCCATCCCCCTCCTTCTCACAACAAAAAGGACAATGCGGTGCCCAACACCGACAGTGGAACGGCAATGGCTGCAAATAGGCCCCAAAACCTGCCCCAGCTGACCGGAAGATCGCCCACCAGCTTTCCTGTCTGCCCATTCATGGCAAAGAGAAAATCCTTCCCCTTCCACTTAGTGTTCAGCATCCAAACAGGCATCAAGGCGTAATGCACCTTGCCCCGCTTCAGATCAACGCTGCTATTGATGAGCATGCAGGTATCATATCCTGTTACTGTGGCGCGCAGCGTTGAAGCCAATGTCCCCTCGCATCGCTGATCCGCCCGCTGCCGGCACTGCTCTACTGTCACATCAAACTTATCAGCCAGAAAGCCAGGGAGATAGGCCGTAGAAAATGGCTTTAACTCCTGATAGTCATAGGGCTCGATGGAGTCCATGTGATCGTCTGGCATCTTGCTGGAGGCATCCGCCGGGATTTTCTCAAAGGAAACAAATCCAGCCCGGTAGATGTCAAAGTGTTCTGTTTCGGTAATCTCATATTCACCGGAGCGGTATGTATGGGATCTTGTGGTCTCATAGCGGGCATCACCCCGGGCCTCTCCGTCAAACATCCAAAAAGGAACATAGATTCCCTGAATCTCCTGCACATGATTTTCCCGAGTAAAGCTTTTGGGCAAGAAAAATTTGCCCTTGTAGTGCTCTTTGAGGGCCTTGACAGCGGCTTCCTTACTCAGCTTGAAGGGAATAATGAAATCCGGCCGAAGCTGTCCGGAAAACTGCCCTGGCACCACGGTGGGGTTGCCGCAATAAGGACAGGAGGTGGCCGCCGTGTTTTCGTTGCAGATGAGTTCCGCACCGCAGCTGGGGCAACTGTATGCACGCATACCGTCGCCCTCTGCACCCCAGTCCTCCGAAAAGCCGGACGTATCCCACACGCTGCCATCCCCAGTTGGTGTACTCTGCCCGGCACTGGCTTCATCTGCCGCCTGCTGCGCTGCAGCTGCCTTTTCTTCCTTCTCTGCGTAAAGCGCCTCAATTTCCGCTACATCATAACTGGTGCCACAGTATTCACACTCCAGCTTTCCGGATCCTCCCTCAAAATGGAGCGGACCTGTACAAGCCGGACATTGATAATTGGTAACCTGTGTTGGCATAGAAACGCCTCCTTTTTATGCCGGTGCTGTAGTGGGCCACACTGCAGCAATCCGGAAATGCTTGGAATCCGAAGTAGGTCAGCCCAACGGGCTGTCGCTGAACCAGCTTTCCAGCGTCAGCGTACACAGCTGCGAGTCATACTGGGGCATAAACGGCAGACTGACACCGCTAATTCCTGATCCGATTACCATCTCCTCACCGTTGGGGCTTATTACAAGCGGATACGTCTCATAGATGTAGTATGGGCCATCTATGACACCATAGTGTTCACCGCCCACAAGTGACAGGCTGATGCTCACATAGCTGGGTCCATCCATGACAGATGTGATTGTCCAAGATCCGCTCCACATCTCTTCAAAGAGATCAGAACCCTCGTACTGCCAATCCAGATCCACACTTCCGCCTGTATCATCCTCGTAAAAGAACCACAGGTAGTAATTAGCAGTACGGTCCGTATTCCATGCTGTCCCCTGTGTTCTCCAGCAGCCCTCAAGCCCGGATGCATAAACTCCGCAATAACCCACCTCTAACCACGGTTCAAGTTCAGAGGGAACATCCATCCATCCGTATTCTGTAAAGTCAAAGGAAAGGCAGTCTCCGTTTTCCGACAGAGACGGTACAATGTGCCCCATGGCATCCAGCTGCGGATACCATTGGCAGCTATTTCCTGCGTTGTCGACAAGCTGAACCTGCATGTAGGGCTTGTCTACAAGTACATCATCGCCACAATCCGCCAAAAGAAGCACCGGATCGCCGGATTCCGAACGATAGAGGACCTCAATAACCTCTTCACCCTCCGATCTCGTGTTCCACTGTACCAGATTGATTGAAACTGTGGTGTTTTCATCAAGCGGCAGGAGACAAAACAGATAATCATCGCTCCCAATGGTATGTTCCGCATCAATTTCTGAAATAAATGGGTATTCCTCCAGCATTGTCTGATCCGCTTCCAACAGCCAATCTCCATCTGCAGCTTCTCCGGTATAGCCCAAATAGGCTGCGCCGAACATAGTCTGCGGAAAGTCCATTCTGTCCCGTAGCCAATCCACGGATTGTGCTGCTTCTTCAGAAAATGCGATCTGCACTGGATGCTCCTCTGATTGCCCGATCACCGAATGCTGCTTTTCCGGCCGTTTTCCATCAGGCATGACAGGCAGTGCCTCATCGTCGGCGCTTATATCCGTCCTGCCTGATCCCGTTCCCGTTTGCGGTTCTTGCGCACAGGCACAGAGAGACAGCATCAGAACCAGTGCCATCAAAAATGCGATCACTCGTTTGGATGTTATTCTCATAAGCGCTCCTTTCAACTTTTTCCACTCCATCCCTTTGCGCAAATTCAAATCGCTCCCGCCCCCGATGGGGTGGGAGCGATTCCACTTTGTATGAGTATGCCTCCCGCGTTGTCAATCGCGCTCAGGTTTTCCCATATTGCTTGCCGCTCTCAGACTGGCTGGAAAACCCATGTAATACGGGGCGTCTGTCCGTTATCCGATGCTGTCCGGCATGGGCTCGCCAGCTTCGATCAAAGGCAGATACCAGTCATTATAGAAGGCGGGAAGATCTTCCTCCGTCACATCATCCCAGTAGGTTCCCCAGGGGCGCAGGTAGATATCATAGAAGTACTCATCATCACCGTTTTCATAGTAACCGCTGATATGGAGTAGGTTCTCATAATCCAAAAGGCCCGGGTCAACAATCCAGTCCGCATGCTCCAGTTCAATATCCGTGAACCATCCGCCCTCGGACATCATGGTGCCGTATTCACCTGTCCCTGCTTCACTCAGACTAACCACGGCAGAAACCATAGGTTCCGATTCTGTGTAGTCCTCGTCCCAGAGGGTGACGCTACCCATACCATCCTCACCGATGTCAATGGTGCCGCAGACGTCCCACCACATGCCTTCCATATCCTCGTAACCGCCCCAACAGCCGGTCATGATCCACCAGCCGTACCAATCACCGTTCCACCAGTCACTCAGCATCTGGCTGTCAGACTCGCCGGTCTCAACGACGGGCTCACTGGTCTCAGCGCCAGCTTCAGCGGTCTTGCTGTCGTCAGTAAGCGATGGTGCACCGTTTTCAGCGGATTCCCGGCTGAGAGTAGACAGATCAATGGTGATGGAATCGTTTTTGCTGCCGTCCATCTCCTCAAACGTCACCTCCACCTCACCGGTGGTGTCGGTCAACTCAAAGGCGGTTTGAATCTCAAGGGTGGCACCGGGCTCCACATTCTGATACTGGCTGTCGTCCACCGCTTGCATGGAGTTCTCATCGAGATAGACCAAGGCCATCTCCAACACCGTGCCGTTCTGCGTTGCCGTTTCGTAAATGGACCAAAAATAGTCGGCAGTCTCCTTACTGTTATTGGTAAAGTCCAGCGTCAAAACGAGGGCGTCGTTTCCTGCATAATCCTTCATAATGCTTGCGCCCTTATAGAGCAATTCAAAATCTCCCACCGAGAGCAAATTCGGGTCTTTTGTTTCCTGGCCTCCCTTGCCGCAGGCTGTCAGGCTGAACAGCATCAATACCGTAAGAATTGCGCAAATCAGTCTCGTGCGTTTCATATTTACCACCCCTTCTCATTAAAAGCCACTCAGCTTGAACGCCACCAATTCCTGGGCAGATTCGTCCGCTCTTTCCTCGGTCATAATAGCCAGCACACTGCCGTCGTCCAGCTTCGTTCCACCGCAGAACCAGGGGTAACTTGTGCCAAACAGGTCGCTGTCCTCCGCCTCGCCGATATAGGTTCCGTCCTTCGTCCAGAGCACCACCTCGCGCATGTTTCCATCCAGCGCAAGATAGCCACTTTCCATCTCCGCAACAAAGGTGACGCTTCCCAAACTGCCTCCGTTGGAACTGGCCAGCGTCAATTGCAGGTTGCCGTTGGTATCATAGACAAACACCTTATGATCGCCATTACCTGCAGCAGATCCACAAACATAAATGTGGTTCTCATCAACCAACAGATGACTGATCAGATCAACCTCGCTGAACACCAACGGCTCTGTGGTTACCGTACCGCCGGCGAAGGTAATCTTCTCGCACTCTGCACTGGAGAACCAACTGATGCCCCAAGTCCCGGACGGGTGCATGGCTACGTAATCCGGGCCCTCATAGGCTGCTGTCTGTGTGCCATCCTTCCAGTTGATCAGCGGTTCCATGAAATTTGCAAGCCATAGCGTCCCATCGGTGTCGGCGGAAATATTCTCATACTCCGCATCCAGCACAATATCCTCTGCGAATGTCAGGGATGTACCGTCGTAATCGTAGCGCTTCAACTCACCGTCCACCAACAGAAACGCCTGATTCCCAATAACAGCAACAGCATGCTCAAAGATTTCCTTGGTCATAATGCAGTCCGTGATGGGGATCCACTGGCTGTTAATTGTGTGCGTTCCCACCACAACACTGCGCGATTCGGCGGAGAAGGGTTCCCCCTCCCAGTACCAGGGGCCATCCACGTTCCCGACATCCTCCAGCTGAATCGTCAGACCCGACAGCAGCTTATTCACACGTTCGTCCTCATACTTACCGATGATCTCGATGAAAACGGTTGCTCCCGCGCCCTCCTCGCGGCTAAAATACCGCAGGCACGGAGAGCCCCAATAGTCTCCTTCCGCTTCCAGGCAGTCAATGCCGCCTACTTTGGTAAAGTCATAGGCCTGATTAACTGCATATTCGTATTCGTCAAACCCATAGCTGGTAAGATAGTCGCGGAAGTATCCCGGATCTTCAATGGAAACACTGATCTCCACATTGATGAGATCCGAGTCGCCTGTTTCATCAGGAATTGTCAGAATAATATCAGAGTATGTATCGTCATCATACAATTCATCTTCTTCATAGATCCAGCCATCCGCTTCATCGTAAGACAAATCCCACAGGGTGGTATCAACTGTTTTGGGGGAAACCATTTCACCAGCATTCGCATTCTGTTCTGTTGTTGCCGAAGCCTGACTCGATGCGCTTCCTGCTCCGTCTTCTTCTGAGGACTCCATCGGGGGCGGGTCACTGCGGCCACAGGCCGCAAGACCAATCAGCAGCAATGCCGTGAGAATCAGGCACAACATTCTCATCTTTGTCCGTTTCATAATTCCCTCCTCCTGTTTGGCCTGAGATACGCAAATTTACTAATCAACGGCAAGTAAAACGCATTCTTATCTTACTTTTGCTTCTGGATGTAGTTGCCGTTCTTATCGGTGAACTTACCAGTTGCAATCTTGACCAAATCAACCAGTGTTCCAATACCGAAAATACCAAGTGTCAGCGTATAAAGGATGCCGGTACCAACCTTGCCGACATAGTAGCGGTGTACGCCGATGCCACCGCCAAAGAGGCAGAGCAGCAATGTAATCAGCCAGTCCTTTTCACTAAGATTTGCTGTGTTCATTGTGTAATTAGCGTTCGCCATTGTAATATCTCCTTTCTAATTTGAAATCGATGGTGTTTGTGTTATCGCGCTATGTTTTCGCACAGGATTTCTGCGGCGGCTTTCCGACAATCCTTATTTTTTGTTGTTGAAAAACGGCATCAGCAGTTCGGCCACCTTGCTGATGGGCATCGTCTGCAGAATTACCTTGCCGGGGCCTCTGACAACGGTATTAAAAATACCCTCTCCACCCAGGAGCATGTTCTTTGCGCCCTTGACCATCACAACATCCATAGTGCAGCTCTCTTCCATTGCCGCCAAATATCCTGTACTGACCAGCATTTCCTGCCCGGCACCCAAGACATACTCCTCCGCATGTCCGTCAATCTCGATAAAGGCGGTTCCATTTCCGCTCAGTCTCTGCATGATAAAGCCTTCACCGCCAAAAATACCGGATCCCAGTTTTTTCTGAAAATGCATGGACAACTCCACACCTTCTTCGGAGGCAAGAAATGCGCTTTTCTGCACGATCATGGAATGACCTGCACTGATATTCAGAGCTTTGATGGCTCCCGGAAAACTTGATGCAAATGCAATGATTCCGTCTCCCCCCTCTGCAGTGAACCTGTTTTGGAAGGCAGAATCTCCCGATACCAGCCGGCCCAGCATTTTCTTTACGCCTCCGCCGGAAGTGGTTTCCATTTTCATGTTCGGGCTCATCCAGCTCATGCTTCCGCTTTCTGTGATCATGGATTCTCCTGCGGATAATTCGCATACGACAACGGGAAGGTTTCCTCCTAAAATTTCGTACTTTTTCATAATAAAACTCCCTCCATTTTTATTTGTTTCTGCTTCTCTAAAATCATTTATCCGTTAACAGCGCCTCCGCAGAACTCGCAGCATCCACTGGCATCCGGCGTGGTGGTTGCACCGCAATATGGACAGGTCACCGCAATCTTAGGCGCCGCTGCTGCCGCAGCTTCTTTTCGTGCCTGCTGCCGGACCTGAAGAAGTGCATCCCGAATTTCCCTGCCCATTTCCTCATATTGTTGATATTCTACGCTGGCACGGACTTCCTCTGCGTTGGATGTAAGGACGGAGCCTCTCACACCACCAAACCCTCCGCGGTTGCCGCTGCGGGACCTACGCATGGCGTCCGGCCCTTCCAGCAGTATTTCCTCATCGTTGTCCACAGGCTCGCTGTTTAGTTGAAAACGAATTTCACTAAAATAAGGGTTGTTGACGTTAATTACAATGTAGAAATCATAGGAATAGGCATAGCGTTTAGGGTTGAAGCTCTGCCGCGCCCCATCCTTATCCTCGTATTCGATTTCTGTCTTATGCTCGTCAATATCCAGCTTACATCCAGTTACATCGCAGAAAGCCAGTACATCCGGATTTGCCTTCTGCAAATCTCTTGCGGATGTAACCATAAACAGACCTGCATCTTCATCCAGCAACAACTTGGTGCGCTCACCCAGAGTACGGGTTGTACAGAATACGGCGACCTTCTCCCGGTTTGCCTCCCGGTAGTCCAACTGCTCCTGGATTTCTGCCACCGTACTCTGACGGCGGTCACTAAACCAAGGTGAGAGTTTGGCGGCACATTCTTTGCACAGGTTTCCATCCTCCAGCTTGCGATTGCCAAACAGGCCAATTTCACCACCGCAGACAGAACATTCCTTTTTATCAAACAACTTTCCAAACAGTCCCATAGCCCCTATTCCTTTCTAAACCCGATGCAACACCGAAAGCAGCAAATTATTTCGTGTTTCTATTGGTCCCCACTTGTTTTTATTTGCACAAACAGGTACATCCCGCTCAAGTTTTTCCTTCCGAAAGGGGATGATGGTCGGACATTCCAGAATCATCCGCTTTCGGAAAGGGGCTTTTCCAAGCCCGATTCCAACTGCCGGGAGCGGCGGCGTTGGGACCGCCGCTTCCAGCTTCGTTTGGTTCCTGTCTGAAGAAACCGGAGTTACTTTGTGTTACATCTTCTCTGCCGACTCACCAGCGCTATCCCTACTGCGCTGCTCACCAGCAGCAACGAGACCCACAGCACCGGCTGACTATGATCCCCTGTCTGGGGAGACTGGGAATGGTTGGGTGTCACAGTCTCGGAAGGCTGGGTGGGCTCCACAGGACTAGAAGGCTGAGTGGGCTCCACAGGACTAGAAGGCTGGGTGGGCTCCACAGGGTTAGAAGGCTGGGTAGGCTCCACAGGATTGGAAGGTTGAGGGGGCTCCACGGGCTTCTTTGCTGCATAACTGTTGGTGAAGTCAGCCTCCTCCATAGGATTGTTGTAATCCGGCCAGCCATCAGGAGTCAGGGAATAGAAGATCCAGTTGGAAACACCAAAGTTATTGTCCCGGAATTCAGGGACGGCGTAGTACACCGTCTGATCATAGGTCCAGCCCTCAGCATTTCCTTGGATCTGTCGGAAGAAAAAGCCCTCGGAAAGGTTGCCCCACTGCTCTTCTGGGATGGTAAAGGCGAAGATGCCATCATAGGTCTTAACCCCGTCGGTCTCCACCGTGTCCTTGATCACCACATAGTCCACAGGGGCGCCAAAGTCCTCCGCCAGGAACTGGAAGGTCTCAGGACCAGGAGCCATCTCATCGGTCTGTTTGACGGTAAGCCGGAAGGGGAGCTCCACCCGGAGGAGGGTCGCTTCCACCAGCTGCTCCTCCATCACATAGCCGCACTCGGTGCACAGAATGGGATACTCGAGAGTAGCGCCGCCCTCATGATTCGGGTCATGGGCATGCAGATCTGCAGTGGCATTACAGCTGGTGCATGTGTGCCAGTGGTTATACTCGTCGCTGCTCCATTCGCTTGCCCAGTTGTGTTCGAGCACAGGAATGACTAATTCATTGGGGTTGGTGATCTCTTCAAAAGCGCCATCATTCCAATAGAGCTTACCGCAATCGGGATCGCTGCACTTATAGTGCGCTTCAGTACCCGGAGTGGTGCAGTCGGGATCGACTCTGGGCACCTCCACCAGATGGCTGATGCACAAATGTCCGGTTGCGGAAGTCAGCTCACAGCCACAGTCTAGGCAAACCTGAGGGGTAGTCTCAGTTGCAGGTGCACCAGGCCTATGAGGCGTAAAATCCTTCATGTCCCAGCAAAGCACACACTGGTGACCGTGCTTTTCCTGATCGTATCTGACCCAATCCTCACCGTAGCTGTGGGGGCCAGGCCAATAGTTGTAGTACCTATCGGCAGCTGCAGGATCATCCTTTGCGCTGTGCGTAATGTCATTGGCACAGGTCAACCAATAGGTGTCATACTCACGGCAGTCTGCGGCAGTGGATCTCTTGTGGGCTTCGTCGGTTATTCGCACGATGTAATCGTGACCCCGCGCATCAATGACAACGCTGTCACGATCTTCAATCACCTCATTGGCGGAAACGTCCTCATAGAGCTCGCCGCAGTTAGAGCATTTATAGTGTTCCCTCCTGATGCCGGGTGTGGTGCAGGTGGCGGCACTCTCCGGCACTGGGACCAGATGGGAAGCGCAGTCACATCCGATAGCGTATGCCGGTACTGCTGATACAGCAAACATACTCACAATCAGAACAACAGACAGTAAAATCGAGGTAATGCGCTTGTTCATGTGCTAATCTCCTTTCTTTTTTTGTGGGACTTAATGTACTTCCTCATCTTGATGTTGATATTGGGACTCTCCAACGCCGTTCTCAGTTCAGCATAACTGTCCCCCTGTCCATGGGTGCAGCCAAGAAAAACCGCTATGGATTGTCTCTATTTATCCCTGCAGATCTCCATCGTCAAAGGGATCACCGCACTCCGGGCAGAACTTGGGCGGATGGGTGGGATCAGCCGGCTCCCAGCCACATTTGTCACACTTGTACTGGGGGACACCGGCAGGCTTTTTTGCACCGCACTCGGAACAGAACTTCCCTTTATTGACGGCACCGCAGGAGCAAGTCCAACCGTCTGCCATGGGCTTGGGGGCACCGCACTCGGGACAGAACTTTTCCTTGGCCTGCGCGCCACACCGGGGGCACTTCCAGCCGCCGTCCGCCGGCTTGGGCTCCGGCTTTTTGCTGCCGCAGTTGGGGCAGAAGTTGCCGGTGATGCCACTTTGACCGCATGTACAGCTCCAACCAGACGGAGCAGTGGGTGCCGGCTGCGGCGCAGGTGTTGGCTGCACCTGCTGCTGCGTCCCCATCTGATAGAGGTTCTGGGCGTTCATGCCCCCCATCTGCCCAGCCATTCCCATGCCCATAAATGCCATGGCAGGACCTGCATTTGGGTTGTTGGCTGCCGCCTGCATGGCACTGGCCTGGGCCCCCACCAGATGGGCTGCCGCCCGAGTGGGATCCATAAAGGCTGCATTGCGCTGCAGCTCCTTGATCATCTGCTCGTCTTCTTCATTGGCCTTGACACTGGAGACACCAAAGGACACTATTTCCATACCCCGCAGGTCTCTCCACTTGGATGAGAGCTGCTCATTGAGGGCGTCAGCCAGCTCCAACGTATGGCCGGGAAGGGCGGAGTAACGGATTCCCATATCTGAGATCTTGGCAAAGGCGGGCTGGAGGGCGGTGAGCAGCTCCGTCTTCATCTGTCCGGCCAACTGGTCGATCTTGTAGTCCTCCCTCACGTTGCCGCAGACATTGGTATAGAACAACAACGGATTTTTCAAGCGGATGCTGTACTCGCCGAAGCACCGGATGCCGATGTCCATATCAATGCCCGCCCGCTGATCTACCACCCGGAATGGGACGGGGCTTGGAGTTCCGTACTTGTTGCCCGTGAGTTCCTTGGTATTGAAGTAGTAAATTCGCTGATCTTTGGGGGCTTCCCCACCAAAGGTGAAGCGTTTTCCGATGTTCTGAAACACGCTTTGGATGGATTCACCCAGGTCGCCGGAGAACACGCTGGGTTCGGTAGACATGTTGTAGGTGTACTCTCCCGGCTCAGCGCACACATCCACCACTTTACCTTGCTCCACGATGAGCATACATTGGCCATCTGCCACCGCTATGACCGAACCGTTGGTGATGATGTTGTCATCCCCCTTGTGGTTGCTGGAGCGGCCTGTGACCTTTTTGCGGCCCTTTACCACCAGTACATCTGCAGGGATGGCTTCCGCGTAAAAGAACTCCTTCCACTGGTCGGCCATTACACCGCCGGCGGCCCCAAATGCAGCTTTGATCAGTCCCATAGTGTAATCTCCTCTCCCATCTTTTGATTAAGGTGTCAGGAACCTCTATCCATCTATAAGGTACCCGTCCATATCGGGCTGAGTCAGATATGTCTAACCAGAGTTCCTATTACAACGATTGCAGACTGGCAACCAGATAGTCCAGCGATACATCGTAAAATACAAAGTCGTCAATCAGGCCTTTCCGCTTGGCCTCAATGGCACGACGAATGACCTCCGTCTGTCCTTCCGGACACATCAGCATGAGTCTGCAGTGGGGCGTAACCTCCCGTAGCCATGCGCACAGAGTTAAACAGGAGTCAATGTCATGCACATTGTCTTCGGAGACCTCCAGCAGTGCTCCTGCAGCCGAATGACCACGGATGCTCTTATCTGCATTGGCGTAGTTGGGTTCATAATGCAGTTGGATTCCAGGGATATCGCGCACCTTTGCCATCAATCCTTGTGACAAAGACGCCCGATGCATAATCAGGATCACAGTTTTCAGCGTGCCCACCTCCCTGCATATCTTGATTTACAATCTTATTGTAGAATTTATTTTCCCTCTGCACCCTATCCGCAGCGGGTAGTCTTTACCCGGAAACAAAAAATCCACCGGCCACGCCGGTGGATTGAAAGCATATGTTTAGTACAGCGGATTGATCCAGCCGTTGACAATCATGTAAAAGGCCAGATCCACCGCTTTGGAAAAGCCGGTTTTTCCAAGCATGTTCATTTTATGGTACTTCACGGTATTCTCACTAATGAAAAGTTCCCGAGCGATCTCTTTGCTGGTCATATGCTTACACATCAGCCGGAGCACCTCCATCTCCCGATCTGTCAGCGGCGCCTCTCCCTGGGGCAAAGGGATGGTCTTGGGTTCCGGAAAACTGCTGCCCCCTGCCATTACCTCCCTGGCCACCTCCAGAAAATCGTTTAGGCTGCGGCTTTTATAGATAAAACCGTTGGCCCCGGCAGCTTTGGCCCGGGGAACATAGGTGATTTCATCAAAGGCGGTCATGACAATGATCTTGATTGTCTCATCGGTTTTACGGATCTCTTCCACCGCCTTCAATCCAGAAGCACCCCCCTCAGTACAAACGTCCATCAACACCAGATCGGGGTGCAGATGTTTACAGAAGTCCAGGGCATAATCAGCGTTTGGAACCTCGCCCACCACAGAAAAATCTCCGGCAGTTATCAGCGCCGTGGTCAGCGATTCCCGCATTGATGCGTGATCCTCTACGATCAGAACTTTGGTCATTTCCGCTCAGCCTCCTTTGGAACAGAGAGTTCAATCCTGAATCGGGGAACAGTATAAAGCTCCATAGTTCCCCCCAGTCGGGCAATTCTGTGACGCATCCCGCCGATGCCGCCTCCTTCCCGGATAGGCCCAACAGGAGGAATTCCGTTGTCAGTAACCGTCATGCGCCAGCAGTCATTTTGGAACAAGTTGAATTGGATCCGGGTAGCAAAGCCATGGCGCACCGCATTGGTGACGCACTCTACGGCAATCTCAGCAAAGCTGTCCGCCACCGCCCCGTCCTCCGGTAGTTCCCCTCGGACTTCCACCAACACATCCATGCCTCGAAAGGTCTCCTGCAGCAATGCCAGACGGTGGGCAGGGCTGAGCATATTGTCCTCCCGAAGTGCCGTGGGAAGACTCCGGGTAAAGTCCATCAACAATGCCTCGTCCAGCTGTTGGCCCTCCCGCAGTGCTCGGAGCAGCAAACTGATACGCTGTCCCAGCAGATCGTGGACTCTGCCTTTGCTCCGGGCAAGCTCTTCCGCCTCGCAAATAACCCGCAGATGCTCGATGGTGTGGCGCAGTTCTTGACCGCGCCTCTCCAGGGCCTCATTCTGTCGGGCCAAGAGTGTTACTGCATCCCACTGTTCTGTAACATCGTTGGCGGTAAGCAGGACAAATGTCCGTTGCCCCATAGGAATGTCATGGGCAGAAATACTCCACACGGAGGCATCGGGGAGACGAAAAACCTGTTGATCCCCCAGCATCTCCCGGGTACATCCGCCAGTGAGTGCTCCACCCTCCAAATGCCGCTGGAAGTCCCTGCCGCTGTGCAGGGGCTGCCCGGTTATTCGTCGGGCCAACCCATCCATCTGTTGGTTGCACAGCAGAATATCCCCCTCCGGACGGAAGAACAGCAGCCCAGTATGCAAGGTATCTATGGCCTCCTTGACGGATACGGCTGAGATCTGGGTATAGAGCTCCTGCCGACGCATCAGGCAGATATGTACGCTGCGGACCAGAAAATACAAAAGAGAGGTCAGGAAAAAGAAGGGAAAGGCAGCCCCGGTAATTTCCTCTGTCATGGGGAAGAGAACGGCTGCCGCTGCGATGACGAAAAACGGCCAAATCGACTCTGTTTCAACGGCGGCAGCTGTGCCCAACACCGCAACCAACAAAAAAACAATTTGACGGGCCAAACCGTAGGCGCTGGGCATCAAGAAGCCGCCGTACAGCCCATATTGCACCTGCCCCAGGAGGGCGGCGAGAAGAAACAGCACTGCCAGGACAGCGCATTCCATCCCGTTTTCTACCCTTCGGCCCCAGCCGGCAGGCAAACGGCGGAGGCTGAAGGAAACGGCCAGGGTCTGCAGCATGATACTTACCGCCGCTATCATTACCAAAGCAGTCAGAATCCATTGGGGAAAACAGTAAAATTCAGCCACAACCCTCACCTCCCAGAGGAACTGCCAGACATATTCCAAAAGCATCGTCCAGGTCCTTGCAAACGATTTGCCCATGCTGGGCAGTAACCGCCGTCATCAGCTCCTGAGAAAACTGCCACCGTCCGGGGTCGCCGCCGGGAAGAAAGCGGAATGCCAGCTGGACACCCTCCGTCTCCAAATAGCCCATCAGCGGTGAGGTATCCTCCCGCAGCGCCCAGGATATGGTCTCAAAGGCAAAATCGTAACATAGCGCCGCATTGCGAATCTGCAGAGCACCCATCTGTCCGCAGCGAATCAGCGTTTTCAGCCCCCCGTAGCGGGCCAGTTCTGCCAGTTCATCCAGATACATGCTCAGTTCATCGCTGGGGAGCGCTTCTCCCTGACGAGCCAGGAAAAACAGATTGCATCTGCGCTTGATATGGCATAGGCACAAGGTAATGTACGCAGTCAGCTCCCTGGGATTTTCCGTTTCTGACAATGTATCGATAAGGCGTACCAGCGATGTAATACGGCGCTCCATATCCTGGTCCAGCTGTTCAAACAGGGCTCGGTTGGCTTCCGCAGTCAACAGGCGTTTCTTTACCTCGCCCTCCTCTCTCAGCAGGGCATTTGCGGCCTCCAACCGGGTCTGTACATCCTGAATCTCTCTGCGCAGCCGGTTGATTTGGGACAAGTCTTCCTGCCACACTGCCATACCGCTGCGGATGGAAACAGCGTGAATCCGGGTATCCCTATCCCGGAGCAGCGGCTGCCTCATATCCGCACGCAGTCGCTGCCATACGGAGCAGGAAATCGGTCGGGCACCGGGAGAAGACAGAACTGCACGACCATGCTCATCCAGCAGCGTCAAGCTGATGGGCGCAGAAGCAAACAGCCGCTGATATTGGATATTGACTGGAATCAGCCCTGTATGGAGTACTGTTTCAAAGAATAAAACAGAGAGCACGCAGACATTGACCGTAAGATCACTCTCCCACGCCAGGGGAACCCGACAGATATAGGCGACAAGATAGGTCAACAACCCCCCACAGAACAACAGCGGAAGTATGCGGCCTCTCCGATAGGGGCTCCTGTGTCCTTTGCACAGCAGGTTCCAGAGTGCGGATACCAGGAACAGGAGGGAAAAAGCCATCACAATCCAATATCCCGGGCCGTAATGGTAATCTGATGCCCACTTCCCATCCGGTATAAAACGAAATACCAGCTGATGGAGGTCATTACTGATCACCAGCAGCACAGAAAGGACATATGCCGCAAAAGGCGGCCACAGGGGGCGCATCGGCCTTTTCTCCCCCTCTGCCCGATCCAGAATCACCGTCAGATACAGCAGCGCCACCGGCAAGGCCAGTTGAAAGATGTAGTAACCATACCAGCACAGCCGACACAAGGTTCCTTCCGACGGCAGCTGGTATTTGAACAGGCGCAGCAACAGCCACCCCACCATGAGCCAGCTCATCACGTTAACAACCCGGCGGACATCATGCCGAATCATTCGGTGGGATACCGTCCCCTTCCACAGCAGTATGGCTGCGGCAATCAACAGAGCAGATAAAATATGCTCTCTCATGTCGGCAGTGGTGTAAAGCCGAGCATGGAACACCTGCCGTCGAAGATCCCGGCTACTGTCCCCGGTGAGTGTCAGAAACCAGTCATACTCCTCCTCTCCCAAAGTGTGAGCCGACCGGTAATCCTCGGGAAAGTCAGCAGGTCTCTCCCCACCCGTCAAGGGCAGGCCTGCAGACAGGAGGGTCTCATCCAGTCCTGGCTCCAGGGTCAGCGGGATATCCGAAAGCAGCCCCAAGTGGTAAGACAATGTACCTTCCTCCGGCACAACGATCTCATAGTTTCCTCCTCTTTCATTCCACGCCACAGCTTCGTAGTCCAGACAGATCAAAACAGGGGCGTCCGGCTTATCCAAATCAAAGCCTCCATTCCGGTTGAGATGCTCCAGAAAAACAAGGGCATCCCCCTTTGCAGGCTGCTGCTGGTTCAGTCCGTAGGCCAACGCACCCATGGCCATCATATTGCGAATGACAGTAGTGCTGCCCATGCCGACGAAAATCCGGTTCTCCCGAAGACTGTTCCAGCCGGTGATAACCGCATCTGTCCGTGTGCGGTCTACCGCCAAAACCACTGTGGCCGTTACTTGGGGATACCAATATCGACCAACACCACGGGCCATGGCCGGGATGGCCTGTACATCAAAGCAGGCCACAGCATTGCCCCGGGATACCTCTGCATAGAGGGTATCTTCTGCCGCCTGAATCGTATACCCGGAAAGGAAAGAATCCAGCACTGCGCAGTATTCCTCGGAGCCCTCTGCCGCGGAAATTAAATGGCTCCCTGAAGCTGCTGTGCTGCATCCAGTCAGCATCAGCCAGAGCATCAAAAGCGATAACCACCGCAGCTTCATGGCTCCACCGGCTTCCCGGACTCACTCATACGGCCGGCACACTCCCGGCACAGATCCATCTCATCGCAGATGAGGAAGCAGCCGTCGCAAACCAGCCGTCGGCAGACGGGACATTGGCTGAACCGTTCCCTGGCTTCCTGCCCGGCGGCCAGCCAGGCTCGTTGCTTCTCCCGCTGGTAGATGGCATCATAGAGTTCCTTCTTCTCCCGGTACTGGGCCGCTTGTCCTGCTTTGGAAAATGGAATACTGCTGCTGTACCAGAATTCTCCACATACCTCGCAGCGAATGGAAAAACAGAAATACTGTGGTGTGGAACAATCCTCCAGATAGCTGGACAACAGACTTGTCATATTGCGCACCTCCTTCCCTTTCTGTTCCTGTTATAACAGGAACAGGTCCGAGCGTATATGGTCCTCCGGATACTTTTTTGGGGGGTGTGTAAAAGGTATCTATTGGATAATAGAAAAAGCGCACAAAACCAAATCCTTGGTTTTGTGCGCTTTGCTGTGTTACACAGACTGTCTTATAAAAGCTCCTGAAGTCTTCCGCAACGGCGGAGCAGATCGATGTATAGCATCAATTCATCCCGCGAGGACACCCCCAGCTTTTCATAGATGCTCCGATTATGTTTTCGGACTGTACTCATGCTGATAAATGCCAGATCCGGAATTTCCGCAATCTCATGCCCATCTATATAGTAGCGTAGGATATTCCGCTCTGCCTCTGTCAGCAAATCCTTTCGTACAACGAACTGGTCAAAGAGTTCTGCAATGTTGGGCGGAAGCTCTCCCTGCTCCAGCCGCTGGTTTCGTGCCCGGGCATTGAGAAACTCTGCCAATTCATCCACTTCCGAAATCCCGGAGGACATGCTCTGTTCCGGCAGCTCTTCTTGTTGGAACCGTTTTAAGCTATCTGTGATGGGCCGGACAAATCTGCGAGCCAGGAAAAAGGAAAGGGCCAACAGCATCAGAAACAGCCCCAAAGCCGCAACAACCCATGTCTTTTGTACGTCAGCCGTATATGCGGCGTAGCTGTCCTGTGGAATCAGAATTGCGGTGGCCCAGGCTGTATCCCCTGCTTCCCCTTTGGAAATCGTTAGATTCTGATGCAGGCCGATGTACTGCTCTGTGCCGGTGTCATATTCGTTATAGTATCGACCCCGATGAATGACAAGTGTCTCCTGGCCATCCAAGTAGGTACCGTTGACGCTGCCAACCAACCCCTCTGACAACCGGAGGCGGCTGTCCTGAATTGGCGCCAGCACTGTAACTGCAGAACCGAACTGACCCTGCACTGCCGGATAGGACAACTGGAAGTACTGGGCACTGATCTCCACACCGCAGACACCATATACAGTCCCATTGCTGCCAACAACGGGAACACACAGCAACATTGCGGATTCCCAGGTATCCTTCATGTTAATCCGATGAGACCAGAAATAACGTTCCGCAGGCCGATCCAAAGATGCGTCCATCAACTCCCGGCAACCTGGAAGCTGATCTGTGTCAAATTCCAGATTCCATCGATTGTGCAGCTCCAGATTCTTTTGCCGGGCGATATCGGGAATGCCGCGGAAGTAGACCACGGTAGGGGTGACCGGACTGCTGGCACTGAGGTTGGAATAGCGCAGATAGATTCCGCTTCTGGAATGGTCTGCCTCAGTCAATGTGGTATTGGCCGTTGCATCCAAGATGACGTACGCACCATTACAGTCCGCCGTCTGGAGAGCAGTATTGACCAGCGGGTATATAACCTCCTGAAGCTCCAACAGTTGCTCTGGATCATCGTTGACCTCCTGCAGTGAAATGCCACCCTGTGCCAGCGCGCCTTCTATCTCACGACTCAATTCTTTGGAGAGGTTCAAACTCTGGGCAGTCAGACGATCCAGATGATCTGCCAGGTTCTCCTGCGTGTTTTTTAACTGAAGTTCCATTACCTCATGGAGCTGCTCATCACTCCGGGAGAAAACCCCAGCAATTGACAGGAAGAGGATCACCGCTGCAAAAACTACCAGAATCATGGATACCCAGTAGAGCATCAATTTTCTCTGCATACCTACGCTCTGCTTTTTGGCGAAAGCATTCAGAGCCCGGATCTCCTTCAGCTTGTTCAGCACAGCCTTTCCCCCTCCCCCGTGTATCACTCCATGATCTCCTGAAAGGCCTGATACCGATCTGCACTAATCTCTTCCAGCCCGGTCTCTCCAGCATTCAGATAATCCTGCCGCCCCAGCGCAAGCTGAGCCCTCACATGGTCTTCCAGTGCCGTCTCAAGGCTCAGATAGGTCTCCAGCTGCGGTGGCACATAGAACTCATAGTTTGCTTGAGTGTCTAGATATGCCTGATAGAGCGAAGCATATTTGGCACTTTCCAGTCCCTCGATGGCCTTTGGCAGTTCGCTTTCAAAGGCATCCCAGGTCACCGGCATGTAGCCCGTTCTGGTCACAAACTCCACATTGTGTTCCGGTTCGGTCAGCCACTTGAGGAAAGTTACAGCGGCCTGCTCCCGCTCCGGAGTGGAGCGCACCGTGCAAAAGCCCGCCCCCCTCTGCATAACCAGTTTTTCTCCATTCTCAAATACCGGACAGGGACGAGAGATGATGGAGATATCTTCGGAAGTATTATCCGGGTAGGTCACTACATCGCTGTAATAGAGGATGCTGGCGGAGGAAGCCACGCTGACAATGCTGTCACCAGTGCGGATAGATTCTGTGGCATAACCCCCCTTGAGCCAAACCCCTCCCTGAAGTGCAGCCTGTGCCAGCGGTTCCCACGCCGTCTGGAATGCAGGACCAAATGCCAGCTCATCACCCTGGAAAAAATTCTCACCTAGAGATTCCGCCCCTACTTGGAAATAGTTGAAGTAATAGTCATGGACGAACATGGACTTTCCATCACCTGCAATACTCGGTGTCTGCGCATCGGTCCAGGCCGCGTAGATCTCTGCAACCTCGAAAAGTCCCTCCCAGGTATCCAGATCTTCAACCGTCACTCCGGTTGCCTGAGAGAAGCGGTCAAAAATAGTTTGGTTGATAAACATAATTTCTGTGGATTTCGCCACAGGAAGGACCACCAGCCGACCATTTACCATCCCCTCGTCCACGAAAGCCGGTATGAATGCGGCCAGTTCTTCCTCACTGAAGTAGTCCCGATAGTCTACCAGAA
The DNA here is from genome assembly GCA_019420945.1 of Clostridiales bacterium. GTDB lineage: Bacteria > Bacillota > Clostridia > Oscillospirales > Oscillospiraceae > UMGS1766. The sequence goes on along the minus strand of JAHZGF010000035.1, from coordinate 2,385 downwards.
TGCTGTCATCGGGCAACGCCAGCACGGTCTTGGGATAGGAGATGAAAAGGTCCGGCAGTTCCGAAGCTCCCGGTTCTCCATTGGCAGATGCCAGCACCAGTTCGTGAATTGTGTTGGTATTGGACACAGAGGTAACCTGCACATTGATTTGCTGCTCTTTTCCCACCGTCTGATTAAACTGATTGATCAGATCGTTGAGCGGAGAATCTGCCTGCCCACCATAGACATGCCAAACAGTGATGGTAGTCGGAGCATCTTCTTTTTTCACCGTATCTGAACAGCCCACACAAAGCAGCATAAAGATTGCAGTCAACAAAAAAAGGGAATTTCTATATTTCATACATTGCTCCCCCTTGTGCTTTTTCATACCTCAACTCAACGCTTTTCAATCTCTCTATTCAGGGTTTTATAAAAATTGTTATCCTTTAATATAACACAGATTTTGTTCTCTTTCCCTACCCGCAGCGGGTAGTATTGTTTTCATTCAAGATCTTATTTCATTTTTCATTATTATACAGGCTGCAAACAGACATTACAAGCATGGCACCCATTTGGTTCCAATACAGCGTACTTACGTCAAAAAAGCAGTGTTCTGCTATGCCCCACCCAAAATGACTGTCCCAGGGATGGGATACTTTGGCCGGTGGATAAGCCTATGATCAACAAGAGAATTGTTGAAGAGTTGTTACTGGTGATCTTTTACAATATCTATCATTAGAAACTACAGGATGATCTTGCTGACAATGACAGATTTTCCAAGGTGATAGGCATATACTTTTATCCGATTTCTTACGGGTGGTTCAATGCATTTTATCTAAGAAAATTTGCACTTGCAATCCACCATCGAAAACCGGCATTTTATGGGAATCGGTTTTTTCAACAAGCGTGCCGGCCTCATGGCATAAAGTTGGAGGCAAGATTTACATTTCATAAGTCATTTAGAATAGCCTGATGTTCCTGCCACAAAGTTTATTTTTAAGTCAAATACCCCGATAAGCACACCCCTCCGCGAATAGGGCTTTTACCATTTTGCAGAATACAATAACCATAAATTCCGATAAGTTCTACAGGTTGAAATTAAAGTCGGATACTAAAAATCAGCAAGCTTACTGGCTGGATAGATAGCATTTGCAAAGTAGCCAAAGATGTTACGAAATGCGTCGTAAAATCAAATCTCTACCGTGCTATTTTGTAATAGATGATCAGTTTCCAGTGCTTACTATAGTAGGTAACCACGTAGGCACCTCAGTTTAGAAAATTTAATATTTTAATTAGATGCAGGAGTACAGAACCACAGATTTTCGCATCAAGGTGCGAAAATCTGTGGTTCCAATTTATTGCTCAGCATGGTTTTTAGTTTCCCTTTTCCCTCTACTGCCGAACAAAACAGGCGCAGAAATCTGCCCGCTATTCGGACAAATCTCTGTGCCTGTTTTACCTGTTCGGGCAGGAGCGCATCCATCGTGTCGGAACAGGATGGATAGCCACCGCACGGACAGGCGGGGTGTCCAGAGGGGCAAAGTCCCTTTGGCTCTGGGTCATCCAATAGGGGCGAGCAGCAACCCTGTTGGCACACGATTTTCCGTAGGAAAGTCTAGTGTGTTATACCTTTGCTTCCGGCTGACGCCGGGAAGGGGCTGGCTGCGGCATCTGCAACCTGGGCAGATGGGCAGCGGACAGACACTTTTCGGCGGCAGTAGGTCAGGCGGATTTTGTTCGGCCACCGACGAATCCGCATTTGCACACAGTGCAAAATCCGCCTGATCGGAAAAGGAAGAAAAGGTATATCCTCCCCCGTCCCGCCGCAGCGAAAGAGCCCTCGTTAGTCTGCTTCCCCCTTGGATTTGTCACGGCTCTTATAGACATTATACTGGTTCTTGCACCGCGGGCTGCAAAAGGTTGCATTGGATCGGCTGCCCAGGAACACCTTCTGACAGTGCTTGCACAGGCGCAGGGGCTGGTCATCGTCCACCAGCATGAAGCTGAACATCATCTGGATACCCAACAACAGCGAATGGAAGTCCCAATAGATGGTGGGTTTATCCAGCAGTTCAATGTGGTAGCTGGGAGCGATCCCGCCGAACGCAGCCATGGCCTTGCGATACAGCCCCCGTGCTTCCTCATCGATGGAATCATAATCATTGTAGTACAGGATGGACGTAGACAGAGTGAATGCCCAATCCTTGAACTGCTGGGCAACCCAGTCATAGGGTTCCGCATATTCCCGCTGGAAGCTCATGTTCTTTGCCATCGGCTCGTCCATGAAAGTCATGGTTAGGGCAACCATCGTCCTGTCATTGGACACATTCCATGTGGATTCAATGCCCTTCTTCACCAAGTCCAGCTGGTCAAAGGGGTAAAACAGGGACAGGTATTTGTCTGTCG
>JAHZGF010000034.1 GCA_019420945.1 Clostridiales bacterium | reverse complement strand
AGAGTTTGAACAAAGCGAAAAAATTTCTTAAACACCCTTGACAAAGCGTATCAGATCATATCCGCTGTGGTACATATGGACGAGAAAACGCCCCATATGCACCTTTGCTTTGTCCCGCTGACGGAGGATGGGCGGCTCAGCGCCAAGGAAATCGTAGGCAACAAGAAGAAGCTGACGCAGTGGCAGGACCGATTTTGGGAGCACATGGTCAAGAAATACCCAGACCTGGAGCGCGGCGAGAGCGCCAGCGAAACCGGACGTGACCACATCCCGCCGCGGCTTTTCAAGGAAGCTGTTCACCTGAACCGGCGGAAGGAGCAGATTATGGCAATTCTGAACGACACCAATCCGTTCAACAAGAAAACCAAGGCGGAAGAACTGGCAGCGCTGTTGGACAAGTACATCCCCGGCGCGGAGGCCATGCGGACAAAGCTCAGAAAGTACGACGCAGCTTACAGGGAGCTGACCGCCGAAAATGCGGCGCTGGAGAAGCAGTTGGGTGCTGCCTCCAAGGAGAGCGTCCGCAAAAAGCTGGAGATCAGCCAGAAGCTGGGCGAGCTGGAGGAACTGCATCGTATGGTGGATGCCCTGCCTCCGGAGATTTTGCAGGCGGCAAAGCGGGCGGCGGCGTATAAGGCGCAGGAAAGATGAGGAAAATAAAGATATAAAGGAGGCTGGTTTTATTTGGAGATGAACGTCAGAGACGATCACAAGCTTGTTGAAATCTGGCTGACGAATGCAGAAAAAATTGACCCCGTTCTGCGGGAGGGGCTGAAAGAGATTTACGCCAAATACAAGGCGAAGAAATACATGGTCGCCGTGTTCGAGTCCGGCAAGGGCGATCTTTACGAGAACACGCGGGATCTGCTGCTCTACAACCGGCGCCGCAGCGCCGAAAAGGCCGTGCAGCAGGAGAAAAAGCAGCGAGCCGTGGGCAGGGAGCGCTGAATGATGGGCGGAGGGGAAAAATCCCTTCCGCCTTTTTCTTTTTTGCCCTTGCAAAGCTCGAAAACATCCTGTACAATATTATCTGAAATAAGATATTTGTGAAAAGATATATGTGGCTGGCACTGGCCGTCAGAGAACCGGAGGGAAAAGCAAATGGAACATGAAATGATGGAGCACAGTGAAATTCTCCTTTACAGCGATGAAAATGGAAAAGAATTTGTAAACGTTGTATTTATGGACGAAACATTCTGGCTGACGCAGGTTGGCATGGCGGAATTGTTTGACTCCAGTAAGTCCAATGTCAGCGAGCATTTGTCACACATCTTCGAGGAGGAAGAACTGGACAAAGCATCCTGCATGAGAAAATTCGGAATTTCCGAATTTTCTACGAAGCCTACCAATTTTTATAACCTTGACGCCATCATCGCCGTGGGTTACCGCGTGAACTCCAAAAAGGCCACACGCTTTCGTCAGTGGGCAACGAAGACACTGAAAGAGTACATTCAGAAGGGCTTTGTGCTGAATGACGAGCTGATGAAGAATGGCCGTCCGTTCGGCAAGGATTACTTTGATGAGCTCTTAGAGCGCATCCGGGAAATCCGCGCCAGTGAACGCCGTGCGTATCAGAAGATTGCAGATGTTTTCGAGCAGTGCAGCTACGACTACGACAAAAACAGCGAAACCACGAAAGCGTTCTATGCCTTCGTGCAGAACAAGCTGCACTATGCCGTCACCGGCATGACGGCGGCAGAGCTGATTTCCGAGCGGGCAACGCTGGACAGCCCCACCATGGGCCTGACCACATGGAAGGGTGCACCGGACGGCAAAATTCTCAAAAGCGACACGCTGGTGGCAAAAAACTACCTGAACGAAAAGGAGCTGGCCCATCTGAATCGGCTGGTCACTATGTTTATCGACTACGCCGAGTTGATGGCGGAGGATGAGCAGCTTATGAGTATGCAGGATTGGCTGGACGAAACCGACCGCTTCCTCACCAATAACCGCCGCAAGGTGCTGGATAGCAAGGGACATATCTCCCGGGAGACGGCGGCAAAGAAGGTCGGCGCAATTTACGAGGAGTTCCGCAAAAAGCAGGACGCCGAATACATCTCTGAGTTTGACCGGGAGATGGCAAAATATCTGAAGGGTGGTGAGCCAGATTGATCGAAACATTTGACATTGCGGGCTATGCCCGCATTTCCGTGGACGATGAGCAGGAGCAAAAGAACATCTCCATCGAAAACCAGAAGGCCATCATCGAAGATTATGTAAAAACCCACTTTCCCGGCAGCACGCTGACGTTTTTTGAAGACCGCGACCGCTCCGGCTACACCTTCGACCAGCGCGAGGGCTATCAGGAGCTGCGCCGGGGGTTGATGCGGCACAAATATGACATCCTCATCATCAAGGACTTTTCCCGTTTCTCCCGCCGCAATTCGCGCGGCCTCGTGGAGCTGGAAGACCTGCGCGACGCGGGCGTGCGCATCGTCTCCATCGGCGACGGCATCGACTTTCCCAATGACGACGACTGGCTGAAAATCCAGTTCCAGTTCCTTGTGAACGAAATGCCCGTCACGGACACCTCCCGCAAGGTGCGCAGCGTGGTGAAGCGGCGGCAGAACGACGGCGAGTGGATCTGCGCCGCGCCCTACGGTTACATCGTCACCGAGGGGAAGCAGTTTGAGATCATCCCCACCGAGGCGGCCACCGTCCGGCAAATCTTCGACCTTTACAACAACGCCGGTTGGGGCTACAAAAAAATCGCCAACTATCTTACCGACGAGGGCGTTCCCACGCCGCGCATGTCCGAGCGGATGCGCAAGGAGGCGGCAGGCAAGAAGACGAAGCGCGACGCCAAGAACGCGTGGGCCATCGCCACGGTGCAGGGGATTCTCGACAACGATTTCTACATTGGCACGCTCCGTCAGGGCAAATATACCCGCGCCAAGATCAACGGCAAGGACATCAAACGCAACGACGACGAGCACATTGTCATCGAGAACCACCATCAGGCCATCATCGACTACCGCACCTTCGCCATCACCCGTGCCTTGCGGGAAAAGCGCAGCCGGAACAACTATCGCGGCGTGAAGGTCAACGACAACGTGTACTCAGGATTCCTGCAGTGCGGCGACTGCGGCAGTCCGCTGTTCGCCATGAGCCGCAGCGACCTGGCCCCCGCCTACACCTGCGGAACCTATCATCGCCGGGGGCTCAAGGGCTGCACCAGCCACCATATCCGGGTGGACAAGCTGGATGAGCTGCTGAAAAGCTATGTCCGCAAGCTGGCAGAAAACTCCGCCGAAATGCTGAAGCAGCTCAACGAGGAGCTGAAGCGGGAGAACGATCAGGTAGCGGAAACGGAGCAGTCTGCGGACAATCTCGCCGCGGTGCTGGACGATCTCACCGAAGAATTGAAGGTGACGAAGCGCCAGCGCATTCGGGAAATTATGAAAAAGCCCGAGCAGGAGGCATCCATCGAGGCGCTGTATGACGAGATGGAAGACGACCTGCAAAAAAAGATCGACGGCCTCAACCACCAGATCGACCTGCTCTCTGACAAGCGCAACACCATCATTCAGGTGAACCGCGTGGCCAAGACCGCCATCGACGTGTTCCATGACATTCTGGAAAAGGACAAGCTGGAGCGGAACGACCTGGAGCTGCTGATCGGCAAAATTCTCGTCTTTGAGGATCATTTAGAAATTAAGCTCAAAACCGACATCGACACGCTGCTGCGCTGCGGCACGCTGGAGGACGCCGCAAATTTTAAGCAAGGCACGAAAAATATCGAAAGCACGCTGATCCAGTCCTCAAAAGGCCACGAGGACAAGGTTTTCCGTGTCCGTGTTATCAGTGACGGCGACCCGTTGGAGATCTACACCACCCGGGAGGGGGAGGTCATTTTCAAGAAGTATTCCCTGCTGGGGGGACTGGAGGACTTTGCGTCGCAGTTCTGCGACGCCCTCAACCGCACCAGCGGCTTCACCGCCGCCGTCACCGACCGGGACGCCGTGATCGCCATCACCGGCGCCGGAAAGCGGGAGCTGCTGGGCAAGTCCCTGTCTGAGACTCTGTCCCGGGTCATGGAGGAGCGCCGCATCTACTGCTGCCAGGGCGCGGACCAGCCCCTGCCCGTCACCGACGGAAACGACCGCTACACCGCCGCCGTGGCCGCGCCCATTCTCTGCGAAGGCGACGTGCTGGGCCTGGTGCTGTTCTTGTCGGCGGAGGGCCAGGTCCCCGGCGAGGGGGAGTATAAGCTGGCCCAGACCGTGTCCGCCTTCCTGGGAAAGCACATGGAATCGTGAAAACAGACCGCCGGAGGCGCTGCCTCCGGCGGTGCTTTTTCAGGACTTTTCTCAGAACGACACGGTCAGCAGCATCTTGAAGCGCTCCTGGCCATAGACCGCGTGGGGGATGTCCTTGGGCATAATCAGGGTCTGGCCCTCATGCAGCAGGAACTCCTGCCCGCCCACGGTGAAGCGGCCGGTGCCCTCCAGCACCGTCACCATGGCGTCGCCGCCGGCGGCGTGGGTGCTGATCTCCTCGCCCTTTTCAAATGCGAACAGGGTCATGCTCATCAGCTCATTCTGCACCAGGGTGCGGCTGATGATCTGACCGGCCTGATAGTCCACCTGTTCCCGCAGCTCCAGGGCGGTCTGCTTTTCGATATTCTTATACATGATACGCTCCTCCTTGTCCCGTAGTTTGCCGGGACGCCTCATTTTTTATACACGATCCGCTGGATAAGCCGGACCGTGTTGTTGCCGACGTTTTCATAGCAATAGGGCTGACTGCCGGGGAAGGACAGGCAGTCCCGGTTCTCCAGGCGATAGGTCTCGCCGCCGGTGGTGACCTCCGCCGTTCCGGACAGGGATGTGACATACACCCAGGAGCCGGGGACCCGGTCCGGCCCCTCATAGCGGCCGCTGATGAACAGGTCCAGCTGGAGGGACTCGCTGCGGGACTCCGGGTCAAAGGGGAACAGCCGGTAGGCGATGACCTTTCCGCCGCACAGCCGCTGTCCGGCCACGTCCACCGCCCGATACAGGGCCGTAGGCGGGTCGTCGTGGCAGGCGATCAGCTGCTCCAGGGGGACGTGCAGCCCCAGGGCCACCCGGCTGAGCACTGACACCGTGGGGTTGGCCAGGCCCCGCTCGATCTGGCCCCACATGCTCTTGGACACCCCGGACAGCTCCGCCGCCCGGTCGATGCTGAGCTTCTGCGCTTTTCGGATGCGGTGGATGTTCTCCGCCACCGCCTGCTGAATGTCCATGGGCATTCCCTCCAATATCTTGAGCATTTCCGCCACTATATTACCGGATTCTGCCGCATCTGTCAAGGCCGGAACCCGAAATCAAAACCTCCGGCTAAGCCTGAGGTCTGATCTGGCCCTGTAAGGGCCTATTACTGGCAAGTCCCTCAAAGAGCACCGAATTTTCTTCACGCACATTCTCTGCCCTACCGCCCGTAAACAGGCCATCACCGTCACAGTCAAGCTTTTGTTTGTCGTTGGTTTTATTACTTGTCATGAATTAGTCTCCTTGTTTTTGTAAGTCTTGGTCGGCAAACCTTTTTCTTACTTTAACTCGGAGACTTTTTCTTGTCTACTCTTCCCCTCGCCATAGGCCTTCTGTTTCTCTCGGCAGAGCCGGGGGTTGACTTTATGAACCAAGCAAAAAAAGCGGACATCCGAAGATGTCCGCTTGTGTTGGCGCTACCTATTTTTCCGGGCCGTCTCCAGCCAAGTATCGTGGGCAGAAGCGAGCTTAACTTCCGTGTTCGGGATGGGAACGGGTGGACCCTCGCCCTAATAAGCACCAACTATATTGGGGGCTGCACCCTCAAAACCGAACAACATAACTGCGACTGTGAGTAAGGCTTGGATTGCCTGCATAATCGTAGGTCAAGCCCTCGGGCTATTAGTACCGGTCAGCTCCATACATTACTGCACTTCCACCTCCGGCCTATCTACC
>JAHZGF010000033.1 GCA_019420945.1 Clostridiales bacterium | reverse complement strand
CTTTTCTATGGTTCCCTTTTCTGCCTGCACAGGTTTTTCAACGTCATCTCCTGGAGTTTTGCCCGGAACTCTTCTTCCACCATGGTGTAGAACTCCCCCAGCGCAGTGTCCTCGGGAGCGGTGGGGACCAACCCTTCCCCGTTTTCCATACAGGTGAAGACGTCCCACAGCGAGATGTTTTCAGGGCTGCGGGCAAGGGAAAATCCCCCTGCCGGGCCGCCGGTGACTTGGACGAAGCCGGCCTCCCGCAGCATAGCGCCAAAGTGGAGGACATACCGGGGAGAGACACCCAGCTCAACCGCCAGCTTGGAGGAAGGCACCGGATTTTTCGCCCCTGCCACGCAGCAAAGCAGCCGGATAGCATAATCGGTGGTCTTATGGATCAGCATGGGCGTCCTTCCTCTCCACGGACTGCTTCAGCTTCTGAAAGCTCTCCTCGCTGAGTGTGTGTTCCATGCGGCAGGCTTCCCGCTGAGCGGTGTGGTGTTCCACCCCGGCTGCGGTGAGCATCTCAAAGAAGAACCGGTGCTTCTCATACACTCTCTCCGCTACCTCCCGGCCCACATCGGTCAGGTGGAGGGAGAAATCGTCACCCATGGTGAGGAACCCGCCTTCCCGCAGGGTTGTCACTGCGTAGCTGACGCTGGCCTTGGATACCTCCAGCTGGTGGGCTACCTCTATGGAGCGCACAGTACCGTGTTTTTGCTGGAGCATCAAGATGGCCTCCAAATAGTCCTCGCCCGATGCGTGAAGTTTCATGCAGCCCTCCTTAAGATACCGTCCACCTGGCGCCAGCCGTGGAACACTGCCCCAGCACAGGCCGCTGCGGCGCAGCTGGGGCCGGAGTGCGAGATTCTTTGCCCCAACAGGTCAATTCCCCTGTACGTTGGCAATCTCGATGAGCAGCTGGTCGCTGCCGAAGCTGAAACCGGAGATTTTGTCGCTGTTGAAAGCCGCATACTGGTGTGCCGATGTAAGGGGTACCAGCACCGCCTGATCTGCGGTAAAGCTTAGCACCTCATCATAAATTTCCTGTACACGGTCCAGGTCGGCGGTGCTGTCCAGCTCCTGAATCAGGGCAGTTCCGTTCTCCATGGCGAGGGCCACCTGCCACAAAATCGGATCGGACATCATTTCCGGATTCATGTTGGACATGGTAAGGAACGGGTCATAGTATCCGCCGTAGGTGCTGTGCAGGGAGAAATCAAAGTCGGTGAAAACCTGAGTGAACCAAGTCATGTTGTCCGCCCCACGAAGCGTCACATCAAAGCCCACTTCTCCCAACTCCTGAGCAATGACCAAGGCCGCGTCGTCCAAGGTGCCCTGATTGGTGATGTAGTCTAGGGTGACACTGAGGGTCACGCCGTCTTTCTCCCGGACACCGTCGCCGTCGCTGTCCACCCAGCCGGCGCTCTCTAAGAGTTCCATGGCCTTGTCCGGGTCATAGCTGTAGGTGGTGGTTTCCACGTCGCAGTAGGGCAGCGTGGGGTCCAGCAGATAGGTGGACACACTCTCCAGCCCGGAGAACACATTGGTACTGATGGTCTCCTTATCAATGGCATAGGCCACCGCCTGACGGACGGCTGCATCGTTAAAGGGCGCTTTCTGAGTGTTGAAGCCGATAAAACGGCTGTTGGAAACGCTGTCATCCAGAGTCGTCCCAATCCCATCCGCAGAGGAAAGTTCTGTATAACCAGCAAAACTTAAACGAGATGTTCCGGCAAGCAAATCCACCTCGCCGTTACGAAGCGCAAGAACAGCAGACTCCGGGTCGGAGATCACTTTCACCGTGAAGCTGTCCACATCCGGCGCCTCGTCCCAGTAGTTAGGGTTGCGCACAAAGGTGTAGAAGGTGCCATCTCCATCCCCCTCGTACAAATAGGGGCCGGTGCCCATGGTCTGGTTCATCAGCTCGTCCTTAGGCGTCAAGTCCTCGTTGAAAGCGTTGGGGGATACAATCGCCATGGGGTTGCACATGGCAAGATCGCTGAGAACGCCATAATAAGGCGATGTCAGGTGCAAAACGACAGTGTATTCGTCTACTGCCTCAACGGACTCGGTGAGAACACCGATCTTTCCAAACTGGGCAATGGCATCGCCCATATTGCTGAAAGCGGCCTCAATGCTGGTTTTCACCGCCTCCGCGTTCAGGTCTGCTCCATCGGAGAACTTGACGCCCTCTTTGAGATGGAAGGTGTAGGTCAAGCCATCGTCGCTGATCTCCCAGGTCTCCGCAAGTGCGGGGACAATTTCCTCTCCCTCGCGGGTCACAAGGGTGTCATAGCAGTTGCGGGCGTAGTAGGTAAAGCCCATAGTGCCGTTGGAATTGGCGGAGGATAGAGCTGGATAAAAGCCTGTGGAAAAATCCCAGCTTTCCGTTGTGGTGATACTCAGCGGTTCTTCGCTTTCCGGCTCCTCCTGTTCCTCGCTGGCCGTTTGGGAAGTCTCGGCCAGGGAGGACTCTGAACTCTCAGAAGAATTCTCCGAGGAACTGGGGGATGTGCCGCCTCCCCCGCAGGCGCAAAGAGAGAGGGTCAGAAGCCCTGCCATAAGAGCTGCTGCCAGTGATTTGATTTTCATAAGGTTACCTTCCTTTCCTGGATTCGTTTGTATAGATCACGCCCGGATGGGCGGGTATCCCTGGGGTACAGAAGATGGGAAGCTTTCAAAAGCCGCTTGGTATAGGGATGTTGAAACGCATCCAGATTCCCCTCCCACCGGCAGCTTTCCACCAGTTTCCCGTTTTGCATCACGTGAATTTCGTCCGCAAGATAAAGGGCCGCGTCGATTTCGTGGGTAATGAACAGATAGCTGCACCGTTCGTTCTCCTGAACACGTTTCAGTAATTTCAAAATCTTTTTTCGAAGGATCACATCCAGCCCGCTGAGGGACTCGTCAAAGACGATGTACCGGGGGGACAACGCCAGCGCCCGGGCAATGCCCACCCGCTTTTGCTGCCCGCCGGAGAGTTCCCCCGTTTTCTGTTCCGCGGATTCCTCCGGCAGCCCCATGCGGGCAATGAGCGCAAAGACCCGCTGCCGCTCCTCCTCTTTCGGCAACTGCAAAACGGTCCGGATGGGTTCCGCAATGGCCTGATACACGGTGAAATGCGGGTCAAGAGAACTTGCACCGTCCTGAAGCACCAGTTGGACCGCCTTGGCTGTCTGAATCCGCCCGGCCTTGCCTTTGCGGGAAACAGGCGCTCCATCCAAAAGCACCCGCCCGGACGTGGGGGCTTCCAGCCCCAAAATGAGCCGGGACAGGGTACTTTTGCCGCAACCGCTCTCGCCCACCAGGGCATAAATCCGGTGTTCCTCCAGCGTCAGGCTCACGCCGGAGACGGCGTCTACCTGCTGCTGGTTGGGTCTTGGGTACTGCTTGCTGACATTTTGTATCTCCAGCATAATTTCACCCCCGTTTCAAATGGGCCGCGTCCAGCAGCGCTTTTGTGTACGGGTGCCGGGGATTTTGCAGGATCTCTTCGCTGCCGCCCTGTTCCACCACGCATCCGTCTTTCAAAATCAGGACCCGTCCCTTTCCGTGGCGCACCACATCAAAATCGTGGGTGACAAGGAGCAGCGCGCAGCCCCTCTCCCGCAAATGAAGAAGCTGTTCCACTGCTTGGCCCCGGTGAATGGCGTCCAGAGCGGTGGTGGGTTCATCGGCGATGATGAGCCGGGCGTTTCCCGCAATGGCAAGAGCGATCAGAACCCGCTGGAGCATCCCGCCGGACAGTTCTCCGGGCAGGCTGACCAGAACGCGCTTTGTATCCGGCAGGCCTGTCTCCGCCAGCGCCTGTTGGCAAAGGGAGAGGGCGTCTCTTTTCGCCATGGGCCGGTGGAGCCGGAGAAATTCCACCATCTGGCGGCCGATTTTCCGAGACGGGTCCAGGGCCGTCATGGGATTTTGGGGGATGAAGGCAATCTGGCTGCCGTAAAAGCGGCTGCGGTCTTTCTCTTTCAAAGCCAACAGATCCGTTCCATCAAAGCAAATCTTCCCTTGGATTTGAAAGGCCCGGCGGCTGAGGATTCCCAGAATGGCCCGGCAGGTCATGGTCTTGCCGCTGCCGGACTGCCCCAGGATTGTGAGAACTTCCCCGGGGTTCAAGGGAAAGCTGATATTGCGGACCAAGGTCTTTTTCGTCTCCTTATGGACGACAGTCAGGCGCTCCACTTCCAACAGGGGGCCGCTCATAGCACATCCTCCTGTGGCTGGAGAATATCCCGCAGCGCCTCCCCAAAGAGGTTGAAGCCGGCGGCCGCCAGCAAAATGCAGATGCCCGGATAGATCAGCAGTTCAGGATGAGAATACAGGGCAGTCTGGGCCTCCTCCAGCATAGCGCCCCACTCCGCCGTTCCGCTGGGCAGGCCCAGTCCCAAAAAGGAAAAGCTGGACACGGTGAGGATGGCGGAGGCAACGCCTGTTGAAAAGTACACTAAAAACTGGGGCAGGATGTTTGGAATCAGATGGTGGAAAATGATCTGCCACATCCCGCAGCCGGATACCTTTGCGGCCGTGATGTAATCCCGGTTCAGTTCCGTTTTGGCATAGGTGCGGATGAGCTGCATGAACCTGGCCCACATGGAAATGACCACCGCCCAGACGATATTTTGCAGCCCGTCGCCCAGGATGCCAATGACAGCCACCGCAATGATTAAGGTTGGGAAGGCAATAAAAATTTGACTGATGCCCGTGATGATCTGATCGAAGCGTCCACCGATGCACGCGGTCATCATACCGAGAATCAGCCCGATGCCACCCAGCAAAATCAATATGGGGAAGGCAAGGCCAAGAGACGCTCTGGCTCCGTACAAAAGGCGGGAAAGCTCACAGCGCCCCAATTGATCCGTCCCCAAAGGAAATTGACGGCTCGGCGGCTGGTATTTCAATAAGGGGTCCACCGCGTTTGGATCATTGGGAGCCAGAATGGGGGCCAACAGCGCCACGGCGCAGATGAGGACGATGAGCGCCAGCCCAATGACTGCTTGTGGGTTTTTCAGGATCTTAGGAACCATCGCTCTCCTCCTTTCTCCACGGGCACAGGAAGTGGTTGAGGATTTCTCCTCCCAATTCTGCCAGCAGATACAGCGTGGCAATGAGCAACATACAGGCGCCGATGGCGTTGGAGTCGGCAGCCATGATGCAGTTCATCAGGTAATTTCCCACACCCTTGATGGAAAAGACCTTTTCCACCACGGCGCTCCCCGCGATGAGATAACTGACATACTGGCAAAACAGCGTGACTACCGGCGGAAGGGCGTTGCGAAAGGCCTTCCGCCAAATAACCTGGGCTTTGCTCATACCGCTGGCTCTGGCAAACCGCACATAGTCCCGGTGCAGTTCCTCCAGGAGAGAGGCCCGGAACAGCCGGACGGTGGAACAGATCACCGGGAATGCCAGCGTGACCGAGGGAAGTATCAGTCCCTTGATTCCCGGTGCCGGTGTCACGCTGAAAATGGGTATTTCCACAGCAAAGGCAATCAAAAGCAGGAAACCCAGCCAGAAGGGCGGAAGGCAAATGCCCAATATCGAAATGCCACGCATGATATGGTCGATCAGCTTGTTCTGCTTTGCCGCGCACAACACCCCCAGCAGAAGGGAAAAAACGATGATCTCCGCCAGTGTCAGCAGCAGCAACCGCAATGTGGTTGGAAAGTATGCGGCCAGATCTTCTGAAACAGGATTTCTGGTAAATACGGATTCCCCAAAATCTCCGTGTAATGCCCCGGCAATCCAAGTGAAATAGCGGATGGGAAGGGGGCTGTCAAGTCCAAGTTCCTCACGCACCTGCTCGATGACCTCCGGCGTGGGGGAAAGATTCCCCCGGCGGATGATATAGGTCACAGGGTCAATGCTGGACAGGGCAGTCAGAATAAAACACAGGATGCTGACGCCAAGGAGCAGAATGATGAAACGCAAAATTCGTTTTCCCCAGTGGAAAGCCACCAGCTCCACCTCCTTTCTCTGTAATAATAAGTTAGAATCTCCTAACCGGCATTCCGAAGAAACTGCGGCCCGTCAAAGAGAATGACCGCAGTTATCATTCAGGATCTTGCCACTTTCCAATTCCGCGCGTGCTGACGGATATTCCAGAAATTCTGATAAATCCCTTTTTGTTTTACCAGTTCCTCATGGGTACCCCGCTGTACGATTTTTCCGTCATCTACAACCAGGATTTGATCCGCGTTCCGAATCGTGGACAGGCGATGCGCAATGACCACCAATGTTTTATCTTTTACCAGCGCACTGATCGCCTGCTGTAGATGCACTTCGTTTTCCGGGTCAACGCTGGCGGTTGCTTCATCCAGCAGAATAATGGGCGCGTCTTTCAGCATGGCCCGGGCGATGGAGATCCGTTGCTTCTCGCCGCCGGAGAGCGTCGAACCACCCTCTCCGATCACGGTGTTGTACCCGTCCGGAAGCGCCGAGATAAAATCATGGCAGCAGGCTTTTTTCGCTGCCTCCACTACCTGCTCATGGGTGGCGTCGGGAGAGCCGAACTTGATGTTGTTTTCAATGGTATCGTGAAAGAGATAGACGTTCTGGAACACCATGCTCATGTTTTTCAGCAGGCTGTCGCAGGTGAACTCTTTCACATCGTGGCCGCCCACGGTAACGCTGCCCTTCTGCACATCCCAAAAGCGGGCAATGAGCCGGGTAATGGTAGTCTTTCCACTGCCGGAGGGTCCCACAATAGCAGTCATGCTCCCCTGGGGGATGGTGAAGCTCACGTCTTTCAAAATTTGGTTTCCATCTTCATAGGCAAAGGATACATGGTCGAAGGAAATGTCAAAGGAAGTGGGCGCTACATCCTGCCCATTTTCATCAATTTTCTTTGCCGTCTTGACGCGCTCCACCCGGTCCAGGGTGGAATCCAGCATGCGGATCAGCGTGGTCATCTGCCCCATGACTTCCAGAGGGTTGAAGATGGAAAACGATGCGATCAGAATCACGGAGAGCCGGGCAAACGTAAGCTCGCCGCCGGTGGCCAAAAGCCCGGCGCAAAACATCATGACGCAGGCGCAGATGCGGAACACCATGGAATAGCCGGCGTTTAGAGGCGTAAACACCCGCTCCACCTCGTAGGCGGAGCCGGCGTTCTTTTCGTAGGCCGCCTCAATCTCGCTGATGTTTTTCTCGCACATATTAAAGGACTTGACGACGGAGATGCCCTGCACATATTCCAGCGTAGCCGCGATTGCTCCGGACTGTATCGCCTGCCGCTTTTCAGACAGTTCTTTTCCTCTTTTTTGCATATAGTTGTAGACTGGGAAAGAGAGAAGGATACCCGCCAGAAACACCAGCCCGATGCGCCAGTCGAAAACCAAAACGCAAATGGCCATGACCACCATGCTCAAAACGCCGGAGGTTACCTTATCCAGAATGTGCATGGAGTAGTTCTCCAGATAGTTGAGGTCGGTGGTCATAGTGGCGGTCAGCTCACCCATGCTGTGGTCGTGGAAGAAGCCCATGGGGACATTCCGCAGCCGGTCACCCAGGGTGATGCGCTCCCGGGCCACAAATTCAAATCCTGCGGTACTTTGCAGCCGGTATACCAGGTATTTGAAAATGCTGCGCAGAGCGAGCCCGCCGATGATTAGTCCCAGAACGATGCCCCAGGTCTGGCCGGTAATTCCGAGGCCGCTCTGTAATTGGCTTAAAACGAAGAACACCGCACAGATAGGCAACAGACCGAACATGGATTCTAAAAATCCGCAGACGAAGCTGGCCCAGATCCTTTTTGAAAGATCTCCGCTTAACCGTAAGACACGCCGGATGATTTTCAGCATGGTTCGTTCTCCTCCTGATTCATACTCCAGTCCATGGCGCTGATATGGGCCTTCCACATATCCAGATACGTTTCAGAACCGGCCAGGAGCTGCTCGTGGGTGCCTCGTGCGGTGATCTGTCCATCTTCAAGAACCAGAATCTGGTCGGCATACATGATGGTGGAGAGACGGTGTGCAATGACGATCAGGGTTTTCCCCTGGGTCAGCCGGTCAATGGACTGCTGCAGTTTGTCCTCGTTCTCGGGGTCAGTGAAGGCTGTGGCCTCGTCTAAAATTACGATAGGAGCATTTTTAAGGATAGCTCTTGCAATGGCAATCCGCTGGCGCTCCCCGCCGGAGAGCCTTGCCCCCGCATCCCCGGCGTTGGTGTCATAGCCTTGGGGAAACCGTGCAATAAATTCATCACACCCCGCCTGGGAAGCCGCCCATTCCACTTCCTTGTCCGTGGCGTCCGGTTTCCCGATGCGGATGTTGTCCCGCAGGCTCATGTTGAAAAGAAAATTATCCTGGGATACAAAACTGATCTGCTCCATCAGTTCTGGAAGGGCAATCTCCCGGATGTCGGCACCGCCCACCAGAATTGCGCCCGCGTCCACATCCCAAAACCGAGCGATCAGCTTGGCCAGCGTCGATTTGCCCGAACCCGACGGGCCGACAAGGGCCGTGACGGTTCCCTCTTTCGCAGTAAAGGAAATGCCGTGGATCACCTCGCTGTCACCATATCCGAAGTGAACATCTTTCAGTTCCACATCTGCTCCGTCGCCATGTTTGGGTTGCGCTGGCTCCGGCAGTTCCTCCATATCGAGAAGGGCCTGGATACGGGGCTGCACCTCCGCTACCACCGCCGTGCTCTCCCAGAAGTCGAGGAAGGTCTGCAAAGAGCCCACGATCGCCATGGAGAGAAGGATGCACAGTATGAGTTCACTCAAGCTAACCGCACCGCCTGAAAAAAGCGCCATCCCGACGGGCAGGACAAAGGCGATGGACGAGGGCAAAACAGCCTGACTGATGCTCATGAAGGGCCAGCAATGCCGGTACCATTTTGTTGTCACATCCCGTACCTTCAAAACAGATGTTTTGAATCTGTCCATGGAGGAAGCGGTCTGGTTGAAGGCCTTGATGACCTCCATACCATTCACATATTCCACAATCGTGCCGTTCATGTTGGCGTTGGCGGCCATGTACTCCGTCATCATATCGCCCCGGCCAATCAGCATACAGTAGTAGATCACATTGCCAATCACGCCGGTAGCGAGCGCGGCGAGCGCCATGCGCCAGTCGATAAAAAGCAGATAGAGGATGACAAGGATCGGCGCCAAGGTGCTGGCAATCATCTCGGGAATCGCATGGGCAATGGGAATTTCCAGGCGGTCCGCGTCGTCCATGACAAGCTGCTTGAATTCACCGGAAGATTTGCTCTGTACCGTCCCCATAGATACCTTTGACATCTTCCCCATGATGGCGGTGCGGATATTTTTGATGATCTCGTAGGCGGCCTTATGGGAACACAGGGTAGATTTGGCATAGAGCCAATGCTTCAGGAAAAATCCAGCGAGGGCTGTCACAGGCAGCAGGACCACCCGCTCCATTGTCAGATTTCCTTCCAGAGCGGATTGAAGCAGCGCCGCTACCGCGATGTATGGGACAATTCCAAATACGGATGATAAAACGGAGAGAATAACGGAAAATGACAGCTGTTTCTTTTTTGCGCTGGCAAACCGGAAAATCCCCCGGTAGGGAGATTCCCGCTTGGGAGCTGCTTGTTTCATAGAGATTCACCTGGCTTTCTGGGGAGATACCATCACACCCATCAGTGTAGCAGAGGGGGTCCCCCTTGTGTGCCCCCATCCGGCAGGCTTCTGCCCCTATCCGGCGGAACTGTTCCCCTTGCATTTTTCAGAAGAATATGGTACGATAATCAGCAGTTAGAAACAGCTAACCAATTGAGAGAAAAGGAGGTTTCCTCGCCATGCTTACCGGGACTTCTGCACCCATCACCATCCGGCACGACCGCCCTGTTTCCGAAAGCGTGTGGGAAGGTGCCTTCCCGCCGGATGGGCAATCTTCCGGCCTTCCCGGCAGGGAAACCAGGGGCCGCGTGGAGACGCAGGAGCTGTCTCCCGGATTGTTCCTGCTCCACTCGGAGCTGCGCTTTGACAGGGAGACCGAACTGCGGGAGGAATATCCGGAGAGCGGTGTGTTCCAGCTGTCCTTCTGTCTCAGCGGCTGCATGGAGTGGGAGTTTGAAGGAGGCCGGGGCGGCAAGTACGCCATCGCCCCCACAGAGTGCAGCCTGCAGTGGGGACGGTTTTCCCGGTGCACCAGCTACTATCAGCCGGGGGATCCCTGCCGCACCTTGGGGATTGTCATGGAAAGGGAGCGCTTTCAGGAGTTGACCCAGCAGCTGGAGAATGCCCATCTCATCTGCCCGGGGCAGAAAATCTGCTCTCATGTGTTCCCCACCACCTCGGAAATCCGCCTGGTGCTCCAGCAGCTGATGGACTGCCCGCCGGAGCGGAAGCTGTATAAGCTCTATCTGGAGGGGAAGGCGCTGGAACTGCTCTCCCTGTTTTGCCAGGAGGCGGCGGGGAAACAAGGGGACAAAGGGATCTCCCGGGAGGACGCCCGCTGCCTGCAGCAGGCCAGGGAACTGATCGACAAGAATTTCCTGCACCCCCTCACCCTCTCTCAAATCGCCCGGCAGTGCTTTCTCAGCGAAACAAAATTGAAGCAGGGGTTTAAAGCCTGCTTCAACTGCACCGTGTACGATTATATTGTGGAAAAACGCATGGAACTGGCCTACCGCCTGCTGCAAAAAGGAAGGTACAAGGTAAAGGACGTGGCGTGGATGGTGGGATACAGCAACACCAGCCATTTTATTGAAGCCTTCCGAAAACGGTATGGGGTCACCCCCGGAGAGTTGTAAGGCGAAAGAGCAAGAGATTGGCTGCGTTGACAAATCAAAGAGGCCGAGTCCCGCAAAGGGCCCGGCCTTTTCTTATTTCCGAAGGATTTGGAGTTTCTGTTCCTATGAACGGAGGGGCCCGAGCTGGATCACTCCCAATGTCCGCTCCAGAATGTACCCCGTCACCAACTGGGCGTATTGTTCCAGCCGCACCATCAGGGCCAGATGCCCGCCGGTGAGATTGGTAACCACCGTGGGTTCAGGCATCAGGTCGATCAAATCCTGCTTGCAGGCCGGGCTGAAGGTGGTATCGTCCTGGGACAAAATCAACAGCACCCGCCCCGCCCAGGGGGCGAAGTCCTCCCGGGTCATGCCGAAGTGGTGCTCCGCGTCGCAGAGGAAGTCGATCATGTGCGCCTCGTAGGGCCGGGTGAGCAGTTCCAGCATGGCGCCGCACAGTTCCTCCATGGCGGCCTTTTCCGCCGCCGTGAAGTCGTCTGTTTTCATGTTCAGCACCGCCCGCTTCATCATCCCCTTGATGAGGGCAAAGGGCAGGACATTCAGCCACTTTTTGAACTTCCGCTGGCTCTCGATCATTTGCATCAGGTACCGATACCCTTCCTCGCTCATGCTGCCGAACAGGGAGCAGGTGTTGGAGAGAACCAGCCCCGCCACCGCCTCCGGATGGCGCCGGGCGATGATCTGGGCCACCACGCCGCCCAGGGATTGGCCCACCAGCCAGGCCCGCTCCCCCAGATGGCCCAGCAGTTCCGCCACGGCATCGGCAAACTGGGCGTTGTTCTCAAAGGGGAGCTGATAGTCAAAGGTCAGCACCGAGAAGTCCCGGGCGAACCGGGCAAAGTGCTGGTAGAACAGGTCGGAAAGCCCGATACCGCCGGTGAGCAGCACCAGCATGGCCTTGGCCTGTGGATTTTTGTAGTAACGGTAGACAAAGGGCTTCCCACTGATGACCGTGTAGGTGGCTGCGGGATAGGTTCGGCGAAATTCTGCTAATGTCATGGGCCGTTCCCTCACTTCCGACCCACGAGCATCCGGGACGCGCCAAGCATCATGGCCGCCGCCCGGCCGTGGGAGCCGAAGGCCTCCTGAGCGGTGTCAATCAGCCGCACATCGGAATAGCCCATGTCCCGCAGCTCCTGGGCGAAAGCCTCCATGTCCCCGTACATCCGGGGCTTCATGTCGTCGTTGAGCGCGAATACGCCGCCCTTTTTCAGCACCCGCAGGGTCTCGAGCAGCAGCGCCCGCTTGTCCGCGCCCACCACGTTGTGGTAGACATAGTTGCTCACCACGGCGTCGAAGCTCTCATCGGGGAAGTCCAGTTTGTTGGCATCCCCACGCTGGAACCGGCACCGGGCCGCCACGCCCTCACTGGCGGCGTTTTTCTCGCACATGGCCTGGCCGTAGCCGTAGGCCGCGCCCCAGTAGTCAATGCCGGTCACCTGGGCCTCCGGCCAGAGGAGGGCCGCCCGGATACTCAGTGCCCCGGAACCGCAGCCCACTTCCAGAAGCGTACCCTCGCCGTCAAAGTCCAGATGGGAAAGCACGACCTGGTGGACCCGCTCCATCATCCCGCCGCCGCCAAAAGCGTACTGTTTGCGTATCCAGGTGATCCAGACGAGCAGAGCGAGAAAGACCACCGCCGCGACGGCAAAAATCACCCCCAGCCAGGCCAGATGAAACACCAAAAAGGACAGCGCCGCCAGCACCACCGCCAAGGCCAGCAGAGCGCCCACCATGGTAAAGACCGGGTTGGACATCCAGCTGCCGTAGTCCTCGCCGTGGGTGCCAAGACGGATTTGCGCAGCATTCTGTTTCATCACAATTCTCCTTCCTTATCCCAATGTTTGCAGCAGCAGCCCCAGCCCCGCCTGGGCCGCCGCCAGGATGGGGCACAGGACAAACGGCCACTGGAGCAGGTGTTCCGGCAGGGCGTAGTTTTTCATCCAGGCTTTGAAGTCATAGCCGGGGTGCCCCTCGGTACCGGGAATGATGAACCGGCGCTTTGCTTTCTTCTGGATCAGCCAGTAGTCCAGAAAGAACAGGTCGCAGAAATTGACCAGCATCCACTGGACATACCCGGTCAGGGCCAGAGGCCAGAACCCGGTTGTCCCGCCCTCCGCCGCGCTGGCCGCACCGTAGAGCAGGAGGGGCAGCCACTCTCCAAAGCAGATCCAAAGCCAGTAAAAACGGGTTTCCGCCCCGGTGGGCGGCTCTTTCGCCGCCTTGAGGATAGCGGGCGGATAACAGGGAAACATCAGCCTGGGCTTATACAGTGCCACCAACCCAGCCAGCAGATTGAAGTAGGCCGCCATGGCCAGACCGTCTAAGAGGGTGCGGGTCCAATTCATGGGTGTCTCCTTTCAGATACCGATACGCCAGAGTGGTTAGTCGATTCTAACTAAAGCATACACGATTCCCGGCAAAAAAGCAATCCGAATCCTGCGGAATAATCCTTTTTCTGGGCGCCGCTGGGGCAGCCCATCAATTTGCCTGCACATTGGCTTTTCCCTCCGGCGGGTTGCCAGAAAAGGAGAACCGCCAAACTTCAGCGCTTGGCGGCTCTCCTTTTCTATGGTTCCCTTTTCTGCCTGCACAGGTTTTTCAACGTCATCTCCTGGAGTTTTGCCCGGAACTCTTCTTCCACCATGGTGTAGAACTCCCCCAGCGCAGTGTCCTCGGGAGCGGTGGGGACCAACCCTTCCCCGTTTTCCATACAGGTGAAGACGTCCCACAGCGAGATGTTTTCAGGGCTGCGGGCAAGGGAAAATCCCCCTGCCGGGCCGCCGGTGACTTGGACGAAGCCGGCCTCCCGCAGCATAGCGCCAAAGTGGAGGACATACCGGGGAGAGACACCCAGCTCAACCGCCAGCTTGGAGGAAGGCACCGGATTTTTCGCCCCTGCCACGCAGCAAAGCAGCCGGATAGCATAATCGGTGGTCTTATGGATCAGCATGGGCGTCCTTCCTCTCCACGGACTGCTTCAGCTTCTGAAAGCTCTCCTCGCTGAGTGTGTGTTCCATGCGGCAGGCTTCCCGCTGAGCGGTGTGGTGTTCCACCCCGGCAGCGGTGAGCATTTCAAAGAAGAACCGGTGCTTCTCATACACTCGCTCCGCTACCTCCCGGCCCACATCGGTCAGGTGGAGGGAGAAATCATCCTCCATGGTGAGAAATCCACCCTCCCGCAGGGTTGTCACCGCGTAGCTGACGCTGGCCTTGGATACCTCCAGCTGGTGGGCCACATCCACGGAGCGCACGGTACCGTGTTTTTGCTGGAGCATCAAGATGGCCTCCAGGTAATCTTCACCCGACGCATGAAGTTTCATATTGCGGTTCTCCCTCAAATTATCAGGCAATGCTCCAGCCCTCTGCCTGTTCGCGGATCATAATGAACCGGCGATAAAGCCCATCCTGCTGGACAAGTTGCTGATGCGTTCCTTTCTGAACAATGTGCCCCTGATCCACTACCAAAATCTGGTCAGCGTGTTCAATCGTCGCCAGGCGGTGGGCGATGACAATGACCGTTTTTCCAATGGTCAACTCGCTGATTGCCTGCTGGATCAGATGCTCGTTTTCGGGGTCAATGCTTGCGGTTGCCTCGTCAAGAATGACGATATTGGCGTTTTTCAAGATGGCGCGGGCGATGGAAATACGCTGCTTTTCGCCGCCGGACAACGTGGAGCCGCCCTCCCCAATCACCGTGTCATACCCCTCCGGCAGCGCCAGGATGAAGTCGTGGCAGCAGGCGGCTTTGGCCGCGGCCACCACCTGCTCGTGGGTGGCGTCCGGACAGCCGAATTTGATGTTGTTCTCCACCGTGTCCTGGAAGAGATACACATTCTGAAAGACCATGGAGATGTTGCGCAGCAGGCTCTCACAGGTAAACTCCCGCACATCGTGCCCGCCCACGGTGACAGCGCCCCGCTCTACATCATAGAACCGGGCCACCAGATTGCAGATGGTACTCTTCCCGGAGCCGGAGGGCCCCACAATGGCCGTGGTAGTCCCCTGGGGCGCGGCAAAGGAGATGTCGTGCAGAACATCCCGGCCGCTGTAGCCAAAGAAAACATGATCCATCTCCACATCGAACCGCTCCGGCTTGACCTCCTGCCCGTCCCGGTCAATGAAGTCGGTGCGGTCCAGTTCCTCCAGCCGGTCCAGCACGGAATCCGTCACGGACAGGATGTGGGCCGCGTCGTTGATGGCCTCCACGCTGCCGAAGATGGTGAAGGAGAACAGGGCGATCATCAGAAAATAGGGCAGCGCCAGGTTGCCGGCCAGGGTCTGCCCGCCGGCGGTCAGCACCAGCCCCACCGAGGCGGCCTTCAGCGCGAACAGGTGCAGGCAGTTCCAGGGGACAAAGCCAAACTCATTCTTGATGCGGATGGCCTTGTTGTCCCGGCAGGCGTCCCGGAACCGCTGGACCGACACCCCATCCTGTCCGAAGGACTTCACCACCGGCAGGCCGTGGATATACTCGATGGCCGCGCCGGACAGTTCCTCTTGAGCCCTATGGCCTACCGGGGCCGTCCGGGCGCTCTGACGGCCAATGCCCCCCAGAGCAAAGGCGGATACCACCACGCCGATCAGGGCCACCAGCGCCGCGGGCGGGCAGAAGATGGCCACGCACAGAAGGATCACCGCTACCTGGATGTAACCGTTAATCACCGCGTCCACCATCTTCATGCTCTGCAACTCCAGGGTACTCAGCTCTGTGGTCAGGGCGGCCAAGATGTCGCCCAGATTGTTTTTTGCAAAGTAGCCCAGGGACACCCGCTTGAGTACGTCCCCCAGCTCCATGCGCTGCTCCGCCGCCCGTTCGGTGCCGATGCTCTCCTGCAGGCGGTTCTTCCAATAGGTGAAGAAAAACCGCAGTAAAATCAGGATCACGACGCCGCCCAAGCACAGCCAGGGAAGCCGGGTGGGCAGGGAGCTTATCCCCCAGGCGTTTTCCATCAGCCGCCCCAGGGCCCAGGCGGCCAGCATCACCGGCCCGGCGGTACACCAGGTAGCAAAGAAAGAACAGATGAAACCCAGGATCATCCGCTTCCGGTAGCCCTTTGCCCACTGCAAAATCCGACCTACACTATGAAACATCTCACTCTTCCTCCTTTTCTCGGGAAGTGACCGCCCAGTTCCGCGCCCCCACATGGGCCGACCAGAGGGCCTGGTAGAGGGTGCAGCGGGAGAGCAGCTCCTGCTGTGTCCCGCGATCCACGATGCGGCCCTTCTCCAGCACCACAATCTGGTCCGCGTTTTGAATGGTGGAGAGCCGGTGGGCAATCACCAGCAAAGTCTTTCCCTGGGACAGAGCCTTGAGGGAGCGCTGGATCTGCTCCTCGCTCTCGGGGTCGGTGAATGCCGTGGCCTCGTCCAAAATCACGATGGGGGCGTCCTTCAGAATCGCCCGGGCGATGGCGATGCGCTGTCGCTCCCCGCCGGAGAGCTGCTTTCCCGCCTCTCCGGCCGAGGTGTCCCAGCCGCGCTCCAGCCGGCCGATGAATTCCTCACACTGGGCGGCTCTGGCGGCGGCGAACACCTCCTCGTCCGAGGCCCCCGGTTTCCCCAGCCGGATGTTTTCCTTCAGCGAGCAGTCAAAGAGGAAGTTGTCCTGGGTGACGAAGCTGATCTGCCCGGAGAGTTCCTTCAGGGGCAGTTCCCGGATGTCCCTCCCGCCCAGGGTGATGGAGCCCCCGGTCACATCCCAGAACCGGGCGGCCAGCCGGGCGATGGTGGACTTTCCGCCGCCGGAGGGGCCCACCAGGGCAGTGAACTTCCCCTGGGGGATGGTGAGATCCAAGTGGTGGAACACCTCCGCCCCCTGGACTCCCCCATAAGAGAAGCTCACATCCTGGAAACGGATGGTGTGGTCCTCCAGGGGCACCTCCCGCTCCGCCTGGGGCAGCTGGGGCAGATCCAGCAGCCGCCGGGTGTCCTTCACCGCAAACTGCATACTCTTCATGGAGTTGATAAAGGACGTGGCGCTCATCAGCGGGGTGACGATCCCCAGGGCCATCATCAGGCACAAGGTCACCTGGGCCGGGTCCAGCACCTCCGCCTGATAGAGGGCAACCCCCGCCGGCAGAGTCCCCAGCAGGGTGGTGGGCAAGATGGACAGGCACAGATTCATGGAGGCCCAGGTACACCGGAACCAGTCCATGGTGAAGTCCTTGAAGGAGGATACCGCACGGGCAAATTTTTCATAGGATCTCTGTCCCTGGCTGAAGGCCTTCACCACTTGGATACCTTCCACATACTCCACGATGACGCTGTTCACATGGGCGTTGGCCGCCATGTAGGCGGCGTAGTT
>JAHZGF010000032.1 GCA_019420945.1 Clostridiales bacterium | reverse complement strand
AAATGTCACTGAAAAACCGAGACAACCACAACCGCTGGCGCAACAAGACTGTTGCCTTCCGGGTATCACCGGAGGAAGACTGGCAGATTGAAACCTTTGTCAAGCTCTCAGGGCTGACGAAACAGGACTACATCACCCGCCGCCTGATTTGCAAGGACGTGGTGGTACAGGGCAATCCACGGGTCTACAAAGCGCTGCGCGACCAGCTTGCCGCTGTGCTGAACGAGCTGCGGCGCATTGAAGCGGGCGGCAGCGTGAACGACGAGCTGCTGGATGTGATTGAAATGATCGCAGCCATCATGGACGGCATGAAGGAGGAAAACGCCTATGGAGAATGAAATCCGCAAAAAGAAAACGACCGCCCCGGACACATCTGTTGGCGCAGATGATGGGCAGCCGCTTCACAATTCAACTGAGAACAGTATATCCACTTTTGAGCAGGAAATCAACGGTGATTTTCAAAACAGCGCAGAAAGTCTGGATGAAATTTACCGCAGGATGCAGCGATTAACCGATCCGCATTACCTGCACACAATTTCCATGACCGAGCTGTACCAGACTGCGTATCAGAGCAGGCCGCCGATCATCGACGGCTTGCTCTATGCGGGCGCATACATCCTCGCAGGAGCGCCGAAGATTGGCAAGTCATTTCTGGTGGCGCAGATCGCCTATCATGTCAGCACGGGCGAAGCTCTGTGGGGCTACGAAGTCTACCCCGGCACAGTGCTGTACCTCGCGCTGGAAGATGATTTTCAGCGCATCCAGAGCCGTATGTTCATGATGTACGGCGTCAACGACACCGACCGGCTGCACTTTGCAACCGCGGCGGGCAAGATTGGAAACGGGCTGGACGAGCAGCTTGAGAACTTCGTGCGGGAACATCCCGACACCAAACTCATTATCATTGACACCATGCAGAAAATCCGGGAAGTCGGCGGCGAGGCGTACAGCTACGCCAGCGATTATGAGATCATCGGTCGGCTCAAGCAATTTGCCGACAAGCACTGCATCTGCGTTCTGACTGTTCACCACACCCGCAAGCAGCCTGCCGGTGACAGCTTCGAAATGATCTCCGGTACAACAGGATTGCTCGGTTGTGCGGACGGGTCGCTTCTCATGCAGAAGAAAAAGCGCACGGCATTGGAGGCAACCATCGACGTGGTGGGGCGCGACCAGCAGGATCAGATTCTCTATCTGAAAAAGGATGCCGACACGCAAATCTGGAATCTTGAAAAGGTAGAAAACGAGCTGCACAAAGAGCCGCCCGATCATGTTCTGGAATCCGTTTCAAGGCTGGTGTCCGCAGAACAGCCGGTATGGACAGGCTCGCCCTCTGCGCTTGCCGATGCCGTCCATGTCGGCATGGCGGCAAATGCGCTGAGCAAGTATCTGAATGTAAAATCCGGCAGGCTGCTGGATGAATACCATGTCCGCTATGAGAACAAGGTTCGGCACGAAGGGCGGTGTATCACACTGACCTTCGTAGCTGCATGTGAATAATCTGCGCGACGGCTGCGACGGTTGCAACGGTGAAAATAATACCACCAAAACAACCGACGCAATCGTTGCGACCGTCGCGGAGAAAGGCCGGCAGCACGACCTTCCGCGTCCCCCGTCCCCATCGAAAAATCCGCAGAGTTTGAGATGGATGTGGGCAGGAGATTATGAGCGGAACTTGTCTGCAAATAAGCTGCTGACCACGCCGGTTTTTGCGGTTTGTATCCACACCGCAAACTGCAAAACCGGCAGAGGCATCCGCAGATGCCGCATACCCCCTCGGAGAGCCCACGATACTTTGCAGCCGCAGGATGAAAGTATCATAGTGGGTTATTACACTTCCGCAGAAGTGCCTCCCCGAAAGCCCCCGTCCTGCACAATCTGAACTCAGGAGGTAAACTGCCTATGGCAAGAGGCGACGGTATCCACCGTACCAGCGCAAGAAACGCAAGAATGAAAGATACAGACATCGACAACGCACAGGCGCATAATGAGCGTGAAAAATCGTCGTATGTCAATCAGGACATCGTTCCTGAACGGACGCCATACAACGTCCATTTCAAAACACCAACCGCCGGGTATAAGGAGATGTTCGAGCAGATGCGCTCCGACGGCGTGATTTCCACCCGCGGTCTGAAAGCGGATGCTGAGAAATTCGGAGAGCCGATCTTCGACGTCAACTCCGCGTACTTCTTCAACCACGGCGGCTATGAATTTGCAAAACAATTTTACGCCGATGCCTACAAAGCTGCAATCAAAATTGTGGGCGGCGAGCAGTACATCCTATCGGCGGTCATGCACGCCGATGAGCGCAACCGCGCTATGTCCGACGCACTGGGGCAGGACGTGTACCACTACCACCTTCATGTGGTCTACATCCCCGTCGTGGAGAAACAAATCCTGTGGTCGAAACGCTGCAAGGATAAATCGCTGGTGGGAACGGTCAAGGAGACGATTCAGCAGGTCAGCATGAGCAAGAAGTGGAACTCCAAGCCAGCGCTGGACGAGAATGGCGAGTCGATTCTGAGCACCAAGGGCAACTCCGCACATCGGATCTGGAACGCGAAAACGCAGAGCTTCGCGGGAAAGTTCAACACTATGAAGACGTAATTCAGCGCAATAACCTCTGGCATTTCTTCCGTCCACGCAGAGAAAAAGCGGCAATGCGGGACGATGCCCGCTGATGCCGTGTTGAGCTGAGAAAAACGGATTTTATCGAATGGGAGCGTCCAGATCGAGCAGCGTATTGTCCGGGCGCTCCCCATTCAAAAATCAGCCTGTTTTTGCGGGTGTAGAGCCGAGAAAAAAACTTGAAAATGCGCCCGTTTTCGTAGAACAGGCAGAAATGGAGGCAATATGAAAACTGGACTGACCAAGCGGCAGAAAACGACCTGCATCTATTTTGACGAAGCCAGCAAAACCGTCGAAATCCAGACGCACAATACCGCGCTCAAAAAGCGGCTGACACAGTACGCGGCAGAGTATCCCAACCTGTGCAGGCAGACCGACGATGACGAACAGGGCGGTCTGACCTTTGAGATTGACCGCAGACGATTTGCCGTTCGCCTGACCGCACCGTATTCCGACGAGCGCCGTCACGCGGCAAGTGAGCTTGCTAAGAAGAATGGGTTGAGAGGACGAGTATAAGCTCATATCAGCCACAGCCGTCCGCAGGAGTTTGGATGCTCCTGCGGGCGGCTTTTTTCTTTGCAAAGAACATCTCACGTTCTGAGGAGATTATCTTGCGAACATCGTCGTTTTGTGCTATAGTATAATCAGTCTAACTTTGGAACGGAGAATTGCGATGCCTATTTCCTACGATAAGCTCTGGAAGCTGTTGATCGACAAGAAAATGAACCGGACAGATTTGAAAGATGCCTCCGGTATCAGCTTCAATGTGCTTGCCAAAATGGGAAAAAACGAATTTGTCTCTATGGAAAGCCTGCATAAGATTTGCTTGACGCTCAAATGTGATGTAGGAGACATCATGGAGTTCATTGATGAAGGAGATACAGAACAGTCATGATTTCAATCGAACTACGCAGGAGTGAAAAGAAAATGCAGCAACCGTTGACTTGTGTTGAAATATGCGCTGGCGCTGGTGGACAGGCTTTGGGGCTTGCAATGGCGGGTTTTGTCCATGTTGCGCTTGTCGAGTATGAAGAAGATTATTGCAAGGTATTAAAGCAGAATCGCCCGGAGTGGAACGTCATTTGCGCAGATGTTCACGATTTTGACGGACGCCCATACCACGGCGTCGATCTGCTGGCTGGCGGCGTTCCTTGCCCGCCTTTCTCCGTTGCAGGAAAGCAGCTCGGTCAGGAAGACGAAAGGGACCTTTTCCCGGAGGCCATTCGGCTTATCAAAGAAATTCAACCGCGTGCTGTCATGCTTGAAAATGTCCGTGGCTTTCTTGATCCGGGCTTTGATGAATACCGCGACCACATTTTTACGTCGATTCAAAAGCTCGGCTATGTAACCCATATCAAACTCTTGAACGCATCTGATTATGGTGTTCCGCAGCTACGTCCCAGAGTGGTTATCATCGGCATTCGGAAGGATCAGATTGGAGCATTTGCCTATCCTGATGAACAACCAGACAGCGCCCCCACTGTTGGTGATACGCTCCGTGATTTGATGGCACAGAACGGATGGGAAGGTGCGAAGCAGTGGGCATCTAATGCAAACCGGATCGCTCCGACCCTTGTAGGCGGCTCCAAGAAGCACGGTGGTCCTGACCTTGGTCCCACACGCGCCCGTAATGCATGGGCGGAGTTGGGCGTAGATGGTCGAGGAATTGCAAACGAAGCACCCGCCCCCGGATTTGAGGGTATGCCCCGCTTGACAAGCCGGATGATGGCACGGATTCAAGGTTTCCCCGATACATGGACATTTGGAAGCCGGAAAACAGTAGCTTGTAGGATGATTGGAAACGCATTTCCGCCCCCCGTTGCCCGGGCAGTCGGAGAAAAAATAAAGGAGTGTCTGGAACATGGATGCATTGATAGCGAACGCGAGATTTCACTTTCACAAGCGGTTATTTGAAACCAACACGCTGACGTTGACCACGGCAGGCGTCGCATCCAATGCAGACACCAGCAGCCGCGGCTCAAAGGCGATTGCGCGGAGGATCGTTGACATTCTTGTGGAGGAACAGCATCATGCTGTCTCCACGGTTGACAAAATTTCCGGGCAGACTCTCGGAAAGCAATTTGAAACGCTGACAATGGAGTTCCTGCGTGAAACCTTTCCCTATTTGCAGAACCTCCGTCCCGGAAACTGGACAATTCTTCAGCTCGGCAATAACAACAAACTGAAAACAAGCGATTTTGCGCAGTACGAGCATCTTGCTTACTTAAATGCGCTTACGACACAGAACGCACAGTTGGCTGCTGCACTCGGGAATGATTACCTCGTTGCACCTGACGTTGTTGTTTACCGCGATCTCTATGAGGACAGCGAGATCAATGCCGCTCAGACCATTGTTGATGACGAAATCTGCAAAATGGCTGATATTCGGAAGTCTAACGGCGGAAAACCCATTCTTCATGCCAGTGTCTCTGCAAAGTACACGATGCGTAGCGACCGTGCACAGAATAGCCGGACAGAGGCCTTGAATCTGATCCGCAATCGGAAAGGACATTTGCCGCACATCGTTGTCGTGACGGCAGAGCCCATGCCGAATCGTCTGGCATCTCTCGCACTTGGTACTGGCGATATTGACTGCGTATATCACTTTGCACTCTATGAGTTGATTCGTGCGGTTAAAGAGGCGGGTTCTGAGGATGCGGTAGAAACGTTGGAAACCTTGGTGCAGGGCAAGCGGCTGAAGGATATTTCCGATCTCCCACTGGATTTGTCTGTGTAATGGCTGATTCTGTTTCCTCTGTCCGCCGTAGTGAGATCATGTCGCACATCAAAAGCAAAGATACCAGTATTGAACTTTTGGTGCGCCGCAAGCTGTTTTCTATGGGATACCGCTACCGTGTGAATTACAAGGCGCTGCCCGGAAAACCGGATATTGTATTCACCAGAAAGAAAATTGCTATCTTCATTCATGGATGCTATTGGCATGGGCATGATTGCGGCAGTCATTATGCTCATGCCAGTCAATCCAATAAAGCATATTGGGGACCCAAGATAGAGCGAACAAAGCAACGAGATCAGGAGCATATTCAGGCACTTGAGACTGACGGCTGGAAAGTCATTGTGCTGTGGGAATGTGAAATTAGAAGCCATTTTGAAAGTACTATGCTCAGACTTGAGCATTGCTTAAGCCAATAATGCAAACAACGGAATGAAAGGATGTGTATAAATGCTACTAGTCGATGTCAGAATTAAAAACTACAAGTGCATACTGGACTCTGAAACTTTTACAGTCGACCAAATGACATGTTTGGTTGGCAAAAATGAATCTGGAAAAAGCGCTATTCTCCAAGCGTTATATAAACTCAATCCTGTTGATAAAGAGGATATTTACGACGCACTTTATGAGTATCCTAAAATGTATCAAACCGATTTTGAAGCTGGAGAAATTCCGGATGGTAACACAGTGCTTATATCTCACTGGAAGTTTACCGAAAATGAAATTACTGAGATAGATGCTCTTTTTGGAAGTGGATTTATTACAAAGTCAACCATCGTGACGATCACAAATGGCTATGATAATCATCGCTCATGGTCTTTCGAGCCAAACTTCGAAAAACTCTTTACAAAGAAAACGGCAGACTTTGCATTTGGCGATCCCGATAGAGCACAAATCACCAAATTCGATTCCATCTCGGACATTCGTACGCAACTCAATCAACTCTCCGTCCTATCTGACGCAGAGCAATCCTTTAAGGATTGGTTCGATGAAGCATTCCCAAACGATAAACTTGATACTTTCTCAGAAAAATATCTCCTAAAATATTTGCCAAAGTTTTCGTATTTTGCAGAGTATCAAAAGCTTCCTGGTAAAATTGCGATTAACCGCTTTATCTCCAGAAGTAATTCCGGGCAGTTGACAAAAAATGAAAAAGTATTTGAGGCACTCCTGTCGCTAGCCAATTCCTCTGTTGAAGAAATAAAGGATTCCAATCGCCTAGAAGCTTTGATAAATAAGACTCGTGGCATCTCAAGCAAAATCACACGAGAAATCTTTTCCTATTGGAGTCAAAATAAACACTTGCGGGTCGAGTTTAGATATGACATGGCAAAGCCGGGAGATGAAGCACCTTACAACGATGGTTATATTTTTTCGACACGTATTGAAAACACACGCCATGATTCATCCGTGTCATTTGACGACCGGAGCGCTGGATTTGTATGGTTCTTCTCGTTTTTAATTTGGTTTAATTACTTACAGAAAAAAGAAGATAATTTAATAATTCTCCTTGATGAACCTGGACTAACCCTCCATGCCAAAGCCCAAGGAGATTTGATTCGCTTCTTTAAGGAAAAAATTACGCCCAAATTCCAGTTGCTATATACCACTCATTCTCCATTTATGCTTGACTTTTCTGACATTCTATCTGCCAGAACAGTTGAAGATATGACAGGTGAAGATGATACGGTACTAGGAACGAAAGTTGGCTCTAAAGTATTGAGTAAAGACCGCGATACTACCTTCCCACTCCAAGCAGCATTTGGCTATGATATTACGCAAACCCTCTTTATAGGTAATAACACTTTGCTCGTCGAGGGACCGTCAGATATCTTGTACTTAACATATTTTTCGAATAAGCTTAAGGAACTTGGTAGAACAGGCTTGAGTAGCGATTGGACACTATGTCCATCTGGCGGCATAGATAAGATACAAAGCTTTGTATCTCTATTTGGAGGAAATGCCCTCAAAATTGTAACACTAACAGACTATCACAATGGCGACAAAAACAAAATCGACCGATTGAAAAAGAGTGGCCTTTTGAGCGCGAACCGTGTCTTTTTAGCCAGCGATTATACCCAATATCCAACAAGCGACATTGAGGATATTATTGGGAAAGAACCGTATATTAAACTTGTAAATGCATGCTATGGACTGTCTGCTGATGCAAAAATAAATGGAAAAAACATCAAAGACGGCGATGTTTTACATTCTGTCGAAAATGTTCTATCATCTAACTCAGAGATTCGCTTCGATCATTATAGACCAAGCATGTATTTGATTCAAAATCCTGATATCTGGACA
The DNA here is from genome assembly GCA_019420945.1 of Clostridiales bacterium. Classification (GTDB taxonomy): domain Bacteria; phylum Bacillota; class Clostridia; order Oscillospirales; family Oscillospiraceae; genus UMGS1766. The sequence goes on along the minus strand of JAHZGF010000032.1, from coordinate 8,677 downwards.
GAGAAAGACATCTCTTCTGCTTTGGATAGATTTGAAAAGCTCTGTACTGATATCAATGAAGCACTTTGATAGCATCCCCTGATAGCTTTTTGATAGCAGAAAGTCGGATACCCCATAGGATTGGGATAATAGGCATCAAATTAAGCCAAATGGAATCAAACGGTCTATACAAAAAAGTTTAGAGTGCGTTTCCACTTGGCGAGTGGGAATAAATTCATAGCTTGAAAAAAGCCCGCAATACCATGGCTTAATAGTGACAAGTAGCTATTTTGTCCTGCGATTGGGGCAGAGAACGGTGTGACCGTAAAGGTCACGCCGTTTTTCTGCGTTCAAGGGTAGATTCTGCGAGCGTTGCTTCAATTTCGAGCTTTAACCGTTCCTGCTCCGCTTCATAATCAGCAGTCATCTTCTTGTACTTTTCTTTGCTGATTTCACCGAGGACGTAGTCCTCATAGAGCCGGGACATGACCACATCGAGAGTGGCAAGGGCCTGCTCCATGCGCTTCTGATCTTCCCGGACGTCCTGTTCCTGATCGGTGCGGCGGTAATGCAGCCACTCCTCGGACTTTGGGCAATGCACGCTCTGGGTGCTGGACCGGGACTATAACCTGCTGGGAAAGGCCCCTCAGGAAAAAATCGGTACATGGTCCCCCGAACCGTATGCCATCACGGCAGACAGCATCTATTTCCGGCTCAACGGAAAGATCACCCACTATATTGACACCAGCAATCTGTCCAATTTGGAGCTCCTTCCGATGCCGGATACCAGCAACGCCAGAGTCCACGGCTAACTCACAGTTGACACCGGATAAATCCATCTGCTATAATGGGTTTATCCGATATCGCCCGCCGCAGAAAGGAGATCTTCTTATGAAACGACGCCTTCTCCTCCCCTTAATGCTTCTGGCCCTCGCCCTCTCCCTCACCGCCTGCGCCGCAAAACCCGCCGCCCCCACCGCCGCAGACTTTGAATTCCAGCCAGGGGAATACCGGTATCAGGACAGAGACGGATTTTTCGTGGAGACGGAGAAAGGCAACTACTACATGAACCCGTCGGGAGACGGATTGATCCACTTTGCCGAGCCCGGCAGCCACGAATTCCACGTCCTGTGCAATAAGCCCAACTGCGGCCACGCCAGCGCAGACTGCAATGCGTTTTTGGAGGTGGCCTTCGGATATTACAACGGCCATCTTTACGGTGTCACGCTTCAGGATCAGTTTGAGCTGATCCAGATGGACATGGACGGCACCAACCACCGGGTCATCACCCAACTGCCCAAGCAGTATGATCTCAGCGGCGGTTCCAGCGGCGGCGGCAGCTACTTCTTTGACAACGGCTATCTCATCTTCCTGGCATTCCCCTCCACATCGAATCCGGACTATGCGTTGCCGGTTTACAAGATCCAGCTGGAAACCGGGGAGACCACACGGCTGTTTCAGGAGGATATCCCGCTTCACACAGAGTGGCCATCGGAGGATGTGTCTGTCAGCAACGGGTACCTCTACTTTCCCCTGCCCCAGGCAAACGCCGAAAAGCGCGCCTATGCCGAGGGCAATCTGGAAACTGGGCGCATCGAGCGGGTATTTGAGGACTGGGATGAGATGAGCAGTCAGATCGTGAATCTGGATGGAGTGCTGCACTATTTTCGCGCCGGTGCAGGACTCTGTGAATACGACAAAGCCACCAATCAGGAGTCCGTAAAATTTCCCATGGATGTCTACTGCGCAGAGGTAAGCTACACCAAGGACTATATCTTCATGCGCACCTCGGACCCCAAGGAATTCACGCAGCGCACCCTTTGGGCCCTGGACCGGGATTACCAGCTTCTGGGGAAGGTTGAGCAAGAACGGATAGGGCTATACTTCCCCTTCCTGGAATATACCACCGCCAATGCCATTTACCTCTCCGCCGACGGCGGGACCATCACCCACTACATCGACCCCCATCACCTGGACCGTCTGGAGCTGATCCAGCTGGTGGACCCCACGGCAAGGAGCCACGGATAATATGGAACTGACCATTCACGCCCTGTCCCATTCCTACGGGGACAAGAAAGCCCTGACGGGCTTTACCCACACCTTTGCCCCCGGCATCACGGCCCTGCTGGGCCCCAACGGTGCGGGGAAAAGCACCCTCATCCACCTGATCTGCGACCTGCTGCCCCGCCAGACGGGGACCATCGCCTTCGACGGGACGGATATTCTGTCCATGGGACCGGCGTTCCGGCAGGTGCTGGGCTTCATGCCCCAGAGCCAGGGGATGTACGACGACATGACCGCCTGGGAATTTCTGCTGTACATAGCCCAGCTGAAGGGACTGCGGCCCCGGGCCGCCCGGGAGCAGCTTCGGGAGCTGCTGCAGGTGGTGAATCTGTGGGACGCGGCCCACCGCCGGGTTGGCGGCTTTTCCGGCGGTATGCGCCAGCGGGTGATGCTGGCCCAGGCCCTGCTGGGCGCGCCCAAGGTCCTGCTGCTGGATGAACCCACCGCCGGGCTGGACCCGGAGGAGCGGGTGCGCCTGCGGGAATATATCCGGCAGCTGGGCCGGGACAAAATCGTCCTTATCACCACCCACATCACCGGCGACGTGGAATCCATCGCCAGTGAAATTTTACTGCTGCACCATGGCGTCCTGCTGGCGGACGCCCCGGTGGAGGAATTTATCCGCGGCTGCGGCGCGGCCAACCTGGAGGACGCCTATATCCGGCGGCTGCACCCCCATGCGTGAGTGCAGGCGTGTTTTCTCCCGCAGGAGTCTGCTATGGCTGCTGGTGCTGATGGCGGCGGTGGTGTTTTTCCATCGGGTGGACCATCACAACGCCCCCGGCTTTGCCGCCGCCTATCGGCAGACCGCAGCTCAGCTGGCAGCCAGCCCGGACCCGTCCGCCGCCCTGTCCCAGATGGAGGCGGAGAGCCGCCGCTATATGACGGCCCTGCTCTGGCGCAGCACGGATGACCCGGACCTGCTGGAGCTATACCGGGACCAGGCCCGGCAGGTGCTGGGCGATGATTATGAGACAGCGGCCATGGCATATGATCTCAGTGACCAGGCCCAGGTGGAATTTACCGCCCGGCAGCAGGCCCAGCAGACCCTCCGGCAGCAGCTGGACTACCTGGCGTCGTATCCCGGATATCTGGATACCATCCACGAAAACGCCGCCAATATGCCCACCCTGTCCATTTTCATGGACAGCAGCGCCGGAAAATTCCATGCGGAAAACGTGAAGAAAACGGACCGGGACTTTCCCCGCAGCGCCGATGTGTCCCTGACCCTGACGGAGACTGCCGGACTGGAGAATTTCCTGCAGGACAGTGTGGTGTCCGTGTGCATTCTGCTGTGGATGCTGGTAACGGTACTGCGGCTGACGGAGGAGCGCCGCAGCAGTCTGCGCTACCTGGTGTTTGGCAGCCCCCGAGGCCGGACATGGCTGGCCCTGCGCCGGGTGGGGATTCTGGGCCTTTCCGCCGCATTGGGCACAACCCTTCTGATGCTGACGGGCCTTGTCACCGACAGTCTGCTGTACGGCGGGCTGGGCGACCTGTCCGCCGCCGCCCAGTCCAGCGAAATTTTTCAGAATTTCCCGTACCCGCTGACTCTCCGCCAGGTGCTTTGGGCGTATTGCCTGCTAAAAGCTCTTGGTATGTGGCTGATGGGACTGCTGCTGTGGCTGATTCTTCAGCTGATCCACCATTTGCAGACGGCTATGGTGGCCGCCGCCGCATTTCTGGCGGTGGAATACAGTCTGTTCGCCTTTGTGCCGGACAGCTATGCCATCGTGGCCCTTCGGTACATCAACGTGTTTTCCTTCGTCGGCATGGAAAAGACGTTTCTGCACTATCTGAATATCAACCTGCTGGGTCGGGCGGTAAACGGAGCCATGCTGTGTACCGCCCTTCTGCCGGTGCTTTTAGTGCTGGCTGCGGCAGGAGCCGTGGTCTATGCCGGACATCACCGGCCCATAGCCGGAGCTAACCTGTTCCAGCGTCTGGCGGCCCGGCTGCGTCCCGTGTTTTCCCGGGCCTCCGGCCGGCTGACCCTGACGGGGTTCGAGTTCAAGAAAATCCTATGGTATCATAAGGGACTGCTGGTGCTGCTGGTCTTTGCTCTTTGGTGCTTCCGGGCAGCCGCAGCTCCTACGGCGGACGTGTCCCTGTACGACACAGATACCGCCGCCTTCCAGAATGAGTTCCAGGGCCCTGCCACGGAGGACACCCTCCGGGCCATCCGGGCCCGCATAGCGGAGGTGGAAGGCTGGCCGGAGTCCGAGATCCGATCCACCCAGCTGGCGGCCCTGTCCGCCGTGGAGGCCGAGGCCCTGGAAAAGCAGGATACCGGCCTGTGGGTGCTGAATCCTGCGCCCATGTTTACCCTGTGCGGCGGCGATGTGGGCGGCAGTCAGCGCATTCCGTCCATGGCGGCACTGCTGACAGTGGCGCTGCTGACGGCAGGCACCTTCGCCGGAGAGCGGCAGCAGCGAATGCTGCCGCTGCTGCAGACCACGCCCCGGGGCCGCCGCCGGGAGCCTCGCTGCAAGCTGGCCCTGTCTGCCCTGCTGGCGGCGGCGGTATGGTTGACTCTGACCCTGCGGCAGGTGTACCAGGTTTCGTCGTATTACGGCGGCCTGACGGCCCTGTCCGCCCCGCTGCGCAGTGTGACCTATTTTGCAGACCTGGCCGCAGACTGCACTGTGGGCCAGTGGCTGGCCGGATGCCTGTTGCTGCGGCTGCTGGTGCTGCTGGCTGCCGCCATGACCGGGTGCCTGCTGTCGAGCCTGTGCCGGACGGTGAACGCTGCCGTGGTGGTATGCTGCGCCGGCCTGGTGGGCCCGGCGGCCCTGGAGCTGGTGGGAGTGCGCGCGGCAGGCATCCTGTCCCTGGCCCGCCTGTGGACGCCTGTTACCTGCTCCTTGTTCGTCTATTTCATTCCCCTGGCTCTGCTGGTAGTCTGCCCCCTTCTGTGCGTGCGGCGCAGGCCCAGGGTCTGATCTGTATAATCAAAACCTCCGGCTAAGTCGGAGGTTTTGATTCACATGTACCGCACCACAATGCACACCATGGACACCGCCATCACCATGATGGTGGCCGGCGCGCAGTAGCGGCAATACTTGCCCCAGGTGACGGGATGGCCGTTCTTGGCGGCCACGGACGTGCCCACCACATTGGCGGAGGCGCCGATGGGCGTGGCGCTGCCGCCCAGGTCCGTGCCCATGGACAGCGCCCAGGCCAGCACATGCAGGTCCACGCCCTGGGTCTGGGCCATGGCCTGGATCACCGGCACCATGGTGGCGGCAAAGGGGATGTTGTCCACAAAGGCGCTGGCCACGGCGGACACCCACAGGATGATGGCCACCATCACCACGGCCTTGCCGCCGCTGAGCCTGGCAATGCAGTCTGCCAGCACGGCCAGGCAGCCGGTGCGCTCCAGCCCGGTCACCACCACGAACAGGCCCGTGAAGAACAGCAGGGTCTTGTAGTCCACCCGGGCAAACAGTCCCGCAGCCGCCTTCCGGCCGCTGGTCAGCAGCGTCACCAGGCTCATCAGAGCCGCGGCGATGCACCCGATGGCGGCCACCGTCAGCTCCGTCTGGGCGTGGGTGATCAGCAGGACCACCACCACTAAGAAGGACGATCCGCAGCCATAGAACCCCGCCCGGTTGGTCACCGCCGACGCTGCGTCGGGGTACACCACGTCTGCCGGGCGATTCTTCTCGCTCTGGGCCAGGGGCTTCCGGAAGCACAGGAAGAAGTACACCACCGTGAACACCAGACACACCGCCGCGATAACGCCGGTGTTGCCCAGGAAGTCGAAGAAGCTCAGCCCCAGGGAGGTGCCGATGATGATGTTGGGGGGGTCGCCGCACATAGTAGCCGAGCCGCCCAGGTTGGCGCAGAAAATCTCCGCCAGGATCATAGGCACCGGGTCAAAATACAGCGTCTTGGCCAGCTCCGCCGTCACGGCGGCCAGGAACAGGATCACAGTGATGCTGTCGATGAACATGGCCAGAAGCGCCGACATCACCATAAAGCAGATCAGCAGCGGCACCGTCCGGTAATGCACCAGCTTCGCGATTTTTAGGCACAGCCACTGGAAAATTCCCGCATGGCCCATGCCCTCCACCATCACCATCATACCGGCAATGAACACAATGGTGGACCAGTTGATACCGGTATTGGACTCGGACGAGCCCACCCAGAAGCCCTTCTGGATAAAGCAGCTGAGGTTCAGCGTCTCCCAGATGGCCCCTCCGTCATGCATGCACAGGCCGAACACCAGTACCAGCACCAGAGCTCCGCTGCCCAGCGTTACCCACTGACGAGGAAACCGGTCCCAGATGATGAGGGCAAACATCACAACAAAAATGGCAACCGCCAAAATTTTCTCCATGATGGCTCCTCCCCTTTCTTCAGAAATGATCTTTGAACCGTATGGTATTGTAGCCTCCCCACTCGGGAAAGTCAACCCCAGCGCCTTATACAGTTTCACAAAAATGTCACAAGCAGAAGCCAGTTTTCTGTAAATTGCACGACATTTACATGGAATTAACAACGTATTCACACATTTTTACTTGGGCATTCCGGAGTCTGTACAAGTGCTTCCCACGTGTAAAAAGAGGCTGTCCCGGGCGGGACAGCCTCTCTTTTATTTGACGTAAAACAAGTTTACTTGGCGGCCTTCTGAGCCTTGATGGACTCGATCAGCTCGGGAACGACCTTGAACAGGTCGCCCACGATGCCGTAGTCCGCCACCTCGAAGATGGGAGCGGACTCGTTCTTGTTCACGGCGATGATGCACTCGGAATCCTGCATACCGGCCTTGTGCTGGATGGCACCGGAGATACCCAGAGCGATGTAGACCTTGGGATGCACGGTCTTGCCGGTCTGGCCGACCTGGTGGTCAGCGCTGATCCAGCCGGCGTCCACGCAGGCGCGGGAGGAACCCACGACGCCGCCCAGAACCTCGGCCAGCTCCTCGGCCAGCTTGATGCCGCCTTCCACGTCCTTGGAAATGCCGCGGCCCACGGACACGATGAAGTCCGCACCGATCAGGTCCACCAGCTTCTTGGCGGCCTTCACGGTCTCCACCACCTCGGTGTGGATGTCGGAAGCCTCCAGAGCGAAGGCGGGGTGCAGGATCTCCACGTTCTTCTTGCACAGGCGCTTCTTCATAACGCCGGGACGAACGGTGGCCATGGCGGGGCGGAAGCGGGGGCAGATGATGGAGGCCATCAGGTGACCGCCGAAAGCGGGACGGGTCATCTTCAGGTCGCGATCCACGGGATGGGGCTCCCGGTTGATCATCACGGTGCCCAGTTTGTTGATGCGGTCCTCGGGCAGAGTGGAGGCTTCCTTCAGGAAGTTCTTATAGTTGGGCAGGTCGATGTCCAGGTGGGTGCAGTCGGCGCACAGACCGGTGTGCAGACGGGCGGCGCAGCGGGGAGCCAGATCACGGCCGATGTTGGAGGCGCCGAACAGCAGCACCTCGGGCTTGATCTCCTCCACGGCTTCCACGATCACCTTGGTATAGGCGTCGGTGGTGAAGTCCTTCAGCAGGGGGGAGTTGTACACATAAACCTTATCCGCGCCGTATTCGCCCAGCTCAGCGGCGATGCCGTCCACGTTGTCGCCCAGCAGAATGCCGCACAGCTCAACGCCCAGCTCGTCGGCCAGCTTCCGGCCCTCGGAGATCAGTTCAAAGGTGGTGGGCATCATCACGCCCTGACGCTGCTCGCAGAAAACCCATACGTTTTTGAAGGCAGCGGTATCAGCACTATTAAAAGCCATTTTCTTATCTCCTTCCTCAGATGATGTGCTTGGCGGCCAGGATGCCGGCCAGCTTGTCGGTAGTCTCCTTACCGGCGCCCTCGAGCATCATGCCGGCGCCCTTCTGGGGAGGCGTAAAGGAGGTCAGAATGTTGGTGGGAGAACCCGCCAGGCCGATGGTGCTCTTGTCGATCAGGGGATGATCCTTCAGAGTCTCATAGGTCATGGTGACCAGGGGCTTGCTGTAGGCTTCGAAAGCGCCGCCCACGGACAGGTAACGGGGCTGATTCAGCTCCTTGATGCAGGTGATCATGCAGGGGGTCTTGACCTTCACGGTCATGTAGCCGTCCTCCAGCATGCGCTTGACGGTCAGGGTGTTGCCGTCCTTCTTGATCTCGCCGGCGTAGGTCACCTGGGGCAGGTGCAGCTTCTCGGCGATCTGGGGGCCAACCTGGGCGGTATCGCCGTCGATGGCCTGACGGCCGGCCAGGATGATGTCGTCCTCTTCCACGCCGTAGGTGTCGATACCGGCGGCGATGATCTGGGAGGTGGCGTAGGTGTCGGAGCCGCCGAACTCACGGGCGGTGATCAGGACGCCCTCGTCCACGCCCATGGCCATCAGCTCACGCAGCATGCCTTCTGCGGGAGGGGGACCCATGGTGAACGCGATGACCTTGCAGCCCAGCTGGTCCTTCAGGGACAGGGCGGCTTCCACGGCGTTCAGGTCGTCGGGGTTGATGATGGTCTGCATGGAGGCACGATCCAGGGTGCCGTCGGGGTTCACTGCCACCTTACCGGAGGTATCGGGAACCTGCTTCACAGTAACAAGAATTTTCATTTTACCTTTTACCTCCTCAATTACTTAACGCCCAGGTGGCTGGAGATGACCATGCGCTGGACCTCGGAAGTGCCCTCG
>JAHZGF010000031.1 GCA_019420945.1 Clostridiales bacterium | reverse complement strand
ACGCCCTGGGTATCCAGAGTGCCGCGGATGATGTGGTAACGAACACCGGGCAGGTCCCTGACACGGCCGCCGCGGATCATAACCACGGAGTGCTCCTGCAGGTTGTGACCGACACCGGGGATATAAGCGGTGACTTCATAACCGTTGGACAGACGGACACGGGCGATCTTCCGCAGAGCGGAGTTAGGCTTCTTAGGAGTGGAAGTACGCACGGCAGTGCACACGCCACGCTTCTGAGGAGAAGGCAGATCGGTCTCCTTGTCTTTCAGGGTGTTCTTGCCCTTCTGAAGAGCAGGAGAATTGGACTTGACGGCAGAGGTCTTTCTTCCGCTGCGCACCAGCTGGTTAAAAGTAGGCATGAACGAGTTCCTCCTTTCTTAGATTGATGAATCTTATTTTAACGAATTTTCCCAGGGAATATTCGCTAAAACCAAAAAATTTTATTCCGCCAAAACTGCGGCCACAGCACAGCCCAGGCGAATCCCGCAGGCATTGCCCAGCTCCCGCATATGGGGGATGCTCTCCACCGGAACGCCGGTGGTCTGGCACAGTTGACGGATGGGATCGGTGATCTGAGGGTCTGCGTCCTCCGCCAAGAAGACCAGCCGGGCACTTCCCCGCTGGACCGCCTTGCGCGACTGCTTCACTCCGACCACCTTATGTTCCGTTTGCAGTTGGTCGATCAAAGCAAGTCACCGCTCCTTCCCGATATAAGCGCAGAATACGCCTATACCACACAGATAAGTATTATAGCATGGGTCCATCTGCTCGTCAAGCAGTTTTTTCCTTGCAATTACAAAGTTTTTTCCTTTTATCTTTTCTTATCTAATTTTCTTATCTAATATCAATTTCTCGCAGTTGACGCTTATTATTTAAAATGTATCCTTTCCGGGCCAGTGTTCCGCCCGGCTGCACCTCACAATACATTCCCAGTGAAAAGCATTGAAAGAAATATTTACCAATACCGGAAAATTACGTCACTGACTGGTCATTTCTTTTTTACTCCAAATTGTTACTCATATGTTCCAGTTTGGCGTAGCCAAATCTTTTTCACCTTTGAAAATGATTGAAAATGTTTTTCAGTTTTTAAGATTGGGCAAAAGAGCGAATTTTGTTTTTTGCATAATTTGTGTTTGCTTTTTAGGGCATTTGTAGTATAATTCTACCGTTAAGAAGCCTCATTTGAGGCTTTGAAGGAGATCTGTCTGGTCGGGTCTTGCTGTTTTGCCCAAACTGCAGTTTTAAAGGGGGGGAGGAACTGCGCAGGCAAAACCCCCGTCCAAACCGTCTTCCTTTCTTGACAAAGAAGAGTATAGAGGAGGAACTATTGTGCTGAAAAATAAGAAGTTCGCACGCTACGCGATTGCCTTCAACATTCTGGGCATCGTGTTCATGTTTTTCTATTCCGGTCTCCAGAATGACCACATCAACATCATTCAGGCCTACTCCGCCTGGAACAACAACGCCACCCTGATCCCCATGACCGTGGGCAACCTGGTGTGCATCGTGCTGACCCTGGTCTATGGCACCTGCTTCATCAAGTTCGGCGTCCGCAAGACCCTGATCCCCTGCATCGCCGTCTCCGCCCTGGGCTGCCTTGGCCTGGCGGCCGCCAACGGCCTGGCCTGCAATTCTCCCAATGCAACTTTGGCCTCTGCCGCCATCGGCGATCCCAATGTGGTGGGCAATTACGTGCTGTATGCCATCTCCCTGTTCCTGATCCGCGTCACCTGCATGTGCTTCCAGATGGCCGGCTTCCAGCTGGCCGCTACCTGGTTCATCCGCTATCGCGGCCGTGTGCTGGGCATTATCACCCTGGGTTCCCCCCTGTTCTCCGTGGTGGGCACCTCTGTGATGAACAACTTCATCGGCACCTATCTGGGCGGCGACTATCGTCCCTTCTACATCGGCGTGTGCGTGGTGCTGGTCATCATCGCCATCCTGTCCGCTCTGCTGCTGCGCGATGCGCCTGAGGATGTGGGCCTGTATCCCGACGGATCTGATACTCCTCCCAAAAGCGAAGCCGAGGAAGAGACCAAGCTGTCCATCGGCGACGTGCTGAAGCAGAAGAAGAGCTGGATCATGATTGTCAACTATGGCGTCTATCAGTTCATCATCAACGCCTGCATGGCTTCCATGGTGGTGTGGTTCACCCGTCTGGTTATCCTGAACGCTGACGCTGTTGCTGCTGGTCCTCTCGGTGCAGCTTTCACCGGTATGGGCGGCCTGGAGGGTGGCGGTGCCATGGTGCTGTTCGTCAACCAGGCTACCCGCTGGCTGAGCGTGGGCGCCCTGGTGGGCATCCTGACCAGCTTCCTGTTCGGCGTCATCGACGACAAGTGCGGCACCCCCGTGGCCAGCCTGATCCTGGGCATTACCGAGTTCCTGCCCATCATCGGCCTGATGAGCCAGTGGCACTTCGTGGCCACCACCGGCGCCTGCAACGTGCCTCTGCTGATCCTGTGGGGCTTCGGCGTTTCCTGCATGACCGGCGGTGTGCCCACCATGCACCCGGCCTCCATCTCCTTCGCCTTCGGCCGCCGGGAGTATCAGGCTGCCAACCGGATCATCATGGCTATCCAGCTGATCCCCTGCGCCTTTGCCGCTCAGATCATGGCCGCTATGATCAACAGCGGCAACCCCATGAGCGCCTGGATCATGTGCCTCATCGTGCTTGCCATCGGCATCATCTTCACCATCCCCATGTTCAAGATGAAGGATGCCAACGCTGCCGACCGCGGCTGATCCGTAACTCATTACTCCCCTCAAACAGAAGAGGACCGCTGCAATGCAGCGGTCCTCTTTTTACAACGCCTGCCTGCCACGCAAAAGAGCGGCCGGAATTCGTGCTTCCGGCCGCTCTCGTTTTCTTGCTGCAATCAGCGTTTTTTCTTCTTGTGCGGATAGCGGATCTCGTTCTCCGCTTCCTTCTGGGCCCGGCGCTCCTCCTTGCGGCGCTCCTGCACCTTGCTGTAGAGCAGCCTGGTATAGAGGGCCAGGGCGGCGGGCACGATCAAATAACCCCAGAATAGCAAAATTCCCATATTGGGAAACGCAATAATCAGCGTGACTCCCAGCCCTATCGCAAGCAAGGTGAACACCCATACCATGGTCAGCAGCATCTTGGGGCGCTGAATCAGGTACGCATTGACTTTCTTCAAAGAGACACATCCCGTTCTGTCCGGCCTGCCGGCCTTATTTTGTTGAACTGAGTATAACACATTCCGCCTCTGCCCGCAACCAAAATCAAGGCCCGGCATGGATTTGATCCAGGCCGGGCCTTTCAGGGAAATCAGATCTTGCACGCCTCAGCCCTGATACCCCTTCAGGGCCTGGGCCAGCTGGTCGGGACAGGAGGTGCTCTTAAATCCGCAGCGGATGCCCTCCATGCGCTGAATGGCGTCCTGAACCCGCATGCCCCGCACCAGAGCGGAGATGCCCTGCAGGTTGCCGTTGCAGCCGCCGGTAACCCGACAATCCTGGATCACGCCGTTTTCCACGTCGATCTCCATATAGTTGGAACATACGCCCTGGGGTCTGTACTGGATGGTTTCCATGCTCAGTAGTTCACCTTCCGGCGCTCAAAGAAAGCCTGAGGATGGGCGCAGACCGGGCAAACCTCGGGAGCGTCCTTGCCCACATGGATGTGGCCGCAGTTGCGGCAGATCCACACGGTGTTCTCATCGTCGGTCTTGAACACCACGTCGTTCTCCAGGTTGGCCAGCAGCTGCAGATAGCGCTCCTCGTGTTCCTTTTCGATGGCGGCAACAGCCTCAAACAGATAGGCCAGACGGGTGAAGCCTTCCTCCCGGGCGGTAGCGGCCATCTCGGGGTACATGCTGGTCCACTCGCCGTTCTCACCCTCGGCGGCAGCCTTCAGGTTCTCGCGGATATCGCCGATGCCTCCCAGCTCCTTGAACCAGATCTTGGCGTGCTCTTTCTCGTTATTGGCAGTCTCCTCGAAAATAGCGGCAATCTGCTCATAGCCGGCCTTCTTGGCGGCAGAGGCGAAATAGGTGTACTTATTGCGGGCCTGGGATTCACCGGCAAAGGCAGTCCACAGGTTGGCTTCGGTCTTAGAACCCTTCAATTCCATGATACTTACACTCCTTTTAATATAAAATATTTTTGCCAAATTTCCGTCTAAAAGGGCGGAAAACGCACAAATTAAGCTGACTCCTCACAATCCTTGCACAGGCCGTAGAAGAGCCGCGCCTCCCGGCGCAGAGAAAATCCATGTTGGGCGCAGAAGGGCGTCATATCCTCCCCTTCCGGCATGGGCAGATCAAACACCCGCCCGCAGCAATCGCAGCAGAAATGGGCGTGAGGTGTAATATCCGCATCATAGCGCTCCACATGAAAGGGCATCCTGGTGATAACACCCCAATCCGCCAGCTGGTTCAGATTTCGGTAAACCGTCCCCAAGCTCAGCTTCGGATGCTCCGGCTTCAGGGTCTGGTAGATCATCTCCGCGGTGGGATGGATCTTCATGCCCTGCAAGCACTCATAAATCAGCTCCCGCTGACGAGAATAACGTTTCTGTTCCATCACAATCTCAATTACCTTATTAAGAAATATTACTGACAAGCACATTATAGCAAAACGTGATTCTCTTTGCAATCATTATTTTCAAATTTTGCTTTTTTACACATGACGCCTGTTTTTTCCGGGGTTAATCCCGTGGCAGCGACGCATAATGACAATATCCGCCCCGGCAGGAGCGGAAGCATTTTGGGAGAGAGAAGGAGATTGGGATGAAAGGAAAGCAAATTTGGGCCGCCGGCCTGGCGGCGCTCACCCTGTCGCTGTCACTGACCGGCTGCGGCGCTGACAACAACACGAACCCCACCCCCCGCAGCATGCCCAACGCCGCATATTATGCCGATGACAGCGGTGTGGTAAACCAGCGCAGCCGTCCCGCCGGCGATGGCCAGGATAAGCGGGACAACGCCATGGACAAGGCAGGCCAGGATATGAAAAACGCCGCCAAGGGCGCTGGCCGCACCATGGGCAAGGAAGCCCGCAACATGGGCGACACCGCAAAGAAAGTGACCGACGACACCATGAACGCGGCGGAAAACGTGGTGGATGACGCCACTGACGCTGTCAAAGACGCCGCCCACGGGGTTGGCAATGCGGTGAAGGACATGACCAATGGCGCCAACAATGCCGTTCGGGACGCCACCTAAACCCACTTCACCGAAAAACCAGGAATGTTTTTCGGTGAAACATCTCTGAGCGCACAGAAAAAGAAAACGCCATTTCCGGAGTGTATGCACTCCGGAAATGGCGTTACGCTTATTATTATATATGTACGCGCGGGCCGCCTCAGCGGCCCGTCGCTTGCCCAGTGGATGGCAAACTACAAGGGGGCAGGATCGCCGTCAGATCAGACCTCCCGGGCCTTCAAGCCAAAGCTCACCGCGATGGCCCGATCCACCTCGTCCATCAGCGGGCCGTCCAGTCTGCCCATGTGCTCCCGAAGCCGGCGCTTATCCAGGGTACGGATCTGCTCCAGCAGCACCACGGAATCCTTGGTCAATCCGCAGTTCTGTCCCACCAGTTCGATATGGGTGGGCAATTTGGCCTTGTTCATCTGGGATGTGATGGCCGCCGCAATGACCGTGGGACTGTGGCGGTTGCCCATATCATTTTGGATGATCAGAACGGGCCGGACGCCTCCCTGCTCACTGCCGACCACCGGGCTGAGGTCGGCGTAAAAAATGTCTCCTCTTCTGACGCTGTTATCCACGCAAATTCACACTCCGCGGTCAAAGTAGGCTTCGTTACAGTTATGTAACGAGGTCACTTTCATTTTCCCACGGGGCGACGGCCGTTATACCCGGACGGAGCAGAAGCCGCCGCCTTTTCTCCCGACAATGTTGCCTCCCATAACAGCTTATGCGACAAGATCTGCGTCGGTTCTCACTCCAGATAGACTCTGCATACCCGAGGACTCACAGCGCAGAGCAGCTCGTAGGTGATGGTACCCAGTGTGTCCGCCAGGGTCTGAAGGGATGCGCCGTCGCCAAAAACGGTGACCTCATCTCCAATGGTGACACCGGGCACGTCAGTGACATCCAGCATGCACATATCCATGCAGATGCGGCCGATCTGAGGGGCCATTTTCCCCCGGACCTTCATCTCCATCCGGTTGCTGAGCCCCCGGAACAGGCCGTCGGCATAGCCCACCGGCACAGCGGCCACCAGGCTGTCCCGCTCCAGGGTATAGGTGCGGCCGTAACTGACGCAGGTACCCTTGGGCAGCCGGCGCAGCGAGATCACATGGGTTTTCAGCTCCATCACCGGGGCCAACTCAATTTTATCCAAGGTGGAGGGATCCGGATGCCAGCCGTAAAGAGGAATGCCCGGCCGAATCATATCCAGATGGCACTCGGGATAGTTGAGGGTGGCGGCTCCGGCGCAGCAGTGGCGGACCGGGAAAGTCACTCCCCTGGCCTCCAGCGCCCCCAGCACCCGATGGAACCGGTCAATTTGCATCCGGCTGTACTCCGGGCAGGTGTCGGCATCCGCGAAGTGCATGAAGATGCCCTCACAGTCCAGGCCCGGGAGCCGGGCCATCTCCGCCAGGGTATCGATTCCCGCCTCCATGCTCTGGTCATCGCAGAGGATCCCCAGCCGGGACATACCGGTATCCACCTTCAGGTGGCAGCGCAGCCGCCGGCCCATCTCCTGGGCCCGGTTGGAAAAGTCCCGGGCCTGAGCCGGGTCGTAGACGGTCTGGGTGATGTTGCCCTCCAGCAGCTGGCGGGTAAACTCCGGGGGCGTGTTGCCCAGGATCAGAATAGGGGCGTTGATGCCCGCCTCCCGCAGCTCCATGGCCTCGTCCAGGCAGGCCACCGCCAGGTAGTCCGCTCCCAGCTGTTCCAGCTTTCTGGCCACGGGAACCGCCCCATGGCCGTAGGCATTGGCCTTTACCAGTCCGGCAAACTTGCTGTTGGGGGCCAGGGCCCGCAGGGCGTGATAGTTGGCCTCCAGCCGGTCCAGATGGATTTCAGCCCAGGTTCTCTTCTGCAGATAGTTCATACTTATGTCAACCTTCTGTCTCTTGATTTGTATCCTCATAGGTGTAGGTAAATTCGGTAAATTGATAAGTGACTACGGTGGTACCCTCTCTTGTCACCTCCGCCCGTCTCATGGCCCCATCCTCCCGGGCCAGCCACAGCAGCACAGTGCTGGACTCATCGGGATAGGCGGGATTGGCCAGCTCCAGGAACACCGTCTCCTCCCCTTCCAGGGTCTGTTCCCCGGCGGAGAGCTGCTTGCCGGTGACCAGGGTATTCAGGATCATGGGCAGGGCATCCGTGGGGGAAAGTCCGTCGGAGGACAGGCTGCCGGTCTCCAGGGTGACGCCGTCATAGCTGACAGAGCCGCCTCCCTCGGACCAACTGAACCCGGTGCCGGCGATGTTTTCGGGAGAAATAACCTCCAGGCTGCCCTGGGTCAGGTCCCCGGACAGTGAGAGCTCGTACTGGTAGACCCGCTCCCCGTAGTCCGCCGTCACCTGGGCCCGGGCGGAAAAGCCCGTGAGGCCGGCGTATTGCTGACGTAATTTGGCGTCCAGAGAGGACGATACGCTGCCTTCTCCGCAGGCGGTGAGCACCAGGAGAAGGGTCATCATCAGTGCACCCAGCTTCAGGCGCACGGCTTGTTCACTCCAATTCTTTTAAAACTTCCGGCAGCGTCCGGATCATGTCGGTGGGGGTCATTCCCCGCTGGCCCAACCGCCGGGCGCAGAGGTCGCCGGCCCGGCCATGGATCCAGACAGCGCAGGCCGCCGCCTTCACCGGGTGCATTCCCTGGGCCAGCAGGGAGACCAGAATCCCCGACAGCACGTCGCCGCTGCCCCCCTTGGCCATGCCGGAGTTGCCGGTGGTGTTCACGAACACCTCGCCGTCCGGCAGGCTGACAATAGTCCGATGGCCCTTGAGCACCAGCAGGCACCCGTAGGTCATAGAAAACTTCCGGGCGGCAGACACTCGGTCCCCGTCGGACAGGTCGCCGCCCATCCGGGCGAACTCCCCGTCGTGAGGGGTGACAATAGTGGGGCACTGGCGGCGCTGATACAGTACATCCATATGCCCGGCCACGGCGTTTATGCCGTCGGCGTCCAGCACAATGGGATACTGAACGGTATTCAGAATCTGAGTCACCACGTCCCGGACTCCGTCGGACCGGCCCAAGCCAGGCCCCAGCAGGGCGGCATCGCAGCCCGCCAGCTTTTCCAGGGCGGGCACCAGGGCCTCAGCGGACAGGGTGCCGTCCTCTCCCGCCGGCAGCGGCGAGGGCATGGCCTCGTCGGATTTCACCGCCGCTACAGTATAGATGCTCTCGGGCACGCAGAGAAACACCAATCCGGTGCCGGTGCGCACCGCCGCCCGAGAGGCCAGGATGGGGGCACCGGTATATCCGGTGCTGCCGCAGATCAGACAGCACTTGCCGAAGGTGCCCTTGTGGCCGTCGGCGGGCCGCTGGGGCAGCCAGTCCCGCACCAGGTCCTCGTCGATGACGGTGGCGCCATACTCCAGTCCCTCCACCAGATCCTCCGGGATGCCGATGGAGTGGACAATCAGTTCTCCGGTACAGAGTACCCCATCCCCCACCATCTGGCCCAGCTTGGGCAGGGTGAAGGTGACGGTTCTAGCGGCTTTGACGGCGCAGCCCAGCACCCGGCCGGTGTCCGTCTCCACCCCCGAGGCGATGTCTGCCGCCACAGTGGGGACAGCACTCTCATTCATCCAGCGGATGGCCTCCAGGGCGTTGCCCCGGATGTCGGAGTTCAGACCAATGCCGAAGATAGCATCTACACAGAGATCCGCTCCCTGGACAAAGGCCTGCTGGTCCTCGGAAGCCGGGTCAAAATCCTCCAGGGCGCCGCCGAGCTCCGCCAGCCGCCGCTCCATTTCCCGGCAGTCCGGGGTCATCTTCTCCCGCTTGCCCACCAGGAAGGCCCGGACCTCCAGGCCCTGGTTCCGCAGCAGCCGGGCCACCGCCACTCCGTCGCCCCCGTTGTTGCCGGGGCCGCAGAATACGGCGCAGCGTTTTCCCCGGGGCTCCTCCAGCAGATCCAGGCAGGCTTCCAGGATTCCCTGGGCGGCCCGCTCCATCAGCAGCGTGGAGGGCACGCCCCGGTCATGAATGGTGACATTGTCCAGATAACGCATCTGCTCCGCGGTGGCAATCTTCATATGGGCGCACTTCCTTTCCCGGATTTTCATTCCAGTTGCGCCCTATTATACCCCCTTCCGCCCCAGGCTTCAACTTTTTCCGGCGATTTTTCTGGCCGCCCCTTGCGTAACCGTAAAAAATATGTTATAAAAATAAAGTTAATGCGTGGAACGGGAAAATGTCCCCCGCCTTCCCCCGCCAGAGAGCACCTGTCACCGGCTGAAAGCAGGCGCAGAGGGATTGGGACTGGTTCGCCCGGGAGCTGTCCGGAGGAAATGCCGGACCGGCTGATGGCCGTTACCCCATCAAAAAGTGCGGACCCTTCTCTTTCGGGTCCGAATGCGGGTGGTACCGCGGAAGGCTGGCCTTTCGTCCCCTATGTCGGGATGAATGGCCATTTTTATTTTATGTCAACCCAACACCAGAAAAGGAGTTTTTGCTATGAAGGAAAAACTGGCGCAGATCCGCGCCGAGGCTTTAGGAGCCATCCAGCAGGTTCAGGACGCCGCCGCCCTGGACGCCCTGCGGGTCAAGTATCTGGGCAAGAAGGGCGAACTCACCGCCGTACTGAAGCAGATGGGTTCTCTGTCCGCCGAGGAACGGCCTGTCATGGGCCAGCTGGCCAACGAGGTCCGCAGCGCCCTGACCGAGGCCATCGCTCAGCAGGGCAAGCACCTGGAGGAGCTGGCCCTGGAGCGGAAGCTGAAGGAGGAGGCTCTGGATGTCACCATCCCCGGTGAGACCCATGAGCTGGGCCACCGGCACCCCATCACCCTGATCATGGACGAGGTGAAGGAGATCTTCATCGGCATGGGCTTCACCGTGGCCGAGGGCCCGGAGATCGAGCTGGCCGAGTACAACTTCACCCGTCTGAACACCGAGGAGGGCCATCCCGGCCGGGAGTGGACCGACACCTTCTATATTACTGCTGGCGATGCCGACCCCAAGAATGACGCAGTGCTGCTGCGCAGCCAGACCAGCCCCATGCAGGTGCGCACCATGGAGGCCCAGAAGCCCCCCATCCGCATCATCGCCCCGGGCCGGGTGTACCGGAAGGACGAGGCCGACGCCACCCACTCCCCCATGTTCCATCAGATTGAAGGCATGGTGGTGGACAAGGGCATCACCATGGCCGACCTGAAGGGCACCCTGAACGCCGTCATCAAGAGCCTCTACGGCGAGGACTCCATCACCCGGTTCCGCCCCCACCACTTCCCCTTCACCGAGCCCTCCTGCGAGGTGGACGTGCAGTGCTTCGCCTGCCACGGCAAGGGCTGCAGCGTCTGCAAGGGCGAGGGCTGGATTGAGGTGCTGGGCGCCGGCATGATCCACCCCAAGGTGCTCCAGGGCTGCAACATCGACACCGACGTCTACTCCGGCTGGGCCTTCGGCATGGGCGTGGAGCGGCTGGCCATGATGCGCTATGGCATCAACAACCTGAAGCTCTGCTTTGAAAACGACGTCCGGTTCCTGGAACAGTTCTAAGGAAGAGGAGGACAAGCGACATGATTTTATCTCGTAAGTGGCTGAACGAATTCGTTCCCAACGTCAGCGTTGACGATATTGACGACAAGACTTTCTCCGAGGCTCTGACCATCTCCGGTTCCAAGGTGGAGACCTATGAGGAGCTGGGGGCTGAAATCTCCAACGTGGTGGTGGGCCGCATCACCGAGCTGGTCCGGCATCCCAACTCCGACCATATGTGGGTGTGCCAGATCGATGTGGGCGGCGAGACCGTCCAGATCTGCACCGGCGCCTGGAACGTCCATGTGGGGGACCTGGTGCCCGTGGCCAAACACAAGTCCACCCTGCCCGGCGGTGTGAAGATCACCAAGGGCAAGCTTCGGGGCGAGGTGTCCCAGGGCATGCTCTGCGGCCTGTCCGAGCTGGGTCTGGATGAGCGAGACTTCCCCTACGGCGCCATTCCCGCCGCCGCCATCCTGGGGGACTATCACCCCATTGACCCGGAGAAGCCCAGCATCCCCGCCGACATTCAGCCCGGCTACAAGATTTTCGGCAAGGTGATTGCCGCCCGGCTCACCAGCGTGGAGACCGTGGCCTTCGGCAGCTATGCCGTCAAGGCGGACACCGGCGCCGGCGAAGTGGAGCTCACCACTCCCCTGCGCAACCTGCACGAGGGTGATATGGTGGCTCTGAATACCGCCTCCAACACCATCTGCACCCTGGAGGACCTGCACGCCGAGCAGAAGGAGTTCCCCAACTGCATTCCCGACGGCATCTTTGTTCTCAACGAGGAGGGCATCGCCCCCGGCGACGACATCAAGCCCATCATCGGCATGGACGACCATGTGGTGGAGTTTGAGATCACCCCCAACCGCCCCGACTGCCTGTCTGTCATCGGCCTGGCCCGGGAGGCTTCCGCTACCTTCCGTCAGCCCCTGCAGCTCCACACCCCGGAGGTGAAGGGCTGCGGCGGCAGCATCATGGACGACCTGGACGTGGAGATCGAGGATCCCGAGCTCTGCCCCCGGTACACCGCCCGGATGGTGAAGAACGTCAAGATCGCCCCCTCCCCCAAGTGGATGCGGGAGCGGCTGCGTGCCTCCGGCGTCCGGCCCATCAACAACATTGTGGACATCACCAACTATGTCATGCTGGAGTATGGCCAGCCCATGCACGCCTTTGACTTCAAGTGCGTGGAGGGCGGCAAGCTGGTGATCCGTACCGCCCGGGAAGGCGAGACCATCCAGACCCTGGACGGCACCGAGCGGAAGCTCACCACCAGCATGCTGTGCATCTGCGACGTCAACAAGCCTGTGGGCGTGGCCGGCGTCATGGGCGGCGCCAACTCTGAGATTGAGGGCGACACCGCCGCGGTGGTCTTTGAGTCCGCCAACTTCAACGGGGTGTCCATCCGCCGCACCGCCACCGCCCTGGGCATGCGCACTGAGGCTTCCGGCCGCTATGAGAAGGGCCTGGATCCCATGAACACCTATCTGGGCGTTCAGCGGGCCTGCGAGCTGGTGGAGCTGCTGGGGGCCGGCGAAGTAGTGGACGGCATCATCGACGTCATCGCCGCCGACCAGAATCCCACCACCGTCAAGCTGGAGCCCGAGAAGATCAACGGCCTGCTGGGCACCGACATCTCCCGGGAGGAGATGGTGGAGATCCTGGAGCGGCTGGGCTTCACCCTGGATGGGGACACCATTATCGTTCCCTCCTGGCGCAGCGACGTGGAGCACTACTCCGACATCGCCGAGGAGGTGGCCCGGTTCTTCGGCTACAACAACCTGCCCACTACCCTGATGCGGGGCGAGACCACCCGGGGCGGTCTGAACCGGGCCCAGAAGGCGGAGCAGCTGGCCGCCGCCACCTGCCGCAGCCTGGGTTACAGCGAGATCATGACCTATTCCTTCATCTCCCCCAGCTACTATGACAAGGTGCGCATGGCCCCCGACTCCCCCAAGCGGGACAGCATCCGGATTCTGAACCCCCTGGGCGAGGACACCTCCATTATGCGTACCACTGCCGTCCCCTCCATGCTGGAGGTGCTGGCCCGGAACGAGCACTACCACAACAAGCAGGCCCGGCTCTATGAGCTGGCCCGGGTTTACGCCAAGCAGGAGGGCACCGCCATGGCCCTGGAGACCCAGGATCTGATTCTGGGCGCCTACGGCGGCAACATGGACTTCTTCCGGCTCAAGGGAGCTGTGGAGACCATTCTGAAGGCCTTCAAGATCTCCGGCGTCACCTACACCGCCACCGCCCAGCGCCCCGCTTTCCATCCCGGCCGCTGCGCCGACGTGGCCGTGGAGGGCCAGGTTATCGGTACCCTGGGCGAAATCCACCCCCTGGTGGCCAAGAACTATGACGTGTCCGGCCGCATGTATGTGGCTCGGCTGAACTTCACCGCCCTGCTGGCGCTGCAGAACACCGAGATTGCCTACAAGCCCCTGCCCAAGTATCCCTCTGTGGCCCGGGACATCGCCGTGGTCTGCGACGCAGCCACTCCTGTGGGCGATCTGGAGGCCTGCATCTCCCGCAGCGGCAAGGGTCTGGTCAAGGAAGTGGAGCTCTTCGACATCTACACCGGCTCCCCCATCCCCGATGGCAAGAAGAGCGTGGCCTTCTCCCTGAAGCTGCGCAGCGACGACCACACCCTCAACGACCAGGAGGCCGACGAGGATGTGAAGGCCATTCTGGCCGCTCTGGAGGCTCAGCTGGGGGCTGTACTGCGCTAAAATCCCCTGCTTTTTCCCAGGCATTTATGCCCGGATCGGTGCCTTTCCACAGGCCGCCGATCCGGGCTTTTTTCCAAACTGTTTCGCAACAGTTTCTTCTTAACCCACAAATCTGTCTTTTTTCAGGAATATTGGCAACGATTTATGGGCAGAACGGAAATTAAAGTCGGTTTTGCTCTTTACAATCCCGGCAATTTGTTATAGAATGGACTGAGCTAGTGATAGGTGTTGTCCATATCTGACAACGCAGGAGGTGTTACCCAATGTCCGATTATACCCGCCGCTTCGATCTCCCTGCAGACGATACCATTGACACCCGTGAGATTCTTTCCCAAGTCTATCATTCTCTTCAGCAGAAGGGCTACAACCCGATCAATCAGATCGTGGGTTATATTCTCTCGGAGGATCCCACCTATATCACCAATTTCAACAACGCCCGTACGCTGATCCGCAAACTGGATCGGGACGAGCTGCTGCAGGAACTGGTCCGTTATTATCTGGACGTCTGATCGAAATGAGTCAAAACCAGGGTCGTCCCCCAGGACGGCCCTGTTTGATTGTCTCCAGAAATTTTTGGCCCAGTGCCCACAACTCCGCCCCCCTTTTGACCGGGTTCGTCAAGGCCCCGCAAAACTGGTGTTTTTTCCCTATTTGGGGCAGTGTTGACAAGTTAGAAACAATCTGTTACAATTAGTTACAATTTCAGGAGGTACTTTCATGGCTGAGTCCAAATCCCTTCCCCTGACCTACAAGGGTCATCCCCTTCGCCGGAAGGACAATCTCATCTATTACGGAAGCATGGCCGATCCCTATATCATCATGCTTCAGATCCTATCCACCGAAAAGGTAAAGGACATGGAGGTGGCCACCAAGGTCGCCGTCCAGCTCCAGCTCACCGATCCCGATTTGAAGAGCCGGGACCGGGTGGTCCGCAAGAGTGAAAAGAACAGCCTCTACGCCGCAATGGACTTGGGCGACGTTTGGCTGCGGCGGGCCCTTACCTCCAAATAAGCGGAGGTCCTTTACCTGCGTATCCATTACGGAGGTTTTTCATGTTCCGAATCCACCGCAACCTTAAGCGTGCCGCCGGAGTTTCCATCGCCGCTTCTCTGATGCTCACCTGTTTCGCCTTCACCGCCAATGCCGCTGAAATCGGCAGCGTGTTGGGCGACGAGGTCCGTCTGAGAAGCGAGCCCAGCACTGAATCCGAGGAGCTGGATGTTTTGAACCAGGGCGACACGCTGGAGATTCTGGATTCCAGTAACGAAGACTGGTATCAGGTCAGCTACACCGGCGACGACGGTGAACACTACACCGGCTACATCAGCCGGGCTCTGGTCAGCGCTGGAGTCACCCAAACCGCCACCATCACCGGCGGCGACGTGGAGCTGAAGAGCGAGGCCAACGCTGAGTCCGCTGCCCTGACCCAAATCCCCGACGGTTCCACCGTCATCCTGCTGGACAGCTCCATTGAGGGCTGGCTCCAGGTCAGTTATTCCGGCCAGGAGGAGCGCTTCACCGGCTATATCCCCAGCGAAGCCCTCTATGTGAATCCCCTGGCCACCGGCGTCACCACCACTGCTTCCGTCATTCTGAGAGCAGAGGCGGACAGTACATCTGAAATTCTGTCCATCCTGGACGCCGGCGCCACCCTGGACATCGTGTCCAGCACCGACGGATGGTATAAAGTCACCGACGGCACCCTGACCGGCTTTATTGAGCAGCAGCTGATCTCCACCGAGGAGGACACCGCCTGCATCGGCTACGGTACCGTCACCAGCGATTCCTTGAATCTGCGCAGCCAGCCCGACGCTGAATCCGACAGTCTGGCGGAGCTGCCCAACGGCGCCACCTTCCAGATCACCTCCAATGACACCGAGGGCTGGTACGGCGCCGTCTTTAACGGCCAGAGCGGCTATGTCAGCGCCGAGTATGTGAGCTTCAGCGAGAGCGTCAACACCGGTTATGTTCAGTCCACCGTCCATCCCCTGGCTCTGCGGGCCGGAGCCGGCAGCGTCTTTGCGGAGCTGGCCTCCATCCCCGAGGGCACCGTTCTCACCGTCACCGGCAGCTACGGCAACTGGTACCGGGTGAGCTATCAGGACTATGTGGGCTATGTCAGCGCCGCCTATGTCTCCCCCACCACCGCTGACGGCTATCGGTATTATCCCGACTTTGCGGAGATTACCGCCTCCTCCCTGATTCTGCGGGAGGAACCCTCCACCGACGCCGAGCGGCTTACTTCCATTCCCGGCGACACGGTGGTGGCGGTCACCGGCAAGCTGGGCGACTGGTATCAGGTGAGCTATAACGGCAAAGAGGGCTACATCAACGCCGCTTACACCACCGAATCCGCCGGCCCTGCGACTCAGACCGCCCAGGAGGCCGGTGCCTCCAACCGTACCAGCCTCTCCGCAGGCAGCTCCGCTAATTATGAGGGCGGCGCCACCGTCAGCGGCGGCACCGGCGCGGAAGTGGCCAACTACGCCGTTCAGTTCCTGGGCAACCCCTACGAATGGGGCGGCACCAGCCTGACCAACGGCGCCGACTGCTCCGGCTTCGTGATGCAGGTTTACGCCCACTTCGGCTACAGCCTGCCCCACTCCTCCAGCGCTCAGCGCAATTACGGCCAGGAGGTCAGCCTGGAGGATATTCAGCCCGGCGACATCGTCTGCTACAACCACCATGTGGGCATCTACGTGGGCGATGGCACCATCATCAGTGCTCTGGGCGAAAAGTATGGCATCACTTACAGCGATGTCAACTACAAGAGCATCATCACCATCCGCCGTATCTTCGGCTAAAACAACCATCAGCCCGGCATCCTCAGCAGGAGGATGCCGGGCTTTTTACCGTCTGTGGTCGGAAAACGACCGACCAGCGAAAACCTCTTGTCAGATCCCCTTCCGTTCTGTATGCTAATCCCAGGAGGTGAGGCAAAGTGAATGTGGAAATCAGATTGCAGGAAGGCTGCCCTGAGCCTCACATCATTCTGGTGGCCGACCACATGACGCCCGAGCTGGAAGCACTGATCAAACAGCTGCGGCAGGACAAACCTTCCGCCATCACCGGCTTTCAGGCCAGCCAAGTCGTCCTGCTGAAGCCGGAGCACATTTTGAGGCTGTACGCCAGCCAAGGCAAGGTGTTTGCCTCCCTGGCAGGTGGAGATGAATACGTCGTCAAATCCCGTCTCTACGAGCTGGAGGCGCGTCTGGAGCCAGAACACTTCACCCGCATCTCCAACTCTGAATTGGTCAATCTGGGACACGTCAAAAGCTTTGATCTGAGCCTGTCCGGCACCATTCGGGTCACTCTGTCCGACGGCCAAACCGCCTATGTCTCCCGCCGATATGTGGGCAAGATCAAAGACCTATTGGGAATCTGAGGTGATTCATATGAAGAAAAATCTGCTGCTCCGCGCCCTGCTGGGCGCTCCTCTGGGGCTTGCCCTCAGCTACCTCATCACCATTTTGATCTCCTTGGTGAGCGGCCAGGGGACCTATTATCCGGTGGTTCCCGAACTGGCAGCGACATGTGGCAGCGAGCTCAACGCCGTTTTGCTGCAAGCGCTTTGCTCCCTGCTCTACGGTGCCGCCTGGGCCGGGGCCTCGGTGATTTGGGAGACTGACTGGAGCCTTTCAGCCCAGACGCTGCTCCACCTGGCCATCTGCTCCAGCGCCACTTTCCCCATTGCCTGGTTCCTGCGCTGGATGAATCATTCTGTGGTTGGTGTTTTGATTTACTTCGGCATCTTTTTCATGATCTATCTTGTAATCTGGGTATCGCAATATCTGAACATTCGCCGAAAGCTGAAGCAGATCAATCAACGTCTGTCCTGAAAATACGAAAAGCGCACCTTCCAGTAGGAAGGTGCGCTTTTGTTGTTGCAATCAGCCGTGCTGGGCCTCCTCCGACACCCAACGTTTGAAGGTGCCGGGAGATACCCCCAGCCGCTGGGAGGCGGCCCGGGCGCTCAGCTCTCCCTGCTGAAAGGCCCGGAACACACTCCGGAACTTTCGGGGGCGCTTGATGGGGGGGCGGCCCAACTGGGTTCCCCGTTCCCGGGCCCGCTTCAGGCCCTCGGTCTGGCGATGGGCCAGCTCTGCCCGGCGGTCCCGGGCGTCCTCGGCAATGATGCGCAAAATCTGTTCGGCCAAAGTATCGTCGGCGCAGAGGGCACGAATTCTCTGCTCATTTTCCGGTAACATCGTTCTCTATGGGGCCTCCTGTCAGCTCCGGCTCCAGTGGACGCCCTCTTTGGTGTCCACCAGGCTGATGCCCATGGCGGTCAGCTCATCCCGAATCCGGTCAGCCTCCGCCCAATTCTTTTCCTTCCGGGCCTGCTGACGCCGGAGTACCAGGGCATCAATCTCCGGGTCGCCCTCGCCGAACACCGCCTCAGTCTGGCCGGGAGCGGCCTTGGGCTTGGCGGCTCTGGCCTTCTCGGCGGCGGGCAGCAAATCCAGCCCCAGCACCGTGTCAAAGCTGCCGATGAGGGCAAGCTTGGTGCTGTCGCTGAGCTTGCTCTTGAGCACGTCGTAGAGGACGGTGACCGCCAGAGAGGTGTTCAGGTCGTTGTCCAGGGCGGCGGCGAACTTCTCCCGCAGCGGGGCGGCGCCGGCCTCGTCCACCGGAGTCTCGTCCTTGGGATTCAGCGCAGCCACCCGGTCCACCAGCTTGCGGTAGGCAGTGGCGGCGTTGTCCAGGTTCTCGTAGGAGAACACCAGGCTCTTGCGATAATGGCTCTGGAGGCAGAACAGCCGATACACCAAGGGGTTATAGCCCTTCTCCTCCAGCAGGGACACCGTCAAAAACTCACCCTTGGACTTGGACATTTTGCCGGAGTTGGTGTTCAGATGGTGGACATGGAACCAGTAGTTGCACCACTTGTGGCCCACATAGGCCTCGCTCTGGGCAATCTCATTGGTGTGATGGGGGAAGGCGTTGTCGATGCCGCCGCAGTGGATGTCCAGGTACTCCCCCAGATACTTCATGCTGATGCAGGAGCACTCGATATGCCAGCCGGGATAGCCCACGCCCCAGGGGGAGTCCCACTTCAGGGCCTGGTCCTCAAACTTGGACTTGGTGAACCAGAGGACGAAATCCGCCTTGTTGCGCTTGTTCTCGTCGGCCTCCACGTCCTCCCGGACGCCCACCGCCAGGTCCTCCTGGTTGAAGTCCTGGAACACATAGTACTGCTTGAGCTTGCTGGTGTCAAAATAGATGTTGCCTCCGGCCTGGTAGGCATAGCCGTCCTCCAGCAGCTTGGAGATGACCTTGATGAAATCATCAATGCAGCCGGTGGCAGGCTGGACCACATCCGGGGTTTTGATGTTCAGCTTGGCGCAGTCGGCAAAGAAGGCGTCGGTGTAGAACTGGGCAATCTCCATGACGGTCTTGTGCTCCCGCTTGGCGCCCTTCAGCATCTTATCCTCGCCGGTGTCCGCGTCGCTGGACAGGTGGCCCACGTCGGTGATGTTCATGACCCGGGTCACGTCATAACCGGAGTAACGCAGGTATTTCTCCAGCACGTCCTCCATGATATAGCTGCGCAGGTTGCCGATATGGGCGAAGTGATACACCGTGGGGCCGCAGGTGTACATTTTCACCTTGCCGGGCTCGTTGGTCACAAACTCTTCCTTGCGATGGGACAGGGAATTATATAACTTCATATACTTTTCTCCTTCACAGATTGCACTAATGGCTTATTCTTGCTCTTGCTGGGTTCCGCTCTGGGCCTCCAGGCGGCGCTCCAGCTCTGCCACCCGGGCCTGGAGGGACTGAACCGCCCGCTCCACCGGGTCAATGACGTCATGGACCTGATCCACATCATCCGCGTAGTGGATCTTCTCATCGCCAATCCGCACCACCTTGGCGGGGACACCTACCACGGTGGCGTTATCCGGTACCTCGCTGAGTACCACCGAGTTGGAGGCCACCCGGGCGCCGTCCCCCACCTTGAAGGGCCCCAGCACCTTGGCGCCGCAGCCAATCAGCACATTGTTGCCGATGGTGGGATGCCGCTTGCCCCGGTCCTTGCCGGTACCGCCAAGGGTGACCCCGTGATAGATCAGCACATCGTCCCCAATCTCGGCGGTCTCGCCGATGACGATGCCCATGCCGTGGTCGATCACCAGCCGGCGGCCGATCTTGGCGCCCGGGTGGATCTCGATGCCGGTGCGGCGTCGGTTCCACTGGGATTCCAGCCGGGCCAGGAAATACAGCTTATGACGATAGAAAAAGTTGGCGATCCGGTGGCGGATGATGGCATGGACGCCGGGATAGAGCAGGAAAATTTCCAGCTTGCTCCGGGCCGCCGGATCCCGGGCCTGATAGGCCGCTAATAAATCAGTCAAACGATTGGACATAGAAAAACGCTCCTTGCTATGGGTCAAGCGAAAAGGGAAAAAGAAAAACCGCCTCCTGTCCCCCAGGGACAAGAGGCGATTTGTGATAAGCAAACCGCGGTTCCACTCTCGTTTCTCACTCAAAAGGGCCGATAACGGGGCCGCCGGGGACATTACTCCCACGCTCCCGGGCGCACTTCACCTCGGACCGCCGCAGGACGGCTTTCAGCCGGTGACCGTCCCTCTCTGCTCGGCGCGTACGGGGCTACTCTTCCCGTTCATCGCGTTCATACTAAAGTATATTACCATCCACGGTAGGATGTGTCAACCAAAGAGCGGGAAAAAAGCGGAGTTTCCCTTAAATATTGCTCAAATCCAACACATCACGGTTTTTCACCAGGTACTCGATGCCAGAATAGGCGGTGGTCACCAAAATGACGGCGGAACAGATCACGTCCACCACCGCCGGCAGCCCCAGCAGCATTACGCAGATGCACACCATGGTGCTGGCGGTTTTCACCTTGCCGGACCAGCCGGCGGCGATGACCCGGCCGTTGCTGGCCGCCACCAGCCGCAGGGCGGAGACGATGAACTCCCGGGCAATGACCACGATGGCCACCCAGGCGGGCATCATGTGCCAATCCACAAAGACCAGCAGGGCGGCGGTGACCAGCAGCTTGTCGGCAATGGGGTCCATGAACTTGCCGAAATCCGTCACCAGATGATATTTCCGGGCAATCTTGCCGTCCAGCAGATCGGTGAGGCTGGCCAGAATGAAGATAGCCAGTGCCACCAGGTTATTATAAGGGAAACTCAGATAAAGCACCACTACAAAAACCGGCACCAGCACAATCCGCAGCAGCGTCAGCTTATTGGGAAGATTCATAGCTCCACTTCCTCCTCAAATTCGCCCATCAGGTCCCCGTCCACCGTGTCGGTAATCGTCACCCGCACGAAGGTTCCCGGGGCCACACCGCCGGCGGCGGTGAAATAGACCTTGCCGTCGATGTCCACGGAATCGGCATAGGAGCGGCCGGCGTAGCAGCCCATCTCCTCATCAAAGCCTTCGCAGAGCACCTCCAGGGTCTCCCCCAGCCGGTTCTCGTTCATCTGGTCCATGATCCGGGACTGGAGGTCCACCACCAGCTCCACCCGATGCTGGGCCACCTCCGGATCCACCTGGTCCGGCATGTCAACCGCCCGGGTGCCCTCCTCCGGGGAGAACTGGAACACCCCGGCCCGTTCAATGCGGACCTGCTCCAGGAAGTCGCAGAGTTCTTCAAACTCCGCCTCCCCCTCACCGGGCAGGCCGCAGATCAGAGAGGTCCGCAGCACCAGCCCCGGCAGCCGGGAGCGGAGCTTGGCGAACAGATCGATGATCTGCTGCTTGGTGCCCCGGCGGCACATGGCCTTCAGAATCTTGTCGTTGCAGTGCTGGATGGGAATATCCAGATAATTGAGGATCTTATCGTTTTCCGCCATCACGTCGATGAGCTCATCGGTGACCAGGTCGGGGTAGAGATAATGGAGCCGGATCCAGTGGAAGTCCAGCTTGCACAGCTCCCGCAGCAGCTGGGCCAGCATGGGCTTATGGTACAGGTCCATGCCGTAGCGGGTGATGTCCTGGGCGATGACAATGAGCTCCTTCACCCCGGCATCCGCCAGCTTTTTGGCTTCCTCCAGCAGAGATTCCATACTCCGGCTGCGGTAATGCCCCCGCAGGTATGGAATGATACAGAAGGCGCAGTAGTTGTCGCAGCCCTCGGCGATCTTCAGATAGGCACTCCAGGGCACGGTGGACACCAGCCGCTCTCCGTCCTCATAGGTGTGGCTGATATCCCCAAACCGCTCGGGGCTCTCCCCGGACATGACGGCCTCGATGGCCTCCACCACATCGGTATAGCTGCCGGTGCCCAGCATGCCGTCCACCTCGGGCAGCTCAGAACGGATATCATCCCGGTAGCGCTGGGACAGACAGCCCGCCACCAGAATCTTTTTCAGCTGCCCCTCCTCCTTCAGGCGGGCCAGATAGAGAATATGATCGATGGCCTCGCTCTTGGCGGAGTCAATGAAGCCGCAGGTGTTCAGCACGCAGACGTCCGCTCCCTCGGGAGAGGGCACCAGAGTATGACCGGCCTTTTGGACCAGGGCGGCCATCTGCTCGGTATTTACCAGATTCTTGGCGCAGCCCAACGAAATAAAGGCCACTTGATATACACTCAAAGGGATTCCTCCTCGATCTCTGTGCCGTAGCGGGACAGTCCCGCCCGAATTTCTTCCCAACGAAATCCCCGCCGCAGCAGGGCGTCGGTGGCACGCTTGAGTAATTTGGGGTCCTGGGTCTGACCCCGCAGCTTTTTTTCCAGAAAGGACACCACCCGGT
Source organism: Clostridiales bacterium (assembly GCA_019420945.1). Classification (GTDB taxonomy): domain Bacteria; phylum Bacillota; class Clostridia; order Oscillospirales; family Oscillospiraceae; genus UMGS1766. Next base: position 40,805 of record JAHZGF010000031.1, on the reverse strand, counting down.
CCACCGGGTCGGACTGTTCCTCCAGGGCCTGATCCCAGATCTCCCGGGGCACGCCCCGGCGCTGGAACTCCTGCCGGAGTTTTTGGGCACCGTAGCCCCGGGCGGTGTAGTGGCGCACGATGCTGCGGGCGTACTCCAGCTCGTTGAGCGCCCCCAGCTCCTCCAGCCAGTCCACCGCGGCCTGGGCGTGTTCCGGGGTCTCCCCCTTCTCCACCAGCCGCCGGGTCAGCTCCCGCCGGGACAGGGGCCGTTCCCCCAGCATCCTGGCCCCCCGGGCCTTGGCGGAACTGAGGCCTCCGGCCTCCTTCAATCGGCCAAGATCCTCTTCCTCCAGAGTGCGGCCCGGAACCAGAGCGAAGGTCACCACCTCATTTTCGGTCACCTTCAGGGGATCGGTTTCCCCCTCAAACCAGACCAGAAACCGTCCCCGCACATGCCGGGACGGTTCCAGTTTTTGGACAATCTTCATCAGCCCTCAAAGTCTTCCGCCGACACGTCCACCGGGGCCCCGGACTCCAGGCCCTGGCCCACGTCCCGGCCGGCTGCCTTGGCGGCGGCCAGAGACTGACGGCTCATCAGCTTATAGGCATTTTTACGGATCTCTGCCTCCAGGGCTTCCGCATCCTCGGGATGAGTGCGGAAATACTCCTTGGCGGCGTCCCGGCCCTGGCCCAGGCGGGTCTCGCCCATGGCAAACCAGGAGCCGGATTTCTGCACCAGATCCAGCTTCACGCCCAGATCCAGCAGCTCGCCCAGCTTGGAAATACCCTCGCCGTACATGATGTCAAACTCCGCCTCCCGGAAGGGGGGGGCCACCTTGTTCTTGACCACCTTGGCCCGGGTACGGTTGCCGATCATCTCGCCGTTGGCTTTCATGGTCTCCACCCGGCGCACATCAATGCGGACGGAGGCATAGAACTTCAGGGCCCGGCCACCGGTGGTGGTCTCCGGGTTACCGTACATGACGCCGATCTTCTCCCGGAGCTGGTTGATGAAGATGACGATGCAGTTGGTCTTGGAGATACAGCCCGCCAGCTTCCGCAAAGCCTGGCTCATGAGCCGGGCCTGGACGCCCACGAAGCTGTCACCCATCTCGCCCTCGATCTCAGCCCGGGGCACCAGAGCGGCCACTGAGTCCACCACTACCACGTCCAGGGCACCGGAGCGCACCAGGGCCTCGCAGATCTCCAGGCCCTGCTCGCCGGTGTCCGGCTGGGAGATCAACATGGAGTCGATATCCACCCCCAGGGCCCGGGCATAGTAGGGATCCATGGCGTGCTCGGCGTCGATATAGGCAACTTCGCCGCCCCGCTTCTGGGCCTCCGCCACAATGTGCAGGGCCAGGGTGGTCTTACCGGAGGATTCCGGACCATAGATCTCAATGATACGGCCCCGGGGCACGCCGCCGATTCCCAGCGCCAGATCCAGGGACAGAGAGCCGGTGGGGATGGCGTCCACCACCGCCTGGGTATTCTCTCCCAGCCGCATGATGGATCCTTTGCCGAAGTTACGCTCAATCTGGGCAACGGCGGTCTCCAGCGCCTTCTGCTTATCGCTGGCGGGACCCGCCGACTCCAGAGGTGGCTTTTTTGCTGCCATTTTAGTTCATCCTTTCCGCGTCCCTGCCCAATCTGGCGGACGCGCTCCAAATTTCTAGGTTCAGTATATCCGATATTCTGTCCCATAAAGGGGACTTTTCATGAGGTCAATTTTAAAAGCGACCCTCCACCGAGCGCCAGATATTCTGGGTATCCAGCCGGGTGTCGATATCGTGATACCCCTGTTGGGCCATCAGCTGCTCCACTGCGTCCGCCTGGTCAAAGCCCACTTCAAAAATCAGGGCTCCTCCAGGCCGCAGGGCATCCTGCCAGTGGGCGGTAATGCTGCGGTAAAAGTCCAGTCCGTCCTCGCCGCCGTCCAGGGCCATATGGGGCTCAAAGTCCCGGACCGAGTGGTCCAGCCCCGGGATATCCCCGGAGGGGATGTAGGGGGGATTGCAGACGATCACGTCAAAGGCCCCCAGCATGGCCGGCGGTGCCTTTCGGGCGTCGGCTTTCAGACACATGACCTGTCGGGTCAGGCCGTTGCGGCGGGCGTTGCTCCGGGCCACATGAAGGGCCTCCTCGGACAGATCCGCCAGCACCACCCGGGCCTGGGGCACATGCTTGGCCACCGCCAGACCGATACAGCCGCTTCCGGTGCACAGGTCCAGCACCCGGCACCCCTCCCCCACCTGGCTGGCCAGTTCAATGGCCCGCTCGGCGATGAGCTCGGTATCAGCCCGTGGAATGAGCACGGAGCGGTTGATATCCAGCTGGAGGTCGTAAAACTCCCACTCGCCGATCAGGTAGGCGGCAGGCTCTCCCTCCACCCGGCGCTCCAACAGCTCCCCGAAGCGCTGCTCCACATCCTCCCCCACATAGAGGCGGCTGTCCTGATAAAAGGAATCCCGGTCCTTGCCGGAGGCATAGCAGAGCAGCTCCCTGGATTCCAGGGCGGCGGCCTCAACCCCCGCCTGTTTCAGCTGGCGGCGGCCGTCCAGATAAAGATCATTATACGTTTTTGGCATGGATTTTCACGCCCATTCTCTCTCTAAAATTCTCTCTCCCACAACGGGAACCTCACCATTCGTCCTTGCCCTTTTCCTCCGGCAGCACCTGCTTCAGGGACTCGATGCCCACCTCAATCATGGAGTCATCGGGCTCAAAGGTGGTGAAATTCTGAAGCCAGAGGCCCGGAGCAGTAATGATCCGGGTGACTGCATTGTCATGCCGGCCCACATAGCGGTTGATTTCGTAGGCAATGCCCACTACCACGGGAATCAGTACCAGCTGCAGCAGGATGCGCACCAGCACATTGGGCGGGGTGAAAACGGAAAAGAGCACCGAGTAGCACAGGATGGCCAGAACAATGACCACAAACAGGAAACTGGTGCCGCAGCGGGGATGATGCCGGGGCATTTTGCGGACGTTTTCCACGGTGAGCTCCAGCCCCCGCTCGTAGCAGAAGATGGTCTTATGCTCCGCTCCGTGGTAGGAAAATACCCGGCGGATATCCTTCATCTTGGATACCAGAATCAGATAGCTCAGGAAGATGAGGATGCGCAGCACCCCTTCCACCAAATTCTGCCCCAGAACGTTCATGGGGATGAGCAGCTTCAGCAGACTGGTGACCACGGTGGGCAGCAGGAAAAACAGACCGACAGAGAAGGCCACCGCCACCAGGGTGGCAAAGCCGATCACCAGACTGTCCAGCTTTTTGCTGTCCAGGTGCCGCTCCAGCCACTGCTCCAGCTTGGAGGGCTCCGCCTCCTCCGCCCCCTCATCCGGGTAAAAATCAGCGGAATACATCAGGGCCTTGACGCCCTCCACCATGGTGCCGATGAAAGCGAAGGCCCCCCGGACAAAGGGGACCCCCAGGATCGGGTAATGTTCCTTGGTGAGCTTCAGCTCCTCGGTCTTGACTACCAGCTCTCCATCCTGATCCCGGACCACGATGGACTGCTTGTCCGGACCTCTCATATAGATTCCCTCAATCAGGGCCTGGCCGCCAATTGAGGTGCGAAAACAGCTTTCTCCGTTGTTCTGGGTCGATTGCTTAGGCATAGAAAACTTCCTTTGTTAGTGTATCAAACATCCGTTCGATTTTCAAGTATATGGGGAAATTATTTCGTCTCCTCCGGCGCGGGCAGCGTGGAAGCCGGCGTACCGCTGGACATGGGCAGCAGAATCGTGACCACGCAGCCGTGGCCGTCCTGGGCATTGGTGATGTCCAGCCGTCCGCCGTGGCGCTGCACGATCTCGTCGCAGACGGCCAGGCCGATGCCATTGCCCCTAGCCTTGGAGGAGCCCTTGTAGAACTTCTCTTTTACATGGGGCAGCTCGTCCTCGGGAATGCCGGGGCCATAATCCCGGATCACAATGGCCACAAAGCCATCCTCCTCCCCGATGGTGGTGTCAATCTGCTTGCCGGCGCCGCCGTGCTTGGCGGCATTATCCAACAGATTGGAAAACACCTGCCGCAGCCGCTCCGGATCGCCCGGCAGCGGGGCAAATTCCCGCTCCGGATCGGTATAATTGAGGGTGATGCCCTCTTTTCTGAAAAACTCCTGATAGGTATAAACCGCGTCCTCAAACTCCGCCTGAATGTCAATCATCTCAATATTCAGGTTGAACCGGCCGTCCTCGATGCGGGAGAACTCCAGCAGCTCCTCCACCATCTTGGTCAGGCGGCGGGATTCACTGACAATGATATGCAGGCCTTTCTTGAAGTCCTGGGCGTCGGTGAGCTTTCCGGAAATCAGTGTCTCACCCCAGCCGTTGATGGCGGTGAGGGGGGTGCGCAGCTCATGGGACACGGAGGAGATAAACTCCGACTTCATCTGCTCGTTCTGGCTGATGCGGGTGGACATGTCGTTGATGGCGTCCACCAGATCCCCAATCTCGTCATCATACTCCTTTTCCAGCTGGATGCCATAGTAGCCTGAGGCGATACGTTTGGCGATCTCCGTAATGCTGGCCATGGGATTGATGATGGTGCGGACGAAATACATATTGACCAAGTAGGTCAGGGCCATGACAAAGAGAGCCGCCGCCACCAGCGCCACAATCATTGTGGTCATCTGCCGGTCCACCAGCCGCAGAGAGGTAACGATGCGCAGAACACCTTTTACCTCACCATTGCTGACAATGGGGGCAGACACCGCCATGATGCGTTCCCCGGTGACCGGATCCCGGCCGCTCCAGGGGGCGAGATCTCCGGTATTGATCGCCATAGTAATATCAGCGGTATCGGGCTTGCTGCCGGAGGTCAGCCCGGAGGAGGACAGAAACACGCTGGGTTCTGCCTCTGCGGTCAAGAACTGCAGCTCCAGGCTGTCCTTTTCATCAAAATCCGTCACATAGTATTCCGCCATCCACTGGTATTCTGACTCATTGGTGGCATAGCTGGCAAAGAAGTCACTGACGGTTTTTGCCTTGGTCTCCAGGCCGGAGCGCATGGTATTGTAATAATACCGGCTGATCATAATGGACAGAATGATGACCACGGCAAACAGGATGGCACTCACAATCAAAAAACTGTTGCGCAGCCAACGATTGCGCAGCCCTCTGCCACTCCGGAGGCCGCTTATGATTGGATCAGTCTGCGCTTTTTTTGCCATCCTCTTCACCCGCTTTCCATTCTGTCTGAAATCAGATCGCTATGCTTAGAATCCCCACTTGTAGCCATAGCCCCATACCGTGGTGATATAGGTGGGGCTGGTGGGATCGTCCTCAACTTTAATCCGCAGACGCCGGATATTGACGTCCACAATCTTGACCTCGCCGTAATAGTCCCGACCCCAGACCGCCTCCAGGATCTCCTCCCGGGAGAGGGCCTTGCCGGGGTTGTCCATAAACAGCTTCATGACGCTGTACTCCACCTGAGTCAGCTTAATGCGCACGCCGTTCTTCTCCAGGGTACGGTTACGGGTGTTCAGCAAGAAGGGCGGCTGGGAGATCTCTCCGGACTCCGCCTGGCTGTCCCCACCGGACCGCCGATACAACGCGTCCACCCGGGCAGTCAGCTCCGCCGGAGAAAAGGGCTTGGTGACATAATCGTCGGCGCCGGTCATCAGACCGGTGACCTTGTCCATCTCCTGGGATCTGGCTGTTAACATAATAATTCCAATTTTGGAGTTATTGCCCCGAATACGCCGGCATACCTCAAAACCGTCGATCCCCGGCAGCATCACGTCCAGCAGCGCAACCTTCACATCCGGGTTGCGCTTGAGCTTTTCCAGAGCTTCCTCGCCGCTGGAAGCTTCGATGGTATCATATCCCGCCCGCTTCAGGTTGATGACCACGAAGCTGCGGATATTATCTTCGTCTTCCAAAACCAGAACTTTGCGCATGGTATTTCCCCCTTAATCTGTGGACCAGTCTGTCAAAATCAGTTTAAAACGCTCCACCAGAGATCCGCTATTCAGGCCGCACTCCCAGCCGCCGTCTAAAAATTCCGCGGAATAGGTGGCGTCTCCATCCTGGGTCAGCAGGAACCGCTCTCCCATGGTGGCACGGCTCTCCCGGTTGGAGCCGGTATTTTTATAGATCGCCAGGAAGGGCCGGGGTTGCTCCGTCAGGCTCTCCTGATGGTAGAAGGTAATGCTGCGTTCCACCGTGGCGCCCACATTGGTGTCGCTGCGGCTGAGGATCAGACCGTTCATATATCCGTCCTGCCGTCCAGTGAACCAGGACTCCGGCAGGCTGAGGTACCAGCCGTCCGCCGTATTGTGGTAGGTGTATCCCACTGTCTGGGAATTGCCCTCCACGGTAAACTGGATCCAGTTGATCACATAGGATGAATCAGACCCCTCCACCGCCGTGCTGGAGCGCAGCGGAATGGCGATGGGAATCTCCAGCACATTGTCGCTGTTGATATCCCTGGGATCCGTCAGATCCAAATGAGCGGTATCGCTGTTGCCGGTGGCGCTGTCCAAAGTGATATTGACCAGCTTTTTGTCCACTACGCTGAGCACGTCGGTCACCAGACTGGAAGTGTTATTCCGCTGCTGGCTGCTGACATAGAGGGCCGGATAGCTGCCCACCAGGTAGTTATACCGCACAGACTCCAAGCTCTCCGCCGTGGCAGAGAGGGACACTGTGTTGATGCTCATCATGGTATCCTCAGACCAATCATAATAGGTGGCGGTGTTGCCGCCCTCCTCGGTGGGACTGAGCTGGATGGAGATGATTTCCTCCTGATTATCCTGATCCAGGTCTTCAACCTCATATTTGGTATAACTGGGGGCGGTCATCAGCTCCGTCACATTGCCATTTTCAATGGAATAGGCAGACAGTGCATATACGGTGCTGGAAATCCGCCAACCCACCACGATCTCCTCTGTGGGGGTATCGTTGAGCTGGCAGTAAACCACGGAGTTGACCATATCTCCGTCGCCCCCGATCACGCAGGAGAGCGTATACCCCTCTTCCCCGTTGGCGCTCAGGATACAGATTTTTAACGGCCGCTCCTGACCGGAGCTGCTGCGCAAAAAGGCCACGGCCTCATCCACGCCATCGCCATTCAAATCTCTCAGCTGAACGGACTGGGTATTAGTTCCGGAAATGGGCGGTGAGTATTCGTAGCCTTTGTCCAGCAGCTGCTCCAGACTATCCTGAAGACTTTCATATTCAGTGGATGGCCGGGGCAAGGTGTAAAGATCCTCCGGAGAGGTCAAGCCGCATCCGGACAGCACAAGGGCGCTCAATGCCGCCAGCAGCGCCACCAACACACCTTTCTTCACTCGTCCCACCTCCTGGCATATAAAATTCCAGAGTGTATTATAGCACAGGGTTCAGAAAATGAATAGCCCAAAATCCGCGGATCGGCGCATATTTTGTATGGAAATACCTCTTGCCAATCCGTGGAACATCCTGTATAATAGCTTCGTTATGTGCCGGTGTGATGGAATTGGTAGACGTAGTGGACTCAAAATCCACCGCCAGCGATGGCGTGCCGGTTCGAGTCCGGCCACCGGCACCATGAAGGGTTGACAAAAAAGATGTCAACCCTTTTTTCTTAGTATTCATGCGGGTTTGCGGGCTTTTGGACGGAAAATCCGAAAAACGGTTTTACCGTGGATGTCCAAGGCAAAATCCGCAGCGAAACCCCACAAGCGGGGCCTCCGCCTGATTTTTCAGGCCGGATGCCCCGCTTTTTTGCGCTCTGCGGCTCTTTTCCCCGCCTACAAATGTGTAGAAGTTTGCGCCTGTCAAATAGACAGGTTGACGAAAGCCCAAAACGGCCCAAAATCAAAGCCCTCAAAATACAAGGGGGTAGTGCGCCCTTTTTCAGGAACTCCCCGGCTGGCCGGGGAGTTTTTTGCGCTTCCCCCCTCTCACACTCTCCCCCCTAAATACTTTACCAGCTGGGAAAGAACAAGATACGCTTCGCTCTTAACCAGCAGAAAGCCAAGTTTTCAACAACAGCTAAGAAAGGATGAGCAAAACCATGAACATCGGCATCGACCATGGCTACTACGCCATCAAGACCCGGCATTTTTCTTTCCCAGCCGGTATCACCGCCTATTCCCATGAACCCTACACCCTGCAGAACACACTGGAGTACGGTGGAAAGTTCTTCGTGTGCGGGACCGGCAGGCAGCCGATCCTGCGAAACAAGATGGAGAACGAGAACTACTACCTGCTGACCCTTGTGGCCATCGCCAAAGAGATCCAGCAGCGGGGCGCCAAGACGGAGTGTTCCGTCACCATCGCAGCCGGCCTTCCTCTGGCTGGGTTTGGGCGGGAGAAGAAGTCCTTCCGGGAGTACCTTCGCCCTTCTTCCCAGCCGGTAAGCTTCAAGTTCGAGGGCGTCCCCTACAAAGTGACCATCGAGGATGTGAAGCTGTTCCCACAGGGGTATTCCGCCCTGATGATCCACCCGGAACTCCTCCAGAACGAACCCTCCGTCCTGCTCATGGACATCGGCGGCTGGACGGTGGACCTGATGCGGCTGGACAACAATGTTCCCAACGCCGCCACCTGCCGGAGCCTGGAACTGGGGATGATCCGCTGCATCGACGAGGTGAAAGAACAGGTTCGCCGGGATGTTGGGCTGTCCGTTACCGACGCCCAGGTGGAGCGAGTGCTGGCGGGAAAGCCCTGCAGCATGGACGAGGACGCCCGCGGCATCATCCAAAAGCAGGGCCGCCTCTACACCGAGCGCCTTCTCTCAGCGGCCATGGAAGCGGGGTTTGACCTCAAGGCCATCCCAGTGGTGATGCTGGGCGGAGGCGCAGCGGTGGTCAAGCGCAACGTCGCCCCCCAGGACGGCCTGTGTAGGGTTTTTGCCCTTTTAGACGACCGTGTGAACGCCGAAGGATTCGAGCGGATTTTGGGGCGTTTGTCAGGCGGTGTGGGCAAGGGATGAGCAGGCCCCTTTTTATGTTCCGCCCAAACCTCCAGAATGAGGACCACCGCCGGGCATGGGCTCTGCTGCAGGCTGTGCCGGATGGCCAAAAAAGCGCCTTTCTGGTGAAAGCGATTCTGGACAGCGCCAGGCAGGACGCCTTGGAGTCCACCCTGCGCCGCATCCTGCGGGAAGAACTTCAGGCTGTCCCTTCCCAGCCAGTACAGCAGCCGGAGGAAACCATCCCACCGGAGATGCTCGGCTTCCTCAACACCCTCATGGATGATGAGTAAAATCCCCCAAAGCAGCCCCCAACATAGCCGTTATTGCTTGTGACGTTTGTTGCCCCTGCTTTGGCTGAAAGGTTGTTGGTCTTGGTAATAGCTTTCTCTTCGCTCTTCGGATATGCTTGTGTTGCCCGAAAGGGGAAGAACCAAGCAAAGGAGCGATGGACGTGGAAACCAAGGGCGTGACCTGTAAAATCCCGCTGGAACTGCACAACAGGATCAGCGAGGAGATCCGGGAAACGGAGAGCACCATGAGCAAGTTTATTGAAATAATCATCCAAGAGCATTATGAGAAAGGGGCTGGCAAAATCATGGCAAAAGGCAGAACACTGGCATTTCAGGTGAGCGAGGAATTGTTCCAGCGGGTCAAGGAATACCTGGAACGCTTTGAAAAAGTCCACCACCGCCGCCTGACACAAAAGGAGTTCATCATCGGGCTTATCGAGCAGGCGCTGGAGGAAGCGGAGGAAGAGTTCGAGGCCGCTGAGGCCGCCGGGCGGGAGGAACAGGAAGAAAGCGCCTGGGCCGCCGCCCAGGGCGGGGAAACCAGCGAGGACGAGGATGACACCAGCACAGACCTCCCCAGCGAATACGCCGCCTGGAGCGCCCCACAGGAGGACGGACAGGAAGCGGCGGATGAGGACGAGGAAGAAGCTGAGAGCGAAGCGGCTGAGGCCGAGGATGCCGCCGAAACTACGGAAGCCGAAGAAGAAATCTACGCATGAGAGGAACAACAGCAGCCCGCAGGATTGGGTTCACCCCAACCCCTGCGGGCTGTTTTCCTATCGTTTGACACTGCACCATGAAAGGGGTGATGCCGGTTGATTGTATAGCAGCGTTTCACCAAATTTATGAAAAAGGAGCGTGATGCCCAAAGCCATAACGTATATTGACCTGTTTTCCGGCATCGGCGGGTTCCGGGAGGGACTCAGCCGGGCCGGAGATTTTGTCTGCGTAGGCCATTGTGAGATCGACAAATATGCCGACCAAAGCTACCGGGCGCTGTTCGATACGAAAGGAGAGTGGTTCCGTGAGGACGTCCGAGAAGCTGACCCCGATGAAATGCCCGACTTCGACCTGCTGTGCGGAGGATTTCCCTGCCAATCTTTTTCGATTGCTGGACACCGTGGAGGGTTTGCCGACCCAAGAGGTACGCTGTTCTTTGAAATTGCCCGGCTGACTGCGGCAAAAAGACCTGCGTATCTGCTGCTTGAAAACGTACCCGGCCTGCTTAACCATGACGGAGGCCGGACGTTTGCGGCCATCCTCCATACGCTGGATGGATTGGGGTATGGTGTGGAATGGCAGGTGCTTAACAGCAAAGATTTCGGCGTCCCTCAATCCCGCAAGAGGGTGTACCTTGTCGGATATCTTGATGAAAAGTGCAGAGGAAAAATACTTCCTTTCACCGAAACAGCAGGAACGCCTCTTAAGCAAATCCGCCCCGGCGCACAGGGAGAGCGCATCTACTCCACAGAAGGGGTAAGCTGCACCCTGACCTCCCAGGCAGGCGGGATGGGCGGGAAAACCGGGCTGTACTGCACAGGCGTCCCCATCAAGGAAAACACGAAAAAGGGATATAAAATGGCATATCCCGGCGACAGTGTGGATCTGGCCTATCCCACCCTCAATACCCGACGCGGCAGGGTGGGCAGGAAAATCGCCCACACCATCACCACCGGGAGCAGCCAAGGCACCCTTTGCTGTGTGGATATGAACGAGGAACCGGAGCTGACGGACTATGCCCGCTGCCTCACCGCCAAGCAGAACGGCGGGATCCGCAACCATAAGCGGGAAGCCTCCGGTGTGTGGGACGGATGCCGCATCCGCCGCCTGACGCCACGGGAATGCCTGCGGCTCCAGGGCTGGACGGATGACCGCATCGACCTTGTCCTGCCGCTCCAATCCGACGCCCAGCTCTACAAGCAGGCTGGGAACGGCGTCACCGTCAATGTGGTGGCGGCCATCGGAAAGCGGCTGGCCGCCGCCCATCGGGAGGTGAACGCTGTCGATTGACCTGAAAGACCAATTCTTCGGCTGCGAGATCGAGATGACGGGGCTGACCCGCCAGCAGGCTGCGGAAGCGGTGGCCGACTTGTCCGGCACCACCGCCACCCATTCCCGTTCCTCCCGCACCTACGACCCATGGGAGGTCACCGACAATGAGGGGAAAACATGGCGCTTTGTCTTTGACGCCAGCATCCGCGCCACCCATCGGAGTGGGCGCAGGCAGCTTTCCACAGGCGATGACACCTACAAAGTGGAGATGAACTCTCCCAAGCTGGAATACAGCGAGATGGGCAAGCTTCAGGAAGTGGTGCGGGCCCTCCGCCATGCGGGGGCTGTGGTCAATTCATCCTGCGGGATGCACGTCCATGTGGACGCCTCCAAGCATACCCCGCAGAGCCTGAAAAATGCCCTGTCCATCATGTACTCCAAGGAGGATATCCTGTTCAAAGCCCTCAACGTGGACGAACGCCGGGTGGAACGCTGGTGCCAGAAGGTGCGTGAACCCATGCTGGAGAAGATCCGCAGGCTGCCCACCAACACCACCATGGACCGCCTCAAGCGGGAATGGTACGAGGGAGGCGATGGCAGCTACGAGCACTACAACTGGACCCGGTACTACGCTTTGAACCTTCATTCGGTGTTCTATCGCGGCACATTGGAGTGGCGCTGTTTTGAGAGCACCCTCCATGCCGGCAAGGTGCGCGCCAATATTACGCTGGCGCTGGCCATCTCCGCCCAGGCCATCAATCAGAAGCGGACGGTGATACGGAAAACCGAGATCAGCGAGAACCCCGCCTTCACCTTCCGAACCTTTTTGCTCCGACTCGGCCTCATTGGACCGGAGTACAAAAATGTGCGGGAACACCTGCTCTCCAACCTTCCCGGCGACAGGGCCTGGCGCTATGACAAATCCCAGTACCCCAGCCTGCAGAACCGACGCAACCAAGAACGATAGAGGTGATGAAAAACCAAAGGGAAACTTTACTTTGCCTACGGCTCCAACATGAACCTGAACCAAATGGCCTTCCGCTGCCCGGACGCCCAGGTGGTGGATACCGTCCGTCTGGAAGGATACCGCCTTGCTTTCTGCATGAATGGCGGCGGGCATGGCGTTGCCACCATCCTGCCGGAGCCGGACAGCTTTGTGGATGGCGTCCTCTGGCGCATTTCGGAACGGGATGAGCAGAGCCTGGACCTTTATGAGGGATTCCCCCGGCTGTACGGGAAGGAGCCTGTCACTGTGGTAGACCCTGATGGCCTGAAGCGGGAAGTCATGGCCTATACCATGAACAGCCCCTACAAGGACGCCCCCGCACTGCCCTCTCAATCGTACCTGTCCGGCATCCTTCACGGGTGCCGGCAGAACGGGATCGAAATCGAGTCTGTGCTGGACGCTGTCTGGCGCACCCAGCGGGATACGCACCACAAGGTGATCCCCCGAAAAAAGCCCCGCCGGAAAAATGGCGAGGAACGATAATTCTGCTTTAGCCCCCGTGGGTTTGAGGATTTTCCTCAAATCTGCGGGGGCTTTTTTATTTTGCCTAAAAGGAGACTGTTATGAAAAATCTAAAAAGAGTACTGTCCTTGATGATGGCGGTGCTGCTCTGCTTTGGGCTCTTCCCTGGCAGCGCCCTTGCCGCCGAGAATGATTATGACGGATACCTCGCCATGATCGAATACAAAGACCGCCGTTATTCTCTCAGCGAAAACCTCCCTGCGCCTTTTGGCGGGCGTACAACCGAGGAATTCTTCGAGCTGCGGATCAATGATTTACACACATACCGCACCGCCTATTGCATCCAGTTAGGAGTACGGGCTTATAGCGGCATCGGCTATGAGTCCTCGGATGATTACGCCTTTTTCACAGAAGAACAAAAGGCGCTGATCAATACTACCCTCACCCTGGGCTACAACATGGAAACCGGCACAAAGTACGGGGGCAGCGCCATCGATGAGTACATCGCCACCCAAATCCTCATCTGGCTCATTGCCCACAACCAGCTCGGCACAGGGTATGAGAGCCAGATCGTAAACGAGATCACCGCCAACAGCCCCGCAGCGAAGCCCATCTTCTATACCCTGCGGGAAAACGTGATGAACTACCGCACGGTCCCGTCCTTTGCCACAGACGACCCCGGTGCGGTTGGGGCCTATACCCATGCCCTGCAGTACAATGAGAGCACCGGGAAAAATGAAACGACGCTGGTAGATGAGAACCATGTGCTGGGTGATTTCACCTTCAGCTGCCCTGGCGTGGATTTTTCCGTGGACGGGAACCGGCTGCACGTTTCCACCAGTGAGACGGAATTCGGGACCATCACCGCCGAAAAGAGCCTGCCCTCTTCCATCCCCGGTGTGGTCACTGGCGGCACGAAATACTGGCTGCGGGATACCTATCAGAATGTCGTTACCTTCGATGTGGAGGGCGAGGCCCAGCCGGTGAAGTGCTACTTCTCCCTCGAAATCAAATCCGGCGCCCTGCAGATCGTGAAGACCTCCGAGGATGGAGAGGTTTCCGGCATCCCCTTCCACATCTCCGGCAATGGGGTGGAACGGGATGTGGTGACAGGCCCTGATGGTACCATCGGGGTGGACAATCTCCAGGCCGGCACTTACACCATCACCGAGCGGTCACCGGACCGATACGTCCAGCCCGCTTCCCAGCAGGTGACCATTTACCCCGGCCAGACCTCCAGCGTCAGCTTTTCCAATGTGCTGAAGAAGTTCACCGTCACCATGGAAAAGGTGGATTCCGTCACCGGGGAAGCCCAAGGCGACGCCTCCCTGGATGGTGCGGTGTACGGAATGTTCAAAGGTGAAACCCTGCTGGACACCTATACCACTTCGGGCGGGGGAAAATTCACCACCAAGGAGTACCCCTGCGGCCCGGATTACTCCATTCGTGAGATCTCGCCCAGCGAGGGGTACCTGCTGGATGAAACCGTCTATCCTGTGGGCGCAGAGCCGGGGAACTTCACGCTGGAGCACAACAGCATCCCCATGACTGCAACGGAGGATGTGGTGCTCGGCTCCATTGCCATTACCAAGCACACCGACCAGCCCGCCATTCCAGAACAGGACGCTCCGGCGCCTGAGACGGAGTCCCCCACTGAGGAAGAAACCACTGTCCCTGAAGAACAGCAGACTGAAAGCGCAGAGGAAACTCCCGCTTCCAGTACACCTGAAAATGGCGCTGTTCCTGAAAACGGCTCCGAGCCTTCCAGCCAGCCGGAGGAAGCTGTACAGGAACCAGCCGACAGTTCCGAGCCGACAGCCGACGTTGACCAGCCTGATGCATCCGATGCGGAAGCAGAAGCTGTGCCGCTGGCCGTTACCAGCAATGAGGTGCAGATCGAGCAGCCGGAGGCCGGGGCAGAATTTCAGGTCTATCTGGCCAGTGCGGGCAGCTACGAGAACGCCAAAGAGTCTGAACGGGATATCCTGCTGACAGATTCCTATGGTTTCGCCCAATCGAAGTCCCTCCCATACGGCCTGTATGTGGTGCATCAAACCGCTGGCGCCGAGGGGCAAAAATTCGTCCCGGATTTCTCCGCGTTCATTTCCGAGCATGGCAAAACCTATTACTTCATCCTGAACAACCCCACCTTTACCTCCCTCATCCGCTTTGAAAAGAGGGACGCCGAATCCGGCGAAATCATCCCGCTGGCCGGCACCTCCGTGAAGATCCGCAATGCAGATACCGGCGAATGGGTGGTGCAGCACATCAACTATCCCAGCCCCATGGACATCGACACCTTCGTGACGGATTCCACAGGAACCCTCATGCTGCCGGAGGCCCTGGGCTTTGGAAATTACGAGTTGTATGAACAGCAGAGTCCCTGGGGTTATGTTCTGGATGATGAGCCTGTACCCTTTGTGGTGGATGGCACCCAGGACGTTGTCACCGTGACCAAGTACAACACAGTGCAGAAAGGCACCATCACCGTCCACAAGGAGGGCGAGGTGTTCAGCCATGTGACAGAAGCCGGTGGCCTCTACCAGCCGCAGTACGAGGTGCAGGGCCAGCCGGGCGCTGTTTACGACATCACCGCTCTGGAGGATATCGTCACCCCGGATGGCGTCGTTCACGCAAAGGCGGGAGAACTGGTGGCTACCCTGACCACTGGTAGCGATGGGACCGCCACATCGGAGCCCTTGTACCTGGGCCGCTACCAAGTTTCTGAACGGACAGCGCCCGCAGGTATGGTGCTGGATTCCGAGCCGAAGGAAGTCACCCTCGCCTACGCTGGCCAGGAGGTGTCTGTCACCACTGCCGATGTGGGCTTCGTCAATGAACGGCAGAAGGTGGAGATCAGCCTCAAAAAGCTGCTGGAGCAGGATGAGACCTTCTCCATCGGGATGAATGAGGAATGGAAAAACATCACCTTCGGCCTGTTCGCCGCAGAGGAAATCGTCGCCGCCGATGGCAGTTCCATCCCCGCCGATGGCCTCATTGAGACCACCGGCATCGATGAAAACGGGAACGGCTCCTTCAAAACCGACCTCCCCTGCGGGGCCTCGCTGTATGTAAAGGAGATCGGTACGGATGAACACTACCTGTTGAGCGACGAGAAATACCCTGTGGTGTTCGAGTACGCCGGGCAGGACGTCGCCACCGTGCAGCTGGAGGTCAATGACGGAGAAGCCATCGAAAACACACTGAAGTATGGCAAGGTATTCGGCTGGAAGGTGGACCAGGACGGATTCGAGTTGGGCGGCGCCGTGATTGGCCTGTTCCGCTTTGACGAAACCGAGTTCACGGAAGAAACCGCCCTCATGGTGACCGAGAGCAATCCCATCGGGTACTTTGAATTTGACCGGGTACCCGTTGGCAATTGGGTCATTCGTGAGATCGCAGCGCCGGAAGCCTTCGTGCTGAGCGAGGAAACCTTCCCCGTGGAGATCACCGAAGATGGGCAGACCATTGAGATCACCATGGAAAACCAAATCATCCGGGGTACTGTGGAAACCACCAAGGTAGACGCCGACTTCCCGGAGAATACGCTGTCCGGTGCCATCTTCGAGGTGTATGCCGATGTGGACCACAACGGGGAGTTCGACCCTGACATCGACAAGCTGGCGGGTGAAATGGCTGAGTCCGAGGGCGGCGTCTATCAGCTGAAGGACTTGCAGTACGGAGATTACTTCCTGCATGAGAAGGAAGCCCCTGAATTTTTCCAGCGTGACGAGGGGTACTATCCCTTCTCCATCACGGAAAACGGCGCCATCGTGCGGGTGGAAACCGAAGCTGGCGTGGGCTTCCTCAACCATGCGCAGACCGGCTCCCTGAAGGTGGTAAAGACAGCCGATGACGACCAAATCGAAGGCCGCACCTTCAAAATCACCGGCACCGACTTCATGGGCAACGCCTATGAGCAGGAGTTCCAGACCGATGAGAACGGTGAGATCAACGTCACCCTCCGGGTGGGCGAGTACACCGTTTCTGAGGTGGCCGGTGAGGATGCCGAACAGTATATCCTGCCGGATGACCAGACCGTGGAAATCCAGGCTGGCGAAACCGTCACCGTGGCGATGCACAACAAGCTGGTGCCGGAAGTTCCAACCGTTCCTCAGACTGGGGACAGCCCCTGGATGCCCGCAGTTTTGATTGGCCTTTCCGCTTTGGCGCTGCTGGCAGGCGGCAGGCTCCTCGCCATGCACCTTGTGGGCAAAAAGAAGAGATCCGCAGGCGGCCACGACAGGGACCAGGATATCCGATGAAAACCTTCCTGAAAGGTTTCTGCATCGGCCTGCTGTGCCTAAGCCTGTTGGGGCTTGCGTGGTTTTTGGTGCTCCAGCCGGGGCTGACCAATGGGGAAGCGCAGGCCCTAAAAGATGAATACACAGTACAGCCCCTCCCCGGAGCCGAAAGCTCCGGGGAGGAACCGGCTGGGAATGAACAAACCGGGCAGGAACAGGAGCCGAAAGCCATTGTAGACCTCCCGGCCCTGCAGGCGGAATACCCGGATATCAAGGGGTGGATCACCATCCCCGGAACCTGCGTGGACTACCCTGTCCTGCAAAGCGGCGCCCAAGACCCTGAATACTACTTGCGGCGCACCTATAAAGGGGAATGGCGCACAGCCGGCAGCATTTTCTTTCAGTGGGACTGCACCCCGGAAAGCCGGAACACCGTGGTCTACGGACACAACATGAACGATGGGACCATGTTCGCTGTGCTTCAGAAGATGGCCGATGCAGCATTCCGGGAAGAACATTCCGAAATCCTCCTGCAGACGGAAACCGGGCTGCAGGAGTACACCATTGTGGCTGTGCTGAAAACGGATATCTCCAAGCTCTCCTTTAACCGCACCGTATTCGCTGACGATGGGGATTTCCTGTCCTTTCAGAAGGAACTGCTTGCACAGCCGCTGTATCACGACCCAGCATTTATTCCCGGCGCAGACCACCGCCTGCTGACCCTTGTTACCTGTTCCTATGAATGGGATAACGCCCGCACGGTGGTTGTCGCCGTACAAAAGTGAGGTGAACTTGACTCTATGGAACCGAAAGTAATTATAGTCATTGTCCTGTGCGCTGTCATTTTAAGCGGCCTTGTTTTCCTGCACATTCGCAACCGCAGGAAGAAGTAGCAGAGATTTGGTTGAGTGGGGCGCTGAAAAGCGCCCCGCTTTTTGTATTTGAATGCACTGGAGGGATTGATTGAAGAAACTTGGACTTTTAGACCGGCTGGCAGAGCAGCATCGCACCTTCATCTCCAACCTGCGCCTGCAGCCCACCCTCAAATGGGAGGCCCTTGGAGACTTGTACCAGCTGGAGAACAAAGAGCAGTACCCGCTGAAGGAATGGGAAGAAGCTGTGTCCTACCTGCTGGGCTGCGAGGTGCGGTTTGCCAATTATGAGGACATCGGGAAAAGCCTCAAGCCCTTTTCCCTGAAATTGAGGTGACGCCATGAATCAATTTTATACCGCCGAATCCGTCACGGAGGGGCACCCGGATAAACTGTGCGACCTCATCGCCGACAGTGTTCTGGACGACTGCCTTTCCCATGACGCTCTCTCCCGTGTGGCCTGCGAAGTGCTGGCCACCAAGGGGCAGGTCATCGTAGCTGGTGAGATCACCAGCCTGCACGAACCCCAAATCCCGGCCATTGTCCGTTCCGTGCTGCGGAAGGTGGGCTACGACCCCGCCCGGTACGCCGTCCAATGCCTCATCCATAAGCAAAGCCCGGATATCGCCGCAGGGGTGGACTGTTCGTTAGAGCAGCGAAGGGAATCACTCAGAGATCCTGTCCTCCGATTGGGCGCCGGTGACCAGGGGGTCATGGTTGGTTACGCCTGTTCGGAAACCCCGCAGATGCTGCCTCTTCCCGTTGTACTGGCCCACCGGCTGGCCGGCTGCCTCACCACAGCCCGGAAATCCGGCATGGTGCGGGGCCTGCGCCCGGATGGAAAAGCCCAGGTCACCGTGGAGTACGACGAGGATGGACGCCCCCTGCGGCTGGACACAGTTGTCCTCTCCGCCCAGCACAGCCCGGAGAAGCCCGCCGATGAACTGTTTTGGGAACTCACCGATAAGGTGCTGGCCCCGGCGCTGCAGGCGCTTCCCCCGGATGAGGATACTAAAATCCTGCTGAACCCCTCCGGGCGGTTTGTGCTTGGCGGCCCTGAGGCCGACACCGGCCTCACCGGAAGAAAACTCATGGTGGACAGCTACGGTGTGTTCGCACCCCATGGGGGCGGCGCCTTTTCCGGGAAGGACCCCACCAAGGTGGACCGTTCCGGGGCATATATGGCCCGCTACATCGCCAAAAACCTCGTGGCCGCCGGGCTGTGCAGCCGGTGCCAGGTGACACTGGCCTATGCCATCGGAAAAGCCGAGCCGGTAATGGTGGAGGTGGATACCTTCGGCACCGGCGCCATCTGCGCCGACGATTGCCTGGCGGATGCGGTGCGCCTTGTGTTCGGGCTGACCCCTTCGGAGATCATCGCCCAGCTGGACCTTTTGACGCCCCGCTATACCCAAACCGCGGCCTACGGGCATTTTGGCAAGCCGGAACTCCCCTGGGAGCGCACCGACCAGGCCAAGATCCTCCGGGCAGCGGTAATCTAAAACAAAGGAAGGAGCATTCCCATGCCCGGAGTGAGCAAAGAGCAGATTGCCGCCGCCAAGCAGATGACTGCCATCGAGTTTCTGCGCCGGTTTCGCCCCCACGAACTGGTCAGAAGCGGCAGCCGTGGTGAGTTCCAGCTGAGGGAGCACGACAGCTTCAAAATCAACGGGGAGTCCTCCATCTGGCATTGGAAAAGCCGGGATATCGGAGGAAAATCCGCTCTGGACTATCTCATCAAAGTGGAAGGGATGAAGTTTGTAGATGCGGTGCTGGCCTTATGCGACGAATGCCCCGGCTACATCCCGCCTCCGCCTCAACAGAAAAAGAGGCCGGAGTTCATCCTTCCACTGGCAGCTGTGAACAACCGCAGGGTGTTCGCCTATCTTCTGAAGCGGGGGATCAGCCGTGGGGTCATCGAAGCCTGCGTCCGGGCAGGGATCCTCTATGAAAGCGCAGACTACCACAATGCTGTTTTCGTCGGCAGGGATGAAACCGGCACCGCCCGGTACGCCTTCCTGCGCGGCACCTACACACGGGGAGAACCCTTCAAGGCAGAGGTGCCGGGCAGCGATAAGCGGTTTTGCTTCCTGCTGCCGCCGAAGGGGAAAACCAACCGGGTGGCTGTGTACGAAGCCGCCATTGAACCCATGGCCCATCTGACGCTGGAAGGGACCACAGACAAGTGGCGGCTGTCCCTCGGCGGCATCTATGCGCCGGAAGAAGGACAGCGGCAGGAACGGGAGGCCAAGAACCCCCTTGCGCTGGACGCTTTTCTGGAGCGCCACCCGGAGATCGAGGAAATCGAGATCTGCACCAACAATGACTTTGCCGGGCGCTGGGCCGCAGCCCACATTGAGAGAGCCTATCAAGGCCGGTACCGCATGGTGAAGAACCTGCCCAGGCGGGAGGGCTGCGACTATGGCGACCTGGCAAAAGAAAACTATGAACGGCGAGCCGCCCGGAGCCTTTCGGACGGTTCCCGATAGAAAGAAGGTCATGCAATCGACAAGCAGGAAATCACACTGAAACTTTACTCCCCACTGAAAGGGGATTTCTTCCCCCAGGAGGTCTACGACGATATCGATTGGCTGAATCGAGTGGGGCCGGACGAGTTCTCCGGCTTTGAGCTGGCGGATTATGAGGAATCCATCCGATCCGCTATAACGGCCTCTCTGAAAGGAAGCGGCGGGGATCTCATGCCCTATTTTTCAGAGCAGCGAACCCCCGGCGTCAAGGCAAAGGTGCTCAGCGCCATCCCCTCGGTGGAACTCAGGGACGGGGAACTGATGGGCTGCACCACCGTCCGGCTGAAGGAGCCTCTGAACGATGTGGAAATGAAAGTTCTCCAGGAGTATCTGTGGGGCCAGTTTTCCGATGGCTGGGGTGAGGGCTTCGAGCAGTGGGAAATCTATACGGAGGATGGTACGCTCTACGTCCATTTTTGGAACGAGGACTCCTTCTCCTTCGAAGCCGTGCCGGTGCAGGCCGCAGAGCCTACAAAAGAGCCGTCTGTTCCCAAACGCCCCAAAATGAAGCTGGCCGGCATGGACGGAAACATCTTCTTTATCCTCGGCAAGGCTTCCCAGCTTCTCAAAAGAAGCGGGCAGCCGGAGCAGGCCAAGGAGATGGCGGACCGGGTCTACCAATCGGGGGATTACCACCAGGCGCTCTCCATTATCAGCGAGTATGTGGAAACCGAACTGTCGGTAAAACCGCCTGCGAGATCCAGGAAGGAATGGGGCGACGCCAGATGAATGAGAAAAAGTATGAAATCACCAACATCGCCCATCCCCATTATCCGTGGCTGCACCGCATCCGGGCTCTGCGGGATGTGCGGGAGGACGTCCATGCCGGTGCCCTGGGCGGCTTTGTCCAATCGGAGGAAAATCTGAGTCAGGAGGGCCAGTGCTGGATTGCGGGAAACGCTGTCGTGGCTGAAGAAGCCTATGTGTACGGAGACGCCATCCTGTGGGATCACGCCTGCGTCCGTGGCTGTGCGGCCATCTCCGGCCCAAGCAGGATCGGAGGAAACGCCATCATAGAGGATTACGCCATCATCACTGCCGGGTACGTTCACGGCAATGTCCATATTTCTGGGAACGCCAAGCTCTTTGCCAATTCCGTAACCGGCGGCATCCCCGTGGTCATGGAGGGAGCGACTGTCTACGGTGAACTTGGCGGGGAGATCGAAGTGCGTGAAACCGCTGTGATTTTGCCTGGGGTCACCATAGACAATCCCACCAGCGACGTGATCCACATCGGGCCAGACGATATCGCCATCGAGCGCAAATTTAAGCGTGAATCGCCTACTCTCACCCCGCCGCCCGGCTTCCAGCCCAAGCAGCACACCACCGCCAAAAAGCGCCATCGGGGTGAGGAACGATAAAAACAAAACAGGAAGGATGATGCCTCTGAACCAAAAGAACGAACTTGCTCAAGTTGTAGAAGAATCCACTTTGCCCATCGATCACAACGGCGGGGATGGATGGACCATTCTGCATGGGGACACCCTGCAGATCATCCGTGCGTTCAAACCCCAGGTGTTTGACGCCCTCATCACTGACCCGCCCTATGCTTCGGGCGGCTGGAAACCCGCAGAGAAAAACCGCACAACCACACAGAAGTACAGCAGCATGGACCCCAAGAATGCCCCGCCCGACTTCGACGGGGACAATCGGGATCAGAGAAGCTGGACTCGCTGGATGGCCGAGTGGCTGTACGATGCCCGCAAAGCCTGCAAGCCGGGTGCGCCCGTCTGCCTGTTCATCGATTGGCGGCAGTACCCCTCCATCACCGACGCTTTGCAATGGGCAGGATGGATCTGGCGGGGCTGCGTGGTGTGGGATAAGATGACCAGCCGCCCACAGAAGGGGCGTTTCCGCCAGCAGAGCGAATACGTGGTGTGGGGCTCCAACGGCCCCATGCCGGTGAGCCGCCCGGTGGGCTGCCTGCCGGGGGTGTTCCGCTATGCCAATCCGCAAAACCGCACCCATGTCACCGAGAAGCCCCTGCAACTCATGCGGGACCTGGTGAAAATCTGCGTGCCGGGAGGAAGGATCCTCGACCCCTTCTGCGGGGCTGGAACCACCGTGCTGGCCGCCAAGCTGGAGGGGTACGAGGCCGTGGGCATCGAGGTGACCGATGCCTACTACAAGCTGGGCTCGGACCGGGTGCGCTTTGCTCTGGAGGCCCAGCCGGAAACCGCTGAATAATCTCCATGGCTATCCATGTGGATAGCCATCAACATCCCCAAACCCAGGCAGGCTATCCACATGGATAGCCTGCCTGATTACCTACATAGAAAGGAAACATCGCTATGGAAAAAGCCTTTGCTTACATCTGCACGGCTGCGGATACGGCTCCCCGCCTTTTGAAGCGGTACTGCCGGAAAGTTTACGAGTTAGGATACGTCCCCATCTGCCCTAAATTAAACGATGGGCAGTACCTTGCGCTGGACAACGCCGATGAAAAGAGGGATTTTCACAATATTGCCCGCCAGAAGCTGGGCCGGTGCCGGATGCTGGTGGTTTGCGGCAAGGAGATCAGCAACTCCATGTCCGCAGAAATCGGGATGGCCGAAAAGAGGAACATCATCTGCACCACACTGGATGGTCTGGCCAGAATCAAAGAAGCTGGCGAGGACAATGCCATCTGACCTGCGGCGCAGGCCGCTTTTTTCCCAGCCGGTGACTGGTTTTGCAAGCATAGCCTTTGGATATCCAAAGGCATTCTTGGGGAGAACCCCAAACCCCCGGATGCCCGCCATCGGCTGACTATGCAGCATATAAGGAGTCCACATGAGAAAACGAAACCATATCATCCCCCTCCATTTGAACAAAAAAGAACTGGCCCATCTGGAGGCGCAGGTGAAGCTCAGCGGCCTCGCCCGTGAGGAATTTCTGCGCTCCCTCATCATGGGGGCGCAGCTGCAGGCGAGGCCCTGCACCCACCATGCCGACCTGCTTCACAAGGTGGCGGGTCTCTGCAATAATGCCAACCAGCTTGCCAAGGTCGCAAACACCTATGGCGAGGCCAGCCGGCAGAGCGTGGAGGAAATGACCAGCATCGCCCGTGCGGTCTGGAAGGAAGTGAAGGAGAACTGGTAAATGGCGTACACCAGCATTATCCCCGTGCACCGCCTGAAGGGCAGTGTGGACTACGTTCTGGATGAGAAAAAAGCCTCCCGTTCCCAAAACGCAGACTCCCTGCAGGCGGCGGTGGACTATGCCCTCAATAAGGATAAAACCGAGCAGGACCTGTTCTGCTCGGCCATTGGCTGTACGCTGGATTCCGCCTTTGAGGATATGCGCCATATTAAAAGGATGTGGCACAAGGAGAAAGGGGTGCAGGGCTTCCACCTGGTGCAGAGTTTCGCCGCCGGGGAGGTAACGCCGGAATTGGCCCATCAGATTGGGCAGGAACTTGCGGACCGTCTGCTGGGCGGCAGATTTCAAGTGGTCATCAGCACTCATTTGAACACCGGGCATATCCACAACCATTTGGTTTGGAATTCCGTTTCCATCCAAACGGGGAAAAAGTACCGGAGCAATGAAAAAAGCTATGTCACCGGGGTGCGCCGGATCTCCGATGAACTGTGCCGGAAATACCAACTCTCGGTCATCGACACCGAGAAATCGGAACGGGTGGCCCGCCCCTATGCCCAATGGCTGGCCGAACAAGAGGGAAAGCCCACTTGGAAAACCGTCATCCAGCAGGATGTAGACGCCGCCATCGCCGCCTCGCTCACGTGGAAGCAGTTTCTGCGGATGTTGGAGCAGCAGGGGTACACCTTCCGCTTTGACCGCAAGCACATGACGTTGAAGCCGCCGGGCAAGGATCGACCCGTCCGGTTCAAGACCCTGGGCAAAAACTACACGCCCGAAGCCATTCAGCGCCGCATCCTGTACCCCAGGCGCTCCGCACCGGCTGGGAAAAGAACACCGCCCGCCCATGGGCTGCTTCTCCTCCTTGGGGAAACGCAGCCCCGCAAACTCACCGGCCTGCGGGCGCTCTATTATTCCTATTTATATAAGGTGGGGGTGCTTCGCAAGAAACCGCCCTACCCCAGCTATGCCGTGCGGGAGGATATCCGCAAGCTGGACCAGCGGATCGAGCAGGCGGAATTCATCTTTCAGCATCATGTGGAAGACCGTGGCCAGCTGGCCAGCCTCCGGCAGCAAGCGGAGGATGAAATCGCCGTGCTGTTAAAGCAGCGCCAGAAACTCTACCGCTACGAGCCGGACTCCCCGCAAATCAGCGCCCTCACCGAGAAACTCCGGCAGCTTCGCCACACCGCCAAGCTGTGCCGGAACATCGAAACCCACTCTGTGGAGATGGAAAAACGCCTGCTGGCGGCCCAGGAGGAAGATCGCCAGCGTCAGGAACGGGAAGAAAAACAGCAAGAACGTAAAACTAAAGACGAACCCAGGAGGTGATCAATTGAACAGAATCCCCAGCAGAGAACAGGTGGAACGCCTCCGGCAGCGATATCCCGCCGGAACCCGTATCGTCCTGCATTCCATGGATGATGTCCAGGCCCCGCCGCCTGGCACCATGGGTACGGTTGTCTATGTGGACGATATGGGGCTGATTGGGATTGAGTGGGATAACGGTTCCGCCCTGTCTCTTATCCCCGGTGAAGATTCCTTTTCCAAGGTCTCCGCACCGGAAAAGGGAAAACAGAAACGCTCCCGTGATTTGGAGCGGTGAAAGCGAGGTGATTTGACTGAACTACGGAAGTGACCCCGCCGACCAAATTGTCCGATTTACCTTGGAAGGGACGGAGGTAGCACTCAAGCTGTCGGGATTGGCGGCAAAGAATTTTGCGCTGTTCGTCTATGCGGTATTAAAGGATCAGAAGAAAACCCGTGGTAAGACGCGGCTGGTACGGATGCTCAAAGAACAGCGCCCTTTCAAATTCTTTAAGGTGCCGGTAAGTTATATGAAGGAATTTGCCAGGGAAGCCAAGGAGCACGGACTCCTATACGTCCCCATTCGGAACCGGCAGAAGTCTGACCGCATCGAGGTAGTCGTGTTTGCTGATGACGCCTCCAAGATCCAGCGCATCTATGACAACCTCGGCCTGGATTACGTTGCGGCCCAGGCTGGTGACGCCACTGTGGAGAAAGCGCCTGTGCAGGAGAAACAGCCTCCCGCCGCCGCTGCCCCCAGCAGGACGGAAACCGTCCAGACGGAGCATGGTGCGGTGGAATTTGAGGTGGGCGGCTTCGAGGATGAGATTGAACTCTCCTCCGTACCGGACCAGGAGGAAGGGGCAAATTTTACTCCTGGCCGGGAGAAGGACCCTGTACAGGGGGAGGCGGCAAGGAGTCCGTCAGAGAATTCCTCGCCCGACAAAAGTTCTTCGCCCGGTCCAACCGGCAGTGAGCCGGCGTCTGAGCAAAAGCCCTCCGTGAGAAAACAGCTGCAGGAGATCCGGCAGGAGCAGGCCCAGAAGAAGGAGGAACGGGCCAGGCAGCCTCAGCGTGAGCACGCTGCGCCCAGCCGCAGCAGGAAAAAGAAAAAGCAGAAAGGAAGGTAATGCAGTATCGATTTAAGTACATTGATTGGCAAGCAGCAGGAGCAGCAGCCCCAGCAGGAGACGCCCCGCCTTTCCAAAGAGGAATACGCCGCCATGCGAAAGGCGGAACGGGAAGAACTTCAGGCAAGAGTGGACGCCCAGGCCCAGGAGGTGTTCCGGGATGACGACTCCATGAAATGGTTTCTCAATTTCATGGCACAGTGCACCCCACAGAGCACCCGGAACCTTCTCATCCTCTATGAACAGGATCCCACCATCACCCACCCCCGCACTTTCGACAAGTGGAAAGAGGCCGGGCGTTCTCTGCGAAGCGGTGTGACGGGGTATGCGTTCTACTCCGACCAGGAGTATGAACGGGAAGATGGCACCAAGGGCAACGGCTTCACCATCACCAAAGCCTTTGACATCTCTCAGACCAGGGGCCAGCAGCCCCTGCCCTCCCAGCAGCGGTTGCCGGAGGAGATCATCGCCGCCCTGGTGGAGCAGAGCCCTGTTCCGCTGGCCATTTCCGATCAGCTGCCCCAGGGGGTGCAGGCGCAGTATGTCCCCAAGCAGCGCACCATCTATGTGAGAAACGGAATGGACGAAACCGCTACGATTTGCGCCATCGCCCGTGAGCAGGCCCATGCCGGTTTTGACACCGTAGGCAGCGGCTATTACCGGCAGGCGTATGCGCCCCAGGCCTATTGTGCGGCCTATGTGGTGGCGCAGAAACTGGGATTGGACACCTCCGCTTTCCACTTTGATAAAGTGTGCCAGACCTGCGCCGGGATGGAAATCCAGGAGAAGAAGGGATTCATCAGCGATGTCAAGCGGGCGGCCTATGCCATCAACCGGGATATGCAGCGGAGTTTTCGAGAGATGGAGCAGGCCATCCAGCCGGATGAATTCTCCGTAGAGTCTCCCAAGCCCGCCAAAGCGCCCAAGGCCAAAGAGGATAAGGAAAAGGAAGCTGCCAGATAACGGCATCCGCCGAGAGTTTTTCGTTTGTTTTCTTCTGTGCGGTAGCTTTCTAAAAGGCGTTGTGATATGGTGATGATGAAAAACAAAAGAAAGGCAGGGGTACCTATGGAAAAGCAAAGGATGTTTAAGATGAGCCAGCTGGAACAGGATATGCTGGTCAAAGCCCTTTGCGATACACAGAATGATGTGCAGCCTGAACAGGCCGAGGAAATGCGTTCCCTTGCTGCGAAAACCGTCCGTGCTCCCCGCCGCAGGCTGTACCTGAGCGATGAGGAATTCGGGCGGGCGGTACAGGCCCTAAACCGGAAGCGCAACGCCTATCTGTCGGCAGGACGGAGTAGCGTCGGGTTTGACCGCATTCTCCTCAAGCTGTTGAACAGCAAGTATCGGCACACGCCGGTCAGATAAATCCATTCACTCCCCCCGAAGCCTGTGGGTTCTCCCCATGGGCTTCGGGGGGCTTTTTTGTTTTCTGCAGAAAGAAGGGATCTATAAGAAAAGCACAAAACACGTAATTTCATTCTCCGGCGGGAAAGACAGCACCGCTCTACTGCTGCGTATGCTGGAGGAAAAGATGCCGGTGGACGTGATCCTTTTCTGTGACACCGGATTGGAGTTTCCTCAGATGTACGAGCACCTGGACAAGGTGGAGCAGTACACCGGCAGGGCCATCACCCGGCTGAAACCGCCCCACAGCTTCGAATACTTTTTCTATGAGTATTCGCCGGAGCGTAAAAACCCGGCCCTGTCTAAATACCGTGGTTTCAGCTGGCCCGGCCCCAAGCAACGCTGGTGTACCGGACGGTTGAAGCAGCGGGTCATTGGCGCTTACTTGAAAGAACTGAAGCAGGAATACCACATCGCCCAATATGTAGGCATTGCCGCCGACGAAGCCCATCGGGTGCGGGAATACCACTACCCCTTGGTGGATTGGGGCATGACCGAAGCCGACTGCCTGCGCTACTGCCGGGAGAGAGGGTTCGATTGGGGTGGCCTGTATGATGTTTTCCGGCGTGTGTCCTGCTGGTGCTGCCCCTTGCAGCCGCTCAGTGGACTGCGGAAACTCTACGCCCTTTTTCCAGAACTGTGGAAAAAACTCCGAGCCATGGACGACCATACCTGGCGGCAGTTTCGGGCGGATTACTCTGTGCGGCAACTGGAACTACGCTTTCAGTTCGAACAGCAGTGCCAACAAGCCGGCATCTCTCTCACAAGCCGTGAGTTCTTCCGCCTGCTGAAAGAGCATCTTCAAAAGCAGGAAGGGGTGGGTGCTCCTTCGACGGTATAGCTGCACGGAAGAATCCATGGTGGGTGTGGCTGCTGCCGCTGCCCATCGTTTGGTGGGCTGCCCTTTTGGTGGCCGGAAGCTGGAGCGCCGGGGTGAACCTCGTGGATCTGCTGGGGAAACTCTCCGCAGCCATGAACAATCCCTTTGCCATCCACTGGACGGAGTATTCCGCCCGGTGCCTGCTGTTCTTTACCATGGGGTATGGGATCGTGGCGCTGACGGTGACCTCCAGCCGGAAGAACCGCCGCCGTGGGGCGGAACACGGCTCCGCCCAGTGGGGCGATGTGTTCCAAATCGCCAAGCGGTACCGGGATAAGAAGCACCCGAAGGAAAACCTCATCCTGACCCAGCACTTTCAGATGGGGCTGGATGGCCACAAGCACAAACGCAATACCAACGTGCTGGTAATTGGGGGCAGCGGCGCCGGCAAAAGCCGCTCCTATGCCATTCCCAACGCCCTCAACTGCGGGAACTGCTCCCTGGTCATCTGCGACCCGAAATCCGAGATCCTGCGGAAAACCGGAGGGGCTCTGAAAGCCAATGGCTATGAGGTGCGGGTGTTCGACCTTCTCAGCCCCGACACCTCCTTCTGCTACAACCCCTTGGCCTATGTACGGGATGACAAGGACGTGCTGCGCCTCATCGAAACCCTCATCCAGAGCACCACCCCGCCCGGAGCCCAGAGCAGCGACCCGTTCTGGACCAAATCGGAAACGGCGCTGCTCCAGGCCCTCGTCCTCTATCTCATGCATGAAGCCCCAAAAGAAGAACAGAACTTCGCCATGGTGATGGAGATGCTGGCCGCCGCCGAGGTGCGGGAGGAAGATGAGGAATACGAGTCCCCCTTGGACATCCTGTTCGCCCGCTTGGAGATGCGGGACCCGGAGAGCATTGCCGTGAAGCAATACCATGTGTTCAAAATGGGGGCGGGAAAAACTCTAAAATCTATTTTGATTAGTGTTGGCGTCCG
The DNA here is from genome assembly GCA_019420945.1 of Clostridiales bacterium. Lineage (GTDB taxonomy): Bacteria > Bacillota > Clostridia > Oscillospirales > Oscillospiraceae > UMGS1766. The sequence goes on along the minus strand of JAHZGF010000031.1, from coordinate 11,779 downwards.
GCTGTCTGCCTTCAATCTGCCACAGATCGCCCGACTCACCTATACCGACGACCTCCATCTGGAGGAACTGGGTGAAAAGAAGGTGGCCCTGTTCTGCTGCATCCCTGACTCTGACCGGAGCCTCAACTACCTGGTGGGCATGATTTACGGGCAGCTTATCCAGACGCTGTACTATGTGGCAGACCGGAAATACAAGGGCCGCCTGCCGATGCCGGTCCATCTCCTCATCGATGAAGCCCCCAACATCGCCCTGCCTACGGACAACTTCCTGCCTTGGCTCTCCACCATGAGAAGCCGTGCCATATTCTGCAGCTACATCGCTCAGAACATGGCGCAGATCAAGGCACTGTTCAAGGAGCAGTGGGAGTCCCTGGTGGGGTTGTGCGACGAGTTTCTCTACTTGGGCGGCAACGAAAAGGAAACCCACAAGTATGTTTCCGAGCTTATGGGCAAGGAAACGCTGGATACCAACACCTACGGCCACAGCCGTGGGCGAAGCGGCAGCTTCAGCGTCAACGACCAACAGACGGGCCGGGAACTGCTCACCCCCGATGAGGTGCGGATGCTGGACAACCGCAAGGCGATTTTGTTCGTCCGTGGGGAGCGCCCCATGCTGGACGATAAGTACGACCTGATGCGCCACCCCAACATCCGGCTCACGGAAGACGGCGGCGCCCCGCCCTATGATTACACCCAGGCGAAAGACGCCGCAAACGATTTGGACTATTCTCCGGAGCAGTACGAGGATTTCGAACTGCTGGATCCGGAGGACTTTTTGAAGCCTTAAACTACACAATGAATTGGAGGAATGCTTCTGAAGAATATTCTGCATCATTGGATTTCCAAGAAAAATCATAGCAAGAAGAACGACAGACCCCAGGGCGCCCTGCCCCTTGGCAGAAAGGGCCGCTGCGCGTTTTCCGTCTATGCCGCCACCGTGCTGTGCGTTGGCTGCCTGTCTACCACTGTTTTCGCCGCCAGCGATCCGCTGACGGTAGTGAACAATCTCTCCACCTTCATCTTTTCCCTGATCCGTGCCATCGGCCTGATTTTGTTGGGCTGGGGCGTGGTGCAGGTGGGCCTCTCCTTCCAGAGCCATGACCCCTCCCAGCGTTCCCAGGGCTTTCTCACCCTGGCGGGCGGCCTGGTCGTGACCTTTGCCAAGGAGATCCTCGACCTCATCACGGCCTGAGTTTCTGTGTTCCGGCCGCGGGGGCGTCCACAGGGGCGCTCCCGCCTATTTTTTCTGAAGGAGGTGACCAGCCGGAAACTGGATCATAGATAACCTGAATTCGGCGCTGGAAACATGGAACGACAAGCTGGCTGAAATCTGGACTCTGCTCACCCAGGACCCCGCCACCTTCAAAGGCGGTGGGGTATGGGGCGTCATGCTCAACATCAACGATGCGCTGAAAGCAATTGGCCTTGGGCTGCTGGTGCTATTCTTTGCAGTTGGTGTAGTCAAGACCTGTTCGAGCGTGGCCGATCTGAAGCGCCCGGAACACGCCCTCAAGCTGTTTGTACGCTTCGCCCTGGCAAAGGCGGCGGTGACCTATGGCCTGGATCTGATGCTGGCGGTGTTCCGCATTGTCCAGGGCATGGTCTCCACCATCATCACCCAATCGGGCCTGTCGGGGAGCACCGGCACGACCCTGCCCCAGGAAATCATCGACAAGATCAACGATGTGGGGTTTTGGGACTCGATTCCCCTGTGGGCGGTGACCCTCTTAGGCGGCCTGTTCATCACCGTTTTGTCGTTCATCATGATTCTGACGGTGTATAGCCGGATGTTTAAATTATATATGTACACCGCCATCGCCCCGGTTCCGCTCTCCAGCTTTGCGGGGGAACCCACCAGCAATGTGGGGAAAAACTTCCTTCGCTCCTACGCCGGAGTGTGTTTGGAAGGGGCCATCATCGCATTGGCCTGCATCATTTTCTCCGTCATGGCAACCTCCCCGCCTGCGGTGGATCCCAACGTCTCGGCGGTGACTGCCGTGTGGAGTTATGTGGGCGAGCTCATTTTCAATCTGCTTGTCCTCGTAGGCGCCGTGCGGATGAGTGACCGCATCGTCAAAGAAATCTTGGGTCTGTGAGCCGGAAGGAGTGAAGCATTATAGAAGTAAAAGTGCCAAAGGAAATACGGGATTACCAGGAGTCCATCTTTTTCGGCCTGTCCACCAGGCAGTTTCTCTGCTCCCTTCTGGCGGTGGGCGTAGCGGTGGGCATCTACTTTGGACTGCGCCCCTTTGTGGGGAGCGAGGAAGTGGGCTGGATGTGCATCCTTGGGGCTGCGCCCTTTGCCGCCTGCGGCTTTTTCAAGTACCATGGCATGACTGCGGAAAAGCTGGCCTGGGCCTGGTTCAAGTCGGAATTCCTGTACCCGAAGAAGCTGGTGTTTCAATCTGACAGCCTCTACTACGAGGCAATGGATGAAGCCATTGCGGAGGGAGAGAAGCCTCCCCGCAAGCGCAAAAGCCGCAGGCCCCAGCCACCAGCTGGGAAAGAACAGGGGGAATAAGGCATGGAGATGAACATCCACTCCATCCTCCCGGAGGAAATCGCCGCCATGGGTGGGCATAGCAACCGTGTGTTGAATGAAAAAACCGGCTGCATCGGCTATCTGACAGCCAACCTCAATGCCAGCGCCCCGGTGTTTGAAAGCTCCTGGCATGACCGCACGCCCCGGCTCAACACCCCGGAATTCACCGACGATTTCAACGACATGATGGATACCCTGCGCCAAGGGATCCTGAAAAGCCCCGCAGAACTGCGCGCTTATTGTGCCGCTCACCCGGACAGCCTTCTGCATGACAACCCCAGTGCCGATACACGGCATGGGTTTCGCATCAATACCGGAAGGTACTCCTACTGGATGATCTGCTCGTTCCTCTCCACAGACTGCCGGTTGTGGGTAAACGCCTTTTCGTTCCTTTCGCTGGATCGCTACATGAGGGAGGCCCGAAACGGCATCCCCATTTTGGACTTGCAGTGCCATGAGCGGTTCCGAATGCCGGATGGAGGAAAACTGAAAGCCGTGTCTCCCAACGGGCGTTCCAGCTTCTGGACCATCCGCTATTTAGATGCGGAGCAGACGGTTCTGTTCGATGAACAGCGCCAAAGCTCCATCCACGCTGTTCAGGAGTTGCCGGAATGGGCGGCAAAGAACGGGCTTCATCTGCTGCCCCTGGATCCGCCCATGCGGGTCAGCCACAAGCCGCACCGTAAAGGGCAGGAGCGATGATGCCCAACACAAAAATCTCTTAGAAAAGGACGGATGCCTATAATCAAAACGCTTACCAAAGCAACGAAGTTGGAAAAAGAGAAATTCAAAATTCCCAAGTCCGTACAGGACGCAATCCCCATCCAGCGCATCTGGCCGGATGGGATTTTTCAGGTGGGGAGCCGGTTCTCCAAAACCTTCTCCTTTACCGACATCAATTACAGCATTGCCAGCAAGGACGATAAGACCGCCATGTTCCTGGACTATTCAGAACTCCTCAACGCTCTGGATTCCGGGGCCAGCGCCAAAATTACCATCCACAACCGGCGGATCGACAAGGCGCAGTTCGAGAAATCCCTGCTGCTCCCCATGCGGGAGGACGGCCTGGACCATTTCCGCAGGGAGTACAATGAAATGCTGCTCTCCAAGGTTACCGGCACCAACAACAGCGTCGTACAGGACCGCTACATCACCATCACGGTAGCCAAGCGGAATATTGATGAAGCCCGCACCTATTTCTCCCGTGTAGGCACGGACCTTATCAATCACCTGTCTCAGCTATCCTCGGTAGGGCGGGAACTGGACGCCGCCGCCAGGCTGCAGCTGTTCCGGGATTTCTTCAAGGGTTCGGAGCCTGCGGCCTTTGCCTTCGACCTGCGAGAGCACATGAAAAAGGGCCACAGCTTCAAGGATTGGCTCTGCCCTGACTCCATGGAATTTCAGAAGGACCACTTCCGCATCGATGAGCGATGGGGCCGGGTACTCTACCTGCAGGATTACGCCACCTACATCAAAGACTCCATGATTGCCGAACTCTGCGACATGGACCGCAGCCTTATGCTGTCCATCGACGTCCTACCGGTTCCCACCGACGAGGCGGTGAGGGAGATCCAGAACAAACTGCTGGGTGTGGAGACCAATGCGGCCAACTGGCAGCGGAAACAGAATGCCGCCAACAATTTCTCCGCCGTGCTGCCCTACGACATGGAGCAGCAGCGCAAGGAAACCAAGGAGATGCTGGACGACCTCACCAACAGGGATCAAAGGATGATGTTCGGCCTGGTGACGCTGGTGCATCTGGCCGACACCAAGGAGCAGCTGGACTCGGATACCGAAACCATCCTCACCGTGGCCAGAAAGCATCTGTGCCAGATGAGCACGCTGCGCTGGCAGCAGAAGGATGGCCTGGACACCGTTCTGCCCTATGGACTGCGGAAGATCCATGCCCTGCGTACCCTGACCACAGAGAGCACTGCGGTGCTGATTCCCTTCCGTGCCCAGGAGATCCTCCAGGGCGGCGGCATCTACTACGGGCAGAACGCTGTTTCCAAGAACATGATTGTGGCGGACCGCCGCAAACTCCTCAACGGGAACAGCTTTCGTTTGGGTGTCAGCGGATCCGGCAAATCTTTCTCCGCCAAGGAGGAGATTGTCAGCATTGCCCTGTCCACCGATGACGATATCCTCATTCTGGACCCCGAATCCGAATTTGGCTTCCTGACGGAAGCGTTGGGCGGCGAGGTGATTCGGGTGTCGGCCTCTTCCGATACCCACATCAATGCGCTGGACATGGACAAAGCCTATGGGGATGAGCGCAACCCGCTGATTGAGAAATCCGAGTTCATCCTCTCCCTGTTTGAACAGCTGGTGGGCGCCGGAGGTGTTTCTGCCAAGGAGAAATCCATCCTGGACCGCTGCACCTACGACGTGTACCGGGAGTACATGGCCAACAACTACCAGGGCGAGGTGCCCACCCTGAAGGATCTATACTACACCCTCTTGAAACAGCCGGAGCCGGAGGCCAGGGGGCTTGCCCTTTCCTCCGAGCTCTTCATCACCGGCAGCCTCAACACATTTGCCCAGCCCACCAATGTGGATACCAAGGCGAGGATCATCGCCTACGATATCCGGGAACTTGGGGAACAGCTTATGCCCATTGGAATGCTGGTCACGCTGGACGCCATCTTCAACCGGGTGATTCAGAACTGGAAGAAGGGCAAGACCACCTGGGTGTTTGCGGACGAGTTCTATCTGCTGTTTCGCTATCAGTACAGCGCCGACTTTTTCTACAAGCTGTGGAAGCGCATCCGCAAGTACAACGGCCTCGTGACAGGGCTCACGCAGAATGTGGAGGAACTGCTCCGTTCCGATACCGCCCGCCTTATGCTGGCGAACAGCGAATTCCTCATCCTGCTGAATCAATCCGCCACAGACCGTGACGAGTTGGCGGGCCTCCTGCACATCTCCGACACCCAACTGGGGTACATCACCAATGTGTCGGCGGGCTGCGGCCTCATCCGCTGCGCCGGGAACATCGTCCCCTTTGAGAACAGCTTCCCCCGCAACACCCGCCTGTACCAGCTGATGACCACCAAGCCGGATGAAGCCCTGAGAGGGGTGTAACATCCATGAATCTGCCATTTCCCAGGGGGCCTCCTTCGGCCCCCTGTATTCTTTTTTTGCAGGAGGTATGCCTTTGAAAGAAATAAAGACCAAACCGGTGGGCGGCAAGCCCAAACTGCTGGAGAGTGCGGCCAAAGCCCCGAAAACCGCTATGAAGGACTTGTGGTTGAAATCCAAGGAAAAATCCGTTTCCGAGATAAAGGAAACGCCCTTCGCCAGCCAGCAGGGAGAGTCCTCCAATGCCCCGGCCAACACTGCCGGGGATCAGATGCTGTCCGGCATGGAGAGCACTGCCAAGAAAGGGGCGGATTTGACCTATCGGGGCGGCAAAAAGCTGGCGCAGACCACCGCCAAAAAAGTGCGGAAGAAGCGTGAAATAGCCCGCATTCGCAAGCAGGCCGAGGGTCCCGCCTCAAAAGCCGCATCCCAAACGGGAAAGGCCGCCAAGAGTGCGGCCTCCAAAATCAAGACCAAGAACGCTGTGGTGAAGGGCGTCAAGGGGAAGCCGGCAAAAGCGGTAAAGACAGCCAACCGGACCCTGAAGGGGGTCAAGCAGGGCGCCAAAAGCATCAAGATCGCACAGAAATCCGCTAAGGTGGCGCAGAGAACAGCTCAGGCCACCGCAAAGGCGGCAAAGGCAGCCGCCCATGCCGCCAGAGCCGCAGCGAAAGCGACGGTCACTGGGGTCAAGGCCGCTGTTAAGGTGACTGCCACAGCCATAAAAGCGACCATTGCGGCAGTGAAGGGATTGATTGCCGCCATCGCTGCCGGTGGCTGGATCGCTGTTGTGATCATCCTGCTGATATGCCTGATTGCATTGATTGTCGGCTCCTGCTTCGGCCTGTTCTTCGGTTCAGAGTCCACCGGGACGGGAACCAGCGTGACCCAGGCGGTGGCTGACCTCAACGGAGAATACCAGGCGCGCATTCAGGAGATTGAAGCCGCCAACCCCCACGACAGGCAAGAGGTCACCTCCAACGATGGGATACTGTCTGTTAATTGGGAAGATGTCCTTGCGGTATTCTCTGCAAAAGTGACGGGCGCAGAAGATGGCTCCCAGGTGGCCTCGCTGGACGATGCCCAGGTGGATGAACTGCGGAGTATCATGTGGGAGATGAATGCCATCAGCTACAACACCCGCACGGAGAGCAGTTCTGTAGAGGTGACTTCCACAGATGAGAACGGAAATGAGGTTACCAGCACGGAGACGGTGACGGAAACCATTCTGGAAATTACCATCACCCACAAAACACCGGAGGAAATGGCCCAGCAATACAGCTTCAATGACCGGCAGAACGAATACCTGGCCCTGATGACAGAGCCGGAAAATAAAAACCTGTGGGCCGAACTGCTGGGCGGTTACGTCAGCGGCGGCGGGCAAATCATAGACCCCAATACCAACTGGGAAGGAACGGGCATCTTCCAATGGCCGCTGCCTCAGAGCTACACCATCACCTCTTGGTTCGGCTACCGGGCGGATCCCTTTACCGGGGAGATTGACTACCACAGCGGCACCGACATCGGCGCTCCGGGCGGCACCCCCATCCTTGCGGCTGCGGATGGCACCGTCACCATCGCCAACGGGATAGACTCCTGGGGCGGCGGGTACGGATACTATATCAAAGTACGCCACAACGACACCTACGAAACCCTGTATGCCCACTGTTCCTCCATCTGTGTGGTGGCAGGCCAGGAGGTCAAGCAGGGCGAGGTGATTGGCTATGTAGGCACCACCGGGAACTCTACCGGAAACCACCTCCACTTCGAGGTATGGCAAAACGGGCAGCGCACCGACGCCCTCAGCTTCTTCAGGGCCAAAGAGTAAAAGGAAGCAGCAGCCTGGTTCAGGCTGCTGCCTCTCATTTCTTTCTCTCGAAACTGTATCCCACATCACGGATGCACCGCAGGTAAACACCGGAATCCGGCTTCAAATTCAGCTTGCGCCGGATGGCCTGCACATGATGGCTGACCAGCTTCCGGGCCTCCCCATAGTCTGGCTCCTGCCAAATCCTCTCGTAGATTTGGCTGTGCGTTAAGACATGGTTAGAGTTTTGGAATAAGTACAGAAGGATCTCATATTCCGTCTTGGTAAGGGGGATCTCCTGCTCATTTCGATACACCCTGCGTTGTCGTGGATAGATTTCAAGCCCTGGAAGAGAGATGATGGAGTCCTTGTTCTGTTTGCAGTTCTCGATTTCGGGATGATCCTGCAAAAACGAAAGAAAGTCCTCAAAAACTTCCCCATCCTCTTCCTGCAGTTCCAGAATAATGACTCGTCTAATTCTATCACCTCCCATGCTTATGAACGAGATTCTGTTTGCCCTTCGTGCTGCTGCATGAACCCCTGATTTACTTGTCTTGCTCCCGAAATTCCCAGCCTTCCCAATCGTCATCGTCCTCCTCTGGCTCCACTTCTTCCGTAAAGGTGGAGCCAGAGGCCTCTGCCGGGGGATTGAGCATATAGGGAGTAACCTGTACCGGCGTCTCGTTCTTGAGCGCCAGCACCTTGGGGGCAGCCTTGCCGCAAAACACCATGGCGGCGGCAAAGGCGAAATACTGCACACAGCTTGTAAGGTAGAGATTCACAACGGCCAGTTCATTGCCCTGCACAGGGACGCCCTGCTCAAGTTGCCGGGAAATGTTTTGATGGCAGGCTGCCAGGGAGACAAAAGCTGTAATCAGCAGCACCACCGCAAGAGCATAAAAAACTGCGGAAAGGATAGCTCCTTTTTTCGAGGGCTTTGTGATTGGATTGCTGTCCATCTCCATCAATGCGCCCTCCTTTCACTGCGGGGAGCGTTGTTTCTGCGGGATTGGGGCTGGGCGGCTCCATCTTGAACGCGCTCCAGCACCTGCAGCTCACCTTTTTTCAGCCGGAACACTACATCGGCCTGTTTTGCCAGCTCATTGGAGTGGGTAACGACCACCACACACTTGTTCATCTTGTGGGCGCTCTCTTTGAGGATCTCGGTAATGTCCTGGGCGGTGTCCTCGTCCAGATTGCCGGTAGGCTCATCGGCCAGGATCACCGGGGCCTCGCTTGCCAGGGCACGGGCGATAGCCACCCGCTGCTGCTGGCCGCCGGAGAGTTTCAGCACATTGCGCTTCGATTCTTCTTTCGTCAGCCCCAGCCGCTCCAGAATGGGCAGCGGCGGCAGCTTGGAAGTCAGCGACACATTCTCTGCGGGGGTCAAATAGTCAATCAAGTTGTACGCCTGGAAGATAAATGCCACATGGTTTTTCCGATGGTCGGAAAGACCCGTCTTGGCAATGTCCTGCCCATCGAAGTAGATTTGGCCGCTACCGGGGCTGTCCAAGCCGCCGATCAGGGAGAGCAGGGTGGTTTTGCCGCAGCCGGAAGGCCCCAGGATGGCGTAGAGTTTGCCCTGTTCCATTTCGGCGTTGACGCCTTTTAAGACTTTCTTTTTATTATCGTAGGAATATCCCACTTGCTTGATTTCCATGATACTCATAGTGATTACCTCATTTCGTTATTTTAGGGGGTGGATGGTCTTATTCCATCTGCGCCAAAATCTGCTTGGGCTTTAATCGCATGGTCGAGATACTGGACACCAGCACTGCCGCCACCAGCAGGACGCCGCCCACGATAGCTACCAGCATAAAGTGTTCCGGCGTGACGATGACATTCTCCGCCGCCTTGCCGAACAGCGTACCCAGGGTGCCAGCCACCTGCTTACTGGAGAGGTAGGCCAGCGGAAAGGCCAACACTGCGATCAGCAGGGTTTCCAGCACATACTGGAGAATCACCGCAGGCTTGGCAATACCCACCGCCAGTAAAATGCCGGTTTCCCGTTTCCGGCTGCGAATGGACATGGAGAGGATGAGAATAATCAGCACCATGCTCACAGCAGTAATGACAATAATCAGCGTCGTAACCAAAGCAGTTGTGTCAGAGAGAGAACTTGAAATGTTCTGATACACTTCATCATTGGCTGTAACAATAAAGTTGTTCCAGTTGATAGAAGAAATGCTCTGTACTTCGTTTATCACGCTCTCTAACTGTGCTGCGTCAGTTACATAGAAATCTGCCTCTTGAATTTTGTTGCCATCACCATAATTTACACACATTGCCTCCATCGCAGCTTTGCTACAAAAGGCATAGTTAGAAAAATCCCACATGGTAGACGCATCGTACATTGTGGCCTCATCGTTCTTGTCAGCCACCACTTCAAAAATCCCCACAATTTCCATATCCACTTCGGGATCATCGGTATAAGGGTCATTGATTCCAACAACTTTGCTGCCGACTTTCAATCCATTCTGTTCAGCACGTTCCCGGCTGATGATAAGGCCATTGGTCATATCCTCTGTGATATGGGACCCTTCAACCAATTCAAATCGTCCTGATACGAATAAATCGTTATACTCCGTATTGATAGAGCCATAGGTATAAAAACTGTTGGTATAGCCCGTTGTAACCACGCTGTCGCCCGTTTCCTTGAAGTAATAAGGCATTGAAACAATCGAAGCATCATATCCGGCAATCCCGTCTACTGAGGCAATCTCCTGAAGCATTTCATCTGAAATAAATTCCTGCGTACTATATGAACCGCCATTGCCGCTTGTCCAGCCTCCAGTAGATAGATTTCGTTCCACAGTAAAACTGGTTCCCGTCACACCCCGCAGTTCCTCAGCCTGCTCCTCCTGGGCGTCGGCAATCGCCAGCCCGGACAGCACCAGGGTGGTAATAGCCAGGAGCAGGAAGAACACCAGTAGCGTCTTTTTCCACTTCCGTGCGCTGTATAAAATCGCTCGTATTCCTAAATTCATATTGCGTCCTCCTTTACTCCATTTGCGACAAAATCTGCTTGGGCTTCAACCGCATGGTCGAAATACTGGACACCAGCACTGCCGCCACCAGCAGGACGCCGCCCACGATGGCCACCAGCAGGAAATGTTCCGTCGTGACGATGACATTCTCCGCCGCCTTGCCGAACAGTGTACCCAGGGTGCCAGCCACCTGCTTGCTCGATAGATACGCCAGCGGGAAGGCCACTACCGCGATCAGCAGGGTTTCCAGCACATATTGGAGAATGACCGCAGGCTTGGCGATACCCACCGCCAGCAAAATGCCTGTTTCTCTTTTTCGGCTGCGGATGGACATGGAGAGGATGAGGATAATCAGCACCATACTCACAACGGTAATGACAACGATGAGGGTGGTAATCAGAGTGCCGGTGTCTGAGAGGGCGCTGGAGATATTCTGATACACCTCGTCATTGGCAGTGATATTGAAATTGTTCCAGTTGATAGAGGAAATCTTTTGTACTTCCGCAATTACGCTATCTAATTGAGCAGCATCGGAAACATAGAAGTTTGCTTCTTCAATCTCATCGGTTCCCCATCCTTCAACCAACTGGACCATTGCCCCCATGCTGCAAAAGGTATAATCGGAATAATCAAAGTAGGATGAGGCGTCATACATATTCACCTGATCGTCCTTGTCCGCCACCACATCAAAAATACCAACGAGTTGCATATCCACTTCCGGGGTGTTGTTTTCCGGGTAGCATACACCTGTTATTGTGTCGCCAATTTCCAGCCCATTTTCTTCTGCGAGTTCCCGGCTGATGATAATCCCATTGTCTATATCGTCTGTAATATGCGACCCTTCTACAATCTCCAGTTTCCCTGACAGGAACAATTCGCTATATTCAGAATTGATAGTGCCATAGGTAAAAAAGCTGTACACCTTTGCGGGCAGTGCTTTCCCGGTTTCATCATAGAAGAATGGCATCAAAATAAATGAAGCGTCATATCCTTCGATTCCGTCCACAGACGCAATTTCCTGAATCATATCTTCGGAGATAAACTCCTGCGTACTATAAGTACCATCACTGTCATTTGCCCAACCACCAGTGGATAAATTTCTCTCCACGGTAAAGCTGGCCCCGGTGGTTCCCCGGACTTCCTCGGCCTGTTCCTCCTGAGCGTCGGCAATCGCCAGTCCGGACAACACCAGGGTGGTAATAGCCAGGAGCAGACAGAACACCAGTAGCGTCTTTTTCCACTTCCGTGCGCTATATAAAATCGCTCGTATTCCTAAATTCATATCGCCTGCACCTCCTTAACTCATTTGCGACAAAATACTCTTGGGCTTCATCTTCATAATGGGATAGGCCGCCAGTGCGG
>JAHZGF010000030.1 GCA_019420945.1 Clostridiales bacterium | reverse complement strand
GCGCTTGAATGGGGTTCAAGAGGCCGTGAGTTCGATTCTCGCCACTCGGACCAGACGCATCTCAGTAGAACTTTCTTTAGTAAAGTTTTGCTGAGGTGCTTTTTTGTTTTTGTTCTCGGTTTCTTCGGAAATGTTAAAATAAATAATCAGTTCGGAGTCACTAATCTTCATACTTGTTACGAAAGTGTTAATAAGACGGTGCTTATAGGCTTCGTTCTGCTCATCAGGCTGGGCGCAGAACATTTTGAGCATGAGAAGATACTGCTCCCGGGTGAATGCCAAGGGCGTTTCCTTCGCTATCGTGGAGAGCTGGTAGGTCAGAGTGTTTTCCTGCTGGGTCAAATCATTCAGGCGGGCGACAAGCTGAGGGGCTACGCTGCCGTTCTCGATGGCGTCCATGATATTCTTGCCCCGGCGGCGCACATCGCGCAGCTCCTGCTCCAGCGCCTCGCGCTCGGCATCGGGCTTCGTGGCATCGGCTTCCTGCACCTCCACCAGCGCATCAGCCAGAGCTTCCATGGTGTCCGGCTGCAGCAGGTGGTCACGGATGGAGCGGATGACCTTGCCCTCTAAATCAGCCTTCGGGATGTTCCGCTTGTGGCACTCAGGGTTAGAGCAGGCATAGTAGCGGTAGACCTCGCCGTTGCCGCCGCTGTGTCCGCTCACGCCTTTCATGAGGCCGCCGCACTCTGCGCAGAACAGCTTGCCCGAAAGGAGATAGTCGGCTTTCGGCTCGTACTTGGCTTTCAACTGTCGATTGGTTTTCATCATGGCTTGCGCCCTCCCCCATAAATCGTCGTCGATGATAGCGGGAATTGCATCCTCGATCCTCACGTTGTACGCTTTACTGACATAGACGCCCCGGTACATTTCGTTCTGGATGATACGGGGAATGCTGGACTTGTTGAACGGCCCGCCCTGACTGGTGCGTAAGCCTTTGGCATTAAGCTGCTCTATAATAGAAGTGCTGCTCTCCCCGGCGGCGTAATGCTCGAAGATGAAGCGCACTGTCGGGGCGGTCCTTTCGTCGATGACAAACTTTTTGTTTTCATCTGTGGTCAGGCCTAGAGCGCGGCAGCGGCTTATAGCCTGCCCCTTCAGGGCGCTTTCTCTCATGCCGCGCCGCATTTTCTCGGCCAACTCGGCGGAATAGTATTCGGCCAGGGCCTCCATCAGACCCTCAATAATGATGCCCTCTGCGCCCTGCACATTGCTCTCGGCGGCATAGATGATCTCCACGCCGTTGTCCCGCAGCCGCTTCTTATATACTGCGCTGTCGTACCGGTTGCGGGCAAAGCGGTCGGTCTTCCAGCAGATCACCATATCGAACGCACCCTTGTCGCTGTCCTTCATCATCTGCTGGAACGCGGCGCGGTCGTCGGTCTTGCCGGAGATATGCCGGTCGATATATTCGTGCAGGATGGTCATGCCGTGGAGTTTGGCGTAAGCCTCGCAGTCGCGGCGCTGGCCCTCAATGCTCTGCTCGGTCTGCCCGCTGCCGCCGGAGTACCGGTAGTAGGCAACGAGGCGGATAACGTCAGATTTTTTCTTTCTTCTCATGAGATACCACCTTTTGCGTAACAGTAAAAAATTATATTATTTAGAGAACGATTTTCCATAAGCGTCTTACTCAGCCCGTCAGGCTTCGGCCCGGCGGGCTTTTTCTTTTGGCAAATTTTACGAAAATAAAGGATAAAAAGAAAATAAGATAAAATTGTGGAGTAAAAAGGCAAATTGACTTCGGAAAAGGTGGCGGCTCCGCGTGCTACACTCATAGTGCAAGCAACTGAGTGTAGCACGCGGAGGTCTCCCTGTATTGACAGGGAGACCTAATGAGTTCCATCGGCAGGCTGTTCAAGGTCAAGGAGCTTACAAACGGCGCTTTGGATGGCTGGCGTGGCCGCGCGGTAGTGCATTAAAAGTTGTCGCTCAAATTCAGAAAGAACGGGATGCCGAACGCTCCGAGAGCTTCCAAGAAGATAGTCAATACTGCAATTAAAGTATTCGCCAAGCTTTAACAGGGTTTCATAATCAGGCTCGCGTTTTCCAGACTCATAGTTGCTGTAAGCTTGACGGGAAATTCCGAGGTAATCGGCTATTTCTTGTTGAGTGAAATGAAGTTCTTTGCGGATGGAAGCAAGATTCTCCATTGGATGACCCCCTTTTAATTCCATTATAGCAACTAATTGTTGCAATATCAACAGAAGAAACAAAATGTTGCAAATAAACTGTGCAATACGCTGAACTTGCAACAAATTGTTGACATTTGAAGGGAGGAAGATTATTATGATGGCAACGACACGTTGCAAAGGAGGAAGAAAACAGGTGAGAGAGTACCTTATCGAAGCCCGCGAAAAGGCCGGACTCACGCAACAGGACGTTGCAAATCGTATTGGGATTTCGCGTCAGTATTATCAGATGGTAGAAACCGGGGAACGCCAGAAGAGGATGGACTTGTCCCTTGCAGGTGGCCTATCGGCGATTCTGAATATTCCGATTACAGAAATTGTTCAGAAGGAGAGTGCCGTACCGGATGCGGAGGGGGCTGAGGCAGAATGACATTGAAGCCTGAGCACATCGTAGAAGAGCTGAACAGGACGCCGAAGTTGAAGCGTGACCTCGTTATGAAGATGATGGAGATCATGCTGGACAGCGAAGCATTTCTGGAAGCGTACCCTCACCTGTACGATCCGCGCATTGCGGATGTTGACCTTGAGTACAGAGAAAAGGCCTGCGAGGAGATGGCACAAATCATTGTGCGGCTGTTCCGTAAAAACAAAGTTCGCCCGGATGATGCCGAAAAGACACTAAACCGGGCGAGGAATTGTTATCTGGGAATATATGTCCACTCCGATAAATCGTGAGGAAGCTCTTTCAAATTTGAGATTTCGGTACAGCCGGTAGCACAGCAGTACACATTATCCGCTTCAATTTGAGGTGCAGGACAAGCTTCCCAGATAATGCCGTTGTACAAAAGCCCAAACTGGCCGTCATCAGTTGGGACAATGTACAGCGGGCCGATGGGCGAATTGTAGACCCACATATTTATAACACCCCCTTTCATGCCATGATTATAGCACGGTGGGGAGAACAAGCACAACAAGGAGGGCAGCACGGCATGAGGAAGAAAAAAGAGAAAATCTCATTCTCCCGCTTTCAGACCGGGCAGATGAGAGAGATGCTGGTGGATATGCTGCTGAAAAACCCGGAGTTGTTCGAGCAGCTGCCGGGCATCACGGCAGAGCAGCGTGAAGCCTATGAAAGAGAGCGAAGGAGGATGTTGGAGCGTGGAAATTCTAGCAGTGGTAGCGGTCGCGGCGTGTGCGGCGCTGTATGCGATAGCTGATTTTATCGAACGTCGGCGCCGGCACAAATTCAATGAGGAGCTGCGCCGGTACATTCAGAAGCACAAGGGGGACTGGGACGATGCCGATGAAGGTTTGCATTGACTGTGGCACGATCTTCCCGGCGGAACACATCGGCGCAAAGAGGTGCTGTATCTGCACCGCCAAGCATGGGACGAAACCGGCGGCAGAAAAAGTATATCCCAAACCGCCGGTTGATGACCTCACTCGGGATGTTCGGCAGGCCGATGCATCCGGCAAGTCCTACGGTTTCTGGCGGGCCGGTCTTCTGCTGGCGAAACAGAAAGCCCGGGAAGAGATGGAAGTAAAGAAGGCCCAGCGGGAACAGCCGCGTGAAGAGAAAGGGAAGCAGGAAAAATGAACATCGGAAGATGCAAGGGCTGTGGGCAGCCCATCGTCTGGATCGTCACCACCAAGGGCAAGAAGATGCCCTGCGACCCGCAGCCGGTCACGGGCTACGGCGACCACACGACCGTCAAGAAAGACAAAATCGTGACCGGCACGGGAATGGTCCTCTCCTGCAACCTGAAACCGGACGGTGGCGCAGTGCTTGGCGTCGGCTATGTTCCGCATTGGGCGACCTGCCCGGCGGCTCAGAACTTTAAGAAGGAGAAAAAGCAATGATGCCTGCATTGGCGCTCCTCTGGATTCTGGGCGGGACGTTTATCGAAGCGGCCATTACAACGCTTGTTGTGAGCTGGCTGATTGGAGAAAGCTTTCAATGGAGCGTGACCGTCCTGTTCTGGCTGATCCTGTTGTGCATCAAGTCGGCGTTTGGCTGGCGATGACCATACGGTCTGGGCGTACCGAAACACGCCTGCCATGCGGTCGAAAGCATGGGCGTGGACGACCGCCCCGGTCGCTCCGACAACCGGGAGTCCCACCTTCTGGGGACTGAAAGAATACAAAGGGCGGCCCGCATGGGTGGGCGGCGTCCGTGCGCCGCTCCCTTTATGAAGTACGCAGGCGCATCCGGGGGAGTAGCCCCGGAACTGGTTCGATTCCAGAGTGCTTCACAAAACGAATATTCACCCGTGAAAAGAAAGGACTACGAACATGACACCTGAAGAAATCGAAAAGCTCTTTAATCGTCCTGCGGAATTGTCAGCGAAGACCGACGGGAAGGGAAACGAACAGGTCACACTTCGCGGTGAGGTGGCTGATCTGGGGTGGTTGGTGAATAAGGTTGTCGCCGGCATTTACGCGCGGGTTGACGACCCGGATACCGTGAGAGCACTGAACGCTGCAATAACGATGACCATTGGTCTGCGGGCTGCGCAGCGCGTCAAGGAGCTTCAGGCAACCGATATGACTTCACCGATGAAGGCGGATGCTGCGCCGGCCCCGGGCGGCGGCACTCGGGATAGCATCTTCGGGACTCTTTTCGGAAAGTGAGGCAGGGCAGAAATCTATATGGAAAGAAGGAAGGTTAATGAGTCAGTGGGTCAAATGGATTAGAGAAAACCGCGTCCACCCAGCGGAACTGTCGGCAAAAACCGACGGAGAAGATGGGGAGGTCATACTTCTTGGGGAGGTGAATGATCTGGCATGGCTGGCAGCCAAAGTCTTTGGCAGCATTTTCTTGCGGGTTGATGACCCCAAAAGCATTCGGAAACTAGACCTCATAATAACGACAAACATTCATTTTTATGCTATGGAACGCCTCGCGCGGATTCGGAAATCCAACTCGGATGCAGCTGTGAGCACGGACGCAATGACGCCTTTGGAAGGCGAGACTTTAGACAAAATCATGAAAACGCTTTTTGGACAAGAGGTGAATTGACATGGCAAAAGCAGAAATTCATGCAAATCTCGTGAATGAGAATGGAAAGCTCAAGGTCGAGGTCGAAGCAAATGGATATGGGCTGGACCTTCTGGACATGACCGCTTGTATTGCGGCGGACGTCATCGCGGCAGATGCGGACGATGAGGGTGTCATCGAACGCAGGAAGCAGTATTTCTTCGTGGCGACGGAGAACAACCTGAGAGATAAAAGCAATGGTAAGAACATGGTCGTACAGGCCGGAAAGTGATTGGAGCGACTGCGCTGGCCGGGACATCTGGAATGAGTTATTTGAGATGGTTGAGGCAATCCGAGAAAAGTGGAAGACACTGGAAGAAACGGCAGAAGAAATCGCAAGAGCCACGGACTTTTCCAGAATCGAATGCCTTATGAGACTTTGGAAAGCGGATGAAATAAAAGAAGCTGTCGAAAAATTCTTTGCGGAACGTTCGCTGCTTTTCAACTGTCGCCAAAGAGTACGAAAGACTCGGCGTAGAGCACACCCGAACACGACCCCGCTTGGCACAGCTACATATTTATATAAGGCCAAGGAAATGAAGAATCTTGCAAGAAGCACTAAGACCGGCGCGGCCTGCAAAGGCGGTGTAAAGAATGAACAGTGTAGACACACGTTCGAAATAACCAGAGCGCAATGTGCGCCGTGTGCTGGTTATAACGTGGAATGCATGGACTACGAGAAAAACGATGCTGCTGATACAAAGCATCGGTCTGAGTTGTCATGAAATAAGACACCCCGCGCCCGCAGCTGCGGGGTGTCTTTTATATGGCGTGGGGCGGACAAGCTGCTGGCAACTGCTGATCCGCCGGAAGCGGGGCCGTACCCCGTCTGCGCCGCCTGCTGAATAGGCATCATGGAAGCCGGTGCGATTTTACATGAACTTTTGCGCACCGGCAGGGCAAAAGAGTGCCGTAGGGCGGCGCTCCTCCTAGCGCCGAAAGCGTGGTGAAAGCCCACGCTGCTCTTGAGCCAAGCCGCATCCACATGACGGTATCATGGAAACCGACAGGGTGCGCCCGCTGCATGAGCGCAGAAATGCCTTGTCCGATTCACCCAAGACAAAGGTGAAAGGCCCGGATTTGGCCCCGGGCCGCCCCGCCGCGTTACTCTCTGACGCGGCGGGTTTATATGCGGGTGCATAAGGCTGTTGTCTGTCACCGATTCCCCATCGGCAGGCAAGCCGGTTCGATACCGGCCATCCGCGCAAGAAGAAAGTGAGAAGAACATGATTCACCTTGGAGACATCACGAAAATCCACGGCAACCAGATAGAGCCGGTGCATTGCATCATATTCGGCTCGCCCTGTCAGGACTTGTCTATGGCGGGATTGAGGCTCGGGTTTGGCGGCGACCGCTCAGTGCTGTTTGTGGATGCCGTCAGAATTATCGGAGAGATGAGGAGAGCCACAAATGGAATGTATCCAACTTTCGCTGTTTGGGAGAATGTACCCGGAGCTTTCAGCTCCAACGGTGGAGAGGACTTCCGAACTGTGCTGGAAAAGCTTGCCCGCGTGGCACAGCCAGATGCTTCAATTCCTCGACCTTCGGGGGGGGGCAGCGCTGGAAACACGCAGGAGCAATCGTCGGAGACGGATGGAGCTTGGCTTGGCGACAGCTTGACGCTCAACATTGGGGAGTCCCCCAGCGTCGCAAACGAATCGCTCTTGTCGCAGATTTTAGAGGTGGACGTGCCGCTGAAATACTTTTTGAGCGCACGGGCCTGCCGGGGAATCCTGACCAGAGCATCCCGACGTGGCAAAGCATTGCCGGACTTGCTCAAGACAGCCCTGCTGGACATGATCGAGTGGTGGGAGAGCGAAGCTACTGCATCAGCGGAAACACCGTAGACCGGGTTACATACCAAAACGGAACCGGCGTGAGGGAAAGCGGCAGCTTTACGGTGAACACCGTGGACCGCCATGCGGTAGCGTACTCCATCAATCCGCTGGCCAGCAACAGCATGAAATCGGCAAATCCCAATAGCGGCTTCAACGAAACGAAGGTGAGCCGGACGCTGGACTGCTTCGACCCTAACCCTGCAAAGAATCAAGGCGGTCTGGCGATAGTGCAGCCCTATGTGCTGAAAATCCGTTCGGGTTGTGACGGCGGCGGCAAGGGCGCACTGGTGCAGACAAAAAGGACCATGACGCTCTCGACGCTTCAAGATCAGACGCTCTTTCAGCCGGTCGTCTTTGATGCCCGGGGAAATGGCGACGGTATTACAGTCCCGACTATCACTGGAGATCACGAGTCCCGGGTGACGGACTACACGGCCATTGCGGTTGACCTGTACAACGGGGCCGTGACTGGCGATAAGGCTGCACCCATTACATGCAGGAGTATCGGGTCTCATTCCGGGCCGCAGGTGGCAGAACAAAGAACTTTCAGCGAGCAGGCTTATGACAGCTTCAAGCAGAGTGGAAGCGGAGGAACGCTGAAGGGCAGCGGTGGCGCAGTAGGGTATGGCGGGGAGTCTCTGATGGCAGAAAAGATGGTTCGCTGGATCGTCCGCCGCTTGACACCGACAGAGTGCGAGCGCCTGCAAGGCTTTCCCGATGGCTGGACGGACATCGGGGAATGGACAGACACCAAAGGGCGAGTCCATAAACCGGCGGACACCCCGCGCTATAAGGCGCTGGGAAATTCCATTGCTTTGCCGCAATGGTTCTGGATCGTCCAGAAAATGCGGCCATACATAGGTGACGGGGCAACAATGGGCAGCTTATTCGACGGCATAGGCGGTTTTCCACTGGTCTGGGAAGCAACCTATGGAAAGGGAACTGCAAGGTGGGCTTCGGAGATAGAGGAATTTCCCATCGCAGTAACAAAGAAATGGTTTGGAAGCGAGGAGGCGAAGCTATGAAAAATCCTATGATGCAGAAAGTGACGCTGGCGTTAAGCTGTGCTGCTGTTGGTCTGGCAGTTTTCGATATGACGGTCAAGGATGCTCGTATTCATGAGCTGACGGAAGAACGGGACATCTACGCCAGCAGGTTTCAAAACTGGTCTGAACGTGCAATGCGGGACGAGGAAGCAATCTCAGAGCGAGATGATTTGCTCGACAAACTGCTTGGCGAGATGGATGCTGTACTCAACGGTGAAATCAAGTTCGAAGACGCGGGTGAATTTCACTGCACTGCATACTGCACAGAAAATTTTCCGCATGAGTGTGGAACGGGAACAGGAATCACGGCCAGCGGCGAGCCGGTGACGGCGGACTGGTCGGTGGCCGCAGACGAAGAGATTTTTCCGTTTGGAACGGTGCTTTATATTGAAGAGGTCGGCCTCAGAGTGGTTCAGGATCGCGGTGCAGCCGTTAAGGGACAGCGTCTTGACATTGCTGTTGCCGGGACGCATGAGGACGCCTTGAAGTGGGATGGATACGGCAACCATAAGGTGTGGGTCATTGAAGGGTCGGATGGTGACGAATGAGAGTCGGCTGCTACTGTATGGACTGCATGGAGGGCATGGCGCAGTTTTCGGATGATTTCTTTGATCTTGCGGTTGTTGACCCGCCGTATTTCAGCGGGCCGGAGCGCCGGGGCTACTATGGTTCAAAGGTCAGCAGGATAGGCGTCCACCGCGATTATCCCGTTTCTCCAAAGTGGGATGTTCCCGGGAAGGAATATTTCGATGAGCTGCTTCGGGTGAGTAGCCATTACATCGTGTGGGGCTGCAACTACTTTGACTACCGATTCGCTCCCGGGCGTATCATCTGGGACAAGTGCAACGCTAACACGAGCTTTTCGGACTGCGAGATCGCAGCGACAGATCTGTTTTCGTCGGTTCGACTGTTCAGATTCATGTGGAACGGAATGATGCAGGGGAAAAGCATCGCTGAAGGCCATATCATGCAGGGCAACAAAGCTCTGAATGAAAAAAGAATCCACCCGACCCAAAAACCGGTGGCGCTGTACGACTGGATATTCCGGGAGTATGCAGCGCCGGGGCAGAGAGTCCTCGACACACATCTTGGGAGCGGGAGTAGCAGAATTGCCGCATACAACGCGGGTCTTAAGTTCACGGGATTTGAAATCAGCCCGGAATATTACAGCCTGCAGGAAAAGCGTTTTCAAGAATACACCGCCCAGCAGGACATGTTTCATCTTTGTTTGTCGGAAAGGGGAGAAACGGTATGAGCAAAGCTGTCCTTATCAGCATTCGTCCTGAGTGGTGTAAGAAAATTGCAGGTGGGCAGAAGACCGTGGAAATCCGCAAAACAGAGCCAAATCTGAAAAAGCCGTTCAAGTGCTATATCTACTGCACCAAGAGCACACACTTTGTTGATATTCCCGGCGTGAAAGAAAGTGGCCTCATGTCGGCTGACGGAAAAGTCATCGGCGAGTTTACTTGCCATAGTACTACGGTCATCTGCCATGCAGGGGCGACGGGGAGCGGGGTTTTGCCCAAGCTACACATTATTGGGCCGGGGCTGGGATTGCAGTATAAGCCTGCAAATGACCTGCTCAAGGCGGCTTGCATGAGCGAAGAAGCGGCGGAAGAATATCTCAAGGGTGGTAGCGGGTTCGGCTGGGGTGTCTCAGACCTCAAAATTTATGACAGACCGCACGAATTGTGCGAGTTTACAGGTCTCCGAAAAACAAGATTCGGCATGGAGCCGGTGAAACTCGACCGCCCGCCGCAGAGCTGGCGCTATGTAGAAAAAACAGACATATATAAGGAATAAACGAATGACAATGGAATTTCCTGATAAAAAGTATTCCGTTATCTATGCAGACCCGCCGTGGAGCTACCGCCAGCATGGAACGGGGCCGAAAAGCCGTGGCAATGCGGCGCAACACTACCACACGATGAGCACCGAAGACATTTGCACTCTCCCGATTCGACAAATTATGCGGGGGGGGGGGGGGCAGGGCTGCGCACTTTTTATGTGGGCCACGTTTCCGCAAATCGCCGATGCACTCCGCGTCATGGAGACATGGGGCTTTACATATAAGACAGCCGCCTTTGTCTGGGTCAAGAAAAATCGGAAGAGTGATACCCCGTTTTGGGGAATGGGTGCCTATACCCGGGCAAACGCAGAAATTTGCCTGCTGGGTGTGACGCCGGACTTTAGAGCTTCTGAGCAAATCAAGAGCCATGCAGTGCATCAAATCATCGAAGCACCGGTCATGGAGCACAGTGTAAAGCCGGATGAGACGCGCCGCAGGATCGTCGAGCTGCTGGGAGACGTCCCAAGAATAGAGCTGTTTGCCCGCCAGCGTGTCCCCGGGTGGGACGCATGGGGCGATGAGATAGGAGATTAAAGATGAGCAAAACGCAGTATGTCATTCATGAGCAGGGCTACAAAGTTCCGTTTTCTGGGTTTGCCTATGTTCAGGCAGACAGCAAAGAAGAGGCCGAAGAAAAATTCAGAGACGACGTGACAGTTTACAAGCAAATCGACATCGGCGATGTTGAGGAAGTCGACGAAATGCCCATCGACTTAGACTGAATCCTTGGTATTTGGCAGGGGCCGCCCGCGCGGCGGCTCTTTTTATATGAGCATAGGGACCAGGCCCCGACCGGTTCAAGCCCGGAGATGCCCACCGAAGAATCAGAATGAAGGGAGAAGAAAAATGGGACTGGCATTGAAAGTATTTGCATGGATGGTAGTAATCGGATTTGACGCTCTGGTTGCCCTCGTGGTAGGAATAATCGCTCGCTTTCTCCGGATTATTTTCTTTGATGAATAAGGAGAGCATGATGGATAAGTACGATGTGACCCTCTATGGCGTGGATTCCTACACGGGGTATCCCACGGCGCTTACTTACAGACTTGAAGCCCCGGATGAGGGCGCGGCAGTTGACCGTGCGCGGTTAGCCGCAATCGGAAGTTACCCTAGTTTCGTGGAAAACGACAAACTCTACAAAGAAAGGATGGGAGTAAGATGAAGCTTTCAGCACTGGCGTCTATGATTAAGGACTGCGGCCATTGCAGCCAAATCACGGCAGCGAATGGGCATCGGTTTATCAGCACCGGCTATGCTGTGTACAACATGGATGGATACCCCAAGGCGCAGAATAAGAATGAGCTGGCCGCAATGCTGAGTATTCCTTCGAAGAAGGTGGAGGACATCTACTTTGAGGAGGAAAGAGCGGAGAACAACATCTACTATGGCGTGTCGCTGGCTGACGACCCGGATAATGAAGAGCCAGTGGATAAGCTGAATACCCGCATTGTCGTCAACGGAGAAGAGCATATTGCTCTGCGTCACCCCAGCGGGACCATCGGCTTTATCCGCACAGCGCTGCTCGGGCCGGTAGAAAGCGAGCTGACCAAAGAATATGCCGCTATCTGCGTGAGATGGGGAAATTGGCGAAACGGTACGCCGGTTTACGCGGTAAAGGATGGAATGTACCTTCGCGCTCTCATCCTTCCCGCAAAGCTGGGCGGTGCGACTACGGATGATCTCAGCGAAATCCTTGCAAATATGTTGGAATGCCAGCAGTCGGAGAAGAAAGAGGAGAAGGCTGATGATTAAAACCGGAGTTAGGTATCACTGCGATAGGTGCGACTTTGAGCGGTTTGTTCTCGATGGGAGCATGAGCAAGGCCGAAAAAGACAAAATCGCCAAAGAGTGGTTTACTGTCCCTGATGCTGACGGCAAGGAAATTGCTCTTTGCCCGGACTGCCGTATGGTCTACGAGAGTAGGTACAGAGAGATGATGGAGAAATTCATCAAGGAGGGTGCGTCATGGTAACGGTAGAAAAAATGTGCGCCTGCTGGTCAAAAAAGAGCTGGCGACCGTGAATAAGGAAGCGCAGTCGCAGGCCGTCCAGATGGCCGCACAGGCGATTCGGCTAGCCGCGATGATTTGCAAGCTGGAACGAAGCCAGCAGCGCTGGAAAAGAAAGGCGGGAAAATCGGTATGATCTTGAAAAAAGAAATCATCGAAAAAGCTGTCAACTGGTGGGTAGAAAAAGTGACTGCCAATCAGCCGCACAGCAATGGAGACAACGGCTATACATCCATTGTGACGTGTCTTCTTGCAGACTCGAGAACGAAGAAAATCTCAAAAAAGCAGACCGACGTTTTCAAGAAAGCACTGGCAAGAGAAATTGAAGAAGAAGCAAAGAAAAGGACGCGCTTTTCAATTTGCTGTGACTACGAGCCGTGTAAGGTGCTGTTCGTCGCTGCACATGAAGCAGGTATTCCGACTGCCAATTTTCCGTTTAAGACCATGATGTTTATCAATGAAGAGGACGGCGTGGTGGTTCGTGATGGATACGGCGCACCGCCGGTCAAAATTTGAGGTGGCAGCATGGGCAAGAAAAATAATGCCCCGGCAGAAGTTGAAACCGTCACTGTTACGATGAGCCGCCCGGTGGCGGAAGCTGTGCAGGCCGCTTGTGAGATGTACTTGCGTCTGCACATGGGCCAGTTTTATGATCTGGCTGAAGACCTCTGCATGGTGAAGCACTATGCTGATATGGGCGCAAAACGATTCGAAAATGCAGAGGACGAAAAAGAAGATTTTTACCGGGCGTTGGAAAACCGGAACATGATGCAGGATGACATGGACAGAGCATATCAAATGTTTGCCCGTCATCCGCCCATCGAAGAAGGTATGCGCATTCCATACCGCGCGGAAACGGTCTGGCTGGGTATCCGCCATGCGCTGGCGTGGCACGACAAGCCGGAGGGAGACTGGACAAATGTGAGGTTTGACCCGCCGCTCAATCGCTCCGATCAGCCGCAGCCGGTGGTGAAGCTCAATGAAAAACAGGAGGCCGGAAATGAGACGAAACGGCGCAATGTTCATCTGTAATCGATGCAGGAAACAGATGTTTGCAGAACGGTTCGATGACGGCCTGTTTGACCAAAAGGCATTGGATGGCTGGGCGATTGAGGCGAGAAACTTCTTTGGCGTCGGGGATTTATGCCCGGAATGCTACAAAGTGTACCGGGAAACAATGGAGCGCTTCTGTGAAGGAGGCCGACATGGAACCTGAAAACGCCTGCTGTACCTGCTACTGGCACGATGCAAAAAGCTGGTTCTGCTACAACTACCTGTCGCCGAAAGGCACGGAGGATACAGACCCGGAGGATAGCTGCGAATTTTACGAAAGGAGAAGCGAGTGTGACAACTAAGCGCCTCAAAAAACTGCTGATGGCGATGGGGCTGTCCCGCAACCAAGTAAACAGGATGGTTAAAGAGCAGCGCGACACTGGCTCGAAGAAAGCGAGCAATGCGCTTTACTACCATGTGTTCAAGCAGGACTTTAAGCTGTTCGCATCCGCCTGCGGCGGTGAAGTGCTGCCGTATCTTAACAGCTTTGTTTTACAGTGATGACAAAGCGCCCCAAGAACATGATGAGGTGAAAGTCCTCTCTTAGGGGGCTTGTATACCCGTTAATTCTGTGACTGTAATGGCTCACAGAAAAGAAAATAACACAGGAAGTTGACCGGAGCAGGATGGTGAAGGGAATGCGCAGAAACTATATCAGAGAAAAGAAAATCCTCTGTGGTGATAGTTATATGGCTGTGGGTCTCTACGCCATCACCCCGCAGGAGCACAAAGCAAGAGGAAAGAAACAGAAGGAGTCCAGCACAGACCAGAAGTCCAGAAATAAGATGTCTTCGCTACGCCAAAAACAGAGGAAAGCCATCGCAAATTTCGACAAGTACGGATTTTTCCTCACGGGAACCTTCGAAGAAGCATTTCTGCCAGACGACATTCTGGCCTGCAAGCGGGAAGTCGTGAACTACAAGCGCCGGGTGATCGCGGCGACGTGTAAGCGCTTTGGCGTGAGCCGGGACAAAATCCGCGTGATGCTGTGGGCAGTCCGTAAGGGCGAAGCTGGCCGGTTACATATGCATGGGTTCGTGGAATGCATGGGCATGAGACAGAGCGAACGCCGTGAGTTCCGCGAGATGCTGGAAGACCTCTGGCGGCGACGCATTCCTGGCACGAATGAGTACGAGCCACTGGGGACGATGAATGCGGACCGCATTGACATGAAGAAGCTGCTGGGCAATGACGGAACCACACAGGGCAAGCACGGCACAGTGGGCTACATCTACGGCCACAAAGAGCGTATCTGCGTGGAAAGCAAAAATTTGAAGCTGCCCGTGGAGCAGCCGCCGAATGACACCAAGTGGAGTCGGAAGCAGTTGCACACAGCTTGCGGCGATATGCAGAATGACGCCTACTGGTGGGGAACACGCTTCCCGGGCTGGACGCTGGAAAAATGCGTGGTCTATGACCCGGAAGAGCTGCACCAGTCTGAACAACAGCGAGAAGATGGCTGGGAAGTCACAGAGCCACAGTGCTATGTGATTCTGAGCAGAAAGGGGTAACAATGAGCGCCAGAATGGAGCTGGAAGACCTGCCGCCGCGCTACCGGGCGCAGGCAGAAGCACAGATCGCAGCGAGAAGCCGGGGAAAGTGTACCTCTCCGCAGGCGATGTCTGCCGCCGCGCGGGCCGCGGGCAAGTTGGAAAAGGCATTCGAGAGCCGTGGCGAGTATGAGTATTACATGGGCGTCATCGTTCCGGGCATTCAGTCCGGGAAGATTCTCAAGGCAACGCCGCACGTTGCCTTTCCTCTGCTGCCTGCAAAGGAATATGGCAATGTCAAGCTGCCTGCCGCCCGGTATACGGCAGACTATGTGCTGAAATATGCCGACGGCACGGTGGAGGTGGTCGAGATCAAGTCAAAATTCACCCGGCGGCAGCAGCGGGATTATATCTACCGCCGCCGTCTGTTCATCGATCTCATTGCAGGGCCGAAAGGGTGGAAATTTACGGAAATTATCACACCAGACACCAAAAGTGAAATCAACGAATGGAAAAAGCTGGCAAGAGGAATGAAGAGGAAGTGAAGAATATGAGCGGAGGAAGAAAAAAGCCCTTCCCGGAGTATTTCAAGAAATCTCTGGGCTTGCAGGTGAAGCAGAAGCAGGCGGCCCGCCGAAAGGCAGCACTTGAGGCCAAAAAGGCTGCTTCCACAAAAAAACAGTAAAAAGATAGTCGCAGGAGGGCGCAGAAGATGCGGGTTGATGAGGCAAGAACGATTTTGGAGTATGCGGCAGATATTCCGGCCAAGCTGCGCACCATTGCGGCGGAGAGAGCGGAGATCGAGGGCGAGTTGAGCTGCCTGCATGGCATCGAATACGGCGGGATGCCCCACGGCAGCGGCCATAGCGATACCACGGCGGACATTGCTGAACGGGCGGACGCGCTGGGCTATCTTGACCGGCTGCGAATGCTGGATGTACAGGAGGTCGTCTTGCGTGGAGACCTTGCCCGAATCAAAGAGCAAATCTGGGCATTAAAGGCTGTGTACACCGAAGTTCTCAACGAGGTATGCCTTTGTGGCCACAGTTTTGAGGAAACAGCCCAAAAAATCGGATACAGTGTATCCCATACGAAGCGGAAAAAGGCGGAGGCCGTTTTGCGGTTTGCGGAGGGGCTTGACAGCATGATGCAGGCCGACGAGATTCGCGCCCGCGCATATAACGCGCGTAAATAGAGTGAGCGGGAAAACCGCCCGCCCCGGTAGGGGATAGGCAAAACGTGTGGAGCTGTTCAGAAGGAACGCGGCAGACTCTATGATATAGAGACAAATTAGGCCAAGCGGCTTTGTGCGTATGTGCAGAATTTCCGCAAAGTCTGAAAGCGCCGTGGGAAAACAACTCGAATCCCCGGAATGATGAAAAATGAGCAAAGAAATACCCGACGGGCTGTGCGGCCTGCCGGGTATTGTTCTTTATGCGTTGTTTTCGTCCTTGGGAGCATTGCGCTTGATGATGATTCTGGGATTGTCTGGGTCCGTTGGTGCGCCTTTTTTGGCGATGCGGTCAAGCAGGCCGACGGGAAAGCCCTGCTCATCCAGCGGGCCGGCGTAACCGTCATAGTCAACAACGGTTACAACTGGCGGCTGCGGCAGCGTTTTGTAGTATTGCCCATCTTCATAGTTCACATCGGTCACGCAATCCCACCATACAATGTCGCCGTGCTGGGTTTGGGCAGCGTCCATTGCATCAATGGCCTGCTGTTCGGTCAGACCATCGAACGTCAGCCGCGCCCCGTCGCCAAATGCGCCAACGATGCGCCAAGGAGCAAAAAATTCGGGTTCACTCACAAAAACACCTCGATTTTGAACATTTAACCGGAATTTGATACAAATATGCGCATTTTGGGAGCATAATCACCGAAAAACGCATATTTGAGTCAAGAACAGTATAACACAAGATGTCCCGGCGGGCTACTAGGGCAAGGGTTTACACCTGCTCAAAGTGGGAAGTGGTGCGCCGGGACAGCGCAAAGGCAATGGCGGGAACATCATCGTCCGTTTCGCTGACGGCCTTGATGGCCTCCGCGATACGGGCCAGATCATCGACCGTGATGCCGCCCGGCTTGCGGCTGGAGGAGTCTGCATCGGTCAGGATGCGGTCATATTCTTCACAGTCGCAGCGGGTGCAGTAGTGGTTGGCGATGCAGGCATAACGTGCGCCCTCAGCGTCAAGAATGCGGGTCTCTTTGAGTTTCATGTGGGATACCTCCATGTTATGTATTATCGCTCGTCCCGGTAGGGATTCGAGTTTTTGGGTAGGCCGGTCTGGGTATATATACCGGAGCCGGCGGCGGGTGTACCCTTGCGGGCTGGGATGGGGCTGCTTTACGGTGCAGCCCCGTCAGAGTATCCGTTTACTGCTGGCCGTCCAGAACTTCCATGACGCGGTGGGCGGCGTACTTGCCAGCGTCGTTCAACTGGCGCTGCCAAGCGCCCTGCGACGGCGCCCATTTGAAACCATTGCGCTTCAAAAGAGTTCGAGTCTCATCGTCGGGCTTGCCATCGAAAACAAGCTGGACACGCATTGCTTCGACGTTCTCCCGGTAGGTGTAGCCGTCGCGGTCATCCTCGACGGGCTGGGTAGCCTTGACCGCTTCCAGCTTCTTGATCCGTTCAGCGGTGCGTTTGATGGTCGCGTTGCTGTTTTGCAGAGCATAGGTCGGGTATGGACAGCCATAGACCGAAAGCGGGGAGCCGCTGGCGAAAGCGTGACCGTTTTCAAGCCAGTCCCGCTCTTTGGCGGTAACGCCGGGGCAGCCGTCAAGCGTTTTGTGCTTGCGGTAGTAGGCATTCGCGTCTTTCATGGTCTGATGGGCGGCTTGGAGCTGGTCGAGCTTGGCGTGGAGAAAATCCAAAACTTCGGGGTCATCGGATTTGACCGCGAACGTGTGCGCCCGCTTGAGCATCTGCAAATAGTGCTCTGCTTTACGGAAATTCTTGTCGTTGGCGTCCCATGCGGCTACTTGCTTCTCTTTCTTGCGAACGGGGAAGTTTGCAGGGCCGCAGATGAGCACGGACGGGCAGCGGGTGCCGATTTCGTTTTTACGGTTGATAGCCTCAGCCAGAACGGCGCAATAGCGGTTGTAGAGCCATTCGGCCCGCTCTCGCTGGTCTGCGGTGGCGCACTTGGGCTTGACCTGCTCAAGGATCGCGGCAGCCTTGGCGCACTGGGCGTTGTAACTGGCGGTGGCGCTTCCCTCCACATAGTCAGAGAAAGAAGAAAGTTCTTTTGCCATGCGGGCAGCAGATTCATTGATGATAGCCATGATAAAAGCCTCCATATTCAGTTTTCAAATTATCCCGGCAGTGTGCCGGGTGTGGGGCTGGGTCGCTTTGTGTCCGGTGCGGCCCTGCTGAGGTATCCGGGGCGGGTCAGATGATCCATTCGGCGTCGTTATATTCGACGGAGTTCTGGGCGATGAATGCATACAGTGCGCGGGAAGTGCCGGAAAGAGCCTTTAGAACGGGATTGTTCCGGGTGGCGTCCTCGTTGCACTGGTAGATGAAACTGTCCAGCAGCTTTGCGAAGGCGTAGAAATCGCGGTCGATGGTATAGCGTCCCTCGTTCCAGTCGAGAAGATGGAGCAGGTGGGGGAAGACGGTCGGCATGATGGGAAAATCTTCGGCGTCGGCTGCCTCCACGTGGTAGCGGCCAGTGTATGCGGCCTCGTTCAGCTTGTAGAGAACGGCGTAGATTTTGCGGTTATCAAAGAGAAAGTCATGCGGATACCGGCAGGCGCTCAGAGCGTCGTACAGTTCCGGAAGCTCGTAGGATGCGGCAAGGCGGCACATACCGCCGGCCCCGTTGAGGATAAAAGCCAGACCGTGAGCGACGGCGGCAATGTGTTTTTCGGAAAGCTGAATGCAAGACATGGTAAAACCTCCTGTTATTCTGTTGTGTCTGGGTATGGACCCATGAGCGCCCGCCCCGGCGGGGCGGCTGGGCTTGCACCAGCGGCGGCGGGATGCCGTCGGCCTTGCGGGTCATTCGGAAAACATCTTTTTGCAGAGCGCTTCCACCTCTGCGGTGGGCTTGATGGGGAGCATGATAACGGAGATCGTCGGGTCACTGGCGCTGATGGCGTAGACCGGAGAATAGCCGCGCGTCGTGCCGTGGTAGGTGAATTGCACCGGGTTCACCATGCTGTCATAGTCGGTATTTATCAAGATGGGCGTTGTCCCAATGTGGAAAAGCCTTGCAAGGCCGCTTTTCTTCTTGCCGGTGGGGATGTCCTGCAAAAACGGGGTGCGCTCCACGGGCTTTTCATTGGGGGCGTGGTTCTTGAAGATGTCCACCAGATCCGGCGCGTTCTCTTCCACCTCAAAACCGTACTGGGCAGAAATGATGGTCACGCCATCGGCGGGGCATTCGCGAAGTGTCACGGGCTGGATCACATCGGGGTACAGGACGGCGGGCAGCTTAAACGCGGTGTATGCCGTGATGATGTAGACCAGATCGCCCCGGCGGGTAACGCGGACGCCGCGACGGTCCTTGGCCTGCTCCTTGAGGTAGGATTGGATCGCCTTGACGTTGAGGCCGAAAAGGGTGAAGTTGGTAGAAAGTTTCATAGTATTGCCTCCTATTCTGTTTTTTCAAATCGTCCCGGCGGTGTGCCGGTGGTGGGGCGGGGCCGCTTTTCTGGGTGCGGCCCTGCTAGGGTGTCCCATTCAGCAGAAAGAAGTCTGCTCACAGTATGCCGGGGCGCTGTCTGCGCTGGGCGCGGGGGCTGCTTGGGGCTGGGGCTTTGCTTCGGGCTTCGGTGCGGGGGCAGGAGCGGCGCTCTTCGGTGTTTTCTCTACATCGGCGACGGCCTGCCGGGCCTCGCGCCACTTTGCCAGCGCTTTCGCTTGGGCGGGGCGGTCTTCTGCGGACACGGCCATAAATTCGTGCATCGCCTTGCACTCTGCCTTTTTGAGATCGGCGGCGCTGGGGGCTGTTTCCTGCTTCGGGGCCGGCGCGGGCTTTGCCTTTTCGGTCTGGGGCTTGTCCTGCTGGGCGGCGGCAGCCTTGGCGGCTTTGCGCTGGTCGGCCAGCATTTTGTTATAGGCCCGGATGTCATCGAGACTCTTAAATCGTCCGGCGGGCCGGGGCTGTGGCTTCTCGACCTGCCCACGGTGGAAAAGATGAGCCTTTGCAAGGTAGTAGTAGCCTTTATCCTGTTCGGCGGCGGCTTTGGTCAGCTCGTCGGCGTCCGGCTTGGGCTGCTTTTTCTTGTCGCTGAGTTTCCACAGCTCGCAGGTGATCGCGGCTTTCTCGCCCTTCTTGACGGTCAAACCTTCCTTGTGCCACTCTGCCCAAGTGTGGAACAGCTTCGAGCACAAGAAAGCCTCTGCGGCCTCTACGGGGTCGGGGGTGTTGCCGTTGCCGTCCGGCTCGAATTTCAGCCCGGCAGCGTAGCGCTCCACCTGTTCGGCGGTATAGAAGCGGCTCACCAAATCGTGACGCTGGAGGGCGTCGTAGTGGGCGCAAACCTCGTTGAAGATAATTCGCTCGTTGGTCATGGTGTAAAACCTCCTGTATTCAGTTCTCAAAATTCCCGGCGTTGTGCCGGTGATGGGGCGGGGTCGCTTTGTCCGGTGCGGCCCTGCTGAGGTATCCGGGTCAATGATGTCTCTTCCTCATCCGCTCAACGGTTGCGGATGCTTCGCGGCGGGTGTCGCAATGGTAGCTTTCATAGACGATGAAGGCGGGCATTGTTACACCGGGGCAGCCGGTCGGGTTGGACTCTCCGCCCCTGTGGACACATCCGGCGGAAACTGTGAAACCGCCGCGGCTGGAGGGCGTGATTCTGTACTCCATGTAGTACGCTCCTTTCTGTCAGTCCTCTTCATCGGGGCAGCAGCTCCAAAGGACATCGGCAAAGTAGTCATCTTCGAAATCGTCCGGTGTTCCGTTGCTGTCCATGATGAGGGTGCAGCGCTGGCCCACGGTGGGCATGTCGTCGCACTGGCTGATTTCTGCAAGGGCATCGGCGCAGATGATCCAGCGCTCGCCGTCGTCGTCAGTGATCCAGTAAACCAGATCGCCGTCGCTGAGAAAAATCCGCTCGACGGCAGCACCGGCGACATATCGGCCAAATGTGCCGGGGGTGCGGTTGATGTTGGCGGCGTTGGCTTTCGGGGTGGAGCCTGCCAGCATAGCGGCAGACAGCGCAAGCGCGGCGGCGGTGGTGATTTTCTTCATGGTTCGTTCTCCCTTCGTTGCTTTGGTTTCTCCCGGCGGGCTGCCGGGGTAGTGGGGCGGGGCTGCTTTACGGTGCAACCCTGCTAGAGTATCCGGCGGGGGTCAAAGGCTAGTCTTTCGTGCGCCTTCGTCGGTGTGCTGCCACACATCAACGGAATAACCAGCCCGGCGGAGTTGTGCAGCTAACCGCTGCGCCCGGTCGGCATCATCTGCCCAAGTGGTGAGGGGAAAACCGCGCTTCATGTAAACGATTTGGTAACGCATGGTGTAAACTCCTTTGGTTTGTGGTGTTGGTGTTCGGGATGTTCTCCCGGCGGCTGCCGGGGTGGTGGAGCTGGGCCGCTTTGGTAGAGCGGTGCGACCCTGCAAGGGTATCCGCTTGACTATCACCCCCTGTCTGTGGTAAACTGGCTACAAGATGAGGACTTGCCAAATCACATCTTGCAGCCTGTCACCTGCTCAGCGGGTGGCGGGCTTTTTCTTTGCCCACCGCACCAGCAGGGCGGCCCAAATGGCGCGCTTAGTGGATTCGGGAAGTTCGAAAAACTTTGCGCTCATGTGTGCTTTTCTCCTTTCGCAGACTCGCAACCGCTTCGGCTGTTCGCCGTGGCGCTTGCTGTGGCATAATCTTAGCATGACGGAATGCCATTGTCAAGCATGACGGAATGCAATCTACTTTTTGCACAAAAACATGACGGAATGCTTGTGCAATTTTGCATGGCGGAATGCCGCCGAATCTGCTATAATAAACGCAGGCGCGAAAAGAGGTGATATAATGCCAATCTCAGAAAAAAAGAAAATCACAAATAGTCGATATATTGCAAAATGCGATTCAATCCAGATTCGCCCCCCGAAAGAACGCGGCGGAGAAATCCGGGCGGCAGCGGTGGCAGCAGGGCAGAGCGTGCAAGCCTATATTTTACAGGCTTGCGCCGAAAGAATGGCCCGCGATGGTTTCACCCCGGCGGAATCCGGGGAAGAAGGGGGACTATAGGGGGTTACTGGGGAGAGCTATAGCCTACTAGGTTAAAGCCCTACACCTGCTTCTCAATCCCGTTAGGTGGAGAGTATATCCCCCTCCCGACGCGGCGAAAGTACCGCCCCGCCGCCCCGTGAAAGTACACCGGCGGCATTCTGTGGAACGTGAAACGGTGAGGCGATGCAGCATCACCGGCGCGGCGCAGATGAGCAGCCCTGCCGCTGCTGAGAAGAGAGAACAGCAGCGGACAGCACAACAGGCAGAGCAGGCCACACGGCCCGCCCTGCCTGTTTTCTTTTTCTTCCGGCTCCGCCAGCAACGCCCCGCCCACGATGCCGCCCCACCTTCGATGCGCTGGATCATCCCGCCGCGCTGCGGATCGGTTCGCCCTGGGAAGACCTCAGCGCCGCCACGATGAGGACGCCGCCCACCAGATGAGCAGTAGACCGCGCCCCGCCGCCGCTCCCGATCTTCTGCCCTGATGTCCTGCACAGCAGCCCGCCGCCCTGCCTGCCCCGACCGGCGCGGCCCGCCCGATGAGCGCCCCGCGCCCGCGCGAGGTACTGTGAGCGCGCGCCCGCGTAATAGCGGGTCCAACAGCGCAAAAGTTTGCTAGTTTTTGATTCAAAAAATCCACTTCCGGCGGCTGGCCGGGAAAAAGGTGGGTGGGGTTCAAAAAATATCACCAACATCTTATAGTAGATGCTGGTGAATCTGCGAATTGATTTCAGAGGGAATCTATGCGACAATAAACCTCAGACATTGCAACAGGCGAAAGGAGAAATTTATCATGAGAACGCCTTTATTCGGGGGGGGGGGCAAGCTCTCCCATGTTGTAGCAGTTGCTCTGTGCTGTGTGTTGCTGGCGGGCTGCTCCAACATTAAAAATCCCGCGAAGGCTCCATTCAGCGCAAAGGACTGCGCGGGCATGACAAGCGAAAAGGTTATGACTGACTTGCAGAAGGCAGGCTTTACAAATGTCACGGTCGTTGATGAGGAGACAACTTCCAAGAGCAGCGATGGCATTGTGGTGGGCGTTTCCGTTGATGGCAAAACGGACTTCAAGAAAAATGCCAAGTGGGAAGATGATGTACCTGTCGAGATCACGGCATATAAGCTGAAACAGCTTGATGTGACGATGAAAGTTTCTGAACGGGGCGAGACAGGAAAACCGGTCTTTCTGGTTCAGACAAATCTTCCTGATGGTTTGAAGCTGGATTTCAAACTGGAAAATGAGAATGGATACAGCAAAGAGCAGGATGCCAGAATTGAAAACGGAAAGGCGGAAAGCCAGCCGTTCACTGATAATGGAGCAGAACTGAAAGGCAACTATACTCTGACAGCTACAATGACGCTGGACGGGCAAGGCCTCTTTGCCCCGATGGCATCCATTGGCAATGGTGATGTACTAGCCGGTGATTTGGTAAGCGTCGGAGGCAATGGTCGTCCGCAGGTGTCCACGAAGTATTCATATACATCTGGTTTCGAACCTGCAATCTCGGAAGAAGAAATGGTGGCTCTGCTGGAAACGATGCTTGCCAACGACTCGGGGATGTCATACGAAGTGACGCCCTATGATGACGGCTATATTGTAGATACATGGACGGAGGGCGTTGCTGACGGTGCAGCCTACGCAAAACTGGGAATCTCACCCTATAAAGAAATGTGGAAGCAGCTCACCCAGAATGCAAAAAGCTACTCCAGCTCGTTGATGACGCTGATGTCTGAGAACGGCTATGGCGATAAGCACCTGCTGTTCAATCTGATAAATGACCAAGACCCGGACAAGTTGGACAATCTGATTACGATCAAAGACGGCATTATGACATACAATTATGTCTCTTGAATAAAAGATGATACTCCATGATACCGATTTTGTGGTATAATTGGTACAGTGGATTTTAGACGAAGCCCTGCGGCAGCGATGCCGTGGGGCTTTTTTCATACCTATGTGCCGGTGGCGGTACAGAATAGATGCTCTGTCGGGTTTGCCCGGCGGGGCATTTTTTGTTGGAGGAACAGGATGCCAAGGCGGAGCGACAAAAGAGATGCCGCCCGCGAGGCGTATTTGAGCCGACGGCGGGACGGCGAGGAAGTAAACCTGCAAAGGTTGGCAGAGGAGCTGGGAGTTAAGTACGATACCCTGCGCCGCTGGAAGTCTGCCGACAAGTGGGATGAGGCGCAGCCGCCGCCCAAGCGGACGAGGGGCGGGCAGCCCAAGAACAAAAACGCTGTGGGCAACACCGGCGGCGCACCGCCCCGAAACCAGAATGCACGGACGCATGGCGGCTATGCCGCAGTCTTCTTTGACCAGTTGACGGACGATGAGCTGTTCATCATGGAGAAAACTCCGAAGTCTGCGGTCGAGGCGCTGCAGGAAGAGCTGGGGCTTTTGAAGGTTCAGGAAAAGAGGATACTCGACCAAATCATTTTGTTAGAGGACTCTGACCCGGAGGAACTGTACACCAGCACGTTGCTGGATATGCGGGTCCCCGGCAAAGTCGAGGGCGAGAAGCGGGACGGCGCACAGCAGAACATGGGAATGTACTCCAAGGAGTCAGCATTTACCCGCAAGATGCACCTTCAGGAAGCGCTGAATAAAATCCAAGGCCGCATTGCGACTGTCATCGGAAAGATTCAGCAGGCAGAGGAAAACGAAGCCCGCATAAAGCTGGAACGGGAGAGGCTGGAGCTGCTGAGACTCCGAGCGACCGGCAGAGTTGAGGTCGAAGATGACGATGAGGAGGGCGCGGACGATGACTCTTTACACAAGTGAGGTCGTGGCCCAGCACCTCGATGTGACCGAGCGGCGGGTGCGGCAGCTTCGGGACGAAGGTATTATCAGGGAAAAGCGCCCGGGTCTGTATAACCTTGTGGACGCGATGACTCGGTACATCAAGTATGTAAATGCGGGCAGTAAGGTGGATTTGAACGACGAGAGAGCCAAGCTGACCAAGGTAAAGCGGGAGGCGGCGGAGATGGAGAATCGGGCGCGGAAGGCGGAGCTGATGGAAGTAGGCGATGTAGAAAAAGCCTACTCCACAGTGATGATGAATTTTCGCTCCCGCATCCTTGCCCTGCCGCAAAAGCTGGCTCCTGCGGTGGCGTCGATGGAAGGCGACCAGCAGCAGATACAAGACCTTATCCAAGCAGAGCTGGAAGAGGCTCTGGAAACTCTGAGCCATGTCGAAGAGGCAGTGGCCGAGTCGGAGGCTGAAACGGATGAAAAGGAAAAAGCGGCGGACGCGGAATAAAAATCCGTGTGCTGGTTGTAGCTGGGGATATGTCCTGAACGAAGAGCAGATCTATTGCCTTATGCCGAGGTGTGTTAGAGATGAGCGAAAAGAAGCGGAAGATGATCGATGTGGACCCGGCGGTGGTGGAAATGTTCGCACGGGTTCTGCAGAAGCTGAAACCGCCGCCGAAGCTGACAATCAGTGAGTGGGCGGACCGGTTTCGGCAAATGTCCCCGGAGGCCAGCGCAGGCACAGGGCGATGGCACACCGACAATGCACCATACCAGCGTGAGATTATGGACGCTATCGGCAATCCCCATGTTCGCATGGTGGTGTTCAAATCCTCCTCGCAGGTGGGCAAGACGGAAGTGCTGCTGAATGTTCTGGGGTACTACATCGACTATAACCCGGCTCCGATCTTGGTGTTGCAGCCGACAGTGGAGATGGGGCAGACCTTTTCCAAAGACCGCCTTGCGCCCATGATTCGGGATACCGCTGTTCTGAAAAAAAAGATGGA
The DNA here is from genome assembly GCA_019420945.1 of Clostridiales bacterium. GTDB lineage: Bacteria > Bacillota > Clostridia > Oscillospirales > Oscillospiraceae > UMGS1766. The sequence goes on along the minus strand of JAHZGF010000030.1, from coordinate 26,339 downwards.
CGCCAAGAGCCGCTTTTCCGGCAACACCATCATGCAGAAGACGTTTCCCGGCGGTCATGTGACCATCGTTGGAGCAAACTCCCCGGCAGGCTTGGCGAGCCGCCCCATCAAAATCGTTCTAGCCGACGAGGTGGACCGCTACCCGGTATCGGCGGGAACGGAGGGCGACCCGCTGAATCTTGCACAGACGCGCCAGACGACATTCTGGGACAAGAAAACGGTGCTGGTCTCCACACCGACCATCAAGGGAAGCAGCCGCATCGAAAAGTCGTGGCTGGAAAGCACGATGGAAGAGTGGACTGTACCCTGCCCGGAATGCGGTGAGTACCAACCGATGGTCTGGGCAAATGTGGTTTTTGACCGAGAACGCTGGCCGAAAGGCGGTGTGCAGTATCGGTGCGAATCCTGCGGCTGCATCGCTGGTGAATACCGGTGGAAGGCACAGGGAAGAAAGGGACGGTACGCCGCCCTGCACCCGGAGCGGGAAGTCCGGGGATTTCACCTCAACGTCTTGGCTTCATCTTTCTGCGCATGGGCCGGCATCGTGACGGAGTTCCTTTCCGCCAAGGAAGCGCTGGACCACGGAAACCCGGAGCTGATGAAGGTCTGGGTCAATACGAAGCTGGGTGAGACGTGGGAGGAACGCGGCGAAACCGCCGACGATATGGCCCTGCTGGCCCGCCGCGAGATGTACACGGCGACCGTTCCGGCACAAGTGCTGGTGCTCACCTGCGGCATCGACGTCCAGGATGACCGCTTTGAACTGGAACTGGTAGGCTGGGGCGTCGGAAAGGAAAGCTGGGGCATCCGGTATCAAAAGATATACGGCGACCCGCTCAAGCCGCAGATTTGGGAAGACCTCGACAAGTTTCTGCAAACGCGCTGGCGTAGAGAAGACGGCGTAGTGCTGGATATTCTGGCAGCGGCAATGGATACCGGTGGCCATCACACGGATTCAGTGTACCGCTTCTGCCTCGACCGGTTTTATCGCCATGTCTACGCCATCAAAGGCCGTGGCGGCACGGAGACGCCGTTCGTCTCGAAGCCCAGCACTGGCAACCGCGTCGGAGTTCCGCTGTACACCATTGGTGTTGACAACGGAAAGACGATGGTGTACCAGCGCCTGAACGTGCAGACGGAAGGGCCGAACTACTGCCACTTCCCGTTGAATGAAGCGGCGGGCTATGACGAGGTTTACTTCAAGGGCCTGACCGCAGAGAAACAGGTCGTCCGGTGGAAGAAGGGGCGGCCCACGACGGCATGGGAGCTGAAAGACCCCAATTACCACCGAAACGAACCTCTGGACTGCCGGGATTATGCGCTGGCCGCACTGGAAATCGCAAACCCTGTGTTGGAAAACCCGGAGGAAGAAACAGAAATGCAGGCGACTCAGCGTCCAGCAGGACGCCGAATCGTATCGGGAGGTATCGGATAAATGGCAGGCATCACAAAAGAGCAGGCGGAAGCCAAGCTGCAAACGTGGATGGAGGCAGAGGAGAAGATCGCCAGCGGGCAGGGCTACTCCATCGGCGACCGCCGCCTGACCCGTGCCGACCTCTATACTGTCCGTGGCGAGATTGAATACTGGGACAACAAGGTAAAAGAGCTGGAAGTGGCAGAGCTGAGAGGACGAAACCGGATGTACCGCTTTGTACTGCGTGACATCTGACGGAGGGGCGATATGACAAAAATGAACCTCATAGACCGAGCGGTTGCTGCGGTCTCCCCGGAGCGAGGCCTGCGCCGCGCGGCGGCAAGGCAGGGTCTTGAGCTTATCAATTCCGGCTATGGAAACTATGGCGCTTCCACAACCAAGAAATCAATGCGCGGCTGGCAGTTCGCCGGTGGAGATGCCAAAAGCGACATCGAAGATAACCTCAAGACTCTGCGGGAGCGGAGTCGAGATGCTTACATGGGTGTCCCCATTGCAACCGGTGCGCTGAAAACCATGCGGACAAATGTGGTGGCGGGTGGCCTGACGCCTTCGCCGCAGATCGATGCGGATTTCTTGGGTATGACGCCTGAGCAGGCCAATGATTTGCAGATGCAGATTATCCGAGAGTTTTCACTGTGGGCGGATAGCCCGCTGTGCGATGCTGACCGGGTGGACAACTTCTACAAACTCCAGCAGCTTGCGTTTCTTGCCTACATGATGAATGGAGATGCGTTTGCTGTCCTGCCCATGAGACGCAATGTCGGCCAGCAATATGACCTGCGGGTGCAGCTCATTGAGGCTGACCGGGTGTGCAGCCCGGACGGAGATGACCGTTTGTTCCCCTGCATCGTGGACAACCATGTGGTTGACAGTATCGTGCAGGGAGTCGAGACCGACGAGACCGGTGCGGTGATTGCTTACTGGATCTGCAATCAACACCCGCTTTCGAGTATGACAGCGATGCCGGAGCCGATGAAGTGGAATCGCGTGGAAGCTTATGGTGCGACCACCGGGCGGCGGAATATCCTGCACATCATGAACCGGGAGCGCTCCGGACAGCGGCGCGGCGTCCCGATGCTTGCGCCGGTGTTGGAAGCTCTCAAGCAGTTGGGCAGATACACAGACGCAGAAATCACAGCGGCGGTCATCAGCGCGATGTTCACTGTGTTCATAACGAAAGACGCTCCATCCATAGGGCGCCCATTGGGCGAGGTGATCCCGCCCAATCAACGGATAGATGCAGAAGACAGGGGAACGATTGAGTTGGGGTCTGGTGCTATCATCGATCTCGACGCAGGCGAGAAGGTAGAATTTGCAGATCCCAAGCATCCCAATACCGGGTTTGATGCCTTCTCCACAGCTATTATCCGACAGATCGCGTCGGCGCTGGAAATCCCGAGCGAAGTCCTCATGAAGCAGTTTACGGCCAGCTACAGTGCAGCCCGTGGTGCGCTGAACGAGTTCTGGCGCACCTGCGATATGATGCGGAGCTGGTTCGTGGATGATTTCTGCCAGCCTATTTATGAAGAGTGGATGACTGAGGCCGTTGCAACAGGCCGCATTAATGCGCCGGGCTTCTTTGAAGACCCGGCCATCAAGAAAGCTTATACTTCCTGCACTTGGAACGGACCCGCACGGACGAACTTAAATCCTGTGCAGGAGGTCGATGCAGCGGTGAAGCGTGTGGATGCAGGCTTCTCGACCGCAGATCAGGAGACCGCGACGATGAACGGCGGCAGCTATGCGATGAACATTCGCCAGCGGCTCATCGAAGCGAAAATGAAAAAGGAGGTGGACGACATTGCGAAAGGCGAAGAAGTACAGAATCGTCAATCAGGCGGCGACGCAGCCGCCCAAGGCAAAGAATGAGACGTTCTGGAAGTTCCGCAATCTGGCCGGTGATGACCAGAAGGCGGAGCTTCTTCTTTACGGTGACATCGCCGAGCGAAGCTGGTGGGAAGACACCGCGACTCCGCAGAGGTTTGCGAACGACTTGGCCGCTCTGGGCAATGTGAAGGAGATCACGGTCTACATTAACAGCGGCGGTGGCGATGTGTTCGCCGCGCAGACAATCGGCAATATGCTGGAGCGCAACGGCGCCACAGTGATTGCCCATATCGACGGCCTATGTGCCAGCGCGGCTACCATTGTTGCCTGCCATGCCGACAAGGTCGTGGCGGCGGCAGACGCCAGTTACATGGTACATCCGCCCAGCATGGGCGTGTGCGACTACCTCACCGCAGAGGATATGCGCAACTGCATCAAGGCGCTGGACGCTATCCGGGGCAATATCGTTACTCTCTACGCCAAAAAGACCGGAAAGACCGAGAACGAGTGCGGAGCATGGATGGATGAAACAAACTGGTGGACCGCCAGCGAGGCCAAGGAAAACGGCTTCGTAGATGAGGTGGACGGCGAGGAAACGGACGCTGTGGTGGAAAACCGGAACGGCGTGCTATTCGTAAACAGCGTCAGCATGGGCCTGCCGTTTGATAAAGCTCCCAATTTTGTCAAAAGCCGCATGGGCGTAAAAACGCCCGGCGGCTTTTCTGATACCGCAAATAATCCGGGAATGACCGGAACACAGGAGGAAGAAGCAATGGAAATCAAAAACAAAGACGACCTGATGAAAGCGTACCCGGATATGGTCAATGAGATCAGAAAGGATGCTGCCGTTGACGCCATCAATCGGGAACGCGCCCGCATCCGGGATATTCAGGATATGACGCTGCCGGGCATGGAGAAGACCATGCAGGACGCTCTTTATGGCGAGCATCCGATGGACGCCACCGAGTACGCTAAGGAAGTCGCAAAGGCTGCCAAGGCGCAGGCACAGCGCCGCGTCAAGGGCCTGCATGACGATGCCCAGACCGGTGGCGCAAACGATGTGACCGGCGGTATCGATGATTCGAAGACTGACATTTACATGGACGCCCTGAGGGCCGTCGGTAAGAAGAAGTAAGGAGGGACAGCTATGAGCATGAATCTGACGCCCGAGAAGTTTTCGTGCGAGCCGGAATATCTGCTGGCAGGCACGGACATTTGCGTTACTACGGCCATCAAGGCCGCCGCTGCTGACCTGAAGGCGGGTGCGCCGGTCAAACTGGATGCTTCCGGTAAGGTGGCACCTGTCACGTCGGAGGAGGACACCGGCCTGTACGGTATCACCACGGAGGATTTTAAGTCTGGCGAAGACGCGGTGATTTATCTGACCGGCGAATTTTTCGCTGATCGTCTTGCTCTTGAGAAGGGCGTGACGGCGGACAAGCTGGAAGTGGCCTTCCGCAACATCGGCATTTTCCTGAAGTAAGGGAAGGAGGATAACCAATTATGCCTAATGAAGTGAATATTTACACCCCGAGATACCTCGCCGAGGTCGTGCGCCTTGCGCCGCCGGTGTTCACCTTTTTCCGTGACACATTCTTCACGAATGTTCGAACCTTCCCGACCAAGGCTATCGACTTTGATCTGGTGAAGGGCGACCGCCGCATGGCCGCTTTCGTTCATCCGCGCAAGGGCGGCAAGGTGCTGGCTTCTGCCGGGTATGAGACCTTGAGCTATAAGCCGCCTCTCATCAACCCCTATGATGTTACCACTGCAGACCAGCTCATGAACCGCCTGCCCGGCGAAGAGATGTACAGCGGCATGACTCCTGCACAGCGGGCGGCACAGCAGCAGATCGCAGACTATGCCCGCCTGAACGACGGCGTTACCCGCCGTGAGGAGTGGATGTGCGTACAGGCCATCATGACCGGCCAGATCCCCATCGTTGGCGATGGCGTCAATGAGGTCATCGACTTCGGCTTTACCAATAAGAAGAAGCTGACTGGTACGGCAGTCTGGGGCGGCAAGGAAGCGGCCATTGCCGATAACCTGCGCCAGTGGAAGCATGACGTCGCCGTGAACGGCTTTGCCAACGTGGATATGTGCGTCATGGGCTGGAAGGGACTGGAACTGTTCCTGAAGGATGCCGACATCCGTAGTCGTCTGGACAACCGGAACTATGGCTATGGCGTCATCAATGTGCAGCAGCTCCCGAATGGCCTGACCTATTACGGCCATCTGAATGACCCGGCTCTGGACATCTACTGCTACGATGAGCACTATCTGGATGACTGGACTGACCCTGACAACCCGGAGACCCGCCCGCACATTGCAGACAACAAGGTGCTGCTCATCAATCATGCCCCCAACTATCTGATGGGTTATGGCCTGTGTACTTACCTCGACGATGCTTCTCAGCAGTGGATCAGCGCCCAGACTTCCCGTCTGCTGCGCTCCTATGTTGAGCACCATCCCGACCGCCGCATGATGGAGATTCAGTCCCATCCGCTGCCCATCCCCGACAAGGTGGACAGCTGGCTGGTGGCTGAGGTCTGCTGAAAAATGCTCCTCGCCAATACCCGGCGGGGAGCAGATTTTTTGAGGTGAGCCGATGCCGGATTTCAAGAAACTGCTCGAAGAGGAGATAGACACTGTATTTCTCGATGACGATATTTTCGCAGAAGAGCGCGACATCAACGGAAAACCGATGAAGGTCGTGATCTGCGATGACACCTTGAAAGAGGCGAGTGGTCACTGGGAAGGCGGCGTCCGCCAGAGCTACGGTTCGGCAATCTACTCTACGAACAAAAAGCTATACGTCAAGAAAAAGGACTTCGGACGCAGGCCAAAAATTGGCAACCCCGTCACGGTGGATGAAATGGAGTATTTCATTCAAAATTTTGACGAGCAGGCCGGAATGTATGCGCTGACCATATATCTGAGAAGGCAATGAGCTACACACGATACAATGCCGATGACCTCACGATTGAGCTTGTCGGAGAAAAAGAAGTTGCAAAGGCGCTTGGGAGCATCCCGCAGAAAGCCCCGCTGGTGATCCGCAATGCGGTCAATGAGACTGCAAAGGACGCCCGCAAGGTAATGATCCGGGAAGCGAAGAAGCGGTATGCGCTGAACAGCAAGGGACGGCGGCATCTGAATGATTTACAAATCAGACAGAAAGCGCGAGTGTCTGACCTCGGCGCAGAACTGCATATCGGCGGACCGTCGCAGAAAAAACAGATGCGCAATGATCTGGGCTATTTCAAGACTGTCCCGAACAGACCGTATATGGGCGTCGATGTTGCCAATGCGCCTGCCGTTTTCAGAGGCAAAGTTCTGAAAAATGGAAGCATGAAGAAACTGACGGGTCAAGGAAACTTGAGCAAAGGTTTTCTTGTGAAGTTCACAAACAGCACGACTGCCGATGCAAACCATATAGGCATGGTCCAGCGTATCGTTGGTTCAAGCGGCGGCCCGGAGAAAACCAGAACGGGCGCTCGGCGCTGGCGCAATGCTCAGGGAAACGTGGAGCAGATCGTAACGATGGGCAGCCCGTCGGCGGCAGCGATGCACCATGTGATATGGCAGCAGGTCGAGCCGGATGTGCAGGATACTTTGGAGAAAAAGCTTGAGGAGTCGATTCAGAAAACACTTGCGAGAGCGGCGAAGGGGGCTAAGAAATGAGAGAGCAGCTTGGCATGACCCCCTATATGATGCAGATCGCACTGAACCAGACCCTCAAACAATACTTCAAAGGAAAGAAATATGCCGGGCCCGGAGGCACAAAAGAACTGAACTTCTATGAGCAGGATTTGCCTATTAGTGAGGATACGGATGATGATGTTGATTTCCCGGCGGCGTGTTCTCCCTACATCATCACGGAACTTGGAGATATAAAGTCCCCTGTAGGAAATGAGCCGATGACGGTGAACGTGACGTTGTACATCGGGGCTTACGACAAAGGACATCAGCGCCAAGGATACCGCGATGTGCTGAACATCGAATATGCCATCATGCGCAGGTTTCGAGTATGTCCGAGGTTCGGACATGCCTGTACCGTAGAAGGCGAAATCAAAGGAAAAATGTCGAAAGACGACTACCACCCCTATTACTTTGGGGCTGTCGAGATGATCGTCACCGTGGCTAACCCGACGCCCGAAAGTGACCCGGAAACAGAGGCGATGATATGATGAAAACGAAAGAAACGAATACGATGCGCGTGTACTGCGGCCCGTCGATTCGCGGCGTTATCCGGCAGTACACGAGCTTTACCGGAGAACTGCCTGACCGGATGAAGAAGCTTATCGAGCAGCATCCGATGGTCAAGAGCCTTATCGTTCCCTATGATAAGGTGGCACAGACCCGGGAGCGCATGGAGCGCCCGGATGTCCCCGGCCAGCCCAAGACGGCTGAACGGGTTATTTACGAACAGCTCAAGGCAGAGCTGTAATAGGAGGAACAACGATGGCATATAAACATGGCATTTATGTGAGCGAAGTTCCGTCCAGTGTCAGAGCGGCTGTCAAAAGCGATGCAGGAGTTCAGGCGATTATCGGCACGGCTCCGGTGAATCTGCTGAAAGACCCGTATCATGCGGCGAATATTCCCATGCTGTTCTACACGATGGCGGAAGCGCAGAATGCAATCGGCTACAGCACCGATTTTAAGGCGTACACGATCTGCGGCTCGCTCTCGGCATCGTTTGAAATCGCAAATGTGTCGCCGGTGATCGTCATCAATGTGCTTGACCCGAACAAGGCAGAACACACGGACGATGTGCCGGAGAACGTGGTACAGGTGAATGATGGCACTGCCCGGCTGGACACCATCGGCCTGTTGCTGGACAAACTGGTGGTCAAAGCCGACGACGTGACGCTGGAAAGCGGCACGGACTACACGGCGGCGTTCAATGATGATGGCACTGTAACGCTGGTTGTCCTGCCCGACGGCAAGGGCGCGGGAAAGACCCAGCTTACCGTTTCGGGCAAGCGCATCGCACCTGAGAAGGTGAAAGGTAAGGATGTCGTCGGCGGCGTGTCTGTGGACGGTAAAGAGACCGGCATGGAAGTGCTGCGCCAAGTTTTTCCGAAACTTGGTGTCGTCCCGGGGAGTGTGGTTGCACCGTGGTTCAGCAAAGACCCGACCTGCGCAGCTATCATGCAGGCCAAGACCTCGATGCTCAACGGCATCTGGCGTCTTTTCTGCTGGGTCGATCTGGACAGCTCGTCCACCGGTGCGCAGAAGTACACCGATGTGCTGACCCAGAAGACTGCGCAGGCACTCACGTCCCCCAACTGTGCAGCAGTGTGGGGCTGCCCGAAGGTCGGCGAGGTGCTGTACAGCCCCAGCTCTTTTGCAGCGGCCTATATCGCGCGGCAGGATGCGGAGAACGACGGTATTCCCATGCCGCCGATGTCCAACATCGCAGTCAGCGCGACGGCTATCTGTACGGAGGACGGCGAGGAAATCTACCTCGACCTCGATCAGGCAAACTATGTTAACAGCGTTGGCATCGTGACCTTCCTGAACTTCAACGGTTTCAGGCTGTGGGGAAACAATACGGTCGCGTATCCGTCCAACACGGACCCGAAGGACCGGTACATTTCTGCCCGCCGCTTCATGAGCTATGACGACAACAACTTCATCCTGACCAACTTCGGCAACGTGGATATGCGGGCGAACCCGCGCCTGCGTGAGGCTGTCATCGAACAGCAGAATACCATCGGTGCGAGCTATGTTTCCAGCCAAATCTGCGCCCGGTATGAGATGGCGTATCTCGAGAGCGAGAACACGGAGCAGACGCTGGCCGACGGTAAGCTGTATTTTCATAAATATGTCGCAACGTATCTCCCAGCGGAAGCCATTGAGGAGGTCGTGGAGTTCGACGTTAGTGCCATCGCTGAGGCCATGGCTTCGTAAAGGAGGGAGAATTTATGAATGCGGAAATCCCTGATAAGGTCATAGCGTACAATATCTACACGAACGGCGTCAAGCTCGGAGTTACCGGAAAAGTGGACACGCCTGAGTTTAAGATGAAGACCTCCACCATGTCCGGTGCCGGCGTCGGCGGTGAGATCGAAGTGCCGACTCTCGGCCAGTGGGAGAAAACGGAGCATGAGATTCCGCTTACACTGCTTGGAGAGGATCTGGCAGAACTGTTGCAGCAGGGCATGGACGTGCAGCTTATCTATCGTGGTGCGACGCAGTGCGCATTGAAGTCCGGCGGCTTCGCCACGAAGCAACTCCGCATCGTGGAGGGCGGAATCGTCAAGGGCTTTAAGGGCGGCTCTCTGGAAGCGGGCAGTCAGATGGAAGCAAGCGTTACCCTCGAGACGGTCCGCTACAAGATGGAGAATGCGGGTGAGGAGCTTATTGCCATCGATAAGCTCAACAATATCTACCGCGTGAAGGGTAAGGATATGCTGGCGGAGCTGAATAAAATGATTTGATAAGCGGCCACCCCGGGAGTCTGGGGTGGCTGATTTTTGGAAAGAAAGGACAAACCACCATGAGCAAGAATCTCGTGATCGAGCTGAAAAAGCCCTATCTCTTTGAGGACGAGGAATATGCCGCTATCGACCTGTCTGGCATGGAGAACCTGACCATGCAGGACGCCATTGAGGCGCAGAAGAATGTCGTTGGCACAGGCGAGGATTCGGTGATTCTGTATGCGCCGGAGGCGTCGCAGGCGTTTATCGACGAAATCGCCGCGATGGCAGCAAAGCAGCCCGTGGAGTTCTTCAACGGTATGCCCATCGGTCTGAGTGACAAGGTGCGCACCGCTGTGCAGGGCGTGCTTTCCGCCGATGGCAACAAAGCAAAAGACCGCGTGGTGACGCTGGACAAGCCGTACACCTATGACGGTAAGGCTGTAAGCGTTATCGACCTGTCGGGTGTAGAGGAGCTGACCAGCAAGGATGTGTCGGCGGCGGAGAACGAGGTGCTGAAAACCGGTATCTACTCGGCCAACATGAAGAACTTCTTCGTGTACTCCTGCGCACTGGCTTCCCGTGCCACCGGCAACCCCATCGAGTTTTTTACCAAGATGCCGCTGGTGGATGCGGTGAAGGTGCGCAGCACGGTGAACTCTGCATCTTTTTTCGAGTAAGCGGCGGGGCAAAAGCTCTCCGCAAGCTTGCCATTGCAGCATCCAGCGCTACGCACACCGGAATCGATTTTTTCATGCAGATGCCGATAGGTGACTTCCTTGACACCTGCAAGGACATTCAGGAGATGCAGGAACAATGGCGAAAAGCAATGCACTAGAACTCAGCATCCGCATTGCGGGCAAAGTAGACTCGTCTCTGACGAAAGCCATCAAGACAGCGCAGAGCCAGACGTCGGGCCTTGCCCGGGGCATGAGCGGATTTGCAAAAGTCTCTGCGGCTGCCATTGCTGGTGTGACAACGGCGACGGCGGGCATAATGGGGTATTGCGGCAAACAGGCCGCAGGCCTCGAAAAGGCGATGGCACAGACGCGCACACTGCTGACCGGCACAACGGAGCAGACCGCCGCCCGCACGGCAGAGCTGACGCAGGACGTTATGAACATCAGCCGGATCACCGGCAGAGTATCGACGGAAATCGCCGCCGGCTCCTATCAGGTCATTTCGGCATTTCAGGATACCGCTGATACGGCAAAAATCCTTGAGACGTCAGTAAAGGCTTCGATTGCCGGACAGGCGGAGACGGTGGATACCGTCAATGCGCTGGCCGCAGTCACGAAGGCCTACGGCGATACCTCGGCTGACGCGGTCGCCCATGTGTCGGATTTGTCCTTTGAAACCATCCGACTCGGACAGACCACCATGCCAGAGCTGGCGAACGGTATCCAGAAAGCTTCTGGCTCTGCGGCAGCCTTGAAGGTTTCGCAGGAAGAGCTATATGCAGGCTTTGCGACATTGACCGGTGTTATCGGTAATACCGACACCGTGGGTACGGCGCTGAATACCCTCTACACCAAGATGCTGAAACCATCGACTGCGCTGGCGGGTGCAGTAAAGAAACTGGGCTATGAGTCGGCATATGCGATGGTGCGGACGGAAGGCATTGGCGGCGCTATTAAAAAGCTGGGTGAGTATACTGGCGGCGACGCGACGAGGTTTGCGGCGCTCTTCTCCATGCGTGACCTGAAAGCGGCACAAGGCATCCTGAACACGATGGGCGTGTATGAGGATAAACTTGCGCAGCTACAGGACTTAAAGAACCAAAAGGTTGGGGAGGTCACAGACCGCGCATTCATTACCAGCATCGACAACTGGAATGATATGTTCGGCATCGCGTCCAACAAGGTGCAGGTCTTCGCACAGCAGATTGGAACGCGGCTGCTGCCCTATGCAAAGGACTTCATGTTGGACATAACACCGAAACTGGACAGCATGATGGATACGGCGCTGAACGGCATTGATAAAATCATGCCGAAGGCGGAGCAGTTATTCGGATACCTGTCCAGCAACGGCCCGCAGGCAGCGGGGACGCTTGGAGCAATCGCCTCGGTTTGGGCCGGTATGGCTGCTGCGCCGAAAATCGAGCAGGGAATACAGGGCGTCGCCGGACTTTTCTCTGTGGGCGGAAGGAAAGCCGTAGGCGGTGGGGCGAAGCTGTTTGGAAAAGTCAAAGGATTTGGCAAATCGATGATAGGCAATATCAAAGATTTTCGCGCGAATCCGGGACTTATCCAGTCACTTCCCGTCTTTGGATGGGCGCAGAATGTAAAAAACATTCCTACAAATGCAAAGGCGGCGATGTTGCAAGAAATCAACAATTCCGGCAGCCTTTTGAAGGTAGCGGGTGCAGGCCTAGGCTCGGTGTTTGGAAGGGGCGGCTTAAATGCCGGAGGCATTGCCAAGGGCGCAGCTTCGCCGTTTCTTGCTATGGGCAAGGTGTTCCTTGGGATGCTCGGTTCTACTGCCCCGGTCATTCTTGCCATCAGCACGATTATTGCGCTAGTAAGCCTGTTGGGCGACAACCTCGATAATATTCGCGGAATCGTCCAGAACACATTTGGCGACAAAGGCGTTGCTATCTTCGACGGATTTGTGGGCGTGGTGCAGAATGCAGCCGGAGCAATCCAGAAAGCATTTTCACCGGAGGGGCTGGCAAGTATCCAAGGCTTTATCACCGAAACCTTCGGGGCCGGCGCGGGGCAGGCGTTCGGCACATTCATCCCGCTAATCACCGCGGTCGTCGGAATTTTCAACCAACTGGTTGATCTTGGTGTAAATTACATCAAGCCGCTGCTGGTGGATGTGTTCTCATTTGCGACGACACAGGGACTCCCGGCGGTCATACCGTTGCTCTCGGCGGCGGTCGGCCTGATTGGAACAACACTGGTCAATGCAATCAAGGTCGTGGTTGGCATCGTCCAGACGCTCCTGCCCATCGCCGAGCCTGTCATCATGGGCATCATCGGGCTTATCAAGGGCATCGTGTCGGTGACGATCAATGTTGTGAATGGCATCATCGGGGCGCTGAACAAAATCCATGTGCAGACCCCGGACTGGATTCCGGGCATCGGCGGAAAGACCTTCGGCTTCAATCTGGCCGAGGTTCCCATGCCTCAATTTGCAAAAGGCGGTTTCACCACGGGACCGTCCATCGCGGGCGAGGCCGGAACGGAAGCAGTCATTTCGTTCCAGAGCGGAGTCCGCCAGCAGAATATCGACATCTGGAAGATGGCCGGTAAGATGCTGGGCGCGACCAATAGCGATGATGCAGGGGATGACCCGCCGCAGATCGTGTTTGCACCGAACATTGTGTTCTCCAGCGACATGGACCCGGCGGAGGCCCGGCGCAAGGTAGAAGAACTGTACCGGCTGTTTGAAGAGTTTATGGAACGCTGGTGGAAAAAGCACCGCAGAGTGGCTTACGGCAAGTGAGGTGATACGTCGTGCCTTATACGACGGTGAGCGGCGATATGTGGGACACTATCGCCAAGAAAGTCTATGGGGATGAGTATTGCGTCGATGTCCTGATGCAGGCGAACCCGGAGCACATCGGAATATTTCAGTTTGGCGCTGGCGTTGTCTTACAGACGCCGGAGCTTAAAACGGAGCAGAGCGGCAGCCTGCCGCCGTGGAAGGTGAGCAGATGAAACCGAGAAGCGCGGGTGTGAAGCTGGTCTATAACGGAACAGACGTTACGGCGGACATTGCGGCTGACATCGAAAGCATCTCCTATGAAGGAAATGCGGCGGATAACAGCGACAGCGTGAATGTGACCATCAATGCAATGGCTGACAAGTGGCTGAACGACTGGATGCCGGAGAAAGGTACATCGCTCGACCCAACGATCCTCGTTTACAACTGGCCGGAAGAAGGGCAGGGCGGCGAGATGAACAACGGTGTCATGACAGTCGATGACATCAGCTACAGCGATGCCCCTTGTACTATGACCATGAGCGCCACATCCAAGCCGAATGATACCAGCTTTTCGGAAGAAGACCGGGAATACATCTGGAAGAACACCAGCATCCAGAAAATTGCACAGACCATTGCAGAGCGTTACAGCCTGAAAATGAACTTCGACGGAACGGACGCTGAAATCGCAAAGAGAGAACAGCAGGCCACCGACAGCGCGTTCCTGAATGAGCTGTGTAAGGACTATGGATTGATCCTGAAAGTGTATTCAAACGAACTGTGGATATATGACCGCGAGGCATTCAAGAAAAAAGCTGTCTCCGCGACGATCACCCGGGCGGACATCGTGCCGGGGTCGTTTAGTTTCAGCGATGGCTTTGATGGTGTATATACTCATGGCATCTGGGAGTATTCCAACCAGAAAAAGAAAATCAAAATTCGGGCGGAAATCGGCACCGGCGGCAGGACAAAGCGCATTTCGAAATACGCTTCCAGCCAAGCGGACGCCGAGCGTCGGCTACAAGCCGCGCTGGACAACGCAAACCATAGCGCAACCAAGGTGAAGTTCACGCTGGCGCTGGCTCAAATTGAGCTGGGCGAGGCACAGAACATTGGCCTTACCGGCTACGGGAAGTTGTCTGGAAAGTATTTCATCGATAAAGTTTCGCTGACATACAGCAGGAACGGCCTTGAACAGACACTCGAATGCAGCAAAATCCCGGACGAGGAAACGACCACGACGGGAGCAGGGGTGAGTGTCACGCTGAACAATGCGCCGCTCTATTATACCAGTGTGGACAAAAAGCCTGTCCACAGGATCAGCGGCCACTATTTTCTTTACGATGGAATCAATGTGGCTGGGCGGTACAGAATCACGAACTTACAGTCCCGTTGCGGGAAAACGCCCGTCGGAAAGAACGTGACCGGCTGGGTGGACGCAGCGGATGTCGGAGGTGCGACCTGATGGCAGATACGATACGCTTCGGAAAGGTGTCTAACATCGACTACGAGACCGGCTGCATGGAGATTACATATGAGGACCGGGGCGACAGCGTTACGGATATGATCCCGATGCTGGCGAATGCTGGGTACAAAATGCCGCAGGTCGGAGAAACGGTGGCCGTGGCCCACAACTCCAACGGGGAAGAAGAGGGCATCGTTCTGGGAACGATCTGGGGCGAGAAAACAAAACCGCCGCAGGGAAAGCAGAACTTCTTTCGGCAGGACTTCGACGATGAGCCGGGGAAATGCTACTTCCGGTATGACGGAGAAAGTGCCGAGTTCCACAATGAAGGCGATACGCACTCCGAAACCAAGAAAAACAAAACCGAGAAAATCGAAGGCGACGCCGAACTGGAAGTGAAGGGAAAGCTGACTGTGAAAGTCGGGAGCTGCACTGTCACCGTCCAAGGTGGAACAGTGGAAATCAAAGGAGGGAAAACGCTCAGTATAAGCGCTCCGACGGTTTCTATTGATGGCAGTACGGTGAATATCACCGGTGGCGGCGGGGATGTGCAAGTCGCCGGAATCAGCCTGATAAACCACACCCACAAGTATACTGCACCGGTACACGCAGCTGGCGAGGCTGATACTGCGAAGCCGACATGAGGAGGTGAAACGGGATGTGGGTCGGATGCTTTGGAGGGCTGGTTTTCTCTGTGAGCAACAGAAGAATCTTCACCCCGGACGGTATCAGCGGCAGCGCGGGCAGCGAGTGGGCGGCGCATAACACTATCGGAGGAAAGCCGAAGAGTGAGAAGACCGGTGTGAAGCTCAAAAAACGTAAGTTCACGATTACGCTTGATTCTCAATTTGGCGAATCGCCGCGCGTTATGCTGGCGCTGATTAACAAGATGGTGGAGGAAGGCCGGGTGGACTACCTCATTATCGGAAGTATGCCGGTCGGAATGTGCCAGTACAAGATGACGGATGTATCAGATGACTGGGAAGAAGTTGTTGCCGATGGAAAGCTGGCGCGCTGCAAAGTCGAGATCACATTGGAGGAATATGTATGACACTTGGCAATACGGAAATTCTGCTTGATTCTGTGAATGCGGAAGAGGCGGAAGAAATCTGCGAGTGCCTGAAAGTATTATATTCCACAAGAGCCGGAGAGCTGGGGCTTGACCGAGACTTCGGCATTTCGATGGACGCGATCGACAAACCACTCAGTGTTGCAAAGGCAATGATTACCGCAGAAATCGTCCGCAAGACGAAAAAATATGAACCCCGCGTTGAAGTAGCCCGCGTTGAGTGGGACGATGCAAAGGCTGGCGAGGGGATTTTGATTCCAAAGGTGGTGCTGCAAGTTGTCTGAGATCGCTCAGTTCGATAATCTGCCAGACATCAGCTTTATCGATAACCTCACGATGAAAGAGGTTGAAGAGATGGCGAAAGGCGGATACATCAGATCCGCAAGGAAAGCGACGGGTAATACCCCGACGCTTTACCCGGCAAGCCTTCCGAGCATCATGGTAAAAGAAATGGCACTGCTGCACTACCAGATGCTACAATACATCGATGCCGGCCCGAAGCAAACGCTCCTGAAATATTCGACGCACGAAAATCTGGACGTCCTCGCCGGAAACTTTGGCCTGAAAAGGCGGCAGGCGGAAAAGGCTACAACGATCATCCGCTTCACGCTGGCCGGAACGGGCCAGCCGAGCGCTGTCGGAGTGCCGGAGGGTACTCGTGTAAGGACGGAGGATGGAGTCTATTTCGCAACGACCGAATATGCAGAGATTCTTCCGGGAGAACAAAGCATCGACGTGACCGCCGCCGCGCTGGAAGCGGGCGCGGAATCCTCGGGAATCGAGGAAGGACAGGTCAACCAGCTGGTTGACCCCATTCCCTATGTGGCGTCGGCGGTGAACATGACCGCTAGTAGCGGCGGTACAGACATCGAAAGCGACGACTCCCTGACAGAGCGGGTCTATCTGGTCCCCTCTACATACAGCTGCGGCGGCTCTCCTGATTCGTATGAGTATTTCGCAAAGGCGTGGCGGAACGATGTAAAAGACGTGTCCGTCACAAGTCCCTCTCCCTGCGTGGTGGACATCTATTTCACCTTGCGGGACGGGGCAATCCCGAGCGAAGCTGACTGCGAAGCGATGCAGGAGAGCTTGAGAGAAAATTCCAAGCGCCCCATGACGGATTTGGTGAACTGCAAAGCTCCGACGGAGATTGAGTATGGTATCGACGTCACATATACCATTGCGAGAAGTAAATCCAAAATCGCTGTTACAGTGCAGAACGCAGTGAACACGGCAATCGAGGAATATAAAACTTGGCAGCGGACTATGGGCAGGGATATTGACCCGGCGGAGTTGATTGCACGAATCAAAAATGCCGGGGCAAAGCGAGTGAGAGTGGCCGCGCCGATAGACGTCGTAACGGAAAGCGCCCAAATTCCAAAGCTGGTAAGCTGCAGTGTTGTGTACGGAGGGCTGGAAGATGACTGACCTTCGGGAAGCGAGGCTGGTTGACCTGCTGCCGAAAGCCGTTGCCGACCGGCAGGAGGTCAGAGCTCTATCGGATGCATGGCATGACCTCGCGGTCATGACACTTGATTTTGCCGATAGGGCGAAGACCTATACGGGCATAGACCAAGCGCCGGAAGTTCTGCTGGATATTCTGGCTGTGCAGTTCAGAGTGGACTGGTATAGAGACGACTATCCGGTGGAGACGAAGCGCGAACTCATCAAGACCGCGATGAAAGTGCATCGTCACTGTGGAACGAGATGGGCGGTAGAAAAAGCTCTGTCTTTGATTTACCCTAAGACGAGCATCAAAGAGTGGTTCGAGTATGGGGGACAACCCGGATACTGGCGGTTGAACGTAGACATTACGGATGAGCCTGCCGTCTACTACACGCCCAAAGAAATTGAAAAAAGAATCAATTATGCACGGCGCTGTTCGGCACATCTGGAAGGCGTCACCTACGAGATTAACCCGCCGGACAGCGTGACAGCCTACGTCGCCGCTGCGCCTTGCAGCATGGCGGCGTCTTACACAGTGCGCTTGCCGGGCATTATTCAGCCCCGGGCCGTCAATGCGGCAGCGTATGCGGCTGGCGCGGTGGGCGCGAGCTGGGTGCAGGCAACGGTGGCGCTGCCCGACATAATTCGACCCAAAACTATGAGTGCGCAGGCATATGCCGCCGGTAAGCCTGTCGGCACATATGAGACTGTTACCATCAAGATTGGAGGGACATCACTATGAGCTGGGAAAAATACAGCTATACAAAAGCCGGTGCCGCCCTGCTGTCGGAGTCTCTCTCCGGCGGCGCACTGACCATCACCCGCGCCGTGAGCGGCACCGGCACGGTCGGTACTGATTTGGCCGAAGAGGCGGCCGTCAGCGGCGATGCACACGAGCTGAAAATCCTGAGCATCGAGACAGTCAAAGACAACGGCAAAGCTGCCCGGAAGGTCAACATCTGGACGAACGGTGCAGAGGAAGCCTATGTCATGCACCAGATCGGTGTGTACGGTACGCTGAATGGTGGGCCGGATGAGACACTGCTGTTCCTGATGCAGGATGAGAGAGGCGTTCAGATTCCGGCGGCAGGTACGCAGCTGGACTATGAGTTCCAAATCGCAGTCCTGCTGGCAGTCTCCAATGCCGCTGACATCTCCATCCAGCTCGACCCGCAGATGAAGGCGTTTGCTCAGATGGCCCGGGAAATTGCACAGGCCGAGGTCGCCCAGCACAATATCGACCCCGATGCCCATGCATCTATTATCGAGGCTGCCGCCAGTGCGGCCGTGAAGCGCATTGAAGATGCTGGCGAGATCATGACTGAGGCACAGGTCAAGAAGCTCATCCAGACCCACGGCACAGGTGGCTACTTCGGAAAGTACGAGCTGACGCTTGCCGCCGATGGCTGGAAGGCCGCGCCGGAGGGCGGGGAGATTTACCAGTACATCTATGACGCCGAGCTGGCAGACAGCAACAGTGAGCTTATCCCCGATGGCGGCGCGGTCATCAATGATTTTCCTGTGACCACACGGGCCGGCATCATCAATGCCTGCGAGACCTACGACGGCTATGTTCGGTTTTTCTCGCGGCGCATCCCGGACGCTGACATCCACGTTACTCTGACCCTGATGGGGAAGGGAGGTGATTCCAATGCACCGGGAAATGTGAGCATCGGCCAGGGCCTCAAACGCGATGAGAGCGGCGCTATTGCCGTCAGCATCGGCGAAGGCCTTGAATTTGACAGAGCCGACGCGCTGACCGTCCGCAAAGACACCGTTATGACCAGCGATGACCTGCTGAATGAGGAAGAAACCAAGCAGGAGATCGCCGAAATGCTGAAATAATTTTATGGGAGGACACCACTATGTCTAAGGAACTTTCTACCAAGACCACCATCCGCAACCTTACCGCTGAAATCAAGAAGAGCTTCGTCAAGAAGGATGATTTCGGCCCCGTGCAGACCGCTGCCGAAAAGGCCATCAAGTCTCTGGATGTGACCGGCAACACCATCAGCTTCTTCACCAGCACCGACAAGACCGGAACCGCCGCTTTCACTGTGGACTTCCCGACCGAGATGTTCCTTGACCAGACCAAGACGGAGTTCGTCCCCAGCTTCGCATTCAGTGAGACCACCTATCCCGGCGCGACCGACCCCAAGCTGGAAGGCAAGCCGGTCATGGTGTTGGCCGTCAAGGGCGAGAACCCGGACTCCTGCGCCTACTCCTTCCTGAGCATGGCCGCTCTGGTCGATACCTATAAGGCCAAGGCCACTGGCAAGGACAAGTCTACCACCGTCACCATCGCTGGCTATGAGGTGGATGTCAAGGTCAATGTTTCCGCTGCTGCTGGCAACATTCTGACCCTGAAGGATGACGGCCTGTACGTCCCCACTCCCGAGAAGACCGACATCTCCGGTAAGGCTGACAAGGTGAAGAGTGCCACCGCTGGCAACTTCGCCGCTCTGGACGCAGACGGCAATCCGACCGATAGCGGCAAGAAGCCTGCCGACTTCGTGGTCGCCGAGGCTGGCAAGCGCCTGATGAGCGATGCCGAGGGCGAAAAGCTGGCTGGCGTTTCCGAGGGCGCAACCAAGACCGCCGCCAGCGCCACCAACGGCCATATCGCTATCGACGGCAAGGACACTACCGTGTATACCGAGCCTGAGAATGTCCTGCATACCGAGGATGTGGCGGACTTCACCGCTGAGGAAATCGCTGCTCTGCTGGCAGATGACTAAGACCGGATAAGGAGGCAGGCCCTATGGCAAAAGCAAAGGTAAAGGCGCTTTTGAGTACGGGGCTTGCCGCACTTTGTAGTCACATCAAACAGTGTGCTACCGCTGTTTCCGCATTGGCGAATACCACGGCGGACGGCTTTGATGAAGTCGATGACGTCCTGCATGAAAAACAGGACCTCACAGCGGCGGTGCTTTTTACGATTCCGACGACTGGCTGGGCGAGGGATTCCACCCTCACCAGCTATTTTTATTGTGACATTTCCATTGCGGGGCTTCTGGCTACCGATATTGTGGATGTCACTCCGCAGCCGGAGTCCCATAGTGTGGCGCGTGCGGCAGGCTTTATTCCTACCGAAAGCATGGCTGGCAAGCTGCGGCTCCGGGCCGCAAGTGTTCCCACTGCGGCCATCAAGGCGCAGTACCATATCACAAACACTGTGAAGTATACCAAGTAGGAGGGATTTCATGGCATTGGGAAATTTTAATGTTGGCGGCGGTGCGTCGCAGGATGTAGACAAGACTCTCAAAGTCGAGGGCGCACCTGCAGACGCCAAAGCCGTCGGCGATGCGCTGGCAGGCAAGTCGCCTACCAGCCATACCCACAGCAATATGACGGCGGCTACCGCATCCACCGCAGGCAAGGCTGGTCTGGTGCCGGCTCCCGCCGCTGGCAAGCAGGGACAGTTCCTGCGCGGCGATGGCACATGGCAGACACCCGCCAACACCACTTACGGTAACGCCACCCAAAGCGCGGCTGGCCTGATGAGCGCCGCCGACAAAAAGTCTCTGGATGCGCTTGCGACCAACGTGCTGACGATTCGCAATGTTCCATCTCAAAGCGGCAGTCTGACCTATAACGGCAAGGCCCAGAGTCCTTCGTGGGCCAACTACAACACCCTCGCAATGAAAATCGGCGGTACGACTTCCGGCACGACGGCAGGTAGCTATAGCGCCACCTTCACCCCGCTGGACGGCTACAAGTGGAGCGACGGCACTACCGCCGCAAAAACCGTGAAGTGGTCCATCGCCAAGGCGGCAGGCACTCTTTCCCTGTCTGCGAGCAGTCTGGCACTGACCTACTCCAAGACCTCTGGCGCGGTCACAGTCACCCGTTCTGGCACCGGCGCGGTATCAGCAACTTCCAACAATACAGCTGCTGCCACCGTGAGCGTGTCCGGTACGACTATCACGGTAACGGCAAAGGCGAACGGCAGTGCCACCATCACGGTCAACGTGGCAGCGGACAGCAACCACAACGCCCCCGCCAGCAAGACTTTCACCGTGTCCGTGACCCTCGTTTCCAAGACTCTGAACGACAACAGCTGGGCAACCATCAAGTCGGTCAGCGACGCTGGGCAGGGCGCAAATTACTGGGCCGTCGGTGCTACGAAGTCCATTACCATCAACGGCAAGGTGGGCGCAACCACAATCTCCAGCCTGAAAGTTGATGCCTTTATCATCGGCTTCAACCACAATTCCGCCAAGGAAGGTGCGAACAGGATTCACTTCCTGCTGGGTAAGATCAGCGGCAGTTTTGTGGGACTGGCAGACAGCAATTATGGAAACACCACCACTACCTCCGGCGCGTTCACGATGAACACCGGCGGCACAAACTCCGGCGGCTGGGAGAGCAGCCACATGAGAAAGACGGTGCTCGGCGCGAACAGCTCTCCGACCAGCCCCACGGCAAATACCCTGATGGCCGCGCTTCCCTCTGATCTGCGGGCGGCAATGAAATCCGTTACGAAGTACACGGACAATACCGGCGGCGGAAGCAACACGGCAAATTATGTGAAGGCCACCACGGATTACCTGTTCCTGCTGGCAGAGTATGAGGTTCATGGAACTCGAAGCTATGCCAACAGCGCAGAGCAAAACAGTCAGGCACAGTACGACTACTTTAAGGCGGGAAACAGTAAGGTCGCCCATAAACATTCCGCCACCGGAACGGCGGCGGTTTGGTGGCTGCGGTCCCCGTATTACTCCAGCAGCACCAGTTTCTGCTTTGTCAACACGGACGGGACGGCGGGCAGTAGCGGTGCCTACAGTTCGCTTGCGCTGGTCCCCGGCTTTACTGTCTAATCGCTCCGCAGAGAATCAGCCCACATCGCGCCCGCGAAAGCGGGCGTAGGTGCGGAGCGCCCTGCAAATTATCTTGGCTTATCGAAGCTTATCAAGCCAAAATCGTTTTTCCAAAAGAGGTAGCATCATGGGAGTTTTGAAGTCAAAACGAGTCGAGAGTAAAGCAGATTTTGTGAATACGGCGAACAAAATCTATGCGGAAACGATAAACTTTTTGACAAGGCTTTCCGCAAGATATTCGCGGATTCTGGCTGGCCCGGTCGCGGCGCTCGCTGCGGAAGTCGTTGATCAAGCCGAAAAGGCCAACAGCATCTTCCCTTCGAGCGAGCAGAACCGTCAGCTCCGGGCTGCACATCTTACGGAGGCCCGGGCGTCGCTGAAGGCACTTGATGTGCAGTTGGCACACTGTTACATCATTATGATGCTCAACCCGCAGGGATGTTTCACTACCTCGACGGGGAAAACGGTCGATGCCGCGAAGGCGGTTGAAAAACTTGATAAGATGTCCCAGAGCTTGGGCAGTCTGATCGACGACGAGAAAATCCTTCTGGAAAGAACGATGGAAAGCGACCAGACGCGCAAGAAGTAATAGGTGTATCTCTGAACCTCTCTCCGGCGGCGATTTGGTGGCTGCGGTCCCCGTATTACAACAACAGCAACAATTTCTGCAATGTCAACACGGACGGGACGGCGAACAATAACAATGCCTACAATTCGCTTGCGCTGGTCCCCGGATTTTGCATAGCTGGGTCATAAGGAGTAGCCGACAGGTGAAAGACGACCCGTGTAAAAGGAGAGATGCTTCCTTGGGCGCAAGCCTTAAAACTGCCAAAGCCTGCTGCAAGGCTTTAACTCCGATATGGTCACACGGACGCTTCTTGCATGGCGTGAGGACATTTCCGCTCACGTTTCATATGTGGCCATTACGCAGATTTAGACGGGATTCCATAAGACGACTGTACGGAGGGCGAATTATTATGACAAGTCAAGAACGCCATGAGGCGCGGTATCAGCGCCGCAAGGCGGAGCGGCAGGCCAGAAGAGACGCGCGGTGCGCAGCTCTTGGCCCGATCGACAAGGTGTTCAGCTACCACACGATGTTCAAGTACGGTAAGCGCTGCTGCAATGGTGTGCGCTGGAAGCGCTCAGTCCAGAACTTCGAACTGCACCTGTTTTCTGGTACTGCCCGGCGTCGTCGCGAGGTTTTGCAAAGACGCTGGAAGCCGAAGAAATATGCGCACTTCACCATCTGCGAGCGGGGCAAGACTCGCCCCATCGATGCCCCGCACATCGCGGACCGTCAGATCCACAAGGTGCTCAGTAAAGAGGTGCTGGCTCCGCTGTATGAGCCGAGTATGATTCATGATAACGGCGCGAGCCGCGAAGGAAAGGGCCTGCACTGGCAGTATAGGCGCATCAAGCAGCAGCTTGCCCGGCACTACAGAAAGTATGGCCGCGTGGGTGGCGTCCTGCTGCTGGATTTGAAAAAGTTCTTCCCAAACGCACTGCACAGCTTGATCTACCAGCGGCATCGGCAGTTCATCCCGAATGACGATTTGCGCTGGCTGGCAGATTCTGTCGTCAGAAATGCGCCGTTATCCGTCCCGGGGCGCGGAATGCCTCTGGGAGTAGAGCCGAGTCAGCAAGAGATGGTGGCACTGCCGAGTGAAATAGACAACTGGATCAAGTGCGGGAGGGGCATCAAGGACGCCGGACACTACATGGACGACTACATCATCATCCTGCCGGATCTGGACGACCTCAAGAAGCTGGGGCATGAGATCGTGCGCCGGTTCGAGTCCCGGGGCATTCCGGTAAACCGCAAGAAGTGCAAGGTCATCCCGCTGACGAAGCCCTTTCGCTGGTGTAAGGCCCGTTTCACACTGACCGAAAGCGGAAAAATCAAGATGAACGGCAGCAGGGACGGCGTGAAACGCGCCCGCCGGAAGCTGAAACTTTTCCATCGGGAATGGCTGGAAGGAAAGCGCACTCTGCAGGAGGTGGCCCAGTACATGGAATGCCAGACCGCTTACTACCGCAAGTTCAATGACCACGGACGGCTGCTTCGGTTGGCGCGTCTGTGCCACGCATTATTTGGAGGTGCAGTACATTGTACAAAATCGTAAAAGTCAGTGATGGCACCGTCCTCGCCCTGACGGAGGACGTCACTTACATTAAAAGAGCAGATAACGGCTGCTACGTCTTATGCCCGGAGTCGGAAGCTTCGGGCATTTGCTATGCCGGGACGCCGTACCAGCTGTTCGACCGCAATCAGATGGGCGATGAGCTGGAACCGGTCATGCTGGAGCAAACCGACATCGGCAGCTGGATCATGGAAACCCAAACCGCCATCGAGGATGCCGATGCACTCAACGTGGATCAGGCGTACCGCCTGACCCTGTTAGAGCTTGGCATCACTGATGATACCGATGCTTCTTGAGAAAGGGGGTGAACTGAATGCTGTATCGTACTTGCAAGCGCATGATCGAAAAGGGCAACACTGCTGGCATGGCAACCAAGCTGGATGTCTTTTACGCTGCCAACAAGCTGACCGAGGACGAGTATAACGAGCTGACCGCTCTGCTCGCCGAGAAGACCGAGAAGAAAGAGCAGGTCTAACCTATGGAGCATGAACGCTATATCGCCCGCCGCCGGGCGCGGTTCGACGGCATTGATGGGAGAATGAACATCCCTTATGGGGCCGGCTTGATTTGCCAGGACGGCTTTCTGTTCTACAATGGCCGGTGCGTCTGCGCGGCGGAGGGCCAGAACGGCATGGATTACTTCGTGCAGGATGATGACGGCGCGGGCAGACTTAGGGGCGAGCTGATCGGCAGCATTCGGCAGAAGCTTGAGTGCAAAGATGCCGACCATCAGGCCCGGTGGGACAGGGTGTGGGCGTCTGCGCTCTGCCAGAAGTACCGCCGCCCGGAATCGGACGACTACTGGCTGTGGGAGAGGGCGTTCTTTGATGCGCCGATACTGGACTTGCAGGCTATCGCCACGCTGGTACGGTGAGAAAGGGGGACGTAATCGATGGCGATTGAAGCTTATTCACTGGCGAGGGATGGAGAAAAACGGCTCTCCGCCAATTTCAAGGTGAGGGAGTTTTACTGCCGGGATGGCAGTGACCCCATCTTTGTGGATTCGGAACTGGTGCAGTGCTTGCAGAAAATCCGAAATCACTTCGGAAAGCCGGTACATATCACCAGCGGCTACCGCACCGCTGCCTACAACGCCCGCAAGGATGTTGGCGGGGCAAAGTTCAGCCAGCATCAATATGGAAAGGCGGCTGACATCTGGATCGAGGGCGTGAGCGTTGATACGCTGGCGAAATACATCGACCAGTCCGTCTTGCCGAACACCGGCGGCATCGGGCGGTATTACAAAGATGCGGCCCATCCGAATCGCAAACAGCCGTTTGTCCATATCGATGTCCGCAAAGCGCGGAGTCGGTGGCTGGGCTGACCTAAAACAGGAGGAAGATATTATGGCTGAGATTCTGAAAGGTTTTTTGATGATTTTCCCTGAGTGGCTGGCGGCTATCTTCATGATTGCCGGTCTGTGCGTTGCCATGCTGGCGGCAGTGCGGCTGGGCTATGGTCTGGCCGTGGCGAAGACGGCCTACAAATGGATCGTCAATGCAGAGGAGAAGTTCGGAGCCGGCGCGGGAGCAGAAAAGAAAGCTCACGTTATTGCTGTTTTGCGCGGGTACACCCCGGACTGGCTGGACTGGATTATCAACGAGAAGACACTGGACTGGATCGTGCAGATCGTCTTCAATCTGACCAAGAAGCGGCTTGAAGCGTACATGACAAAAAAATCCGTAGAAACCACCACTGTGGCCCGTTTCGGTAAGGCGGGGGAGGACAAGCGCAATGACTGACGAGGAACTGGAGCATCGCCTGACTGCGGTTGAAAACCGTGCGCAGAGCAACACACATCGGTTGGATGAGCTGGGAAAGCTGACCGATGCAGTGAACGGTATGAACACCAATATCA
Organism: Clostridiales bacterium; assembly: GCA_019420945.1. GTDB lineage: Bacteria > Bacillota > Clostridia > Oscillospirales > Oscillospiraceae > UMGS1766. The sequence continues at coordinate 421 of JAHZGF010000030.1, read as the reverse complement.
AGCTGACAATCCAGCAGCTCGAGACCACCAACCGAAGCCTTGAAATCGTGACGGCGCAGAACAAAAAGCAGGACGACCGACTGACTGCCTTAGAAAAAGCCCCCGGGGCTTTCGGCAATAAGCTCTGGTGGGCAGTAATTGCGGCGTTTATTTCTTTCCTTGTGGCCTATGAGCTGACCGCGCTTCTACATTAAATAAAATCCCCCGTTGGCAATCCGAGAGGAAAGCTGACGGGGGATTTTTTGTTTGTCTGAATAATTACAAAATGATTACAATTATGCAGTGCGTCCGAAAAAGTACGGCTCGACCAGCCAAAAACGCTGTAGAGCGGCATAAATGCGAAAGTTCGTCTGTTGATGCGTCAGGTGGACCAAACAAAAATAATCCGAACTTGTTTCCGATAGGAGATGGGTTCGGATTA
>JAHZGF010000003.1 GCA_019420945.1 Clostridiales bacterium | reverse complement strand
TTCGCCATCCAGGTCGGTCAGCGTTTCGTACCAGCCGGAACGGAAGAATCGCTCCAAGGATGTCACGGCATCGTCATAATCCTTGTTGTTCGGAAAGCGGTAATGCTGCTTGAGGGCTTTTTTGTAGTCTTTTACGGCCAGTTCTACAATGGCGTTGGCTAATGCCTGATAGGGGTTCATATTCGTACCTCCGATATTTTAAGATTCTCGGATTGGCACGGATTGTCGTTATTTGTCGAACTGTTGTCTCAGATTTTCAAATTTGCCTTGACTGCAGCTATCAAGGCCGACTGCGTTTTGTCTTTGGCTTTCAGCGCACACAAAATCTGCTCATCAATGGTGTCGTCCGCTACGATGTGCTGCACCACCACGGTTTTGGAGGTCTGACCTTGCCTCCACAGACGGGCTATCGTCTGCTGGTATAACTCAAGTGACCATGTCAGCCCGAACCATACGATGGTGTTGCCGCCGCTTTGGAGATTCAGACCGTGCCCGGCAGAGGCGGGGTGGATCAGTGCTACGGGGATCTCGCCGTTGTTCCATCTGCGGATGCTGTCGGAAGTATCAAGGCGAGAAAAGGGAATGTGCCGCGCATGAAGCCGTTTCATAATCCGCTCTAAATCATGCTTGAACCAGTACGCCGCCAGAATCGGTTTGCCGTTGGCAGCTTCGATGATGTCCTCCAGTGCATCCAGCTTGCGGTCATGGATAAGGACTGTATTTCCGGCATTATCATAAATTGCGCCGTTCGCCATCTGGGACAGCTTGCCGGAAAGCGCAGCGGCGTTTGCGGCACTGATCTCTCCGTCGGGCAGGTCCAGTATGAACTGCTTTTTCATTTCATCGTAGGCATCTCGCTCACCCTGGCTTAGATACACCCGGTATTCGCTGGAGATCAGCTTCGGCATTGTCAAATGGTCGGTTGATTTCATAGAAATCGTAATGTCCGATATTTTTCGGTATATGTCCTGCTCCGCTCCCGGCTTGGGGCGATAGCTGTAAACGATCTGCCCGTTCATGGCGTCCGGCACGAAATATTCCTGTCGGTAATGCGTAATAAATCTGCCGAGGCGTTTACCAAGATCGATAACCTTGAACTCCGCCCACAGATCCATCAGACCGTTGGAAGCGGGTGTGCCGGTCAGCCCGACAACTCGCTTGATTCTGGGACGCACCTGCATCAGAGCCTTGAATCGTTTGGACTGGTGATTTTTGAAAGAAGAAAGCTCATCAATGACCACCATATCGAAGTGAAAGGGCATCCCGCTCTTTTCTATGAGCCACTGTATGTTTTCCCGGTTGATGATGTAAATATCGGCTTTGCGCATCAATGCGGCTTTGCGTTCCGCTTCACTGCCGACCACCACCGAATAATTAAGGCTGTGGAGATGATCCCACTTTTGCAGCTCCGCACTCCAGGTATCACGAGCCACTCGCAGCGGCGCAATCACCAGCACCTGGTGTACCTCAAAGCTGTCGAACAGCAGGTCGCCTATGGCAGTGAGGGTGATGCTCGTTTTGCCAAGACCCATATCAAGCAGTACCGCGGAGAAGGGATGCGTCTTGATGTAGTTGATGGCATATTTCTGATATTCATGCGGTGCGTATTTCATCCAGTATCCCTCCGATCTGCTCTGGGTCATCAAGGACATACACCTTAAAGCCCAGCCGCCGCAGCAGTCTGTGTCTGGCAGCCTGCAGCGGTCGCGGTTTCTTGCCCGGCGCTTTGACCTCCACAAAGCCGATCTTGCCTTCCGGCAGAAGCACGATGCGGTCGGGCATTCCGTCAAAGCCGGGGCTGACCATTTTCGGTGCGATGCCGCCTGCGCTTTTTACAGCTTTTATCAATTTCTGTTCTATCGTTTTTTCTCTCATAGTGATCCTCCATCAGGAATTAGGTGGGTGGTGACAGTCGATGACAGTTATTTCAGTAACTTCTCTTAGGACTTGTTTTTTTAAGGCTATAAGAGAAGTTTCTGTAGAGAGTGTCATCGACCGTCACCCTATGCTCAATCCAGGAAATCCGATTTAAGCTGCAGGCCGAAAAGCATCCGTGCGGATTTGTTTCTTTTCCTCTCAAAACCGGCGCATTCCAGAGCAGTGTAGAAATCTGTCGTACTGCGAACATAGTCACCCACCTGCGCACAATAACTGCGGTATGCGTTGTAGACATCGCCGGATTTCGCGGAGAAAGCGTCGCCAACCTCGCAGCATTCGTCCAGAAACTGCGAGAGCCAGTCGTTGTTGTCCTTGTATTTTTTGATGGCTTCCTCCACCACGGCAGGCTTGACGATATGATAGTCGTTGTCGATCACACGCTTTGCACCGACCATGATCCATTTCAGGATTGCGCCGCCGGCCTTATCGAACAGAAAATCGGCATAATTCTTGACGTCAGATTTCCCTTCAATCCTGGCATTGAAAGGGATCACGATCAGCCGCCGCCAGGTACCGGCGTCGATTGCGCCGACCTTCGGCAGATGGTTGGTATAGAGCACCAGCGTGTGGCTTGGCACGTAGCTGAAGGGGTCTTTGTACTTCTTTTCGGCGTAGATTTCGTCCGTAGAGCACAGCTGCTTCACGTTGGAAGTGCTCAGCCGCATACCTTCCTCCAGTTCTGCTGCGATAATCAGCCGCTTGCCCTTGGCTTCAGCCAGTTCCGGCTTCACATTTCGCTTGCAACCCACGGTCAGCGTATCAGCGGACATATTTCCGCTGTAGGTGCCAAGCACACGGGAGAGTGTGTTCCAGAAGGTGGATTTACCGTTTCGACCTTCGCCGTAAGCAATAATCAAGGCTTCGACACACACTTTTCCGATGGCGGACAAGCCTGCAATCTCCTGCACATAGCGAATCAGATCCGCATCGCCGCAGAAGAGTGTTTCCAAGGCGTCCTGCCAGATATCCATGCCTTCATCGGCCGGGTCAACGGTGGTTTGCTTGGTGATGAAATCCGTCGCTGTATGTTCCCGTGCGGATACAAGCCCCAGACGGAGGTCATAAGTAGAGGTCGGGGTATTCAGCAGAAACTCATCCGAATCCAACTGCCGCTGGTCGATCTCCAGCATGGGGTGCGACTCTTTTAATGCAGCGGAGATGTATTTGGAGTCACGGCGCTTGATGGCGTAGTTGCGGTAGGTCGTGGCATTCTCGTATTTCTGAAAAGACCGCGCCTGTTCCGAATTAAAAGCCGCGGTTGCTTTCTTGGGACCCATCGATGCCAGCAGTTCCCAAGCACCGTTTTTCATCATCTCAGCGGTGGTTTTTCTGATTTCGGTCTCTGCCTCCTCAAGCTGGCGGGTCGTCAGCTCCTGCGCTACGGCCTGTGCCTTGGGCTTTGACTCTTCCCAGAAGCCGCCGTTGTACACGAGAAAATCGGTAGATGGCGTATAGCGGAGCTTTGCCTCGTATTCCCTGGAAAGCACGGTGGCCTGTCCCACATCGGAATAGTCGGTCGGCTTCAACTTAAGCTCCTGGTTGTACTGCTCCGGCGGAATGTAGCTGTCCTGCGCGGAAATCTTTCCGTAAAATCGTTGTGCGCTGCGCCAGATGCTGTCCAGTTCCGCCTGCTCCAAGGGCGGCTGACAGCAGGCGGCGACCTCCGTGAAATGATTGTGCGCTTCCTCGGTATTTCCGAAGCGTTTCAGAATGCGCCCGGCATAGTGTGACATGGTGGCGTTGCGGCTTCCTTCGGGAATAATGATGCTGCCGTAGCTGCCGGAGTCCATATTTGCGTCGAAATCATCATCAGTAAGGAAAGTTGTCAGCATCATCGGCCCGTCAAAGACATCGACCTGCGGTGCTTTTGTTCCGAAGAAGAATCTGGCGGCATCGAGCGCCTTAGTGTCAAAATACGGGAAGATGGCGTTGACCAGCTTTTTCAAATCGCTGTACTGCGCCGCATCCGTCAGTCGGTCAATGGGAAACAGCACATGGAATTTAGGTCGCGCTTCCTTGCCGTTTTTCACCGTCATGTGGTTGCGGCTGTAGTGAACCGCAAATGCCACGCCGGGAAATGCGGCGGCAACATCGGAGGGATAGACCCAGTCCTCCGGATCGTCGCTGTGGTCGTTGTCGCAGTCGACCGGGAGACAATCTGCTCCGAGAAAATTGTCGTTGTTGCGGTAGTTGCCCCGGTATTCGGCGCATACATAATCGTAAGACACGGCCTGCAGCAGTGTGTTGTTATCAGTCACCTCGACCTTATGTAGGTAGACGCAGTTTTCCGGCATTCCCAAGCGGTCGGCGCGGTACAGTGTAAATTTCATCGTGATACCTCCTTGCAGGACTCGCTGAAATAGCGAATCCGATAGCCTTTCCATGTGGCTCTTTTGATTTCTGTCTCCATACCTTCGGAGATGTGTTCACCGAAAACCCACATTTCCGCACACTTACTGAGAATTGCGCTGCCGAAGAACAGCCCCAGCTCACGCTCCTTTGGCTTGTTGTCATCAAGGAACTGCGGAAAGAGCAGATGCGGGGCAATGGGAATATATCCGGCTTTCACCGCAAAGCGGCTGTAGCGTCTTGCGGCGGCAGTGTTGTTTTCGACATCTCCGGCATACGGACTGCAGATATACACGATGGGTCTGAATGCCCGGAGTGCCTTTTCTTCTTTTTCAATGGCACAGAAAGCGCCGTAAGCCGTAGGATCGGCATAGCCTTCTGCGTTTCTAAAATCAGCCATGACAGGCTCCTCCAATCTATAGTTTTCACTACCCACTGGAGTGTTCCGTGGGCAGTGGTCCGGTTTTAGTCCTTTTTGTAGAACATGGTTTCATATCCGTCGGCGCGGAGTTTCAGCTCTGCAGCCCATGGTGGGGTGCGTCCCATCTGTTCGCAAACGGCGTTGAGGTCAACTTCCGGTGCGGCTTCAATCACCAGTTCATCGTGAATGTGCATGGTGATAAAGCAGTGGGACAGGGTTTGCATGGCATAGCAGAGGATATCGCGGGAGGTGGCCTGAACGATATTTTCAACCAGCTTCGGGCCGTAGGTCTCCAGCCGTTCCCATTTCTTCGTGCCGCCGACACCTTCATAGGTGATACACTCGCCGCCGAACTGGTTAGTTCCGAGTTTGGGCTTCACATAGGAAAGCCTCCTGCCTGACGGAAGCGTGATAAAGAGCATCCCGCTCCGATAGGCGAAGCCGATGCCGCAGACCTCGCTGTCCAGATGCTGCTTTACGGCACTCATGGCAGCGCGGTCGATGTCCCACCAGAATTTCACGATGTTCTGGTTCGAATTGCGCCACGCAGTGACCAACGGCTGCAGTTCATCTTCTGACAACCCCATCTCCAGGGCGCCCATTGCTTTGAGCGCGCCGACAGAGCCGCCATAGCCCAGTGCCAATTCTGCGATTTTGCCTTTCTGCCGCAGGTGACCGTTTACACCGTGCTTTTCCACAGGAACCTTGAACATCTGCGATGCGGATGCGCAGTAGATGTCGCCGCCTTTTTCAAAAACTTCCTGACGCCAGGTTTCTCCCGCAAACCATGCCAGCACTCTGGCTTCAATGGCGGAAAAGTCGGCAACGATGAACTTGCAGCCGCTTTTCGGCACAAACGCGGTGCGGATCAGCTGCGACAAGGTATCCGGCACATCTTCGTACAATAGCTGTACGGCGTCAAAGTCGCCGGAGCGGACAAGACTGCGAGCCTCGGCCAGATCGGGAAGATGGTTCTGCGGCAGATTTTGCATTTGAATAATGCGTCCTGCCCAGCGGCCGGTTCTGTTGGCCCCGTAGAACTGAAACATTCCGCGGGCACGGCCGTCTGCGCATACAGCTTTCTCCATCGCCTGATATTTACGGACGGAGGATTTTGCAAGCTGCTGCCGGAGAAGGAGAACCTTTTGTAGCTCTGTCGGCGCAGTCTTGAGCATTTCCGCAACTTCCTTCTTGCCGAGGGAATCGACCGCCAAGCCGTTATCCGAAAGCCACTGCTTCATCTGCTGTACCGAGTTGGGGTTATCCAAAGCGGTCAGCTTCTTCATAGCATCGGTAAGCTCTCTGCGTGAGCGGGTGTCCATGGCAATCGCCTGGCGCACTAGCTCCATATCCAGTGCAACACCTCTGTCGTTGATCCCCTGGTCGAGGTGATACTGCTCCCAGACCATCTCCGGCACAGGAAACTTGGCGAGTTTTTCCTGAATGGACATTTCGACTTCAACGTCCCGGCTGTTATACCGTTTGAAGGCAGCCCATTTGTCCGGCGCATTTCCCGGCAGATTGCGACTGCGGCCGCCATTGGCCTTTGTTGGCGCACAAGGCTGGCAGAAGTATTTGATAAGTTCCTTGCCTTCGGTCAGCTTTTGCTTTCCAAGTCCCAGCACGGTGCCGACACCTTCCAGCGAAAGCGGAAGCCCCATATATGCAGACCAGATCATGGTGCATTTCCAGGAGGCAGGGTCGAGATAGCTTCCCACGGTATCCTCCGGGATGCTGTAGCCGGTGTTATCAAAGTTTCCATTTTTCCTAAGCCAGCGTGAGAGGCATATCCGCTCAAACTGCGCATTGAACGCCCACTTTGTGACAGAGGTATCCGTCAGGGCAGCTATAATCTCTGAAGGGATCGTCTCACCGCAGGCAAGATCGACTACCTGCACGGGACTGCCGTCAACAGAATATCCGAGGAGAAGAATGTCGAAATCCGGCGCTTCGGTGTATTTGTAGACGCCGCACTTGGCAAGGTCGACGCTGCTGTATGTTTCAATATCGATACTGAGTGTTTTCATAAACAGGAATCCTTTCCATAGCCCGAATGGGCGGCAGGAACATTCCCACCGCCCACAGGCCGGAGATTACTCTTTGTTGAGTTCTTTCATACGGGCTTCGTGATATTCCACCTCACGAAGGGCGTGTTCCTTTTCAAGCTGTCGGCGTTCTTCCTCCCATGCCGCATTACGCTTGTCGCGCTTACGGTCATCGACGGTGTCAATGATGGATCTGACGATCCAAAACACCGCCAGGAGCAGATACAGGGACAGCAGCAGAATGCAGAGAATCGTGGTAATACTCATGCTGCGCACCTCCTCAAGACAGGAAATCTTCGTCCACATCGGTGGCGAAATCGGATGCCGCGCTGGACTTGCCGCCGAGAGGCTCACCGTCACGGATCTTCTGCAGGTTGTTCAGTCCGCAGGCGATGCCTTTGTTGCCATTGCTGTTGAAGGCGTAGAAGTTGATGCTGGCGCGACCGTACACGCCGGAGTAAACCTCGGAGCGGGTCAGGATCGGGTTGCAGTCGGCGTCCACGATGCCGGGAGCGGTGGCGGAGTTGGCGTTGATAAAGTAGCTGTTGGCATAGGTGGGATCATCCGGGCGCTCGGTATCTCCGTCGCGGAGCGGCGTTTTAATGGCAGTCAAAGGCGGAACGGAGCGACCGTTGCCCTTGAGCTTTGCCTGCCCCTCCTCATAGGCTGCCTGGATAGCCGCCTTGATTTTCTGTACGGTCACGGTGTCAGACTTCGGAATAATGAGGCTGACGCTGAACTTCGGCGTACCGCCGTTGATGGATTTCGCTTCCCAGACATTGGCGTAGGACCAGCGGGTATCTTTGCCGGTAATGACCTTCATGGGGTTTACGAGCTTAGTAGTAGAATTCGACATATCAGTTGTCCTCCTTAAAATCATCGATAATGGTTGTCATTGCCGGTCTTTTATCGCTTTCCGGCACAAGCGTGGGTTTGCCTTGCGGCTTGGTGATCAAGTCACCGAGGATTGCATTGAATTGCTTCTTCCCGAGCATCGCGGTCATAGCGGTAATGCCGAGAACCTTGTGCTCGTAAGGGTCGTACCCTGCGGCGGTCACGGCAGCGATGACGGCGTGTTCGTCTGTGTACTTTCGGTTGGAGCGACCCTCGACCAGCTTGTAGCCGGGCCATTGTTTTCCGCTGATAGCTGCCTGCAGCGCATAGTCCTTGATGTCGGACGCCCAGGTGGTCAGCCCGTCGATTTGACCGAGGATTTCCTCGACCTCCTCATCCGTGAGCAGAGGCGGCTGCCGAAACTCATATCGGGCAAGCTCCATATTGGCCTTGGCTCTCTCGCGGCAATCCGCTTTTGCCTTGCAGAACTGGCACCATTCACCGCAGTGATATTCACCGCTGCCGTTGAAGGCCAGCTCTGCAGTCGGCGTCAAAACCTTGTCCGCCCATTCGCAAAGCTCCTGTTTTGGAATGGTGAAGGTGCTGACATTGGAGCGCCTTGGCTGGTAGATCGTCATGCTGACGGTGTCGATATCGTAGATGCAGTCGAACAGCTCCAGTGCGCCGAGGGCGTACAGCTTCATTTGCGGATTATCGTCGGCTTCCACCAGGACTCCGCGCCCATGTTTGTAATCCACAATGTGCAGCGTACCGTCTGCGATGATGACGCAGTCGCCGGTGCCGAAGCCCTCTTTTACATATTTGGAGTAGTCAAGCCGCTGCTCGATCAGCACGACAGGGTCAGTGCAGACCTTCTTGGCTTCTGCGACCAGTTCCATTACAAAGGCAACATAGCCGTTAGCGCAGTCCTCCATTTCGGCGCTGTACCAGGTAAGGCTTTCGGTCGGGTTCTGCGCCGCCATACCGAGTGCTTTTCGCAGCTTATACTCGCAGAGCGCATGGGCGTCGGTACCCTCGGCGGCGAAATCGCTGCCCTTATCATCGTAGCTTTCGCACAGCCTTGCCGAAGGCGGGCAGTTGAGCCACCTGTGGGATGAGGATGCGGAAAGCAGAGCGTGATTACCCATTGCCCAGCACCTCCACATCCGCCACAAGGTCCCTGTATCGGGCGGGGTTCACCTCGGAGAGCTTGGTTGCTCCATACTTCTGAAGAAGGTCACGAATCTGAGCGGTGAAGCCATCTCTTGACTTTTCTGCCAGAATTGCTCTGACTTCTTCGAGCGAATATGTCTTTTCCGGGGTGGGTGCAGCTTCCGCACTGTCGGTGTTACCGAACGCATCGGTCAGCCAGTTGGCGATGTCGTTAATAGAAGATGCAATATCCCGTAACTCTCGGATGGTCGCTTCCATTTCGCTCATTTTGCTCATCGTGTTTACCTCCTTCCTCTGATTGACTTGTCTGGTTCAGCTGAATCAGCTTTTTTGCCAGACGCTTTGACACTACGCTGATTGCCGTAAGCACACCGATCAGTTCCTCATCGCTCACGGGCTTGGTGCATTTGGACTCGTTCATTGGCGGTTCCTCCTTTCCGAGGTGCTGAGTTGTCTTACTGTCCTCAGTACCCACTGGAGGGAAGCCGTCGAAGCGGTCCGCATTTTGCCAAAAAAAGATTTATCCCTTCGACCGCAGAGTTGCAGCCGAAGGGATAAAGGGAAATGTTAGATGTAATAATCCTTGAGCCTGTCCTGCAGTTCCGCACGGATTTTTGCCCAGTGACGCTTGAAGGTGGAACGCGCCATGTCCATGATTGCAGCGGCCTCCCGCTCCGAGTGGTGCATCATCAGCGCGCAGATGCGCTTGCCCTCCGGGTCAAGACGGTCGAGCTCGTCATACAGCGCCTTGAGCAGTTCTTCGTCCATAAGGATAGAATCCGCAGTCGGCGCATCGTCCGCCAGCGTATCTCCGAGAGTCAGATCGTCGTCCTCGCCGCCGATGGCCGTTTCGAGAGACACTTTCTTCCCGGCGGCGTAGAACGGGCAGCCGGGGCAAACACCGTCGCATTTCCAGATCTGAGTCTTGGGGCAGCGGCACTCGCCGTTCTTCTGGGCATGGTAGCGGGTATTCCAGATTGGGCGGTAATACGCCCGGTAGACTTCCTCGCTGACCTCAATGGCTTGTCCTTCAACAGGGATAAAGAATTTCTTTGCTTCGTTTGACATAAAAATTTCCTCCGTTCGATTTGCATGGAACGAAGGAAACTCTTATGGTCAGCTGCAAAATGGGTATAGAAATCCAACTACAGTCCCGACGGAGAATCCTCCGTTCCGGTCTGCAGCTAACCCGCTCAATAGGCAGCTGATGATATTTACTTGTAACCGTCAGGTACCGTTGAGCCACCGGTGATCGACCGATGCGTTATCTGGCGGATTGAAAGAGCAGATTTGCAATTGCCGATTTACAATTTGCAAACGCAGATGCAAAATTAGCGAAAGGGGTAGAAAAATTCAAAAATCTGTGCTATAATAGTTTCTAACAGCACAATTGCGAAAGCTGCTCTGTCGAAGCAACAGGTTTTCTGTCAGCTTCTGTCTTAATTATAGAAAATCGAGCTGATAGGATTAGATAGCCGTTGATAGGCTTTGATAGGTTTCGTCAAGGAGATGGAAAATATGGAATTCAAGGACTTTGTGCAAATTCTGCATCCGATAATCGGCGGTTCAAGCAGCCAGGCTGCATTTACCAAGACTCTCTTTGATGTGCTTGTAACAGAAGATGGTCAGAGTGCAGTAGATGAACCAACCGAGACTACCTACCGTTCTTATTTCAATGGGCAAACAGGCATCTCCAGAATTGCCAAAAAAATCAGCCCATACATCGAAACAGAGAATTTTGTGTCATATATTCATGAATTTTCAGATGAGACGGTTTCAAGTCTCTGTGACAGCTTTCGGAAATACCTACCCGCAATTGACGGCTTTAACGCAGGAAGACAGTTGGCCGATCTGTTCCTCTCTATCTTGAAAACCGCAGCTGAAACAAAAAGAAAAAGCCCAGCATCATCAAAAGACGATGCTGAGCCGGAAGAAGTGGAGGTCGTGGATGGGGAAAAAACATCAGGTGCCACTGAAGAAGAGAAAAATACAACCGTTATTCAACAGCAGATCAATGTCATCCAAAACGGAGAAAAGAATCTGAACCTGACAAATAACGGTACGATAAATTTTAACTTTTAGGGCGGTGTATCATGAGCAAGGATCTGATAATTAAGCAGATGGCTGACCAGTCGGCTGTTCCTGCCTTACAGCAGACCGGCACAAACAATGTGACAGTAGCCAATCAGCCGGGAGCTACGGTTAATTTCACATACAATATCAATTATCCTCAATCGGCAGATTCCTCGGCAGAAATGATGATTGCCGTTCAATCCTTTAGCACGGAGTATTATCAGCTTATAGTCACCTGCGATGATGATGTTTTCAAGGATGGTGTCGTTTCGGTTATAGCATCCCGTGCTTTGACAAAGTATAATGTCCCGCCGGAGATTTTTGAGAGATGCTCTACTCTTACAGATGCGGGCATTGCGGAATTGAAGCGTTTTCCAGCGATTATCTGCCATGAGAATACCGAGCTGAAAGGCGTAACGTCACCAAGCCAGTATTGTATGCTTTGCTACATACAGAAAATTATGGTAGCAGGGAAAAATATCAAGATTGCATTTAAGCCAATTGCACCGATACAACAGGTAAAACTGTGTGACAAGCGAAATGCTGTCTTTTTTGGATTAAACATGGACTGCGCCATTACGGATCTGAATCAAAGCGCATGGTCTGTTCACAAAGTAAATGTATTCGAGGCGTTTAAGGAAGCCGGAATCCCCGGAATGCCGATGCCTGTGTAAGGAGATGTCTTTATGGCCGAGAAAATCAAATCAGAAATTATCCGCATAGATTTGACGGACGCAAGTTATAAGGACAGCCACGCCTATATCGAGCCTACCTATGTAAACTTTTTCTTTGGCAATAACGGTGCCGGCAAGTCTACGATAGCAAAAGCAATAAAAAGTGGAGCTGGCGTAACATACGCTCCCGGAAGAACAGCGGCAGATTATCTTCCGCTCGTTTATAACCAGGATTTTATTGATGAGAACTTTCGCAGTTATCGCAATTTAAGGGGTGTTTTCACCCTTAATGCAAAAAATGCTGAAATTCAGCAGCAAATTGATGAGGCTTCAGAAGAACGCTCCCGTGTAAAGAAGATGCTGGCCGAGGCGAGCGATAAACGCGACAAGACTGCGGCGGCAAAGGATAAGTTGTACAAAGATTTTTTGAAGGAATGCTGGGACCGCGGCAAGGCTATCCGTGAAATGTTTCCGGGTACGATGGATAAAAAAGGTAAATCCGATCCGTTTGTTCGTGAAATCATGAAACACGCACCGGCAGATGCGGATATGGATAAACTTCGCAGGCTGTATGAGTCGGCATATTCTGAGACCGCAAAGCACTACCAAAGATTTAATGGCATTTCTGATCCCGATGCTGTTGACTCTGTGGAAGGAAAAGATATTCTCTGCAATCCAATCGTGAACAGCGCAGACACAGAACTCGCCGGATTTTTGCGCGATATTGGAGCAACGGAATGGATGCGGCAGGGTCACGATGCGTATTCCCATGACGCAAAAGGAAGATGCCCTTATTGCGGAGAAGTCCTTCGCGGAAATTTTGAACAGACCTTTATAGACAGTTTTGATAACAGATACCAAGACAATCTTCGCCTTTTGGACGAGTTTTTGACTCGGTACAAAAAGGCCGCAAACGATTTGTTTGTACCCCTGCAGGCTACGCCCGCCGAACTGTACCTGCAAATTGACATCAAACCGTATTCGGATAAACTTGCCGTCCTTAAGGCGGTGATTCAGAATAATATAGAAAAAATAAAGGCTAAAGTGGAGAACCCTGCATCCGTGGTAGAACTAACGGATATTGCTCCAATCCTCGACGAAGTAGCTGTCATTATTAACGCTTTTAATTCACTGATCGATGCCAATAACGCTGTTGTGGCAGCCAGACCTACCAAGAGAGTGGAATGCACAAATGTGGTGTTCAGCCTGCTTGCTTTTATGCTGAAGGATGTCATTGATGCTCACAGAAAAGCGGATGCTGCTATGCAAACTGAATTGGATGCCCTTGATACAGACATTGAAGCGCAGAATGCAACACTCGAAAGAATTAAAGCACAGCTAAAGACCCTTCGCACAAAAACGGTAGAAACGGACACTGCGAAGGACAGCATCAATCAAATGCTGCGGGATTCCGGTATGCGCGGCTTCAGTCTTCAGCCGAAACCCGGAGTGGATAATGTCTATGAGGTTCGCCGTTCCGACAATTCCATAGCCGATAATTTAAGTGAGGGCGAAAAGAACTTTATAGCGTTTCTGTATTTTTATCACCTTGTGCAGGGCAGTGACTCAGCTGATGGAGAAACCAGAGAGAAAATCATTGTCATTGACGATCCTGTTTCCAGCATGGATAGCGGTTCTCTGTTTATCGTAAGTACCCTTGTTCGGCAAATGGTTGAAATATGTCGAAATAACGCGGACAACCGAAATAGAACTGCCAAGGGCAATTTCATCAAGCAGATTTTTATCCTTACCCACAACGCTTACTTTCACCGTGAGGTTTCTTACAGCTATGTGTCAAAATATGATTATGCGTCATTTTACTTAATCCGTAAAATCGGAACGAAATCCACCATAAAGATGTGTGACGATGTCAATCCGAATGCTCCGACGGAACGGATAAATATTAACCCTGTCAAAAATTCCTATGCGGCGCTATGGGATGAGTACAAAGAAGTAAAATCAGCTGTTCCCTTGATGAATGTGATTCGGCGCATTCTGGAGTATTACTTTCTTCAGTTGTGCGGTTACGAGGGCTCGCAGTTACGACAGGTAATTTTAGTCCAGGGAAAAGCAGAAGGCCGATTTAAAGATGCCGACGGTAACGATGACGAAGAAAAGTTTCAGCTTGCTGCAGCTATGCTTTCGTATATCAACGCAAGCTCAATCGGCATGAGCGATGGAAAGGACTTTGTTGAGGACTGCCTGAATGCCGAGGAGTGTCGGAATATCTTTGAAATGATATTTGACGCTATGGAGCAAAAGCAGCATTACGATATGATGATGGGAAATCAGTAAAGGAGTTATAACCATGCGTATCAGCTACAACAAACTTTGGAAGATGCTTATTGACAAAAATATGAAAAAGAGCGACCTAAAAGAAAAGGCTGGGATTAGCTCCGCTTCTGTTGCAAAATTGGGCAAGGGAGACAATATTACAACGGATGTGCTTTTGCGAATATGCGAAGCAATGGACTGTCATCTGGATGATATTATGGAGACGGTAGACGATGATATGATACCTAAAAAGTAGACATAAAAATAATGGACACCTTGATGTATAGTAGAAGAGTCAAGGAGTTGAAAAGAAAATGGGAAAATATCAGTTCTGTTACGAAGAAAAGATTACCATCATCAGAGAGCACGAAGAAAACCATAAGACACTGAAAGCAATTTGACGGCGGTTATGGTCGAGCCTTGTAGATTCCGTGACGGTATACAGTGAGGAGGACATCCAGGGGACCTTTAAGGATGGGACGGAGATATAATCCGGAAGCGGTTGAAGGAAATCATCAATTTTTTGTGAAAACCTATTGACAAACCATACTGCTTATATTATAATATACCAGTGGTATATACCACTGGTATATAAAAGGAGAGTAAAACGTGGAACTAACTGATACGCAAAAGCGCATTCTTGAGGTTGGAAAACGGGAATTTTTAGAGAAGGGCTTTAAAGACGCTTCCCTGCGAGCCATTGTAAAGGAAGCCGGATTTACCAAAGGAGCCTTTTATGGGTACTACAACAGCAAGGAAGCATTGTTTGACGCTCTGGTCTCTCCGGCGGCCGACGGATTGATCACTCAATTCAAACAAGCACAACAAGCGCATTATGAATTGATTCCGGAGGATAAAGCGGAACAGAGCCGTGATTTATCGACCAGTTACCTGAATTACTTTATCAATTACATCTACGATCATTTCGATGCGTTCAAGCTGGTGATCTGCTGTTCCGAAGGAACCCAGTACGCTAACTATATTCATGAACTGGTGGAACTTGAGGTCGATCAGACAGAGGATTACTATGAGCAGCTCCGGCAACTCGGGAAATTGGAGGGCGCGGTCAGCCGGGACCTTCACCATATGATCACAAGCGCCTATTTTACCGCCGTTTTTGAAACAGTCGCCCATGACATGACCCGGGAACAGGCGATTGACTATGTGAATGAACTGGCAGCCTTTTTCAACTACGGCTGGAACGGCCTTTTAAGGTTCAAATGAACCTTAAATTTTTGCACTTTGGTTAGCAAAGACTAACTCGCGAAAGGAGCTTTTATCATGAAGCAGATCAATAAGTTACAGACCAGAGACTTTATTTCCGTAGGCATTTTTTCGTTGATTTATGCGGCGGTTGCCTTTGTTGTTGGAGGCCTAGCTCAAATGACGCCAATCACCTTTCCCTTTATGCCAATGGTTGTCGCCTTGTTTACAGGGACAGTGTTCATGCTCTATGTGGCGAAGATCCCGAAGCGCGGGGCAATCATAATTCTGGGGATCATTGCGGGGATTCTTCTATTAATTACAGGAATGTTCTGGATGATGTCTGCTTTCTTTATTGTGTTGGGTATAATCGCTGATTTTATCTGCGCGTCCGGTCAATTCAAATCCTTCAAAAAGAATATGGCAGCCTACTGCCTGTTTGCCCTGTCTCCGATGGGGGCGTATGTTCCCATGGCGGTCATGCCCGCACAGTTTGCCGAGTTTATGAATAAAAAAGGCGACATATCCTCTTTTGCAGGCGTTATTGATGCCATCGGCGCCCAATGGTGGGTAATTCCACTGATGCTGCTGGGCACGGTCCTCTGCGCCTTGGCCGGCGGATATATCGGCAAAAAGCTGCTGAAAAAGCATTTTGAAAAAGCGGGGATTGTTTAAAATGAAACTGGATCCTCGTACCAAACTGTTAATTCTCGCCATTACAAGCGTGTCTGTTTTTCTGAATGGGAGCATAATTGTGGAATGCGTCTTTGTGGGGCTGCCGCTATTGCTTCTTTTCAGCGCGGGAAGATTCCACAGCGCTGTAAAATATGGTGCTCTTTTTCTCGTGCTGCTGGCGGTTCAATTGTGGCTCGTTCCTGTCCTGCCTGTCAGTGCCGGAGGGATTGTCTATATGTTTGCCGTCTACATACGCAAGCTCATTCCCTGTTTTATGCTGGGGAGTTTTCTGATTTCCACTACACGAGTCAGCAAATTTTTGGCGGCGGTGGGACGGTTTCTCCTGCCAAAAGGATTTACCATTTCGCTTTCCATTACGCTGCGGTATTTTCCTACCATGAAGGAGGAATGGAACGCTGTTAAGGACGCTATGGCGCTGCGTGGGATTCCGGTTACAGCAGGCGGTTTTCTCCGCCACCCTATGCGGACAATGGAATATGTCTATGTGCCAATGCTGGTTTCCGCCTCTAAAATTTCCGATGAAATTACCCAGGCGGCAATCACAAGAGGAATTGATCATGTGCAGCGCCGTACCTGTATAGAAAATGTGCGTTTCCATATATGGGACGGAGTAGTCCTGGCATGTTACATCGGTATGGTTCTATTCGCAGTTTTAGCTGCGGTTAGGGGGTGGGCTTGATGGTCAGGCTGAACGATGTTTCTTTCTCCTACGATGGACAGGAGGAGAACGGATTGCATCATGTCAGTGTGGAAATCCCGGACGGCCAGTGCGTCCTCCTCTGCGGGGAAAGCGGCTGCGGGAAAACGACAGTTACTCGTCTCATCAATGGCCTCATTCCTCATTTTTTCAGCGGCGAACTAACCGGCATAATATCGGTCTGCGGGTTGGAAGTGCCAAATTCGGAAATTGTAGAACTGTCCGACCATGTGGGATCTGTGTTCCAAAACCCGCGTACTCAGTTTTTCAATACGGACACGGATAGTGAAATTGTTTTTGGGTTGGAAAACCGTGCGCTTCCGCAGGAACAGTTAAAGAAGCGGCTGGAAGAAACCTGCAGCGAACTACACCTGTCCAGCCTCCGCCGCCGGAATATCTTTGAGCTTTCCGGCGGCGAAAAACAAAAAATTGCCTTTGCATCTGTTTACGCCACACAGCCGGAAATTATTGTGCTGGATGAACCGTCCTCCAACCTGGATTTGAAGGGAATCCGGGAACTGAAACGGCTGCTCCGGATGGTCAAGTCACAGGGTAAGACGATCATTGTTGCGGAACACCGGCTATGGTATTTGATGGAAGTGGCTGACAGGGTGCTTTATATGAAGGATGGCCGAATAGTGCGCGATATGCCTGCTTCTGCATTTCGAGCACTCACAGAGCAGGAGGTTTCCTCTATGGGGCTCCGCAGCTGTACATTGCCGCAGGTCATGCAGCTGGGAACCGGGATAAAGACGGGCGGTAATACGTTGGCAGTGAAAGGGCTCAGGGTACAGCTGGGAGGCAAAGAGATATTGAAGGAAGTAAATTTTACCGCTTATGGCGGTGAAATCATAGCGGTTACCGGTCAAAACGGTGTCGGCAAGACAACACTGGCCCGCACCATCTGCGGTCTGCAAAAGTGCGGTGCGGGAACGATCTCTTTAAACGGACGCCCGCTTTCGGAGAAGCAGCGAAAAGAGCGGTCGTATATGGTTATGCAGGACGTAGGCCATCAGCTGTTTACCGACAACGTAGAGACAGAATGCCAGCTAGGTATGAAAAAGGCGGATAACAATGCTGTCAATCAAGCGCTGGAATGGCTGGACTTGACGCCTTACAAAGATCGGCATCCTCTTTCCCTGTCGGGGGGACAGAAGCAGCGGCTTGCCGTTGCAGTCAGTCTGGTTTGTGAAAAAGACCTGTTGATCTTTGACGAACCCACCAGCGGACTTGATCTGAAAAGTATGTTGGAGGTTGGTCGGTTGGCGAGAGAACTGTCGGCACGCGGGAAAATCCTGCTCATCATCACGCACGATTATGAGTTTATCCAAACCGTCTGTAGCCGGGTTCTGGTGCTGCGGGACGGAGGAATTACAGAAACGCAGCCAGGCGCATCACCGCTTTGCCGCCTGGAGGAAATGATGGGAGTTGACTATGGAACAGAAGAAAAATAATGTGCTCCGCTGGATTTTACGCTTTGCAGGACAATGCCGGGGACGGCTGACCGCTTCGGTGCTGCTGGCCGTACTGGGTTCTGCCTGCGGTGTTGTCCCCTATCTGGCAGTGACGCAAATCATCATCCGAATTCTTGGAAAAAACTACGAACCGGCGCCGATTGGACTGCTGGCGCTCTATGCGCTGTTGGGCTATCTGGGCGGCACCTGGCTGAACACAGCCTCCACCATGCTCAGCCACCGCTCGGCGTTTACAATCCTGAAGAATATTCGTACAGAGCTGACTGCAAAGCTTTCCCGTGTGCCGATGGGAACCATTTTGGACACGCCTTCCGGAAAGTTTAAGACGTTGCTGGTAGATACCGTGGAAAAACTGGAGCTTCCGCTGGCGCACATGATCCCGGAGCTGACCGCCAATATCTTAATTCCGGCGCTGATGCTCCTGTATATGTTTGTACTGGACTGGAGACTTGCCCTGATTTCTCTTATCACCATTCCCATCGGGCTGTTCTGCTATATGGGGATGATGAAGGACTATGAAAAGCGGTACAGTCGGGTTCTAACGGCAGGAAAGAACATGGATGCGGCGATTGTGGAGTATATCGGAGGAATCGAAGTCATCAAGGCGTTCAACCAGAGCAGTTCCTCCTATGGAAAATACGCCGACGCTGTAAAAGAGAATGAAGCGGCCAAAGCTACATGGTTCAAACAGACCAATGGGTTTTATGTGGCGGGTATTTCCATCATGCCCTCCTGCCTTTTGGGAGTGCTCCCTTTAGGAACGTGGCTTTTTCAAAGCGGCAGCCTGACTGCGCCTGTTTTTATCGCCTGCATCATTCTTGCACTAGGGCTTGTGAAGCCGCTCATTCAGGCGCTGCAATACACGGACAGTCTTGCGATGGTGGATTCCACTGTCCAGGAGATTGCCGGCATGTTGGAGGAAAAAGAGATGAAACGCCCTCTGGAACCGGCGCCGTTGGAAAACGGCAATATCTCCTTCCGGGAAGTCTCCTTTGGCTACGGGGACACCGAGGTGCTGCACCGGATCAGCTTCGATGCGGCCCCCTGCGGTATGACTGCGATTGTGGGACCCTCCGGTTCCGGCAAGTCCACGGTAGCGCGCCTGATCGCTTCCTTCTGGGAAGCGGACAGCGGCGAGGTGCAGATCGGAGGCGTAGATGTGCGCAGGCTGCCTCTAAAGCAGGTGATGGATATTGTGTCCTATGTATCGCAGGACAATTTTCTCTTCCATCTTTCTGTAAAGGAGAACATTCGCATGGGCAGGCCGGGCGCATCAGACGAGGAGGTCACAGCCGCAGCGAAACAGGCAAGCTGTCACGATTTTATCTCCGCGCTGCCCCAGGGCTACGACACCCTGGCGGGGGAAGGCGGAAGCAACCTGTCAGGCGGCGAACGGCAGCGTGTTGCGATTGCACGCGCCATTTTGAAGAACAGCCCTGTGGTAATCCTGGATGAGGCCACAGCCTTCACCGACCCGGAGAATGAAGCGGTCATTCAAGCTTCCATCAATGAATTGGTACGGGGAAAAACATTGATTGTAATCGCGCACCGCCTGTCCACCATTACAGCGGCGGATAAGATCTTGGTGATGGACAATGGGTTGATAAAAGCGGAGGGAACCCACGATGCGCTTTTGAAAGACTGCCCGCTCTATCGGGAATTGTGGGAGGCGCACATCAGCGCGAAGGATACAAAGGAGGCGGCGGTATGATTGAGATGATAAAACGGTTACTGAAGTTTTCCGGCTGCAAGAGAAACGACCTGCTGGCCTCCTTTGTGTTCAGCCTTCTGGATTCTGTCTTTGAGATGCTGCCGATTATGGCGATCCTGACCGTCCTTTCCGGTCTTCTTACCACAACGGAGGGCGGTGTCATGTCGGCATCTGTCATTTGGATTTCATTGGGTATTATGATCATCAGCATTGCAGGGCGCATTTTCTTTAACAACCTGTCCTGTGTCAAGCGGACACTGGGCAGTTTTGCCATGTGCTCTCAGAAGCGGTTGGAGATTGGCGAACATATGAAGCGCGTCCCCATGGGATATTTCAGCGAAAACCGGCTGGGCGAAATCGCTGCCGCCGCAACTACCACCCTTGGAGACATTGAAAACAATGCGGTCACCGTATTGGAACGGGTGGCCGGCGGATTTATCCACGCCATTGTGATCGGGGTATGGCTACTGTTTTATGAATGGCATATTGGTCTGCTGATGTTTGCGGGCCTTGCCGTGTCCATGCTGGTTTATGCCGGCATCCAAAGAGCCGCCAAACGCCTTTCCCCCCGGAGGCAGGCGGCACAGGCAAATCTTGTGACCTGCTTTTTGGAATACATACAGGGCATGGGCGTTGTGAAAGCTTTCGGCTTGGGGGAACGTTCCGGCAAGGCAGTCAATCAGGCGATTCATGAAAGCGCGGAGGCCAATATCGCTTTGGAGAGCACGTTTTCCTCGTTGACCGGCGTTTATCAAACCGTATTCAGGCTGAGCAGAGCCGCCATTCTCGTTGTCGCGCCTTACTTGCTTCTGGGCGGAGATATTACGCCGGTCAAATGCCTGCTCCTGCTGGTATCCAGTTTTATGATCTATTCTAGTGTGGAGTTGGTGGGCAGCATGGCGTCGGTTGCCAGGGTAATCGACGCTTCCCTTGACCGAATGGAAGCCGTTATGGATACCCCCGTGCTGGATGAGCACGGCTCAGATCTTACCCCGGAACGCTTTGATATTGAACTGCAGAATGTCTCGTTCGCCTATGGGCAGGAGGACGTGCTGCATGACATCACAATGACCGTTCCAGAGAAGGCGACCTGCGCCGTGGTTGGGCCGTCCGGTTCCGGCAAGACCACGCTGGCAAGCCTTATTGCGCGCTTCTGGGATGTGCGTGAAGGAAAAATCAGCATAGGTGGGCATGATGTACGGGATTACACCTGCGACAGCCTGTTAAAAAATTTTTCCATTGTTTTTCAGAATGTATACCTCTTTGAAGATACAGTGGAAAACAACATCAAGTTCGGTTGCCCGGAAGCAACTCATGAACAGGTGGTGGAAGCGGCAAAAAAGGCCCAGTGCCATGATTTCATCTCCAAGCTGCCAGACGGTTATGAAACGCCGGTGGGAGAAGGAGGCGCTTCCCTCTCTGGCGGTGAGAAACAGCGTATTTCCATCGCCCGCGCCATCCTAAAGAACGCGCCTATCATCATTTTAGATGAGGCCACCGCATCGGTAGATCCCGAAAATGAACGGGAACTGCAGTCTGCCATCTCCGAGTTGACAAAGGATAAGACCATTATCATGATTGCCCACCGGCTTTCCACGGTCCGGCATGCAGACCAAATTATTGTACTGGAGCGGGGGCGGATTGTACAGCGCGGAACGCATCATGAACTCATGACGCAGAATGGCCTGTACCGGCGTTTTGTCGGACTGCGTGAACAGGCATTAGGTTGGAAACTTCAAGAACTTTGAAAAGTATAAAGGAGAATCAAAATGGAAAACACAAAGAAATGGTCTGTAAAAGACGTTATCACCCTGGTGCTGATGACTGTGCTGCTCATTGTCATCCAGCTGGGAATCAACATGATCTGCATGCTAAACGATTTTGTCAGCATGGTGCTTTCCGTAGGCATCACCATGCTTGTCTGCGGGCCTGTTTATTTTTTGATGGTAAACCGCATCCATAAACGGTTTGTTTCGCTGGTATACATGACGCTGCTGGGCCTTGTCTTTCTGATTATGGGCAACTGGTTTTTGCTCCCGTGGTTTATCGTGGTGGGAATCCTTGCGGAACTCATCCTGTGGAAAGGGATTACGCCAAACCGTTTGACTGTCTCCTGGACGGTTTCCAGCCTGTTATACAACGGAGTAAACCTGCTTCCCATCTGGTTTTTTTGGGATACCTATTACAGCTTTGCGGTTGCCAGTGGGATGGAGAAGAGCTACATCGACGCTTACGTTCAGTATTATACAGCGCCGGGCTGGGTAGTTTTTATCCTGATTTTTACCATGCTCTGCGGGTTCCTGGGCAGCCTTGTCGGACGGAAACTGATTCAAAAGCATTTCAAAAAAGCGGGGGTTCTGTAAATGCGGGAAACAGCCTTATCCGTTCCGGTAAAAGCGTGGGCGGTGGCATGCGCTATCCTTGGGGTATCACTTACCGCAAACACTTTGCTCACCTGTCTTCTTGCGCTGCTTGCTTTCTGCCAGTTGGTTTTTGAAAGACGGTGGAGGCTTTGCCTGACTTTCGGCGCTTTTTATCTGGTACTGGCGCTGCTGCTGTATCTCATCCGCTTTCACGGCCTGCATATGGTGGTTTTCTCAGAGTTCTATGTACTGATGTTTTACAATCTCATGCCGATATTCCTGGTGGCGTGGAATCTCATTACCACGCCGCCGGGACAGCTTTCGGCCGCTCTGTCGAAAATCCATACCCCCACCCCGGTTATCCTGGGGCTGTTGGTGGTGTTTCGGTTTTTCCCAACCATGAAGGCAGAGCTGAAGGGAGTTCGGCAGTCCATGAAGAACCGAAGGTTGACCGAACCCGTGCAGGTGCTCCGCCATCCTGCCGTTACCTGCGAGTATGTGCTGGTGCCTCTGCTGCTGCGCTGCCTGCAAATTGCGGACCAGCTTTCCGTATCGGCCATAGCGCGGGGTGCCCAGGCGCCGGGCGTGCGGGGAAGCTACTATGCCAGAGGGATGCAGCCGGCTGATTTCCTCTGGCTAGGGATATGGACGGCTGGAACCATCCTGTTTTTACTGTTAGGGGGGATAAAGTGATCCGGTTTGAACATGTTAATTTTCAATATGCTGGCTCCGAAACAGGTGTGACCGATATTTGTCTGCATGTCCGAAAAGGTGAATGCATAGTATTGACCGGCCCTTCGGGGAATGGAAAAACCACCTTGATCCGTCTGGTAAATGGTCTTGCTCCCGCTTTTTATACAGGTCAGTTTTCCGGCTGTATTCAGATTGATGGAAAGGACAGAAGTGGTGAACCCCTTTGGAAACGGGGAAAAACGGTGGGCAGTGTGTTCCAGGATCCAGGAAGCCAATTTTTCTCCTCTGAAATGCCGGGAGAAGTTGCTTTCGGTTGTGAAAATTACGGCTTCCCTCATGAAAAAATTATTCTGCGGACTGATACAGCTATCCGGCGGTTTCATTTGGAACGATTGAGTAGCCGTTCCCTCGACGTGCTTTCCAGCGGGGAAAAACAGCGTACAGCCGTGGCCGCTGTTTATGCCATGAATCCTCCCATTTATGTCTGCGACGAGCCTACCGCCAATCTGGACGAACAAGGCGTTGCGGAACTGCGTGAAACTCTGCAAGGGTTAAAGCAGGAGGGTTGCACCCTGTTGATTGCGGAACACCGGCTTTACTGGTTGATGGATTTGGCGGATCGGTTTGTCTATATCCGGGATGGATCTGTTCAGTGGGAGCGCACGCCCGAACAAATGAGGCGCCTCTCTTCCGAAACTCTGGAGCAGCTGGAGCTTCGCGCTGTGCGGCAGTATAGGTCTACAAGGCTTTCCCCACCCATCGGCATAGGTACACCTATTCTTTCCCTGCGGGGCCTTTCCTGCAAGCGAAGGAATCATACAATTTGGGAAAATTTAAACCTTGCGGCTTGGTCAGGGCAGATCATCGCTATCACTGGACACAACGGGGCGGGAAAAACAACATTGGCAAAAATCGTCGCCGGCTTGGAACGCCCGTCTAAGGGCAACATTTTCCTGCACGGCCGGAATGCTGGCTCGGCGCAGCGGCGGAAATGCTGCTGGTACAGCTCCAACGACACCGGCACGCAATTTTTTACAAACAGCGTAACCGAAGAACTGCTTTTAGGGGGTTCCAGAACGGAGGAGCGTTTGGAGAAGGCCAGAAATTTGCTGAAGAAATTTGCCCTTTATCCTTACAAGGACGCACACCCGGCCGTTCTGTCTGGCGGGCAGAAACAGCGCCTTTCCATTGCCTGCGGGCTTTTATCCGGCAGGGAGATTTTGCTGCTCGACGAGCCGACGTCGGGACTGGATGGCGGGAACATGCGGAAAATCGCCTCCTCGCTGGTGCAGGCCGCGTCCGAAGGGAAAACCATATTGGTGATCACCCATGATGAGGAACTGATTCAGGTCTGCTGTGATTTTAGTTGGAAATTGAGTGGATGAAGTTTTTAGGAAATGGATGCACCTTTATGTCTATAGCTTCTTCAATTGAGGATTATTCATATTGGAAGAAGGAGATATCTTGGAAGAGGAAAGCTGGTTGCTATTCCCAAACTGTAAGAACAAAACCCGAATTAAGGTGCACCCTGATACAGAGTTCAAGAAATTCTCACTCTTTTGTCCGAATTGTAAAACAGAAACGCTAATCAATGTATCGAAGAGTGTGATAAGTGAAATCTTTTTAGGACATGGCGGTTTCAATGGAGTATCGCTGTGTCCTTTTGTATTTACGCCAATCCACCCGATAAATAGCACTCAAAAAGCCCACATCCACCGCCAAGCTATTACGGCTATATGAGCCGAATGAGGAAATGCTCAGACAATACTGCGGCAAAAATGCCGATACTGCCAAGCGGTACAAACTGCTGATTTCGCGTATTTCTGAAATGCTATGAATGTGGAAGGAAAACGCTATGTCGGCGGCGATTTCCCGGTGCACCTTTTAACAATGGGTAAACTTTTTAATAAAAGGTTAGTACCGTGTGCATTTGGTATCAAAATAGGTCTTTACTTTCAAATCAGTTACCGTTGTTGATACAATTTCAACAACGGTAACTTTTTATTTATTGCCGTTCTGGGGATGTTTTTGGAAGGAAACCGGGAATATTTCGAATATTTTCGGCCATAAGCACATTGTACGCCCGGATTTGATGCGGCCATGGTCTGAAAAGACAGGGGTTGGTAAAATGGTAATCGTTATAAGAATATAAACGATAAATTATTATTTTCTATACATATGAAACCGTCCATGGCTGGGAGTATCCCCCGGATATGGGCGTTTTTTATTGATACCCATGGGACAGAAAGGACAAAAAGGACAGTTGTAATTCTGGCAGATCACCTGCTTGTAATTTGCCGCCGCCGGAGTTAACATCACACACACTTTTTGCGGAGGGTGATGTTATGAATATTTTGGAAGAATTCTGGTATGGCAACATCGAACCGGCGGAATATGATACTTCTTCCGGTAAGGAGTACAAGGAACTGCTCCAGCTGATCAGCCGGAATGAGGACAAGCTGCTGGCAACCATGACTGAAGAACAGAAGGAATTGTTTACCAAGTATGCAGATTGCGTCAGAGAATATCAGGTTTTGGCAGAATGTCTGCTGTTCCAAAACAGCTTCCGTTTGGGTGGAAGAATGATGCTGGAAGTGATGAGAAGTGCCACCGGGAATGAATGAGTGGAGGAAAACTACATCTGGAACATCTGAAGAGGACCCAGGTCAGCAGGATTTTCCCTACCAGCCTGGGCCTGTTTCTGTAATATTTCATAGCCTCGTTACGATTTCCTTCCCGTCCTTGAAGTGAAACACCACCCGTTCATCGGCGTGGGCGGTGACGTGGTCGATAGTGCCGTGCCAGAGTTTTTCGTCGAAGACTACGGGCAGGGTGTCCAACTCACCCAGTTCGAACATCATGCCGCCGATGGTGATGGCGTCCGCTTTCATCTTGTCCCGCTGTTTTTGCAGTGCTGCCAGCTTGGCTTCGGTTTCTTCAAAGCGGTTGCACAGTTCGGCGTGGGTGGTACGGTAGGTTTCTTCGGTCATGGTGTTGGCAGCATTTTCTGCAATGCACAGGCGCAGCATCCCGGTGATGGTGGTGAGTTCCTCTTCCAAAGCCTGAATATCCGCATCAATGAAGTCCGTGTCCGTGAGCATCCGCTGGGCATAGCGGAGCCGGTCGATGGCGGCGTCCCGGTCGGAAAGATACTCCCCAAGGGCGGTTAGGTATAGTTCTTTCAGCCGATCCTCGGTCAGGTGGGGTGTTTCGCATTTGCGTTCCCCTTTGAACTTGCCGTTGCATTGCCAGATAACACGGCGGTAGCGGTCGGTGGAGTGCCAGGTCTTTGCTCCGAAAATATCTCCGCAGTCGGCACAGATGATCTTCCCGGAGAAGGGGCTGGTCTGATGGTGACGGTTGCGGCTGTTTTTGCGCCGTTCCAGCTCCACCTGAACCTGCTCCCATTCCCAGGATTCGATGATGGCGGGGTGGCTGTCCTCCACATAGTACTGGGGAACCTCTCCCTCGTTGATCTTGGTTTTCTTGGTGAGAAAATCCACCGTGAAAGACTTCTGAAGCAGTGCGGAGCCCTTGTACTTTTCGTTCCGCAGGATGCTCTCCACGGTGGCTCTCTGCCAGACGGCCTTTTTTCCGGGAGTAGGGATACACTCCTCCGTCAGCATGGCGGCGATGGCATTGGTGGATTTCCCCTGAAGGAACTCACGGTAGATGCGTTTGACGATCTCCGCTTCCTCCGGGACGATCTCCGGCAGTCCGTCAGCACCTTTGCGGTAGCCCAGGAACTGGCCGTAAGGGATGCTGACTTTACCGTCGGAGAACCGTTTCCGCTGCCCCCAGGTGACGTTTTCGGAGATGCTGCGGCTTTCCTCCTGAGCCAGACTGGACATGATGGTGATGAGCAATTCCCCCTTGGAGTCGAAGGTCATGATGTTTTCTTTCTGGAAGAAGCACTCACAGCCGGCCTCCTTCAACTTGCGGATGGTGGTCAGGCTGTCCACGGTATTTCGCGCGAATCGGCTCACACTCTTGGTCACAATCAGGTCGATTTTTCCAGCCAGGGCATCCCGGATCATGCGGTTGAAGCCGTCCCGGCGCTTGGTGTTGACGGCGCTGATGCCCTCGTCGGTGTAGACCTCCACGAAGTCCCAGTCGGGGTTCTCCTGAATGAACCTGGTGTAGTAATCCACCTGGGCCTCATAGGAGGTGAGCTGTTCTTCGCTGTCCGTGGAGACACGGGCGTAAGCGGCTACCCGGCGGCGAACCCGCTCCTTGGTGGGTGTTTTGGTATGGATATTCAGTGTGGCGGGGATGACGGTGACATTTTTAGCTTTCGGCATGGTGCTGCTTCCTTTCCCGTGTTTTCTCTCCGGCGGCCCGGCGCATTTCCACTGTCCAACTCTCGGCACGGGAGCGGTCCTGCCACCGCTTCACGGCGTTGGTTCCGTCCTTGAGGGTGAACTCCAGAAGATTATCGTTGTGGGCGGTAATCGCCGTTATTTCGCCCGTATGCCCAACCAGGGCGACGGTCTGCATCAGCTTTTCCTCCGGGATGGCTTTGGAGGGGCAGTAGGATTTGCCGTAGGAATTGTAGGTGGAGCAGATCCAGACCGGCCCCGTAGCGGTGGTTTTGCGGCGGTAGTGTTTGCCGCATATGGCGCAGGTGATAAGCCCCGTGAAGGGGGATGGTTGCTGTGGCTTGGTGGGGGCATACTTCTCTTTTCTCCGCCGGATCTCCGCCTGGACGGCATTGAAAGTTTCCGGCGGAATGATGGCTTCGTGGGTGTCCGTCGCGTGATACCGGGGCAGTTCGCCCTGGTTTTTCCGGGTGACTTTGGTCAGATGGTTCTCCCGGAATTTGGTCTGGAGCAGGAGATTCCCGGTATAGGCATAGTTGCGGAGAATTCGTTCCACGGCACTCTTGTGGAACACGCAGCCGCTCTGGGTGGCGTATCCGCTTTCGTTCAGCCGTTTGGCGATGGCGGTGACACCCTTTCCAGCCAAGTAGTCATCGAAGATGCTTCTGACGATCTCCGCTTCTTCCGGGACAATGGCCAGCTTCCCGTTCTCCCGGCGGTAGCCCAGCATGAAGAATCGCCAGGGGATGCCTTCTTCAAAGTTCCGTTTCACCCGCCACTTCTGGTTTTCGCTGGCGGAGAGACTTTCCTCCTGGGCATAGCTTGCCAGGATGGAAAGCATCAACTCTCCGTCAGCGGTGGCGGTGTCGATGGACTGTTCTTCAAAATAAACGCTGATGCCCAGTTCTTTCAGCTCCCGTACCGTTTCCAGAAGAGTCACGGTATTCCGGGAAAACCGGGATATGGACTTGGTGATAATGTGATCGATCTTTCCGGCACGGCAGTCGGTGAGCATCCGCTGGAAGTTCTCCCGGCTGTCTCTGGTGCCGGTCTTGGCTTCGTCGGCGTAAACGCCCACATACTCCCAGCCGTGATGGTGGCGGATAAAGGTGCTGTAATGATCCACCTGGGCCGCCAGGGAGTGAAGCATGGCATCCTTGCCGCTGGACACTCTGGCGTATGCCGCCACCCGGAGGGGCTTGGGCATCCGGGGTGCAAATTGGATTTGTTCTACGGTTCTTGACATGGTATCCTCCTTTGTATCAAGTATCGTCAGCTACATATATTGCTCGTTTCGGAGGATATAGCAAGTCCATATAGTGACGAATTTCAAATGAATATACTGTCCTGTTTCAGGCCGGTTTTCATGGCGAGAACGGCGTTTGCCCGGTCGCGGGTTTGGGCATCCAGCTCTCCCTCCCGGCAGAGATTATCCAGCATTGCGCAGAGTATCCGATACCGAATGAGATCTTCTTGCGTCGGCGTAACAGGGACGGGAGCAGTATTTACGTTTCCGGTTGCCATAGCTGATAAACTCCTTTCCACAGTATTCGCAGGTCAGAT
Source organism: Clostridiales bacterium (assembly GCA_019420945.1). GTDB lineage: Bacteria > Bacillota > Clostridia > Oscillospirales > Oscillospiraceae > UMGS1766. Next base: position 42,102 of record JAHZGF010000003.1, on the reverse strand, counting down.
GGTAATAGGCTTTTCGCTGCACCTTCTCCGGGTGGGCGTTCCACCAGGCGTTCCGGCACTTGTCAGAGCAGAAGCATTTGGCCTTTCTGCCTTTCACCTGGAGAATGGGCTTTCCGCACTGGCGGCATTCGACCCGGACAGCATCTTCCGGCGGGTGGCGGCGGATGTAAGAACGAACGGTATTGACGGAGATCTGAAGGGCGAGCGCAATGTCCATGGCGGTCTTGCCACGGCTGCGCATGACATTCAGAATTTCGATTTCATGTTTGGTCATATTGAAACCTCCCGGGTTTGATTTTTGGGTAATTCCCCTTTTGAATTTGCGATTTTGTGCGTGAGACCCCACGCCCGTTGTCCGGACAAGAAGCCCCGGAGATTATGACCGCCCCTCCCCGGCGAAATCCTCCAGCACAGCCGGATTGGTCAGGTAAACTTCCGAGGGCTTTCTTCCCGCTCCGTGGGCGGGTGGCAGCGGCTTGGCGGCAAGATAGCCGTATTCGCACAGCCGATCCAGCACAGGCTGCAGACTCTCGGCGGTCTTGAAACGGCGGCACAGCCGCATGGCATCCCGGCGGGAAAACTCCTCAAGCCGCTCCCGCCTGATGGCGGAGAGCAGATACTGGGCGTTCTTGTTTACGGCATCGGCACCCATGAGGGAATATGCGGCTTTGGCGTGTTCCAGAAAGTATCTGCCGATGGTAACAGCACTCTCCATGGTTTCTCTGCTGACGGGATCGAACATGGAGTCCTTTGGGTATTTCATGACGTGCAGAATCCCGCTGATACGCAGAACCGCTCCCACAAATTTGCCTGCCCAGTCGGGGATCTCCGCCAGGTCACCCTTCAGTCTGCCTTCCACCTCGTTGAACAAGGTTTCCAGCACTTCCCGGGCGCCATCGTCCAGACTGATCGGCTCCTGCTCATTGTCACCGGACAGGATGGTTTCAATCAAGGCCTGATACCTGGCTCTGACTCCCTCCGGGATTGGCTTCGTGGAGAAAGAACGGCTGCCAACGGTGGACTTGGGCATGGCGTACAGGAACCGTGCCGTAAGGCCGCGACCACGGAAGGTGCTGTTGCTCATCAGCCCGTTCAGCACTTCCGGCTGTACCGCCAGTACCATGGTCAATGCCGGGTGGATGATGCTCTCGCTGGCTCTGCCGATCCGGTCAACCCGGATGGTATCGCCGCTGTGGCCTTTGAGGAATACATCGATATTCACGTTGCGGCTGTACAGGCCGCTGATGATATCGAAGATACCGCCCTCTGCGGAAACCACCGCCGCACAACCGTTGTTCTCGGCCAGAACGGAAGTCAGCTTTTCGGAGGTCACATCGTCCACGAAGAGTCGGAGCGGTTTCACCGGTTCGTATTCGGCTATTTCTTTGGCCTTGTTCTTGATATCTTCCTCGGTTGCTTTACCCTTGGATGCCCGCTCCACCAGACTGCGCTTCTCCTTTTCCAGCTTGCTCAGTTCCATTTGGCTTTTGACGATTTCCGGGCTGCGCCGTTCGTTTTCCAATTTTTCAAATACTTCCACCGGGCGGATCATCATGGACAGCACCGAGGATTTTCGCTCTGCCGGGGGAAGGATGACGACTGTGTAGGTGTTGAGGGGTTCTGCCCAGTCCGCATTGCCCCGGATGAAGTATTTTCCCTGGCTGCACAGGGACACAACGCCCAAAGCCTCCACCGCAGCCATATCCACGGTGGTCTGGGTGGACTCTGCCACCGCCAGCACATAGCGGCGAATGACCTCCGGTAATGCGTCCACGGGAAATGTGGGAAGGTCATATTCGTCAAAGGGAATGGGCGTGTCCCAGACTACGGAGCCGGCACTGTTGTAAGCATCCGGTGGGACATACCCGGGCTGCTTGCAGATTTTGGCATAGAGCCGTTGCTTTCCTACCCAGATGCTTTCCAACTCCCGCTCCTCCAGGGGTGGGGAGCATTGCCCAGCAGCCTGGAGGAACAGCTCTTTTGCCTCCGGGGTATCGCCGTATCGCTTGATGATCCTGGCTCCGATCCGGGACATGGTGCTGTTACGGCTCCCCTCAGGAATGGTGTGTCCCATGTTGGCAAAAGCCTGTTCGTTCTCCAGGTCATCCAGAAAGGCATTCAGGGTAATCGTGCCGGGGTGATAGATGACCTGGGGATCTTCCGTGCCGAACAGGAACCGGGCGGCGTCCATGGCGTTGGCATCGAAAAAAGGGAATGCCGCAAACAGGCGTTGCTTCAGCGCCGTATAGCGGTCTGCATCCTGCTCCGGGTCAATGAGGAAAACAATATGAAACCGGGGACGGGCGCTTTTCTCGCCTTTGGGCTTCATGTGATGGCGGCTGTAGTGCAGCACATAAGAAACATCGGCAAAGAGGTCTGCAATGTCCTCCGGGGTGACCCAGTCCGCTGCTATCTCGGAGTGGTCGTTGTCGCAGTCCCCGGGCAGGGCGTTGGCAACCTCAAAGTTTGCGGTGTTTCGATAGTTGTTTTTGTACCGGGCACAGACCATGTCTGTGGAAAAGGCCAGCTTCGCGGAGAAGTCATCCGTGATTTTGACTTCATTGGGATACAGGCAGTTGGCTGCGTTGCCGATGCAATCTGCCGTGTATATGGTGATTGGTGTATTTTCGGCCATGGTGATCACTCCTTCCTTAGTTTTTCTTGTTCAGCCAATCATCCAGCGCAGCCCGCGCGATGAGCCACCGCTGCCCCACGCGGCGATAAGGAATGGCTCCGCTCCCCAGCAGCCGCACCAGTGTGGGTACGCTGATTCCCAGGTAAGCTGCCGCTTCCTTGAGATTGAATACGGACTTGTGAGAACTCGTTTTCATATATTTCACTCCCTTCTCTTGTGTTTGGCTGTATTATCGCATATAATAGGAGCATAAATCTTTGTCCTATCGGTAAGAACAATGATGAAATACGCGACTCTAACGGTAAGATTTTCGGTGATAAAGGAGAGTGACTCTATGGATCTGAAACGAGAACTGACGGATTATGAGATCGGCGGAATCGGAGACATAAAAAAACACACCCTCCGGTTCCATTCATACAGAATCGGAACAGAGAGTGGGAAATCGGTGATCTATGCGGTATATAAACCGGAAAAGCCGCCCGAAGTGTTTAAGGGGTATCCAGCGGGTCAGGAACTGCTGATTGATTTGTGTAACCTCCATCTGGAACTGCGGGACAAGTCCATGGAGGAATGCGCACGGATTCTGATTCGGTGGAGTATGGAAAATATCCATCCCTACTATTTTTACGGAGACGAAATGGTACACCTGGGAATGAATGACGATGATCCGAATGACTTTTGGGATTTCTTGGTGAATGTGTTGGAGGGCTATCGTATCTGCGTGGAGGATATGGTACGGGATTTGGAGCAGCTCTATACCGACACCATGACAGCCTTCGCCATCCGTAGTCTGATAGAGGGCAAAGAAAGCAATGCCCAAAGAATTTATGATGAAGTCCGTGTACCCGAACGTGAGAATCTGATCCGGGAGTGGTATCGGACGGACAGCGCCCGCCGCCCTCTGGTGCTGCAGCGGTTTATTGACAAGATACCAAAACTGAATATGGGTCTGGAATATGACCTCGCCACCGGGCAGATCCAGCTGCAACCCTCCGTCAAATCCGTGGTAGACGCAGCCTATTTCGGTCTTGCCAGATTTATGGCGGTGAATGCCAACGCCCTGGATGACTACGGCGGTAAAACCAATATTGCGTTCTGCCAGGCTTGCGGTAAGGCGTTCATAAAACGGGGAAACCGGCAGAAATACTGCGGAACGCTGGAATGCCAGAGTGTGAGGAATAAACTCAAATCAAAGGAGTATTACTACCGGGAAAGGGCAAAAAGAGGTACAAAATAATTGCTGTCATGCGGTGGCCCCAAGGGGGGGTCAAAATCCCTACGCTCAATTTGTATAAAGACCGGCGCGGGGCTTCACGCAAATTTTTGCGTAATTCGCAAGGGGGGATACCCCAAAAACGGGAAACGGCTGACTGTACAAGCAAATTATCGGAGTGGATATGCCAAAAGGTAACGAAATCACACTTGGATATGTGCATGATTGGCACAGAGTTGAAAGGCGAAATGCTGCGATTTCTGTACCTTGCCGCAAGCATGAGTTCAACTATTTCGTTATATAATCGCACGTTCTTGCGACAGTATCTTGAAAACTCTGACAAAATGTGATATAATTATTTTGTATACTTGTAATGTTGTCAGGAGGTTTCCTATATGGCCGTTTCGTATAACAGACTGTGGAAGTTGTTGATTGACAGAAAGATGAGCAAAGCCGATTTGCGCAAGGCTGCCGGACTGGCCCCCAATACCATGACAAAACTCCGCAGGGACGAACCTGTGGCCATGGGTGTGCTGGAAAAAATCTGCGACACTCTGGATACGGATTTTGGGGATATTGTGGAGTATATAAAGAATTCGGAAGTCTGAATATAGATGGTTTATTGGACAGAAAATGCAATAAAATGATAATTGATGGAGGAATCATCATGGATAAATACGTTGAAACGCTTGATGCGTTGATGAAGGTAAAAAAAGAAAAGAAAAAGAAAGAGCCTACAATTAAGGAAAAAGAAGCTTTTCGCAGCGCATGGCTTAGCCTTGTGGCGGATACAGGTTTGGTCGGTCGCGCCGAACAGTTTTTGTATGAAGGATTTGCTTTCTGTGGAGCAGAACCTTTCTATGCCTATTTGATTCAAACGGAAGATCAAAATGCAACACTGGCAACAATGTTCAGCGGAAAATACTACGGTATTGACAGCAATGTATCTTTCCGCTTGGTGACACATTTGCTTGCGTTGATGCTTAATAACAATGCTCCCAGGAATATACTGGCGCCCATAATTAAGCGGTTGCCGGGTGCATGTGTTAATAAAGATAAAAAACGGCTCGGCACGGCTGAGAAAACATTGGAGAAGTATTTCCTGGCGGAACTGCGACCGGATGCGGAGCTATGTCCTCTTGCAGATATTGGAACCAAACCGGTATTCATTAACGAGTTTGTAGCGCTTGTTTCTTCCATAATGGATGGCATTGAAAATGCTGGTTCAGCAAAAGGGGTTGTTGTAAAAAATATTGCGAAGATTCGCAAGTGGTTTGCTGATTATGATATTTCCCAAAGGGTCAGTGCAGACACAAAGACTGATCAAGTAATCCCTGAGGCAACAACAATTACAGAAGAAAAAGCGAAGACCATATCTGTTGCAGACAATTCCCAGGAAGAGAAAGTTCAAACACCGAGAGTGGTCGTTGCTCAGCCTGAGGAAAAGGTTCCCGCAGACATGATAGCATATCTTACTGAGTTGCTTGGGAAAGCTGCTAAAGTTACAACCGTTGTCAAGGCCGAGAGTACACAGCAGAGGGTTAAAATTGATGCACTGACCCAAGCTCTGGAAGGAGAACAAAATAAACTTCAGGGAGCTAATCAACAGATAGCAGATCTACAGGATACTATCACTGAATTAAGGAAGAAACTGTCTGCCACTGAAGGTGATATCTTTGCGCTGAGACAGGCGGTGAAGCAAAAAGATGCAGTTATCGCCGAAAAAGATGCAGAAATAGCAGAAAGAGTTAAAATGGCAGAGGTTCTCAGTCGGGACAGAAGTAAACAGGCTGACGAGTTGCTTCAAAAACTGGCATCCAAGATTCGCATCGAATATCGGGATTTTGTGGATGCGTTGGATGTGCCTATGAGCTGTGATTTGGGTGAGAACCTGAGGCTCCAGCTTCAGAGTATCTTCGATATACTGGAAAAAGGCGGCATGAAAATTAAGTGAGGTGAAAAACCGTGGCAACAGGATTGAAATATTATTTTGGCATTGACTTCGGCACAACCAACAGTGCAACTGTTGGATATGTGGTGATGGATCAAAAGCCGGAAGCCGTTAAATACGGCGATGGAGAAGGACGTCCGATCCCGTCCGTTGTTGCGATTGATAAAACCACAGGCGTTGTATTCGCTGGCCGGGATGCATGGGATAAAAAGATGGAGCTGAGCGAATCCTGTGAGTATATCTCATCGGTTAAGACCATTCTGGATTCTGAGCGGATAAAAACAATTGCAGGCCGTGAATGGACTGCTGTCGATGTGGCCAGCGAGGTTTTTAAGCATCTGAAAGCCAATGTCCATAATCGTACCGGAATTGACATGGAAGAGGCAACTGTTGCGATCCCCGTTGGCTTCAGCGCATCAAAGCGTGCCAAACTGCGTGAAGCAGCAAAGAAAGCCGGTATTCATATTAGTTCTTTTATCAGTGAACCCACTGCGGCCTTTTTTGCAAACTATGATGAACTGAAAAGTTCTTCTGTTGTTGCGATTTTTGACTGGGGCGGTGGCACGCTGGATGTATCCATTCTTCAGCATGTCAATGGAAAAGTATCTGAATTGGCAACAGTCGGAAGAGGCATTGCCGGTGACTATATCGATGATAAAATTGCCAAGCGAATTCATGCAAAAATTGCCCGTAAAAATGGTGTTGAGATGGCATTCGCAGATATGCCGTCCAGCGCCCAGGATATGATGCGGGTTCGTGCCGAGCGTGCAAAACGCATGCTGGGCGATGATGATACCGCCACGATTTCTATCAATAATTATGGCGTGTATGGTGCCTGCCGTGAAACATTGGAATATGACTGGTTTGCTGACATTGTAGATCCAGAAGTCACGATGGCGATGGACTGTCTGGAGGAAGCTATCCGTCAGTCGGGAGTTGGACTTGCCAATATTGATCGGATCGTTATGGTGGGCGGTAGCAGCAATTTGCGTCCTCTGTTGGAGAAGATGGATGACAAGTATGGAGACAAGCTGTTTTTCCCGGAAGAAACCATGTGGAATGTCGGCCAGGGTGCTGCTATGCTGGCAATGACTCCCGGTGGTTATTATGCCAATCAGTCTATTGGTATCGTTCTGAGTGACAATGCATACTACGAAATTCTGAAGCCGGATACTCCAATTCGTGGATGGGAGCATACATGCCATTTCGGAATCGTGGATTCCAGCAAGGAAGCCCGTTTTGTTTTTGGTGGAAGTCCTGATATCGAGGCCTCTCCGGAAAGATATAAGACACTTTCGGTCCCTGCGTATCGTTTCCTTCAGGAGCAGATTGTACTCAATGCTTCTGTTGATCAGAATATGGTGTTCACCGTTGTTGCCGGAAGTAATATGCAGCCCGCAGAGTTCCGGCGGCTGTGGGAATACACACAGTTGAAGTGCTATTATAAGCTGCCTGGAAAGCAGGTGCAGCATGGAGAGTAATATCAGTACTGTAGCGTTCCGAAGCAATTTGTATCCTGTAGAAAAGAGTTTTTATGAGGACTCTACGTTCCGCTCCAAAATACATGACCCATTTTCGCTGGAGATTCTCAAAAAACAATGTGCATTGACGAGCCTTCAGAAGAAAGAATACGATTATGCATCGGTTCACTGCGCATACGCTGCAAATAATGACTATCCCTGGGGAACAATTAGAGACCAGCAGGGGCATGAGCAGGTCGTCTGCAGGTGCCTTAACACGAAATGCGGCCACTTTCATAGTTGCCGTCCCGATTTTGATCCTTCCGAGTTAGCAATACATGAGGAGAACAAAAGGGCTCAACCGGCAATTTTTGAATTTGAAGAAGCTGCACGAAAGAAGCGTGCACCAGAAGATGGAGATGCCGGAGCGGCAGCGAAACTGTTTGCAGGAGACACCCCGGAACAGAAGCATGCTGGAGAATCGGGGACTCCAACTCCTGCGGAGAAAAAACCGGACGCTCCGTTCGTTGTCCGGAAACCCGTTCAGCCGGTGTCCCAGCCTGCGGAAGTCAAGAAAATCGATTTCAGTTCCTTTAAAGAAACCACACAGGACGAAATCATTGAAGCGGAACCTGCAGAGCGCAGCATCGTAAATGCTGGCCCCGGCACGGGCAAGACATGGACCTTGATTGAAAAAATCATCCATATGATCAACGAGGAGCAGGCTAATGCAGAGAATATCCTGGTTCTGTGTTTCTCTCGCTCCGCTGTGGAGGTTGTACGAAGCAGACTCTCTGATGCTGCCGAGAATGGGCGCATCGGTTATGAGTGGCAGGATGTAGATGTTCGTACATTTGACTCCTTCTCTACATATATGCTGGCATGGGTGCAGGACAATCATACGGATTTGCTTCCCAAACATTTTCTTCTGGAAGCATATGACTATGATCAGCGCATAAAAGTTGCAACATCTATTTTCAAAAAGAAAAAAGATATGCTGGCTGATTATGAGCATATCATCGTCGACGAGGTTCAAGATCTTGTTGGTAGCCGGGCAGAGTTGGTTCTGGCAATGCTGAAAGGCCTCCCTGACACTTGTGGTTTTACGATTTTGGGTGATTCTTGCCAGGCTTTGTACGACTATATGGCAGAAGGCGATCCTGCGATTATGTCCTCTGAGCAATTCTATCAAGACATTTTCGAAAGTTTCCCCAGTGCCAATTATTACGCACTAACAGAGAATCACCGCCAGGGTGATACCTTTGGGCAGTTGACTGTCCCATACCGGAAGGCAATCCTTACTGGTTCCACCACGGAACGGGTTTCTGCAGCGAAAGATTTGTTGACACACATTCCCCGGATGCCTGTAAAACTGACCAAGTTTTCAAGGGACGATGCACTGCGATATGTCGGTCAGGGTGAGACATTGGGTATTCTTACCCGCACAAATGGACAGGCATTGCAGATCTCTGCATGGCTCCAAAATGCGGATGTTCCGCATACTCTGCACCGTGGCCTGGGGTCTCCGACGCTGGGCGACTGGATTGCCCGTATATTCTGTGGCTACGAAAACGAATCTATTGATGAAACTGCCTTTGTGTCAAACCATCTTGCTTTGTTTCCGGAGGCTGGATACGAAATGGCACATATGCGGTGGACGGCTCTTGTTTCAACACAGCGTGGTGAAGCGCGGAAGAGATATGAGGTTGCAGATCTGCTGAAAGGCCTCTTGAGGAATGCCAAGGAGCCAATGCTGTATGAATCCGGAACGGGGGCCAAGTACTCTATTACGGTCAGTAACATTCATCGGGCAAAGGGCAAGGAATTTGACTCTGTGATTGTCATTGACGATGTGATTGAGGCAATGGCAGATCCCGATACAGAAGACCTTTTGGAACATAAGGTATGTTATGTTGCATTGACACGGCCAAAGAAAAAGGTAGAAAGAGCCGAGATATCCAAGAAGGATAAACAGATCTACATTACAAGGAATGACGATCAGAGCAAACGATGTGCGAAAGCCGGTGGCTTTAAAAGGTATATTTCTCATTTCGAGGTTGGCAGTGATGCCGACCTGGATCTGCGCTCTTTCGCTGCCGACAATAGGCTTCAGCAGTATATCCGGAAGAGTGTTCATTCTGGAATGAGATTGAAACTGCTTAAATGTCCGGAAGGAACAAAACCCTATGTTGTTTATCGAATTGTGCTGGAAGACAACGAAAAGCTTGTACTGGGCTATACCAGCAAATCTTTTGCGCATGAACTGGAAAAGGCAATTCAGCATATAAAAAATATGAATTGCTCGGTGTATTATGAGGTATATCCTCATGCATTTTGTGATGTGTATGTCCACAACATTACAACGTGTGTGTCTGGAATAGCCCCTGTTCCCGCAGGTGCAAAGACCTTTGGAGATGTCAGTATTTGGTCTGGCATAACCATCACAGGGTTTGCAGCAGTTGACAAAGACACATACTAATTATACAGAACCGGAGGTTTTGCTATGGCTGACTATTCAAAATACTATGAAGCCAGAGAGGTTGTATCCTGCATTCTGGAGCAGGATTTTATTGGACCTGTCACAAAAGATGAATGCCTTGCTGAAGTTCCGGTTCAGTATTACATCATGGGCAAACTGTATCCGCAAAAGGATACTGTGGAGGCATTGGATCTGGCGCGGAATCCCTTGTTGGAAAATGAGATTGAAACCTATGATGCATCCATTTCTCTGAGTAATCAGAATAATCCTTCTTCTATGGGTATTACGGTTACACTGAAAGCAGGTGTCGGTGCAATTTGTATTTCTGGCAGCTATGCCTTCTATGAGCCGATTTCCTTTGATGATGCAAAGGAGTGTGGAATTGATACCTCCAGATGGGAATATCTAGAAAAGAAGCCCAAAGAAATTTGGCGACGCAACGAGTATTCTTATGCCGAAAAAGTTATATTTACTGGCGAACGGGTGGAGTACGCAGACTTACCCAACGGACTCCAGCTGCAGGTTTATACACACTCTATTATGGATTCCGGTGAGCGTGTAATTACGATTGCACTGGTTAACGAGAACCAGTCCGAAAATGATATGACCTCCACCTCCAGGTGTTGTGCTTTTCAGCCCGACATCAGAGTAAGCAGCAGTGATGGAACAGCTGTTTTCACCAGTGTAAACCGGCAGGCATATTTGACTACCGATCCGGAACTTCTGGAATTGGATATGCTGTATTCTGATGTCCATTGCTATGCGCAGGGACACGGATGCTCTGTTATGTGGGATATGGATAATGCCGAGCCTGAATGGGTAGAGTCTGCATTTTTCCCAACATTCAATCTCCGTCAGATGAAAGCCGCAGAAGTGGTCAGTGGAAATGTATTGTCAATGCAATTTCTGGCTACCGCATCTGTTGAAGAGGTCGTTCGTGAATTGAGTGCATTTGCTGCTAAGTATCAGAAGTGGATTACGGATCAGGGCGATCTCCTGTCTGGAGTTAAAGACAGTTTGCAGGATGTTGCTAAAGGTAATATCCAAAAATGTCAAGATGCATGCAACAGAATAAACTATGCTATCAAGTTGCTGAAAGACAGTGCGGCTGGCGATGGAAAGGTTTTCCGTGCCTTCCAGCTTGCCAATGAGGCGATGCTGCTCCAACGGAGGCAAACACTGCTGAAAAACGGCAAATCTTTTGACCCTGCCAAAGTAAGCTGGTATCCTTTCCAGCTGGCATTTGTATTGCATGAGCTGACCTCTTTTATTGAACCAAAGGGTCATCCCGGACAGGATGTTCCGGATCGACAGATGGTCGATCTGCTGTGGTTCCCCACCGGCGGTGGTAAAACAGAGGCATATTTAGGTATTACTGCCTTTGTAATCTTTTTGCGCAGACTTCGTGATGCAAACGCAGATGGGGTTACCGTAATTATGCGATATACACTTAGGCTTTTGACGCTCCAGCAGTTTGAACGAGCCAGTATTCTGATTTTTGCATGTGAACTGCTGCGAAAAAAGTATGGTTTGGGTGGAAATGAGATTTCCATTGGATTGTGGGTTGGTGGCAACCTTACCCCCAATCATTTGAAAGATGCAAGAACCAGCATCAACAAGCAAAAACAGGGCGGTGTTGATGAAAAGTCAAACCCTGTGCAAATCAAGGTTTGTCCCTGGTGCGGTGAAAAGCTCTATGCACAACATTATGATGTTGATCTTGTTCAAAACAGAATGACAATCAAATGCCCGAATCAGCATTGTCATTTCCATTCTGCGCCGGGCGGTCTCCCTATTCATATTATTGACGATGCTATTTACCAGCATCTGCCTACTTTTGTTGTGGCAACTGTAGATAAATTTGCTCAGATCCCTCTTAATGACAAACCGGCGGCACTGTTTGGTATTGCGAACAACAAAAAGCCTCCGGAACTTATTATCCAGGACGAGCTGCATTTGATTTCCGGTCCCCTCGGCACGATGACCGGTATCTATGAGGCGGCCATCTCGAAGCTCTGTGAGCGCGATGGTGTTTGCGCAAAAGTAATTGCGTCCACCGCAACCATCCGGAATGCAGCAAATCAAATCATGGCATTGTATGGACGTGGTCACACGCAGTTTCCACCGCAGGGCCTTTCTGCGAAGGATTCGTTCTTTGCTATACAGTCCACGCCTGAAGAAAGACCTGCCCGTCAGTATTTTGGAGTGATGGGTATCGGAACGACTGCAACCACGACATTGATCAGAGTGAATGCAGCCATGCTGTTTGCCACGCGCTATCTGGCAACATTGGGATATCCTGATGCAGTTGTAGATAATTTCTGGACTATTACGGGTTATTTCAACAGCTTGCGGGAATTGGGCGGTGCAAGTACGCAGATCCTTGACGACGTTCAGAGCCGTTTGGATTACCTTGCGAAAACGAAATTTGTGTCTGTCTACCCTGGTGTAGATACTTCCAAGGGGTATACATATACGGAAGAACTGACAAGCCGCATGAGTAATTCCGAAATCACAGAGATTATTCAGGTCAAGCTAAAACGCGGCTATACCAAGGATAACCATGCGGATGTATTTGACTATCTGCTGGCATCCAATATGATTTCTGTTGGTGTTGACGTGGGCCGTTTGGGTGCAATGGTTGTTGCAGGTCAGCCGAAAACCAATGCAGAGTATATTCAGGCAACCAGCCGTGTGGGCCGTGATAATCCCGGATTGGTTATTGCTGTGTACAACGCATCCCGTTCCCGTGACCGCTCACACTATGAGCAGTTCCTGAAGTATCATTCTGCGTTGTACCGCTATGTGGAAGCGACAAGTCTTACCCCCTTCTCTGACCGTGCAAGAGATCGTGGCCTGCACGCATTATATGTTTCCCTGTGCCGTTATCTGATCGAGAACCTCAGAGGAAACAGTCAGGCAATCAATTACCGCTCTGACAATCCTGAAATTCAAAAGGTTGAGAAAATCATTATAGACTATGTAAGAAGAGTTGACCCCGATGAATTGTCGGCAGTCATGGATGAACTCAAAGATATTCAGGATGCGTGGGATATTGCAGCGACCGGTTCCCTCGTATATAAAGGCAGGAAAAATGAGAAAGAATTGCTGAAAGGTGATACTGAAAATGACCGTTTCCGTACGATGAACAGTATGCGTAATGTGGATGGCCAGTCTGGTATTTACCTGTTGGGAGGACTGTAATTATGGCAAGACTACACTTTGGTTCAAACAGAGATCAAGCCAAGCCTAAGAAAGTGGTGGGCAGATTGCGCAAAACGCAGTTGATTACCACTTTCGGCAACGGTTCTATTGTAGATATGCCGGATTATTCTGTCATTATGGCGGGTGCCAATTACTGGAAGGATAACAGTCCGGTTCTGCACGAACCAAATCTTGAAAAACTGTTGAAAGTCTCACATTTCAAAGAGCCTTATGTGTCCAATTCCCAAGATGACGAAATGACTCCGGATGTTCCGGCATTCCGCTTTCCCTACTATCATTTCTGCCCTGATCCCAATTGCGGGAGGCTGATGCCGTACTGGGGCTTTGGCGATGTGACAGACCGCAGTTGTTCTAACGGTCATCCTAAGAGAAATATTGTTCCCTCCCGTTTTATTGCCGCATGTACCAATGGCCACCTGGAGGACTTCCCCTATGAATGGTGGGTCCATTACGGGAACTTTAGTGAATGTCCTTCTGATAAACGCAACGGTGCCCTTCGCATCAGTTTCTCCGATGAAACCGGTGGACTGGACAGCGTTGTTATCAAGTGTACTGCTTGTGGAAAGAGTCGCACAATGGCTGGCAGTATGGCTAAGGATGCCCTCCGGGGCTACTCCTGTCACGGAAAACGTCCCTGGCTGGGCAGCAAAAAGGAATATAATGATCCGGTGTCCTGCACAGCACAGCTGCGGGCACTCCAGCGTGGGGCTTCCAATGTTTATTTTTCTATGACAGCAAGTGCGTTAACTATTCCACCTTGGAGCAGTAAGGTTCAGCAGGAAATTGCGGTACGATGGGAGCAAATTGAAGATATTCTGGCGAGCAACCCAGATGAATATGTCCTGAGAGCCGTTGTACAAGGTGTATTCCATTCGTTATTGGCGATGCAGATTTGTACAATTGATGAGTTAATATCTGAGATTAAGAAACGTTATAATGACGGCGATGGAGGTGAGTATACCAAGCAGAACCTGCTTGAAGATGAGTATCGTGTTTTCTGCATGGGTGATTACGATGATCCGGAAGATGTGCAGTTCAGAATTGCACGAGCAACGGTTCCGGAATTCCTCGAGGACTATATCGAAGATGTCGTATTGGCAAAGCGCCTGCGTGAGGTACTTGCGTTGCGCGGCTTCCGCCGGATTACTCCAGAGCAACCCAATGCTGATGACGACAGATTCAAAGGATACCACTTGTCCGGAGATTGTGTCCCGCTCAGTGATGTGGAGTTGAACTGGCTTCCTGCCATTGTAATGCTGGGAGAAGGTTTGTTCATCAAGCTAAGAGAAGATGCATTGGAAGAATGGGAAGCGGCTTTTGAGGATGAGTATCTGCCCATGCGGGACCGTCTGGAACACAGTAATGTGGGCTGCGAGAATTTCTCCGCCCGGTATGTACTGCTGCACACGCTTTCTCATCTGCTGATCCGTCAGTTGTCATTGGAGTGCGGTTATTCCGGTGCTTCCATTAAGGAACGGATTTACAGCACCTATCCGGAATCTGATGTAAAAATGGCAGGTATTCTGTTATATACTTCTTCTTCTGACTCTGATGGTAGCTTGGGCGGATTGGTGAGAAAAGGACTCCCGGAGTCTTTTGAAATGATTTTCAGAAATATGCTCCAGGAAGCGTCTTGGTGTTCCTCCGATCCTATTTGCATCGAATCTCATGCACAGGGATATGACTCTCTAAATTACGCAGCGTGCCACGCTTGTTCGCTTTTGCCTGAAACCAGCTGTGAAATGCGAAACTGCTTGTTGGATCGAGCTGCTGTAGTTGGTACTATAAAAGACAGAGAACGGGGATTCTTTGGAGCCTTGCTGGAATAACAGGAGAAAAATATGGTTCAATTAATTCCAGATGTTCTGTCACCGGAAATCAAGAGTCCTGCTGAAAAGCGACTGTTTATCGAATTCCGGGACCATAGAACGAATAAAAAATATATTGTTCTGCATTCATTGGGAATTGCAGAGCATGCCAACAATATTTTCGGTGAGATTGATTTTGTAATTCTGTGCAATGAGGGTGTACTGTGTCTTGAAGTTAAGGGTGGGCAGGTTTCCCGCAGAAATGGCGTATGGGAATTTACAAATCGCTACGGCAAAATCTCTCGTAAGAATGAAGGACCATTCCAGCAAGTGCAGGGTAATATGCAGTCTTTAAGACAGTATATGGTTCGCAGGCTTGGAAATTATGATCCACTGGTGCGTTGCCAGTATGCATGTGCTGTTGCTATGCCAGATTGCCGTTTTGAAGCAACGGGTGTCGGTATCGATGTTGTTCCAGAGATCTTGGTCGATGCAAAACAGTCCTGGAATTTGGACAGCATTGCCAATCAGGCATTTGGATATTGGAGACAGGCCTGTCTGAACAAGCACGGCTTTGAGGGTGGGCGGCTGACTGATGCCGAAATCGATAAGCTGGCTAATCTGCTTCGCGGTGATTTTTATTTTGTTCCTTCTATGAAGGATACGGTGGAACGTACAGTGAAGGAGTTGTGTGCGCTAACCGCTGAGCAATATGAAGTGTTGGAATCGCTTTTTGAAAATCCTCGGACGATGGTTTCCGGCGTTGCGGGTGCAGGCAAAACATTGATTGCAATGGAGCAGGCCCGCAGGGCATATTGGGAAGGAAAAAGTGTACTGTACCTTTGCTATAACCACAATATTGCCCAGTATGTGCAGTACCAGTTCGAAAAAGACAGAGTCTATATTGAAGCGGTTACACTTCATGCATTCATGATGCGTACCTGCGGTATTGAGTGGTCTTCGGATCTGAGTCAGCATTTTTATGAGAAAGAATTGCCAGCAACTTTTATTGTGGCAGAAGATGTTCCTGCGTATGATTTGGTAATCATTGATGAAGGACAGGATTTGCTCACTGATACCTACCTGGAGTGCATTGACAGAATTGTACGGGATGGATTGGGCGACGGATCATGGGCAATTTATTATGATCCGAACCAGAATATCTTCAATTCCTATGCTCAGCTTGATGCGATGATAAAGAAACTTCGCAAAGAAGCGTATGCAATGAGTTGGAAATTACATGCGAATTGCAGAAACACCAAGCAGATTGCAAATGCCAATATTCTGATGACCAACATTCCCAATCAGGGAAAACCCACGGTGTCAGGCCCACAGGTCGAGTATGGCAGCTATAACGGAAAAGATGATGAACGGAAAAAAATCAATGCGATTGTCCGGAAAATTAAGGACAGCGGTGCGATTGGCAGCGATTTTATAATTCTTTCCCGCTACACGCTGGCAAATCCCCTGAATGGACTGGGTCTCACAGGACTGGATAAAGACCTTGGAACATTGAAGACAACAGGGCCACTGTGGAAAGCCAAAAAGAACGATGTGAGATTTTCTACAATTTCCGGTTTCAAAGGTTTGGAATCGAAAATTGTAATTATGATTGATATAGACCATTTTTCTGATGAGGAAACCCGGTTGCTGAATTATGTGGCAGCTTCCCGTGCATGCGCGATGCTCTATGTTCTTTATGATTGCAATGCCGAGCAGGAACGCCAAAATATGATTCTGTCTGGTTTTACGCAAGTTGGTACATAAGGTGGTCAGACATCAAACCAAATGTAAGTTAGGACGGGGTGATGTATATGCCCAGATTTTTGGACCTGTTTGCAGGAGCTGGAGGTTTATCCGAAGGCTTCCTAAGGGCAGGGTATGAGGCCGTAGGACATGTGGAAATGGATGTAGCTGCGTGCTATACGTTGAAAACACGTATGGCATACCATTGGTTGCGGGAGCATGACCAGTTGGATATATATAATCAATATCTCAATCGGGAAATTAGCCGCAATCAGTTTTATGATCACATTCCGCAGGGAGTTTTGGATTCGGTATTGAATTATGAGATTTCTACGGAAACGCTGCCGGCTATTTTCGAAGAAGTTGACGCATTGGTTGGTGAAGAACCGTTGGACTTGATTATTGGCGGGCCTCCGTGTCAGGCCTATTCCCTTGCAGGCCGATCCCGATCTGAAACACGAATGGTAGGCGATCAGCGCAACTATCTCTACAGACACTATGCTGAATTTCTGAGAAGATATCAGCCTGCATATTTTGTGTTTGAAAATGTTCTTGGGCTGCTATCGGCCAAGGACGAAGATGAGACGCTTCACTTTGATAATATGAGGGCACTGTTCCGCGAATGTGGGTACTCCACTGAATTCCGACCACTCAACGCATCAGATTACGGAGTTCTCCAGAACCGGAAAAGGATCATTCTCATTGGCATCAGAGGAAATCATGAAGGCTTTTATCCTGACATTCCGGCTATACCAAATCAATATTTGGTAAGTGAGGTATTTGGCGATTTGCCTGCTATACCTGCTGGTGGCGGAACGACCGAGCCGGTTCCTACAGCACACTACGACGGTCAATATCTGTATGAGTCCGGAATCAAGGAGTACGATACTGAACCAGTAACATTCCACCAAGCGAGACCGCACATAGACCAAGACCTGGAGATTTATCGGATTGTTGTGGATACATGGAACAGAACTGGCACCCGGGTGTCATATATAGATTTGCCAGCGAATCTCCGGACACATCAAAATACTACATCTTTCCTGGACCGATTTAAAGTCGTCGCCGGAGATCTGCCGCATGCACAAACGATTGTTGCCCATATCGCTCGGGATGGGCACTATTTTATCCATCCGGATATTGAGCAAAATCGTTCAATCACGCCACGTGAAGCTGCCAGAATACAGACATTCCCGGATAATTATTATTTCGAATCAAAAAAGGGTATTCCCTCACGAACATTGGCGTTCAAACAAATTGGAAATGCAGTACCAGTGTGCTTGGCATATCATGTTGCCATGGCTTTGCTGGACAGATTTGATGAACATGATTAACCTTTAGGGAGGAGGGATTGTTGTGGCCGATGTGCATACTCCGGAACAACGAAGCTACAATATGTCCCGGATTCACAGCAAAAACACAAAACCTGAAGAATTGGTGAGAAAGTTCCTGTTTTCACAGGGGTTCCGGTATCGGAAAAATGACGCCAAGCTACCGGGAAAACCGGATATCGTGTTGCCCAAATACAAAGCAGTCATCTTTGTGAATGGTTGCTTTTGGCATGGTCATGAAGGTTGCCGCTATTTTGTATGGCCAAAGAATAATGCGGAATTCTGGAAAGAAAAGATTACCGGAAATATTCAGCGGGACAAGCATAATCACCAGCTTCTTGCCAACCAAGGGTGGCGTGTAATCGAGATTTGGGAATGCCAATTGATGAAATCTGTAGTAGATAACACCCTACAAAACCTAGTCCTTCAGATTATTGGCTGATTTGGTAAATTTTGTATTTACAATGTTGGTTGTGACGGTTTTATCTGATTGGCTTAGCTGAACAAGCAATTAGGTGCCATGCATGGGTGGACAACCCGTGCATAACATCCTTCGTTTAAGTATCGCTTCTATGGTGCCGCCGCAAAAACGACCGCACCGTATTTACACTGATCCCCAACCTCTGCGATATTTCCTTTGCGGAGCATCCCTCGGCGTATAAGGCCAGTATCTGACTGTGATCTCGCTTCGTGCTATACAGCCGAGTTCCTCTGGGGGTAGCGCCCAAGCGGTGGCGGTAGGTGGTGCCGTCCAGAAAGTGAATTACTAGGGTTTGCTTTGGCGTGACCACCATTTTTCGGATAAGGATACCAATCATCAGACCGTCAATCCGGATATCCAGTTTCCCACGGGCTATATCATTCAGAACGGATCGAGCATCTGATGAAATCTCTCCCGGAGTCTGTGACAACAGATCCGCGCAGTCAGGGATGATGTTTTTATGGATCTTCAGCAGATGATGCATGGAGCGGCGAATGGCGGTGTCCAGTTCCTCGGCGTAAATGTGGCGGCATTTACATTTTGTGCGGCCAGCCTTCTTGCTATTGCACTCCCAGACGGCATCCCGGTAGGTGGTGGAGTGCCAGGTCTTTCGACCATACCGACCGCCACAGCCGCCGCAGATGACTTTGTTGGCAATGGGTGAGAAGGTGCAATTCCGGCGGATGGCGTCCGTCCATGTGGCTTGCACTTCCTGCCACACAGACTTGCTGACGATACAGGGATGTCCGTTCTCCACATAGTATTGCGGCGCTTCGCCCTCGTTTGGTTTTCTGGTTTTTGTCAGGAAATCCACGGTAATCTCTTTTTGGAGGATAGCATCACCCATATATTTCTCGTTTTTCAGAATGCTGCGTACTGTGTGCGGTTCCCACCTCTGACTCTGTCCCGGGGAGAGAATTCCATAGTCCATAAGAATACGGCAGATATCTGTGCTGCTTTTCCCAGCCAGGGCAAGCAGGTAGATGAACCGCACGACTCTGGCCCCGGCTTCATCGACATGAATTTCGCCAACCGGGCTGCGCTGATACCCCAAAAGCAGTCCGGGGAGATGATAGATTCCTTGGGCGTATCGATGGCGGACGGCCCAGGTGACATTCTCGGAGATGGATCGACTCTCTTCTTCGGCAAAGGAACTCATCAGGGTGATGAGGAACTCGCCGGTGCTGTCCATTGTGTTGATATTCTCTTTTTGAAAATAGACTGCCACTCCAGCAGCTTTCAAGCTACGGATAGTGGTGAGGGCATCCACAGTGTTTCTGGCGAAACGGGACAAAGACTTAGTGAGAATCAAATCGATTTTACCGTCCAGGGCATCCGTTACCATACTGTTGAAACCGTCACGCTCGCGGATCGACAGCCCGGAGATACCATCATCGGAGTACATCCCGGCAAAGCCCCAGCCCGGATGGCGTTGGATGTATTCCGTGAAATACTCCTGCTGGGCTTGGAGACTGTTCTCCTGAGCATCCTTCATGGTGGATACTCTGGCATAGGCTGCAACCCGTTTTGTGGGCGGCGGCTGTTCCGGGGAGAATGTCCTGGCCGGGAACTCAACCCGTGTAATTCTTTTCTCCGGCAATGCTGTTCACCTCCAATTCGCCAATTGGTGCATGGTATTTTTCCGCAGCGGCACGGAGTAAAATGTGCACATCATTTTTTGAGATGATGCCCCTGGTTGCCAGAGTGGCGAAGATGCTTTTACAGAGCCGAAAGTGCAACTCCGCCTCGTATTCTGACTGGGTCATAGCGACACCTCCTACAGAAACGACAGTATATTGCCGGATTCGGGATAGTCAATGACAGGGACGGAGAGTTATCGGAAAGTTATCATTTACGAAGTTTCCGCACAAAACGAAAGCATGCGGAAACTTAACAGCCCCTACCCATAATTGTGGGTTGTTACGGTTTGATTTTGATGAAATATTCAAACACTCTTTGCTTATTCAGCAAAATTTGTTTGAATTAGTAAACTCCCTTTGCTGAAATTTGAATAATGAAAGGCCAAGTCCTCTTGTTAATCAAAGAATGGACAAAATTAGCAAATAAGAGCGATACAACCTGTTTATCCGATATACTATAAAATAGTCTGGCAGAAACAAAAAGGAGCGCACGAAAATAATGCAACATAATTCGTGCGTTTTCTGTTGCGCTAAACACACGCGTGTGTTATAATGATCGCGTTGGAGGTGAGATTGTGTCCAATATCGGTTTCAAAGAAAACCTCGTGAATGAGTTTAAAAGTGACAGAACTTGTTTGCCTGATGGTGACATCATCGACGCGGTTGTTGCCTTTGCCAACACCGATGGCGGCGACTTATATTTGGGCGTTGAAAATGATGGGGAAATTACTGGACTGCACAACAGGCATAAAGACATCACACAGCTTGCGGCGTTTATTGCCAACCGAACAGTGCCTCCGGTTTCTGTTCGTACAGAAATTTTGGAATTCGATCCGCCGGTGTTGAGGATCTCTGTTCCTAAGCGCACCAGCGTGGTAGCTTCCTCTGATGGCAAGATTCAGCGACGCCGACTCAAGCCGAATGGCGAACCCGAAAATGTGCCCATGTATCCATACGAAATAACCGCCCGGCTTTCATCTTTGAGTTTGCTTGATTATTCCGCACAGCCTGTTCCAGATGCTACCTATCAGGATCTTGATCCTGTGGAACGTGAACGGTTACGGAACATCATCCGTTCCTATCGCGGAGAAGTAGCCCTGCTGGAACTGAATGACGAGGAGTTGGACAAGGCATTACAGTTGGTCACAATTCAGGATGGGGCTATCGTTCCCACATTTTGCGGTATGTTGCTGATTGGTAGAAAAGAAGCACTAAAACGCCATATGCCAACAGCGGAAGCATCCATACAAGTTCTTGTGGGCACGGATATAAAAGTGAATGAGTCCTTCTATTTGCCCATTCTTGCGGCGTTTGAAAAAATATCGGATGCTTTTTCTGCGTGGAATCACAGCGAGGAAATGGAGCAGGGACTGTTCCGCATCACGATTCCTGATTATGATCCCAGGGCCTTCCGTGAAGCTCTGGTCAACGCATTCTGCCACAGAGACTATTCTGTTCTTGGCCGCGTTCTAGTTCAAATAAATGATGAAGGCATGACCATCAGCAACCCCGGAGGATTTATCGAAGGCATCCGAGTCGACAATTTGCTGGATGCAGAACCTCATGGAAGAAATCCGGCATTGGCTGATGCAATGAAGCGTATTGGTCTGGCCGAGCGTACGGGAAGAGGAATTGACCGCATTTTTGAAGGCTCCTTGCTGTACGGTCGATTGCTTCCGGACTACTCAAGTTCCACGCAATCCAGTGTGAAACTGTTTATTCCCAAAGGGCCGACTGACAAAGCATTCATTTGCATGGTTTCCGAAGAACAGCAACGCCTTGGACGGTCGCTGCCGATTCATCTGCTGCTTGCACTAGATGCGGTAAAACAATTGCATCGTGCCTCGGTACAGGATGTGGCCGAAAGAACTCATACCGATGAGAGCCGGGTACGTGTCGTTCTTGAAAACCTTGTGGAATCAGGATTAGTAGAGCGCTTGGGCAATGGCCGCGGACGATACTATATCATGAGCTCGAGGTACTCCAAAGAAACAAACAGTACCGTTGGATATGTGCGAAATCGAGATATCGATGCGCTCCGGCATCAGGAATTGGTAATGCAGTTGGTACAAGCAAAAGGCGAAGTTACACGCGCAGATGTGGTGGAGCTTCTACATGTGACGCCCCCCCAAGCATACAGAATTCTGCAAAAGCTAAAAAACGCGGGGCAACTGTCTTTGGATGGAAAAGGTGCGGGAGCCAAGTATCACACAACAAAATAACGAAAACGCACGCGTGTGTTAAAAACGCACGCGTGCGTTTTGGTGCTTTGCTTCCGTACATTTTCAAGAAACATCCCAGATATAATCTGCCGACAGAAAGCTTCCGGAACGGCAGAGAGAAGACTTCTGGGAGAGCATTCCGCATTTTGTCCTTTCTGTCCTCATTGTCCCAGCGCATCAAAACCGACCCCACAAAATTATGCACCACGTTTTCAAAACATGGTGCATTGTATCCACGAGCGGTAGGTATGCCATAAAAACCGCTGATTTCGCAAGAAATCAGCGGTTTTCTTTTTTCATCTGACAAACAGCTGTGAGATTGTCCATAGGCAGATCGTTTTCTTTTCCCAGCTTTCTATGCTATAATATGAAATCAACATACAAATCACGACATTTTAGGGATAAAAGAAAGGTTTACGGAACGATATGAATCAAGAAATCAGAGGAAAAAACATTATTTTGCGTGAGCAGCGAGAAGAAGATGCGCCATTTTATGCCTATTGGTTCAATCAGCCGCAAGTCATGTTTCAATGCGGTTTTGAGAAACCCACCAATGAAGAAGAGATGAAAACTTGTATTAACGTCAACCATAGATCGCAAGACTCGGTCTGGTTCACCATTACAGACCTGGAGGGCAATATCATTGGTGAGACTGGTCTGCTGCGTATGTTCCCTGCATGGCATCAAACCGATCTGACGATTATCATTCCCGACCCCAAGATGCAGCATAAAGGATACGGGACAGAGGCAATTCGCATCATGCTTGATATGGCCTTCCATGAGTATGAAATGCATCGTGTCTCAATTGGAGTCGTGGGATTAAATACAGATGCGCTGGAATTCTATAAGAAAATCGGTTTTAAGCAGGAAGGCATTTTGGAAGAGGCATATTACTATAACAATGAGTACAGCGATTTTATTATGATGCGAATTCTCAGCCACGAATGGAACGAGTGAGCAATCTCTAATAAATTGGACTTCTTTTAACCTCAAAAAAGCGGTGGGATAATAAATCAATCCCACCGCTTTTTCTGTGCCCAATGAAAACAGGCCACCCGCTGTTTCTTCTTCGGTATTCCGGTTTCCCCTCAGGAGGCCTGATCAAACTGGCTGTTATAGAGGTCGGCATAGAAGCCCCCCTGAGCCAGCAGTTGATCATGACTGCCCTGCTCGATGATGTCGCCGTCCTTCAGCACCAGGATCAAATCGGCGTTCTTGATGGTGGAGAGCCGGTGGGCGATGACAAAGCTGGTGCGGTGCTCCGTCAGCCGGTCCATGGCCCTCTGGGTGATCATCTCGGTGCGGGTGTCCACCGAGGAGGTGGCCTCGTCCAGGATCAGCATGGGGTTATCCTGAATCATGGCCCGGGCGATGGTCAGCAGCTGTTTCTGGCCGGCGGAGATGGCAATGCTGTCATCCAGCACCGTGTCGAAGCCCTGGGGCAGGGTCTCAATAAAGTGGTAGATACCGCAGGCCCGGCAGGCCTCCTCCAGCTGCTGGTCGGTGACTCCGGCCTTGTTGTAGACCAGGTTTTCCCGCACCGTGCCCTCAAAAAGCCAGGTGTCCTGGAGCACCATGCTGAACAGGTCGTGGACGCTCTCCCGGGTCATCTCGGCGGTGGAAACCCCGTCGATCTTGATGCTGCCGCTGTTGATCTCGAAGAACCGCATCAGCAGGTTCACCAGGGTGGTCTTGCCGGCGCCGGTGGGGCCCACGATGGCCACCTTCTGGCCGGGCTGGATGTGGGCGGAAAAGTCCTTGATGATGACCTTATCCGGGGTGTCCGGATAGCTGAAGCGGACGTGATCGAACTCCACCTCGCCCCGGATGTGTTCCGGCGCAGAGCCCTTGCCGGTCTCGTCGGAGAGCTCCTCCTCCTGCAGGAAATCGAAGATGTGGTCTCCGGCGGCGGCGGCGGTCTGCATCTGGGTCATGCCCTGGGCCAGGGTGCTCAGGGGGGAGGTGAACAGCCGGACGTAGAGGATGAAGGCCACGATGACGCCAAAGGAGATCTGGCCCTCCATGGCCAGGGCGGAGCCCAGCACACAGACCACCACATAGCCCAGGTTGCCCACCACCGTCATCAGGGGCTGCATGATGCCCGAGAGGAACTGGCTGCGCCACTCGGCGTCGTAGAGCTTATCGTTCATCTGGCCGAAGGTGTCCTTGATCTTCTCATTGGCCCGGGAGATACGCACCACGTCGTGGCCGGAGTACATCTCCTCAATGTAGCCGTTCAGGGTGCTCAGGTTCCGCTGCCGCTGGACAAAGTACTTCTGGGACCGGCGCATGACCAGAGCCATGGCCAAAAAGCCCAGGAAGGTGACCCCGATGGCGGCCAGGGCCATCCGCCACTCGGTGAGAAACATCATCACCAGGCAGCCCACAAACTGGGCCCCGGCACTGATGATGGAGGGCAGGCTGTTGGCCATGGCCTGCTGCAGGGTGCTGACGTCGTTGGTGACCCGGCTCAAAATGTCGCCGTAGGACACCTTGTTGAAATAGCTCATGGGCACCCGGTTGATCTTCCGGGACAGGTCCTGCCGCAGATCCCGGGACAGGTCCAGGGTGACGGTGGCCATGATATAGTGCTCCACATAGGTGAAGATGGCGCTGACCACATAGATGGCCAGCAGCACGCCTCCCAGCTTTCCGATGGCGGCCAGGTCGATCTGGCCAAAAAGGGCGTTGGAGATCAGGTCGGTGATCCGGCTCAGCAGATTGGGCCCCAGAATGGTGAGGATGGCCCCCACCGCCGCGAAGATCAGGGAGATCACCGTGGGCAGTTTCAGCTTGCTGGAGTAGTTGAACAGTTCCCGGAGCATTCCCATGACGCCCCGCTTACTCCTCTGGGCCGGCGCCATCCGGCCGTGCATCATATTTGCCATAGCGATCCCTCCTTAAGCCCCCAGCTCTTCCTGAGAGAGCTGAGAGCGGGCGATTTCCTGATAGACGGGGCAGGACTGCATCAGCTCCTGGT
Source organism: Clostridiales bacterium (assembly GCA_019420945.1). Classification (GTDB taxonomy): domain Bacteria; phylum Bacillota; class Clostridia; order Oscillospirales; family Oscillospiraceae; genus UMGS1766. The sequence goes on along the minus strand of JAHZGF010000003.1, from coordinate 16,931 downwards.
GGGTGCCCATACCCACCATCTTGCCCTCGTCCAGTACGATGATCCGGTCCGCGTTCCGGATGGTGCCGATCCGCTGGGCCACGATGAGACAGGTGGTGTCCTTCAGCTCCCGGGCCAGCCCCGCCCGAAGCTGGGCGTCGGTGCGGTAGTCCAGGGCGGAGAAGGAGTCGTCAAACACCAGGATCTCCGGCTTCCGGGCCAGGGCCCGGGCGATGGACAGCCGCTGCTTCTGGCCGCCGGAGACGTTGGTGCCCCCCTCGGCAATGGGGGCGTGGATCCCCAGGGGCAGCTTGTCCACAAACTCGCTGGCCTGGGCCAGCTCCAGGGCCTGGCGCACCTCTTCCTCGGTGCCGCCGCCCCGGCTCTCGCCAAAGAGCACATTTTCCTGGATGTCGCCGGAGAACAGAATGGCCTTCTGGGTCACATAGCCGATGCGGTCATAGAGGGCGTCGAAGGTGTAGTCCTTCACGTCCACCCCGTCCACCAGCACCTGGCCCTGGGTGGCGTCATAGAACCGGGCCACCAGGCTCACCAGGGTGGTCTTGCCGCTGCCGGTGGCGCCGATAAAGGCCACCGTCTCCCCCTTCCGGGCCCGGAAGCTGATGTGCTCCAGCACATCCTTTTCCGAGGTGGGATAGTGGAAGCTGACATCCCGGAACTCCACGGTGCCGGTCTCCGGGGACTGGGTTTTCTCCCCCTGCTCCAGGGAGACGGTGGTGCTCAGCACCTCATTGATCCGCTGGGCGGACACCTGGGCGGCGGGCATCAGCATGATGATCATGACCATCATCATAATGGTCATGATGACATAGGTGGCATAGGTGCCAAAGACCACGATGTCGCTGAAGGTGGCCAGCCGGGCCGCCGGGTCGGCGGCGGGCACCGCATTGACAATGGCAGCCCCCACCCAGTAGATCACCAGAGACAGGGCGTTCATGGCCAGGGTCACCCCGGGCATCAGGAAGGCAAAGGCCCGCTGGTTGAACAGCTGGGTGTTTTTCAGGGTCTCATTGCCCTTCCGGAACTTCTCGTTCTGATAGTCCTCGGCATTGTAGGCGTGAACCACGTTGATGCCGTTCAGGTTCTCCCGGGCCACCAGGTTGATGTGGTCCATCAGCTTCTGAACCCGGCGGAATCTGGGCACCACAACCCGGATGATCACCGCCATCATGGCCAGCAGGGCCACCACAAATCCTGCGGTGATGGCGGAGAGGGTCCAGCTCTTGCCCACAATCTTGATGATGGCCCACACCGCCATGATGGGGGACTTCACCAGAATCTGAAGGCCCATGGACACCAGCATCTGAATCTGGGTGATATCGTTGGTGGTGCGGTTGATGAGGCTGGGCACCGAGAAGGACATCATCTCCTGCTGTCCAAAGTCCGCGATCTTCCGAAATACCCGCTGCCGGATGGAATAGCTGAATCCGGCGGCCACCTTGGCGGTGAGAAATCCGCAGATGATGCACAGCACGGCGCTGCCCAGGGCGCAGCCCAGCATCTGGGCCCCGGTGTGCAGCACGTCGGAGAGGGTGCTGCCCGGGGTCTTGATCAGCACCGTCAAATCGCTCATATAGTCGGGCAGGGACAGGTCAAAGTAGATCTGGCCCAGAATCAGCAGACTGCAGACGAGGGCCATGAGCCACTCCCGCCGCCGCATGGTACGAAGTAATTTCAGCATATCAGCACTCCTTGTCCTCTGTGATCTTTTCCGGTGCGGGGGCCAGGGCGGTTTCCTCCGCCGGCTGCCGCAGCACGCCGAAGAGAATAAAATCCGTCAGCTCCCCGGCCCGCTCCATGGCCCGGTGGAGGTCGGGCTGCCCCGCCCCCTGTCCGCAGCTTTGCCAGCTGTGGCGAAAGATGGCCTCAGCCACCTCCAGATACCGGGCCACCTGCTCCTGCTCCAGCCCGGGCCGGAGCTGACAGCGCTCCATAAGCCCCTGTAAGAACTGGATGTTCAGGGCCCGGACCGGGGCCTGCAATTGCCGGATCTGCTCCAGCAGGTGGTTGGGAGGCCGGAAGGCCGCCGCCTCAAAGATCCCCTGTTGGAGGGGGTTGCGCTGAAAAAATCCCTCCCGGAGCTGGAAAAAGCCCTTGATGGCCTCCACCGGATTTTTCCGGGACAGGTGCGCCGACTCCCGCTCCAGGTAGTCTTTCAAATCCCCATAGGTCCGCTCCACACACAGCAAAAACAGCTGGTCCTTGTTGGCATAGTAATGGTACATCATCCCTTTGGAAATGCCGTGCCCGGTACAGATCCGTTCCATGGTCACCTTTTCGTAGCCGTTGGTGCCGAACTCCTCCAGGGCCACCTGGTAAATCTCCTCCCGGCTGCGGCGCTTGCGCTCCTCTTGGGTCATGTCTCCGCCTTCTTTCTGGTTCCGTCTGGGTCCGGGGCGCCCCAAGGGGCTCCGAGGACACAACTGCAAGTATAGTCTTTACAGACGTCATCGTCTATATCTTGTATTTGAACTCTTTGTAAACTTTTTTTGCACTGTGTCTCTGAAAAACCCTTCCATTTCTTCGAATTTCGAAATAAAACCCCGTTTTTCCCGTAGCTGCCCCCCCTCCAAAACGGCCGCAAAAACGCCCCGGAGCGGCAAAGAAAAGCCGCTCCGGGGCGTTTTACTATCCGTTGTATCCAGGATGGGTCAGCAGTGGGCCTGTTGCAGAGATACCTGATCCTCCTCCTGCTCCGCCGGAGTCTCATCGGGTTTGCTGGGGAACATTTTCCGCAGACGGCGGATGCAGCCCATGCAGGCGGGGATCAGGAACAGGTCGGCGCAGATCCAGGCCGCCGGGGAGGAGAAGCAGGCGGCGGTGAAACCAAACATGGGCACCAGGAACAAGCCCACCCCGGTCCGGGCAATCATCTCCAGCACTCCGGCCAGGATGGCGAAGGTGCTGAAGCCCATGCCCTGGATGGAGAACCGGACGATATTCACCAGGGCCAGGGGGAAGAAAAAGGCGGTGAAGGCGATGACATACCGGCTGGTGAGGGTTACCAGCTGCTCCAGCTGGGCCTCGCCGGGGTTCAGGAAGAACATGGCGAACTGGGGGGCGAAGAACAGCATGGCCACCAGGGCCGCCAGGGAGTAGATCAGTCCCAGCAGCGCGCAGGCCCGGACCCCCTGACCCAGCCGGTCCAGCTTGCAGGCCCCCACATTCTGGCCGCAATAGGTGGCCATGGTGGCCCCCATGGCGTCAAAGGGGCAGGCGAAGAGCTGAAAGAGCTTGGCTCCGGCGGCCACTGCCGCCACATAGAGGCTGCCCAGGGCGTTGACGGAGGACTGGAGGACGATGGAGCCGATGGCGGTGACGGAGTACTGGAGCCCCATGGGGATGCCCATGCCGCAGAGCACCTTGCAGGACCGGCCGTCCAGCCGCCGCTCCTCCCGGCTCATCCGCAGGATGGGATAGGCCCGGCGCATATACACCAGGCAGGCCACCCCGGAGATGGCCTGAGACACCACCGTGGCGATGGCGGCCCCGGCCACTCCGGCCCGGAACCAGAGGATCAGGGCGAAGTCCAGGCCGATGTTCAGGAAGGAGGACAGGGCCAGGAAATACACCGGGGTCTTGCTGTCCCCCAGGGAGCGGATGATGCCCGCCAGCAGATTATAGAGGAAGGTGGCGGGGATGCCCATGAAGATGATGAAGATGTAGGCGTTGGCGTCGGCAAAGATGTCGGAAGGCGTGCGCATCACCGTCAGGATGCTGCGGCACAGCACCCCGGTGGCCACCGTCAGCACCAGGGCAAAGACCACCGACAGATAGGCGGCGTTGGCCACATAGCGGCGCATCTTGGAGTGTTCCCCGGCCCCCATCCGCTGGGCCACCGGGATGGCAAAGCCGTTGCACACCCCCATACAGAAGCCGATGACAAAGAAGTTGATGGAGCCGGTGGAGCCCACCGCCGCCAGAGCCTGGGCCCCCAGCAGCTTGCCCACGATCATGGTGTCCACTAAGTTATAAAACTGCTGGAACAGCATTCCAAACAGGGTGGGCAGCGCGAAGCGCAGGATCAGCTTCATGGGGCTGCCAACCGTCAGATCTTTTGTCATACAGCACCTCTCCAAACACAGATTTTTACAGCCGTATTATTATAGTCATCTGTCCTCCCAATGCCTAGAGGGTTTTTCCACAAATCTGCGCCCTATCCCGGGCCGTCCTTTTCACATACAGACAAGCCGGGGGCCGACCTGCGGTCGGCCCCCGGCCCTTATGGCGTCCGGGACAGTTCATAGGTGCCCCCGGTGGTGCCCTGCCCGCCCTGGATGGTCAGGGTATCCCCTTCCATGGTACAGGTGTAGGCGGCATCCATCAGTTTGTCGCTCTCAAAGTCCAGATACAGCTGATCTCCCTCCAGCCGGTACTGATAGGGAAATTCCATCTCCTCCAGCCACATGCTGCCGGTGCCGTCCGGGTCAAAGGTGTAGCGGGTGTAGGCACCATAGCTCCAGGACCCGGTCAGCGTTTCCCCGGTCCCGCTTTCGGGAACTGCTCCGCCGGAGAGCGGGCCCAGCCAGCAAAAAAGCCCCGCCGCCCCGGCAATGATGACCGCCCCGCAGGCCCCGAGGATCAAACGCTTTCTGCTCCCTCCGGCCCGGGGCCGCTTTTGGGGTTGCCGGCGCATCCTTTTGCCTTGCTCTGTCATGGGTTACCTCCCTGTTGAACGATAAATTCGGCGGCAGCGGATTTTCATCCGCTGCCGCCTTTCCTCTGTTGGGGGACGATGCGGAATTTAGCGGTTTCCGCGCCGCTTGTTACTCACTGATGCCGCAGAATTTAGCGGTTCTCCCGCCGCTTTTTGCTCATCAGGGTGAGGGTAACCAGCCCTCCGCCGGCCAGCACCACGGCCACCAGGCAGACGCCCATCAGGCTCTCATCCCCGGTCTTGGGGGAATCGCCCTTGGACTGGCTGTCCTGACTGGTCTGGTCGCCGGTGTTCTGGCTGCCGCCGTTGGCGTCGGAGTCACCGCCGCTGGGGGCCAGAGGGGCAACCACCTGGGTCTCCACATAGCCGCACTGGGCGCAAACCCGCTCGCGGCTGCCGGCAGCGGTCTCGGTGGCCTCCTGGGTGGTCTTCCAGTCGCCAAAGGTATGGGCCTCTGCCTGGCTCTTGGCGCCGCAGGAGCACACATGCCAGTGGCCGGTGCCATCAGACACCCAGGCCTCGCCGAAGCTGTGGGGGATCTGAGCCAGCACCACATCCTCAGCGCTCACGGGCTCCATGCCCTCCTCATCGGCGAACAGGGCCTGGCAGGTGGTGCACTGCCAGTACTCCATGTGACCGGGGGCGGCGTGGGTGGGCTCCAGCCGGGCCACATGCTCCAGGCTGTGGCCGGTGGCGTAAATCACGGTGCCGGACTGGAGCATTACGCCGCAGTCGGCGCAGTAGGTATCGCCGGTGTAGCCATCCTCGGTGCAGGTGGCCTCCTCAGCGTCCTTTACCAGGGTCTTGCCGGTGTGGTGGTCGGGATTCTTCGGGATCACCACGTCGGTCAGCACCTGGGTGGCATCTTCATCGGCAAAGTTCCGGCTGCAGTTGGCGCAGCTGTAATAGGCCACGTTGCCCTCCTGGACACAGGTGGCCTCCACCATGGGGTGGAAGGTCAGCTCATGGTCCAGCTTGTCGATGACGGTGCCTTCATTGCGGCGGTAGCCGCAGATGGTGCACTCCTCGTGCTTCAGACCGGTGGTCTCCTCGGTGGCTTCCTGGTCCACCACCCAGGTAAAGCTGTGCTGGCCCACGTCAATGATGTTGCCGCAGCCGCAGGCATGCCAGTGGTTGTCGGCGTCGGTGACCCAGTCGGTGCCGTAGTCGTGGGGGATCTGGGGCAGCACGGTGTCCTCCTGGCTGATCTCCACCTTGCCGTCAGCGTCCTGGAACAGCTTGTGGCACACGGAGCACTCCCAGTACTCGATGTGGCCGGGGGCGAAGTGGGTGGCATCCACCCGCTCCACATGGTTCAGGGTGTGGTCGGCCAGCTCGCCGTAGGGGGCGCCGCAGACCTCGCAGACCGCCTGCTGCTCACAGGTGGCGGTGCCGCCGGTGTGGGGGGCCACGCTGTCGGTGGCGCCGTCGCCGGAGACACACTCATGCCAGTGGTTCTGGTCATCATGGGCCCAATCCTGGCCGAAGCTGTGCTGATGGGGCACGGTCACGGCGCAGGTGGCGCTGAAGCCCCCGTCAGCGGTGGTGGCGGTAATGGTGGCCTGGCCCTCGCCCACCGCGTGAACGGTGCCATCAGGATCCACGGTGGCCACGTCAGGGTTGCTGGTGGTGTAGTTGACCCCCTGGTTGCTGGCGGTGGCCGGCAGCACGTTGGCGGTCAGGGTTTCGGTCTCGCCCTGCTCCAGGGTGAGGGTGTCCGGGGTCAGGGTGATGCCGGTGACCGGCACCACCACATTCATCTGGGCGGGAACCACCTGGACAGAGTCCGTCACATCGTAATAATCGTTGTTTACGAACGTGCCGCAGACAAATTCCAGATAGGTCAGACCTACGGCCAGCTCACCGGAGGCGTCCTCATCCACCCGGCACTGGAAGGTGGCCAGCACCGTGTCCTGATCGCTGGTGTAGTTGTTGTACAGGCCAGCGCCGTTGATGACAAGGCTCTTTTCCGTCCAGGTGATGGGCAGACCGTCAAACTGCAGCTTATCGCTGAGCTGGTCATCCAGCTTGCCGGATTTCTCCACATAGGTCAGGCCCTCAGGCAGATCTACCTGCAGCTGCATGCTCAGCAGCTCACTGACCGGCCCCATGGTAATGGTGTAGGTGACCACATCCCCGGGGTGAACCGTGGTCTCCGAGGCAGTCACCGTCAGGCTGGGTCCTGTGCCGTCCTTGGCGGAGGCCGCCGGGATCATCAGTCCCAGCAGCATCATCAGCGACAGCACTGTTGCCAGCATTCGTCTCTTCATGAAATCTTCCTCCTTTTAGTTCCACAGCGACGACACTTTCTGAGCGTGGGCGTTGATCCGGGCCGCGTCAAAGGTGGACACGATCCCGTCGCCGGTCACATCAGCGCAGGCGTACGCATATTCGTTCAGTTGGGTCACCTGCTGGGCGCAGGCATTCACCAGGGCGGCGTCCAACGTGGTGACCTTGCCGTCGCCGTTGACGTCCCCCAACAGACAAAGTTCAATGTTCTGCTCCAGCGGGCTGTCACCCACCTCAATGGTGTAAGTCCGGGTGACATGATTGTGCTTGCTGGCGGTCAGGGTATAGGTGCCGGGCAGCAGGTTGGAAAACACATATTGCTGCACCTCCGGCTCCAGGGTCAGGGGCTCGCCCACCTGGCCTTCCCCTTCCTTGGTCAGGGTGAGGGTGACAGGTTCCGCCTCGCCCCAGGTCTTGACGGAGCCGCTGAGCTCCACGCCAATCTCATTGATCAAAAACCAGTTATTGCTGCCGTCGTTGACGAAATCCCCGGGCAGCACGGCCTCATCCGGCACCACCTCCAGGCTGTTGGCGGTGATGGTCTCACCGTTGGCCAGGGTGAAGTCCATCATACCGAAGTAGACCACCGGAGCCAGCTCCTGCCGGGCAAAGCTGGCAGCGGGAATGGTGATCTCCCCCCGATCCGGGTCCCAGGTGAAGGAGTCGGTGCCGGCCCGCAGGCCGAAGCCCTCAGTGGAGCCGTCCTCCATCCGGGTCATGAACTGGACTTCGCTGATGTCGGTGATCCGGTTGTCCCCGGTGCCATTCTGGAATTTCAGGACATAGCTGCCTTCGTCGGTGCCGTCATAGCGGACCTCGGTGTTGATGAGATGAATGCCCTGAATGGCCTGATCCAGGGTCAGGGTTGCATAGCCGTCCAGCTGGGATTCCTCCCCGCTCTCGGACCAGCGCAGCTGGAAGCGCAGGTCGTAGGTGCCCGCCGCCAGATCCAGGTCATAGGGCATGGTCAGCACCACCACGTCCCGGAAATTGTCCTTCTTGCCATCCAGCTGGGCCACCGGATTTCCCAGTTCATCCAGCACCAGGGCGGACACCTGGTCCCGGTTGGTCAGGGCGTCTCCAAAGACGTCAAAGGGGATTTCCACGGTTTTGTTGGGGCCGGGGTAGCTGACGTCATAGGGCTCCTCCGGCTGGGTCTTGGGCTCGTACATGAAGTACCAGGCCTGATCCCCGGGGTTGACAAACCCTTCCACCGGCACCGAATGGTCCGGGGTCAGTTCCAGGGGGTTGCAGGTGATCTTCTGGCCGTTGGCCAGGGTGAAGTCCATCCCCACGAGATAGACCACCGGGTCCAGGGTCCGGTCGGCGAAATAGGCGTTGGGAATATACAGCTCACCCTTGTCCAGATCATAGGTGTAGCCGCTGGTGCTCTGGGTCAGATTCATGGTGGTGACGCTGCCGCCCTCCTGCCGGGTGGCGAACAGGACCTTATCAATGGAGGTGATCCGGTTGGATCCGGTGCCGTTCTGGAATTTCAGGGTAAAGGTACCCTGGTCGGTACCGTTATAGCGGATCTCGGTGTTGATGAGATGGATGCCCTGAATCCCCTGATCCAGCTTCAGCACCACCTGATCTTCCAGCACCACTTCCGTCCCCGTCCAGGACTGCCGCAGGGTAATGCGGAAGGAATAGGTGCCCGCCGTCAGGTTCACGTCATAGGGCATGGTGAACACCATCATGGACTGGGCTTTGTCCTTTTTGCCCTTCAGCTCTGCCAGCGTTCTGCCCTGATCATCCAGCACCTGGGCCAGGAAAATGTCCTTGCCGTTCATGGCGCTTCCCAAGACTTCATAGGGTACTTCAACGGTCTGGTTGGCGCTGTTGTAACCGGCTTCATAGGGGGCTTGCCGCTGATCTTCCGGCTGCTGATCCTGCTGCTGGGACAGCTCCGGCGCTCCGGTCTCACCGGCGGGGCTCTCCTGGGGCTGGGACAGCTGGGGCTCCTCTGCCGGCTGCTGGTCCTGTGCTGCCTCCGGCTCCTGGCCCTGGTCAGCGTCGGACTCCTGGCCCTGGTCAGCGTCGGACTCCTGGGGCTGGTCAGCGTCGGACTCCTGGGGCTCGGAAGGCTGGGGTTCTTCCTGTTCCTGGGCTCCAGCCTGGCCCTCCTGGCCTTCAGGCAGCTGGAGTTCCTCTTCCGTCTGCTGTTCCGGGTCCGTCTCCGGTTCCCCGGTCTCTCCGGAACCGCTCTCCTGACCGCTGGGGGCCGCAGGCTGATCCGCAGGCTGTTCCGCCTCCGAAGCTGCCTCCGGCTCCCCGGCCTCTCCGGCGGCGGCGTATGCCGCTCCGGAAGCCGTCTCCGGTTCCGCTGCCAGCGAAGCGCATGGGATCATGGCGACCACCAAAGCGATTGCTGTCAAAATGGATATCCATCTCTGCTTCAAAACAAAAACCTCCCTTTACTGTTCTCCCATACAGCGGGGCGTCCCCGCTTCCGGGAGTGATTGAAATGGATGACAGAAGGTCTTGCCGGAATGGGAAAGCGCCTTCTGTGGTACCCATAGTAATGCGGAATGTAAAAAAATCAAGAGGTTTCGGCCCTTTTTAACGGAACATTTCAGGGCTTTTAATGCCATTTAATGCAGCGCATTTTACTTTAATCAAACTTTTTCCGAATTTTAATGTTCTGTCCGGAACCATCCTCCCCTCCCCTCGGCGGCTAGCATGATGCGGTGGCCAAAAGGGAACGGCTGCAACCCCACTGCAACCGCCTCTGTGAACCCGATGCCCCGCTGACCGACAAAAAAAGAAGCCCTGTAATCATTGCGATTACAGGGCTTTCTTGGTTCTGACAGGCAGATTGAAACTGCAGGAGGCCGGCCCTTTGGCCAGCCTCCTGTTTTCTGTGTCTGCGTTGCGCTGTCTCCGGCACGCCTCCGACTCAGATGCGGACAGCCGTGACGTAAGCGCTGCGGTTGGTGGTCTGGATGGTGCCGGGCTTATAGCAGTCGCCCACCATATAGAAGTGGTCGCCGGCGCCATAGAAGGCCAGGGCCTCGTCCTTCTTGGCCCGCATGCCCACCGACAGGATCACCGACTGGGCGGGCAGATCGTGGTCCACCCCGTCCTTGTCCGTATAGGTCACATGATCCGGGGTAATGGCCTTGGCCGTGGCGTTCAGGACATAGTGGAAGGTGGGGATGGTCTCCCAGGCGGCCTGGAACATGGAGCGATAGTGCATCACAGTGGTATCTGCGGCCAGCTCGTCCCGCATCTCCACCACGGTGACCTCCTTGCCCATCTGGGCGAAGAACATACCGGTCTCCACGCCGACTTCGCCGCCGCCGATGACCACCACCTGGTCGCCGATCTTGTCGGCGTGCATAATGGCATCGGTGGCCACCGTGACGTTGGCCCCTTCCACACCGGGAATCTTGGGGATGACGGGCTCAGCGCCCACGGCGGCGATGACTGCGTCGTAGCGGCCCTCCACCATGTCGGGGGTAACCCGGGTGTTCAGCACCACCTTGATGTCCCGCTTGCCCACCTGATGGATCAGGTAGTCCTTATAGTCCTTCAGCGTCCACTTGAAGGGGATGTAGTCGGCGTGACGAATGGCGCCGCCCAGCTCACTTTCCGCCTCAAAGATGGTGACCTTGTGACCCCGATCGGCCAGATAGATGGCCGTGCGCATACCGCCAGGGCCGCCGCCGATGATGGCGATGTCCTTGACCTTGTCCACCGGGTCGGCCAGGTAGCGGTCCACCGCCTCAAAGCCGAACTTGGGGTTGACCGAGCAGGTGGTGGTCATGATGTCGTGCTTGCCCCGGCCGTGGCACTTGTTGCACCGCAGGCAGGGCACCAGGTCATCCGCCCGATCCTCATAGAGCATCTTGCCGTAGTCCGGGTTGGAGATCCAGGCCCGGGCCATAGCCACCAGATCCAGCTTGCCCTCAGCAATGGCCCGGTCTGCGTCTTCCGGATAGAAAAAGCCGCCCACGTTGCTCACCAGGAAATCCAGCCCTGCGGCCTTGATCCGGGCCGCCAGATCCAGGAAGGGGGTGTGCTTGAGCTCAAAGGGAATGGGGTGGTTGGGATCGCCTTCGGCGGAGCGGACCTGGACAATGTCCACATAGGGCTGGGCCAGCTTCAAAAACTCCAGGCCCTCCTCCACGGTGTAGCCTCCCTCGGGTTCCTCCGCGGAGAATTGGATCTCCACCAGCATGTCGTTGCCGGCGGCCTTCTTGACCTCCTCCAGCATCATCAGCGGGAAGCGGCAGCGGTTTTCAAAACTGCCGCCGTACTCGTCGGTGCGCTTGTTGGACAGGGGGGAGAGCAGCTGGCCGGGCAGCTGGGCCCGGTAGCTCATGTGGATGGTCACCGCATCAAAGCCCAGGCGCTTGTAGAACGCGGTTTTCTGGCCGTAGCTCTTGGCAATCTTCACCAGATCCTCGGCAGACACCTCGTCTCCCACCTGCTGGATGATCATGGAGGTGGCGCCCAGGCTCATGTTGATGGGCGGATTGGCGTCAATGATCTCCACCTCGCCCTTCTCGTTTTCATAGCGGAAGGTCTTATTGGCGGAGAACAGGGAGCCGGAGACCAGAGACCCCTCATAGTGCATGGCCTCAATGAGCTCCACCATGTAGTTCTGGCACAGGGGGTTGCGCAGGTCAAATTCCGGGAAGTGGGACATGTCCAGGGTGTCGGGGAACTGGGGGGCGTTGATGGAATCTTCAAAACCAGCCAGGGTGATAAAGGCGGCACCGGACTTTGCCCGCCCTAAAAAGTGGGCAATGGTGGCGTCGGCCGGATACTTCTCCGGCCCCTGGGAAAAGTGGGGCAGCGAGTTGGAGGACTGCATCCGGTTTTTCAGAATGAATTTTCCCCGCTGAATCGGGGAGAGCAGGTGTGAATAGGGCTGAGACAAAGTAAGTCACTCCTTTATGGGTGTTAGCTTAACGGGGGCACTGCCTCAGGGCAGCATGGGGAAGATGGAGAGCAACACTGCGACCAGCATATTGCCCAGGAACGTGAACAGCACGGTGGTCATAGCAATGGGGCCATAGCCCTCCTTGTACTTGATGCCGGTGATGCTCATCATGGCCACAATGGCGCCTGCGAAGGGCAGGGAATCCAGCACGGTGGTGGACAGCAGCAGCACACGGAAGGCCGCGTCGGGATTGACGCCCAGCACCGGGATGAAGGTGTTGGCGGCGGCCACGGCGGCAATCAGCATGCCGGCTGCGGAGGCGGCGGCACCCAACAGCAGGATGGCCATCAGGGACAGGGCCAGCAGGGCCGGGCCCGGCATATTGATGAAGGCGTTCTGAATGATCTGGAAAGAGGGCACGGCCTCAATGGCATAGCCCAGGGTGTAGTTCAGCAGAATGATGGCGGGGATGCCGGCGATGGTCACGCCGTCGTTCATGCTGTTGACCACAGTCATGATCCGGCTGGTGCCGTTGTGCTTGGGGATGTACACGCCATAGCAGATGATGCCTGCCACGCAGCCCACGGCCATGGACACCCAGGCGGCATTGCTGAAGAACAGGTTGTAGCTCAGGGGGATTACCACCAGAGGAATAATGGCCAGGATGACCGGGGGCAGACGCTGCATATCGGCGGCAGGGGGCTCCAGGGGGCCATACTCGAACTTCATGCCGTCATTCACATCTTTCTTCATCATCTTGTTGATGTAGAAGAAGGAGGCCAGGAACACAAAGATGACGAACACAAAGCCGCCGGTGGCGCTGGACCAGGAGTTGACCGTGTCCATGCCCAGGATGCCCTGGCACATGATGTTGGGGGCCGCCAGGGAACCCGGCATGACATTGCCCAGAGTGGAACCCAGCACCAGCGTCACAGGCATGTACTTGCGGGGAATATCCGCCTCATACATGACGCCGGTGGCAATACCGATCATGGTGAACAGGGACGCGAAGGGGTCCACGCCCACATAGTTGAAGATCACGTTCATAATGACGATGCAGGTGAAGCCAATCATCCGCTTGCGCTGAGCTGTGGCGTTCTTGCCCAGCAGATTCAGCAAAAACTTAGACAAGGAGTTGGCCGCGCCCGAGTCGATAAACATCTTTCCAAAGATGGCGCCGAACAGATACAGCGGCAGCAACGTGGCCGCCTGAGTGCCCACCTGGGGCATAACGGTCTCGTTGAAGGTTTGAATAATGGGCATGCCGTTGGTGACCAGCACAATGAGACAGGCCGCCATCACGACATAGGCCAGATGGAATCCCTTATAGGTGAAGAAAATGACCACAAAGAAGGCCACCAGGATACCAATCAGGCCAATGATGTCAGTGGGTAACATGAAAGTAATACCTCCCTTTTCTTTTCCTTTTCTTTTTAAACGCGCCCGGTCCGCAGAGCTTCCTTCTGTGACCTCTCCCCCCTTCCCCGTCTCTCGAGTCATTGGATATGCGGATAACCGCGCGCACGAAATAAGTCAATTGTTGTTTCAATGTCGAAAATGGACTACAATATATCTAATACGTATTGGGATCTGGTATCACACAGGAGGAATCACAGTATGACAACCCAGCAGATGGAATACTTTCTGGCCCTGGCCGAAAAGCTGAACTTTTCCGAAGTGGCCGAGCGCTTTTTTATCACCCAGCCCACCCTATCCCGGCAGATCGGCAATATGGAAAACGAACTGGGCGCCCAGCTGTTTGTCCGGAAACACAACAGCGTCTATCTGACGCCCGCAGGCGAAAAGCTCTACCAGGGGCTGAAGGACATCTACGGTGACTTTCTGGACCTCACCCAGCAGGTAGAGGTGTTGGGGCAAAATCGGGTTGGGGATCTGCGCATCGGTCTGGCCATGGATCAGCAGATCAGCCCGGAGCTGCTCAAAGCCATCCGCACCTATCACGCCCTGCGCCCCCAGGTCCAGATCAACATTTTTCAGTGCCGATACGATCAGCTCCGCAGCGGACTGCTGGATGGCACACTGGATCTCATCAATGGCCTGTACTGTCCAGAGCCCACCTATTCCAGCGGCATGACCTACCGCGTCCTGTCCCACGAACCATATTGCCTGGCGGTATGCCGGCAGCAGGCGGAACAGCTGCCCAGCCAGATGACCGGAGCAGAGTTGGAAGCACTGCTCCACCGTGTCCCGTTGATTATGCCGGACGGAGAAGGGTTTGCTCCCCCCACGGAAAATCCTGTGGAAGATTTTCAGCGTAATATGGGGTTTTCCCGGCCGCTCACCCATGTGGTCAAAATCAAGCAGCTGGCCTCCCTGTCGCTGTACGTCGCCGCCGGACTGGGGGTTGCGGTGAGCAACCTGACATCCATTATGGCCATCGACCCCAATATCCGGATGATCCCTATTTTGGACGGGCCTAACTATTCCAAAATCGTGGCCTACAGAACCCCGGTACAAAAGACTTTGATCAAAGACCTGGAAAGCTTAATCAATTCAGACTGAATTCCCCTGTATAAAACCGCTGGTTTTAGTGATTATGCCCACATTATACTGGAGCATCCGGCAGGGTGTCCAATTGAGATTCCGTATCTGCCCATACGAGAATTGCAACAATTATTTTTCAAAATAGCTTGCATGCGCTAAATAAGACACCCCCGGCCCGGTGAAGGGTCGGGGGTGTCTTATCCGGAGGCGACAGGTTCAAATTTTGTCCCTGCAGCCAAAAAACCGCCGATTTCTTGCGAAATCGGCGGTTTTTTGTTCTGCGTCATCAATCTGCAAACAGGTATTCCATTCCCCGGTTTACAGGGTTCCGCACCCCAGCGCGGAAACCAAGTCCGGCAGCTGGGACAGATTCTGTATGACAAACTGGGCCCCCGCCTCACGGAAGCTGCGCTCCACCTTGCGGCAGGCCGCCTCCCGCTCCTCCGGGGACAGGGCCTCATACTCCTGCTGACTCAGCCCCAGCTCGGAGCTGCCTTCCACCACGCCCACGGTCCAGACGCCGGCGTTGAGTCCCTCTTTGATGTCGGAGATGGTATCTCCCACCTTGATCACATTCCGGACGGAGGAGATTCCCAAGGCTTTCAGATTGGCAAAGATCATATAGGGGGCAGGCCGGCCCACGCCGTCCACCCCATCGGGGCTGATCCAGCAATCCGGGGCATAGCCCTGCTCCGCCGCTTTGGAGACTACAATGTCCATCATGGCGTCGGTATAGCCGGTGGTGGAGCCGATCTTCAGTCCCATTTCCCGCAGTCTGGCGGCAGTCTCCACCGCGAAGGGCTTGGGGGCCGCGTATCGGTCCAAAATGGAGAACAGCTTGGGCTCAAACTGGCCGTACACCGCATCCACGTCCTGCTCTCCGGGCTCATGGCCGTGGACCCGCTTCCACTCCCCGGCGATGCGCTGCATCTGCAGCATGGTGCGGATGTGGTCCCGCTTCAGCATTCCCATGGGCTTGCGGGTCTCTTCCATGGTGACGGACACGCCGTAGTGGGCGAAGGCCTCCATAAAGGCCTGCACCGGGGCAAAACAGCCATAGTCTACCGTAGTCCCCGCCCAGTCAAGAATCACCGCTTCCATCATGCGATCTGCTCCTTTCTCTCCTTCAGGAAGGCGGCAATAATGCCGGTGAGCTTTTCAATGTCCTCCGGGTAAATCTCTCCGATGTTGCCGATGCGGAAGGTGTCCAGTTCGGTGAGCTTGCCGGGATAGATGGCGTAGCCCCGCTCCTTGATATAATGATAGAAATCGGAGAATTGGAAGGACACACCGGCGGGATAAAAGAACGTGGTAATGATGGGGCCCTGGTGGCTGCCGTCAATGTAGGTGGCAAAGCCCATGGACCGCATTTTTTCAATCAGCAGCCGGTTGTTCTCCCCATAGCGGCGGCTGCGAGCGGGAATGCCGCCCTCCTCTGCCAGTTCGTCCAGCGCCTTGGAGAAGGCCAGCACCACATGGGTGGGAGAGGTGAAGCGCCACTTGCCGTCCTTCTCCATCTCCTTCCACTGATCCAGCAGGTCCAGAGAGAGGGAACGGGCCTTCCCCTCGCTGGCCAGCAGCTTGTCCCGGCGGCACAGGATGAAGGAGAACCCGGGCACCCCCTGAATGCACTTGTTGGCGCTGGACACCAGGAAGTCGATTCCCCAGTCGGCCACGGGAATGTCTACCCCGCCGAAGGAGGACATGGCGTCCACAATAAAGGTTCTGCCCGCGTCACGGACCACCTTGCCCACCGACTGAATGTCGTTGAGAATGCCGCTGGTGGTCTCGCTGTGGACCATGGCCACATGGGTGATGGCGGGATCCTGCTCCAACAGTCTGGCCACATGGGCGGCGTCGGGCACCTTGTCATAGTCCTGAACATAGTGAACATAGGGAACCCGGCTGTGGGCGCAGATATCGGTCATCCGCTTTCCGTAAGCGCCATTGGAGCAGATCAGCACCTTATCCTGGTCCCCCACCACACTGGTGAGCACACTCTCCACCCCAAAGGTGCCGCTGCCCTGCATCAGCACGGCGGTGTAATCATCCTCAGAGACGTGGGCCAGCTCCAGCAGCTGGCGGCGGATCTTCTGGGTCACCACTTTGTAGTCGTCATCCCAGGTGCAGCGGTCCACCATCATCTCCCCCTTCACCGTGTCGGTGGTGGTGAGGGGGCCGGGGGTCAGCAATTTGTAAGTATTCATGATCAGAAGCTCCTTTCCATCAGCCCTTGGCCGCCTCAGAGAGCTGCTGATGCTCCTGGAACAGCTCAAAGGTCAGGGCCTCGTCAAATACGGAGGGGTTGGCGGACTGGTTGGCGGGATCGGCGGTCTCGCCCTCATAGAGGGGGTTGGGATAGGTCTGAATCAGCTCTTCCCGGCCGTTCTCGATGATGCACTGGGCCATTTCCATGGCCAGAGAATTGGTATCCTCCCCCTTATCCAGCACAGCTACCGACTCGGTCAGAGAGAAGTTGCCCTCCGCGGGGTCCACATAGTCGATGGGCAGGCCCTCCGCCTTGTCGGCCACCGCCTGGTGGCGCAGGCCGAAGCCGATGGCCACCTCGCCGGCCCGGCACAGCTTCAG
>JAHZGF010000029.1 GCA_019420945.1 Clostridiales bacterium | reverse complement strand
CGGCCTGTCACGCCGGAGGTCGAGGGTTCAAGTCCCTTCCGAGTCGCCATTTAAATGTTCCAGCCGCTTGGCTGTTTGGATAAGCCACCGGGGCTTCGCCCCGGGCCAGGAAAATTCCAGGCTTGGCCTGTTCCAGATAGTTCCCATTTGGGAACGGATTCGCTGCTATAGCTCAGTCGGTAGAGCGCATCCTTGGTAAGGATGAGGTCCCCAGTTCAAATCTGGGTAGCAGCTCCAACATTAAGCACTTGAAACTTCGGTTTTGAGTGCTTTTTGTTTTGTTTTCATAACTTTTGAGATAGATTTGAAAAACACACAAAATAGCAGATTTTCAAAAGGATTGAGCAAAGGATTGAGGTAGGGTAAAAAACGAACCGGGGATTGCTCCCCGGCCCGTGAAACGTGGTATGAAATCCACGCTGTTTTATACGCTTTGCTTCAGTACGTCCCTGACGATCTGACCGGCCCGCCGGATGCTTTCTTCATTGGCGTGGGCATACATCCGCAGCGTGACCGCCGTGTCGCTATGGCCCAGCCGCTCCGACACGCTGACCACATCGGCCCCGTGGACGATTGCGATAGAGGCGGAGCTGTGACGCAGCTTGTGGGGGTGGAAGTCTTTGACGTTGTATCGCTTGCCGAATTTCTGAAAGTACCGGGTAGGGCTTTGGGGGTGCATCGGCTCCGCTGTCCCCTCTTGCGTGAAGCACCACTTGGAGATACAAGACTGCGCCTGTTCCTCCCGCAGATGCTTCAGCAGGGCCAGCACATCCGGCCCCACATCTACCACGCGCACTTTGCCGTTTTTGGGGCTTGTGGCGTAGATTCCCGCCGCAACTGTGTATTGGAGATTGCGCCGTACCGTGACCGTACCGGCTTTGAAGTCAATATCTGACCATTGGAGGCCGCAGCACTCCCCACGGCGGAGGCCGGTATCAGCAGCCAGGGAGATGTATGTCTGCCATTGCAGCGGCTCCTGGGCGGCGCAGGACAGGATATAGCCCAATTCTTTCACAGTATAGGCTTTGTCGCTTTCCTCTTTGGGCTGTTCGCCCTTCCGGGGCGCTGGCCGCTTTACCTTCAACATGGGATTCATGGGGATACTGTCATCCAGAAAGGCCATTTCAAAAAGGCCGTTGAGGATGTTGTACAGCTTCACCGCCGTGGCGTGGGCGTATCCGGCCCGCTGGAAGTCCACCAGCAGCTTTTGAAGCATGGCCGGGGTGACTACCGTTAAGAGTACGTCCCCCAGCACCGGGAAGATATGCTTGTCCAGGAACATCCGATAGCTTGACCGGGCGTTTTCCGAAAAGGTGGCCTCTTTGGTGGGCATAAACACGCCGTCCGCATACTGACGCACGGTTTTGAGCTTTGCCGCCTCTGCGGCCTCCTGGGCGGCTTTCTCCCGCTCCTGGGCGCGGTTTAGGACTTCACCATTTTTACAGGCCAGCTCGAAAGCAACGGCCTGTTTTGCGGCCTCTCGCTCCGCCGTCCGCTTGCTCCAGCCGTCCGGCCAGTACCAGCGCGTTTTATATGGGGCTTTCCCATATCCACGGGAGACGCTGATCTGAAAGAACCGGCGTCCGTCCTTCGTCTCCATCAGTTTTGTGCTTGCCATTTTACCATACCTTTCTTGAACAGAGGGCCGGACAAGGTTTCCCCGGCCCGCCCCTCACTGTCAAATGCAGATGTATCCTTTTCGCTCCAACTCAGTCAGCAGCCTTATGGCCTCCAGCTTTTCGCCGGGTGTCGCTTTGGGGTTCTGCCGGATTTGTCGCAAGGTATTGATTGTTTCCTCTAACTCCACCCGCTCCCGCTCACGGCGCTCTCTCCGGGCCTGGGCATTGCGCTTGCGGGTTTCTTGGGCCTGGGCGTGGCTCTTATCCATGCTGGGCGGCCTCCTTCCTCCTATAAAAGTATCTGATGATGTTCCACATCTCCACTTGTTTGTCCTCTGGCAATGCCATAATCACCTTTAACGCTTCTTCCCGCAGTGCTTCCAATTCTTTATCCATGTATCATTTCCTCCTTGTTTTTCCGGGAGGAAGCCGATATAATGATGATACCGGCCCCCTTTGTGGTGGGTAGGTACTGCCTCTTGCATCGTGCTTTGGTCGGCGTAGGTGCAAGGGGCTTTCTTTTTGTGGCTTGTTGTGCCTGTTTATATTGTACTCGAATATAGGTATGCTGTCAATAGATACATACTCGTATTTGATTATGAATATACCACTGTACTTGACACAGGAAGAAATGTTAAGTACAATGCTCATGTAAAGTGGGTGATGATATGGCCGGTGCAAAAGCAATCAAGCAACTGCTAATAGAGCGTAAAATGACGGTGAAGTCTTTAGCGGAAAAACTGGGGATTGAACCGCAAAGCATGAGAAATAAATTATACCGTGATACTTTTACCCATGCAGAGATTATAAAAATAGCAGATATTCTGAACGCAGATGTTCAAATCATTACAAGAGACACGCATAAGGTTTTTTGAGAGAGGCCGGGGTGGAGTTCCCCGGCCCCTTTTATGTCGTGGCGGTATAGTTACCCTCTCTTATCCCGCCGTGGTTTTAATCGTCCCCGTGCCGGGTATTTGCGCGGGCAAGTTTGGCCTTTTGTGCCGCCGCACGGCTGGCCGCTTTCTGTGCCTCGCTTGCGATACGGGGCGGTCTGATTTTTACCCACGCTTTGGGAATGATGTAGTCGACGGCGGTTCCCTCATGGCTCACCCTGTCAACCCTGCAATCCTCCGGGCGCTCCTGGGCCAGCTTGTCCAGTGTGCGCCGCAGGGCGCGGTTGTGGGTGTAGACGCTGGCCGTGGGTTCCCCCTCGTTGTAGTTGATGATGGTTTCCCTTTCGTATGCTGTCAGATCCATGTATGCCTCCATCAAAAGTAGAACTTCCGGCCCTCTGCGGCTCGGCGGTCTGCCTCGGCCATCTCCGCCCCCATTCGGCGGGCCTCGTCCTCTGCCGTGCTGTTCTGATCTACTGTCACGGCATCGGGAGTTTTGCGGGCCGCTGCGTTTACAATGTCGTCGACTTCATCGGCGGACAAATCTTCCGTTTTGGTAATGGTCGGCTGGACGTGTGCGCTCCATCGCTCTTGAATCTCCCGCAACGTCCCTTCAAGGGCCTTTGCACCGGCCACGGCAATAGAAACATCGGTAGAGGTGGGCCGCCCGTAGTCAATGCCACGGTAATTTTTATTCGGCAATAGGTCGGTGCTGTGTCCATCGCCTTGCGGGGCATATAGGTATAGGGCATCAAATCCCCGTTGAATGGCATCTAAATCCTTCATGTAGTCGGGCAAGGTGGGAGTGTTGATGTGGAAACCCGATTTTTCAGCCACGGCATTTAAGCACCGCAACGCTACAAAGTTTCCGGCGGCTTGCTCCGCCATAGCATCAATTTCAATTTGCTCCATCTTCAAATCAAAATCATGGTATGTGCGGAGTTGTGCCAGAAAAGCCGGGTTTGCCGGTTCAGCGATCCACGCATAGAGGGCGGAGCGCATCTTCTCAACCTCGGCCAGCACCGCCGCCCGTGTATCTTCCATCTGCTGGGCCACGGCCCGCCGCCCGCTCTCCTGCGCTTGTGCGGCCTGTGCCGCTAAAGCTGCCTCGGTGTAAAGCCCCTTGTTTCTGTCCCGCTCTGCGGCGTATGTAGAATAGGCGGAGTTCGTCCCGGAAATATGTCGGTGAAGGACGTTGATAAGCTCCTTTGTGGCCTCATTCGTCGCCTTGCTCGGCGTGGTGTACTCAATTTTAGGCATGGTTAAAAATTCTCCTTTCAAAGATTTTTAGTTATTTCAAGTTGAAATGTTCAATAAATCGCTGGGGGTAGGGAGGCGGAAATTGCAGTACCCGTCCCTGCCGCCATAGCCAGTTAGACCAGGCCACACACTCCCATGCCGGGATTGTCCAGCGGCTCCCGTTCCACTCACCGGCCAGCGCCCCATTGTGGAGGTGTGTATACACAGTTTGTAAACTAACGCCGGTAGCGCAAGAAACCTCTTTTACTGTCAATCAAGCGCCGCCCCCTTACTTAATCGTCATCCACAACGACGCTGCCAGCAATGCGGGCTTCCAGCGCCGCCCGGTCTGCGGTGTCCCCCAGCGGCTGGGCAGGGGTGACGGGTTCAAGTTCGTAGCGATCCCGAAAACCAGCACAGTTTTTCAATACGAAAATTCCCATCGTTGAATCGGCGGAGCGGCCCAGGCTGGCATTTACCAGAATATCGGCAAAGGCATCTTTCAGTTTTTCAATGTATTGTGCGCTTTCGCTGTTCGGGTTCGCCCTCAAATAGTCATTTACCCACTGCCTGGAGCATCCAAAACCCAGCGCGGACAACCCTAAAATGCTGGGAAATGTACCACTTTCAGCACAAGCGGAAAGATATTCCTGCGCTCTTGCTTTCACCTGGTTAATGTCAGACAGTTCAACCCGCCCTTTCTGCTCGGCCAGCGCATCAGCTTTGCGGCGTATATCCGCGCTCACCAGCTCGGCCCGGTGTTCGTCGCTGATTTCTTTGTAAATTTTGGAACGGCCCCGCCCGGATTTCTGCGCGGCCAGCTCCGCCGCCATAGCGTCCACAGGCAAGAGGCCCTTGCCATCTTTCGGCATAATATCACACTCCTATCAGAAATTTTGAAATGCTTTTATTCGTGGAAAAATAGGTGTAAAGCTGGGCTTTCTCTACTCCCACACCGTGACTTGGTTGGAGGTGTGTGTCAAGGTGTGTCGGCGTTTTTGGTCGCTCTCGCGTTTCCTAAGAAAATTTTTACCGATATAAAAACCCGACACACGCCGACACACACCCATGAAATTCACCTAAACCGATACCCCACAAGTAGGCTGACAGCGTTTGCACCTCTGCCGCTCCCGCTGGGCCTCCGCTTCGTCACTGTGGCAATGTTGGCAAGGGAAGATTTGAAGTTTGCGGCGTTCTCCGGGAAAAATCCGTTGTGCTCGCACCATGCTTTATACCTGGGGTAGATTTCTCCCGTCCTGGTTTCCGCCAGGGGTTCCGGCACCATTTCTTCATCCACAAACCGCCCGATCTTGTCGCTGTTCTTCCGATACTCGGCTGTGGCCGCTATGACTTCCTCCGGGGCATCAAAGCCGGTTTCCTCGATCATCCGCAGGCCCTCAAAGCACCAATTCAAAATTCCACTCAAATTCTCCGGCTTTGACAGTTCTGCCTTTAGCCCGGTGTCCCGCTCTGCCTCTGTGAAGTGGTGCTCAAAGGGAATGATTTTCACTCGGTCAGAGGAAAACAGAGTTATATCTGTACAGGTCGGGAGGTAGTTGCTGTTGACGAACAACTTAAACTGTGGATAAAACTCAAAACTATTTTCATTCAGAAACCGCGCTGTGATTTTGTCGCGCCCTGTCAGCGTTTTCACCAATGCGCTAGATAGCACAAGTTTTTTGTCTGG
Organism: Clostridiales bacterium; assembly: GCA_019420945.1. Lineage (GTDB taxonomy): Bacteria > Bacillota > Clostridia > Oscillospirales > Oscillospiraceae > UMGS1766. The sequence goes on along the minus strand of JAHZGF010000029.1, from coordinate 6,144 downwards.
CTCGCTGATGTTTACAAATCTGGCCCCGGCCAATCGTGCTATATCCTCGCTCGGCCCGTTGCTGTTGGTGGTCTGCTTTTGGGCGATGCTGTCCGGCTTGGCCGTGCGCCCGTAGTCCCCCATTAACTTCATAAAGGTTTCCATTGTGACGCCCTTGCCGTTTCTGCTGGTCGGCCCATAGAGGATGAAAAAACATTCGTGCTGGGTGTCGCCGGTCAGCGTGTACCCCATTGCCTTTTGCAAAAACAGGGCCTTCCCGGTGCTCCCCTCCATGACTTCCTCAATGTGGCGCTCCCAGCGTTCACACTTGGCCTCAGCGTCATACTCTACCCCGGACAGTTTTGACAGCATATCGGCGGGGGAGTGTGGGCGGAAAAAGCCGTTGCGCAAGTCAAGCGTCCCATTGATACAGTTAAACAAGAATGGATCTCGATCAAAATCATCTAACCGCACCGGGTAGACGCTGGCCGCATCCTTTAGCACGGTTTCCCGGTAATTGCGGCGCTGCCAGCGGCGCACAAAGTCCAAATACTCATTGCGCTGCCGCTCATCGGAAATGGATAGGGCATAAATCGTCAGGTCATCCGCCAGTTTCTTACATAATTCCATCGCCCGCAGATTTCCCGCATCCGGCTCCCACACTTTTCCGTTATAGATAAACCATCGCTTGCGCTCCGGGGAATATCGCGCCCGCTCCTTGTACCAGTCGGCAAAGAGGTTTCCGTTGCCGATGTCGCTCCATTCATAACGGTCGTTTTTGTCCGGGTGGAGGTCGGCAAGTTTTACTTCCCCCGCTGTGGTCTTTACGGTGATCCTCTCCGCCTTGCGCTGGAAATGGGCTTGCGGGTCATACCCCGCCCCGGTTGAATTGACAGCGTTTTGAATGGTCAGCGCCCCGTATGTGCTCCCGCTCTGCCGCCTGTCCCATTTATCCCGCATCAGGCCGGACGCACGGAAAAGGCGGTCAATGCGCTCCGCATCTCTGTTTGTCCAGAACGCCAGCATATTGCAAAGGGCAATGTCGGCCTCGGATTGCGATTGATAGCCGGTCGTGTCCCCATTCCATAGAGCGGAGAACTGCGCCCCATTTCGGCCACGCTTTGCCTTTTCAATCAGTGCGTGGTCATCCATGTCCACGCCGCCAGAAGGGGCGGGAGGTGTGGGTTTCTTCGCCTGTGGGCGCACCATGTACTTTTTCAGCACTGCCGCAAGCTGTTCCCCTCGTTCTTCCAGGTTAAACCCCGGTGTCAATGCGTCGCCGGTCACAGTAACAAATTTGTTCGTGCTCCCTGCAATGTAGACTTCTAAGCCCAGCTTTTGATTATTGATATAGTAGCGGGCCTTATCATACAGAAAGCCTGTGGCCTTAAACAAAATCCGCAAACCCGTTTTACTGGGAGAAAATTCTGTATAGCCCTGCACCATGTTCACCACATCAAAGGCCAGCGGGGAGAGTTCGCCGCTTTCGGTTACGCAGTGGTCTGCGTCGATTGCGCCTATATCCTTGAAAATACCAATGCCGATCCCGTCATAATTCCCTCGCTCCATCGCGCTTATTGCCACAGGCAGCGGGGCAAAGGTGTCCGGGTTAGTACTTTGCGCCCTGCCGCCCGTTTTTGGATTGTAGGGAACCTTTGTGCGTTTCCCGTTCCTATCCTCATACCGCCAGCAGCAAAACAGACATTCCTCTTTCAGCACTGCGGGGAGATTGTCAATCTCTACCATACAATTCCCCCTTCCTGTTGACTATCGGGGGAGTGTGCGATATACTCAACAAGAAGAATATACGCTTTCCTTCTGTCCGCCTCGGTGTTCCAGCATAGGGGCGGGCAGTCCCCTTTCTGTTCACTGCTGCACACCCTCCTTGTTGCCGGTGGACATCTGTTCCAGCACCTCCAATAAGGCGGGCACATTGAACAGCGTCCGGGTTCCGCTTTTAATGTGGGGGAAAATCCCCTGGTCACGCCCTCTCGTAAGTGCTCCACGGGATAAGCCGGTGATCTTCTGTGTCTCCGTATAGCCCTGATAAACCGCATCTTGATAAATCTTCTTGTGCATACAATCTCCTTTCGACAAAACAAAAAGAGGGCCATAGACCGATTGCTCGATCTATAGCCCTCTGGCTGTCTACACTCGCCCTGTGGCAAGGTGCAAATATTCATTTAGGAAATATAGGCTGCGCATCCTATGTTTGTATATTATCACAGCTTGCCGTCAATGTCAATGCTATTTTGTGTTTTTTTATTGGTCGCTCTACGATATATAGATAGATATATCAAAACCAGCTTGGCCGCCGCAATCTGACAGAGGAACAGAAGTCCTATCTCCGGGGGAAACAGTATGAGGCGGAGAAGATGGCTATTGGCGGTCAGCCAGGCAATGACAATGCAAAAAACGAATCGGACAAAATGTCCAGTTCGTTTAAGGCCAGAAGAGAAGTCAAAGACGGCACCGCCGGACGCATCGGCAAGCAGTACGGCGTAAGCAATAAAACCCTTTTACGTCTCGCTGAAATTTTCAAAACCCTTTCCCCGCTTTCGACTACTCGGACGGGTAAGGTGGGGGGCGGCCCCGGTGGGCCATTTCCCCCAGGGGTGAGGTTGTCCGAAAAGGATTGAGCAAAGGATTGAGCTACACGCTAAAAGGATTGAGGTAAGGCTACAACAGTCTACATAAAGATACGGCAAGAGGAATCCGCCAATCCATTGTGCCGCAACAGGTACAAAGTTTAAGATACGACAAAAGACGGCAAGCCAAAACAAGGTCAACTATAATTGGTAAGGATGAGGTCCCCAGTTCAAATCTGGGTAGCAGCTCCACAAAACGCCCGCTTTTCAAGCGAAAAGCGGGCGTTTTATTTGCTTTTTGCAACTATTTTTGATAGTTCGAATTTCAGCTTTTGCCGTTGACCACAGAACCAGCCACAGACAGGAAAAAATGGGCCTCCGAGGGCATTTTGCCTTCGAAGGCCTGTTTGTGTATTGCGCCGAATTGCCCTGGTCAACTTGCCAGTTCTGCTTGTCTCCGCCGCTTGTTCTCCGCGGCGATCGCTGACTTCATCTCCTGAATCAGAGTGGCCAGTTTTTCCTCACACTCCGCCTCCGTTTTGGCGTAGATATTCCGGGCCATGCGCTGGCCGTTGATGATGGGGGAGTAGCGGCCCTCCCACAGGTGGTCATTGATCCGACTGACACATCCGGTGCCCGGTTTGCGCCGCTGTCCCTTGCGGGCTTGGAAGGTGCTGGGGACGGGTTTCTGGGGTACGGGCTCTTGTCTGGGTTTCGGTTCGGCTCTCCCGATCCCCCTGTCGATTTTGTCCGCCGCGCTCTGCCGCATGGCATCGGTGACGTGGGTGTAGGTGTTTAGGGTGGTGGTGCTGGACACATGGCCGATGATGGTACTCAGGGTCTTGATGTCCATGCCGTGCTCCAGAGAGGCGGTAGCGAAGGTGTGCCGCAGATCGTGGAACCGGAGACGCTTGCACTCCGCCCGCTCCAGCACCGTCTGGAGCCGCTTCCGGACAGCAGCTGGGTCCATAGGCGAGTCTTCCTTGACTGGAGAAGGGAACATCCAGCAGGAGTGGACGGTTTTCTGGTATGCTTTTAAGACCTTCAAAACAGGAGTAGGGAGAAGAATCGTCCGATTGCCTGCCTTAGTCTTGGGAGGAGATACCACCAGCTCGCCCTTTACCCGGTGTACCTGCCGCTCTACTCGCAGTGCCCCGGTGCGGAAATTCAGGTCACCCCATTGGAGTGCTAAGATCTCACCCCTGCGCAGGCCGGTGGCCAGTTCCAGCAGCAGGAGTTCGTAGCAGCCATCCTCCTTGGCCTGAATCAGCAGCCGCTGGATTTCTTCCGGCGTCAGCACCTGCATTTCCCTGGCCTTGGCAGAGGGAAGCTTGCAGTTGTCCGCCGGGTTGCGGAAGAGCAACTTTTCCTCCACAGCTCTGTCCAGAGCGGCATGGAGGGTGGTGTGGATGCCCCGGACGGTCTGGTCGGACAGGCCCTCGCCATAGAGCTCGGTGCGAAGCAGCCTGCCGTTTTTCTTGAGATCGGTGTAGAATCCCTGAATGTCTCCGGTGGTCAGCTTGTCCAGCGGGATACCGCCCAAGGCGGGGATGATATGCTGATAAATTCGCCGTTCGTATGACATCTGGGTATTGGGACGGATGTTTGGCTTCTTATACCCCTGATACCAGAGGTCCAGCCAGTCGGCCAGTAAGATCCCTGGTTTGGGCTGATTTAGCGCAGGCTCTTTCAGCATTTCCCGGAGCTGTGCCAGCTTCGCCGCGCATTCGTTTTTCGTCCTGGCCAGAACGTTTTTGGTGACTGGCAGACCTTTCTCGTCATAGCCAATGACCACTCGGCCTTCCCAGCGACCGTCCTTTCTCAGGTGGAGACTGCCGCCTCCCCGTTTTCGCTTTGCCATGGGGCCATCTCCTCTCCTAAGTAGTCAGTCAGGAAACCGCCAACAATTTCGGCGGCTTTTTTGTGCATGTCCGTTGTGGTGTGGGTGTAGGTGTCCAGGGTGAAGCTGGCCTTGGTGTGGCCCAAGATACCCGAGAGGGTCTTAGCATCCACGCCATTGGCCAGAGCGTGGGTGGCGAAGGTGTGCCTTAAATCGTGGAATCTGAGTTCAGGCAGTTTGGTCTCCTGCAGGACTTTTTTCAGCTGGCGGTATGCGGTGCCGGGGTTCAGCGGGGCTTCCGGGCGAAGTGGGTCATGGAAGATCCACGGGGAGTAGGAAGTCTTTTTTCGCAGCCGCAGCCGTTCCGCTGTGCTGGTGGGTAGGAGGATGGTCCGGGTTCCAGCGTAGGTCTTGGTGTCTCCCGCCACCAGACGGCCACCGTTTTCTTTATGCAGCGTGCGGTTGACCCTAAGAGTGCCCTTTTGCCCATCAAAGTCGTTCCACATGAGGCCACAGATCTCACCCAGCCGCAGGCCGGTGGTCAGCTCCGTGTAGAAGAAATCTCGCCAGATTTCATTGCCATCCACCGCCGCCAGGAAAGTGTCCATCTGTTCCTCGTTTAGAATTTTCATGGGCTTGTGGGTGATCTTAGGCGGGGCCACCTGTTTGGCGGGGTTGTTGGGTATCAGGCACTGGTCTGCCGCCGCTTGGAGGGCCTGGTGGAGGGCGGCGTGGATACCGTGGACGGTGGCGGGAGAGAGGCCGGGACCTTGGCCGGGGCGAGGGGCGATCCGGCCACGCTCCTGGAGCGTGTGGTAGAGTTCTCTCAGATCCACTGCCGTGATCTGGGTGAGTTTCTTGTGCCCCAGGTAGGGCTTGACATGATGCTCCATATCACTGTGGTATCGGTCCAAAGTGCTGGGCCGGATGGTGAGTGCCATCTGCTCCAGCCAGCGATCCAACCACTCCGTCAGGGTCATACGGCTGTCCTCGGTCAGCTTCACACCTTGGTAGGCGTCGATGTTCTGCCGGAGTTTAGAGGTCAGTTCCTTTTGGGTATCTGCGTAGACATAGCGGAAGATGGAATCGCCGTTTTCCTTGTGGCCCACCACGATGCGGCCCTCCCAGCGGCCGTCTTCCCGTTTCCGGACCATGCCGTCGCCGGACGGCCTGCGTTTTGCCATAGGCTATTCCTCCTTATTTTGGTCGATTAAGCTGCCGTCGTCCTCGTCCAGGGACTCCAGGATCATGCGTACTCCCAAGCGGAACCACAGGATGAAGTTTTCCAGGGCCATGGTGCTGCCGATCTCGTTCTCCGCGTTGATGAGCCGGAGCAGCAATGTTTTTTCCTTGTCCTCCAGCAGGGCGGTGAGCTTTTCCTCGCACTCTGCCGACTGTTCCATGGCCTTTTTCAGGGCAGTCCCCGATCTGACATTCTGATCGTTGGGGGTGATGTTTCCAAAGTATAGGTTTTCCAACATATCTCGCATATGCGCCGCCTCCTTTGTCAGCAACACAACATAGCGCAGAAAGAGAAAACTATCCAGTGGCACAGCGTAGAATTCAGAAAAAGTTATCATTTGATTTTTTCTGTATCATTGTTAACAGCATCTCATTCCCTGTGCGGATCTTTTGCTCCATGGGAAGGGCTTTTATCTTTGACTCTGCGGCGCAGTTTCTGATATACCTACCACCCCATGGTCATACCGCCCATGTCCTGCCGGGGAGTTTCCTCAT
>JAHZGF010000028.1 GCA_019420945.1 Clostridiales bacterium | reverse complement strand
ACCTGCCCGGTGTTCGTTACCACATCATCCGCGGCACTCTGGATACCCAGGGCGTCAACGGCCGTATGCAGGCTCGCTCCAAGTACGGTGCCAAGCGTCCCAAGGCTGCCAAGAAGTAATTTCGCTTTTTGAGCCTTACCAAATTTAGCATTGCGCACTCAACGCGCAAGGCGAAAGCCTTGCCAGGAGTTTATTCATATAGATTTATGGGTAGACCTCTCGGCAGGCACCGGACAAGCCCGCATTGCGGGAACTGTCCGTCAAGTACGGGTGCTGAAATACTGCATTCGAGTACCTATGAAATCATTTTAAATGAAGGAGGGAAGCAAAGTGCCCAGAAGAGGAAATGTACCCAAGCGGGAAGTTCTGCCCGATCCTATTTACAATTCCGTACTGGTGACTAAGCTGGTCAACAGCATCATGCTGGACGGCAAGAAGGGCGTGGCCCAGAAGGTTGTCTACGATGCCTTTGACACCATCAAGGAAAAGACCGGAAAAGATCCCATGGAGGTTTTTGAGGCCGCCATGGAGAACATCATGCCTTCTCTGGAGATCAAGGCCCGTCGTGTCGGCGGCGCCACCTATCAGGTCCCCATGGAGGTTCGTCCCGCTCGTCGGCAGACCCTGGGTCTGCGTTGGCTGACCAACTACTCCCGCGCCCGCAGCGAAAAGAACATGGCCGACCGGCTCGCCGGTGAGATCATGGACGCTGCCAACAACACCGGCAACGCCGTGAAGAAGCGCGAGGATACCCACAAGATGGCCGAGGCCAACAAGGCGTTTGCCCATTACCGTTGGTAAGTTTTTTAAAGGAGTATTTGACTTATGCCTAGAAAAGTCTCTCTGGAAAGAACCAGAAACATCGGTATCATGGCGCACATCGACGCCGGCAAAACCACTACCACCGAGCGTATTCTGTTTTACACCGGTGTAAACCACAAGATCGGCGAGACCCATGATGGCGCCGCTACCATGGACTGGATGGTTCAGGAGCAGGAGCGTGGTATTACCATCACTTCCGCTGCTACCACCTGTTTCTGGTCTGGTTCCAAGAATCAGTATGATTCTCACCGTATCAACATCATCGACACCCCGGGCCACGTGGACTTCACCGTCGAGGTGGAGCGTTCCCTGCGCGTGCTGGACGGTTCCGTGACCGTCATGTGCGCCAAGGGCGGCGTGGAGCCCCAGTCCGAGACCGTCTGGCGTCAGGCCGACACCTACGGCGTGCCCCGCATGATCTACGTCAATAAGATGGACATCATGGGCGCCAACTTCTATCACGTTCTGGACATGATCCATGAGCGTCTGAAGGCCAACGCCGTTCCGATCCAGCTGCCCATCGGCTCCGAGGATACCTTCAAGGGTATCATCGACCTGGTGGAGATGGACGCGGACATCTACTACGACGAGATGGGCAAGGACATGCGTGTTGAGCCCATTCCCGAGGACATGATGGAGCTGGCTCAGGAGTACCGCACCAAGCTGCTGGACTCTGTGGCCGACCTGGACGATGACATCATGATGATGGTCCTGGAGGGCGAGGATGTCCCCGCCGATATGATCCGGGCCGCCCTGCGTAAGGGCACCATCGCCAACAAGTGTGTCCCCGTGACCTGCGGTACTTCTTACCGCAACAAGGGTGTCCAGAAGCTGCTGGACGCCATCATCGACTACATGCCCGCTCCCACCGACATCCCTGCCATCAAGGGTGTCAACCCCGATACCGGCGATGAGGAGGATCGGCATGCCAGCGATGAGGAGCCCTTCTCCGCTCTGGCCTTCAAGATTGCCACCGACCCCTATGTGGGCCGCCTGACCTTCTTCCGGGCCTACTCCGGCACCATCAACGCCGGTGACAGCGTGCTGAACTGCACCAAGGGCAAGCGCGAGCGCTTCGGCCGTCTGCTGCAGATGCACGCCAACCATCGTGAGGATATCGAGACCGTCTACGCCGGCGACATTGCCGCCGCTGTCGGCCTGAAGAACACCACCACCGGTGATACCCTCTGCGACGAGTCCCATCCTGTTATCCTGGAGTCCATGGAGTTCCCTGAGCCCGTTATCCGGGTGGCCATCGAGCCCAAGACCAAGGCTGGTCAGGAGAAGATGACCGTGGCTCTGGTGAAGCTGGCAGAAGAGGACCCCACCTTTAAGGTGTACACCGACGAGGAGACTGGTCAGACCATCATCGCCGGCATGGGCGAGCTCCACCTGCAGATCATCGTGGACCGTCTGCTCCGCGAGTTCAAGGTTGAGGCCAACGTGGGCGCCCCTCAGGTCGCCTACAAGGAGACCATCACCAAGAAGGTGGATCAGGAGACCAAGTACAAGCGTCAGTCCGGTGGTTCCGGTCAGTACGGCCACGTCAAGATCATTGTCGAGCCCAACGAGCCCGGCAAGGGTTACGAGTTTGTCAACGCTGTGGTTGGCGGCGCCATCCCCAAGGAGTATATCCCCGCGGTGGACGCCGGTATCCAGGGCGCTCTGCAGGCCGGTGTTCTGGCTGGCTATCCTGTGGTTGACGTCAAGGTCACCCTGTATGATGGCTCTTACCATGAGGTCGACTCCTCCGAGATGGCCTTTAAGATCGCCGGTTCCATGGCCTTCAAGGAGGCCTGCCGCAAGGCTGGCCCCGTGCTCCAGGAGCCTATGATGAAGGTTTCCGTTACCGTCCCCGACGAGTATATGGGCAACGTCATGGGCGACCTGATCTCCCGCCGCGGCGAAATCCGTGGTCAGGAGGACCGCAACGGCGCCGTGCAGATCGACTCCTTCGTGCCTCTGGCCGAGATGTTCGGTTATGCCACCGACTTGCGTTCCCGGACTCAGGGCCGCGGCAACTACACCATGGAGCCCAGCCACTATGTCCAGATCCCCAAGTCCATCTCCGAGAAGATCATTGCCGGCCGCGGCAAGAACAACGACTAAATTCAACCCGAAAAGCGGGAAAATGCAGTTGCATTTTCCCGCCTGATGGGGTACAATGACACCAGAATTGTGTCATTCACCCCAATTTTCTGAATTTACTTTTAAGGAGGATACTCAAAATGGCTAAAGCAAAATTTGAGCGTACCAAGCCCCATGTTAACATCGGCACCATCGGCCATGTTGACCACGGCAAGACCACTCTGACCGCCGCCATCACCAAGTGGCTGGCTCTCCAGGGCAAGGCTGACTATACCGACTACTCCAGCATCGATAAGGCTCCCGAGGAGCGCGAGCGTGGTATCACCATCAACACCGCTCACGTCGAGTATGAGACCGAGGCTCGTCACTATGCTCACGTTGACTGCCCGGGCCACGCCGACTATATCAAGAACATGATCACCGGTGCTGCTCAGATGGACGGCGCCATCCTGGTTATCGCTGCCACCGACGGCCCCATGGCTCAGACCAAGGAGCACCTGCTGCTGGCTCGCCAGGTTAACGTGCCCTATATCCTGGTCTTCCTGAACAAGTGCGATCAGGTCGACGACGAGGAGCTGCTGGAGCTGGTGGAGATGGAAGTCCGCGAGACTCTGGACGAGTATGGCTTCCCCGGCGACGAGACCCCCATCATCAAGGGTTCCGCTCTGAACGCTCTGACCTGCGAGTCTCAGGATCCCAACGCTCCTGACTATGCTTGCATCAAGGAGCTGATGGACGCTGTCGACACCTGGATCAAGACCCCCGAGCGCAAGGCTGACCAGCCCTTCCTGATGCCCGTTGAGGACGTCTTCACCATCACCGGTCGTGGCACCGTGGCCACTGGCCGTGTTGAGCGTGGCCAGGTCAAGCTGGGCGAGACCGTTGAGATCGTCGGCCTGTCCGATGAGAAGAAGAGCACCGTTATCACCGGCCTGGAGATGTTCCGCAAGACTCTGGACTTCGCTGAGGCTGGCGACAACATCGGCGCCCTGATGCGCGGCATCAACAAGACCGACATCGAGCGCGGCCAGGTTCTGTGCAAGCCCGGCTCCATTCACCCCCACACCAAGTTCCGTGGCCAGGTGTACGTGCTGAAGAAGGAAGAGGGCGGCCGTCATACTCCTTTCTTCAACAACTATCGTCCCCAGTTCTACTTCCGTACCACCGACGTGACCGGCATCATCACCCTGCCCGAGGGCACCGAGATGTGCATGCCCGGCGATAACGTCGAGATGGACGTTGAGCTGATCACCCCCATCGCCATCGAGGAGGGCCTGCGCTTCGCTATCCGCGAGGGCGGCCGTACCGTTGGTTCCGGTGTTGTCATCGCTGTCAACAACGACTAATTTTCCAATACAAGAGAACCGGCTTTCGAGCCGGTTCTCTTTTTTTATTTGAAGGGAAATTCTGGTTTACTTGTCCTTTGGCCGGGTATATGTTATAATCTCCCCGTATCAATGACACAAACAACGGATTTACGGAGGATTACTATGGCAAAGATTAAGTTCTTGACCGATTCCGCGGCGGACATTCCACAGAATTATGTTGACCAGTACGGCATCCAGGTGATTCCTTTCCCCATTGCCTTGGAGGACCGGGAAATTCTGGATGGCGTGGATTATAGCCGGGAAGACTTTTATGCGCTGTTGAACAGTCTGGACAAGATTCCCACCCATGCCCAGCTGAATACATATCTGTTTGAAGAGCAGTATACTTCTGCCTGGCAGGAGGGCTATGACGCCATCATTTACACCTGCATTAACTTCAAGGGATCCAATACCGGCAACAATGCCCTGCAGGCCAGAGATCTGTTTTTCCAGGAGCATCCGGAAGCAGAGGGCAAGTTTGAAATCCATGTGATCGACAGCAAAACCTATACCTATACCTACGGCTATGCGGTGGTGGAGGCAGCCAAGCGTGCCCAGGCGGAGGAGATCACCGCCCAGCAGGCTGTGGACCAGATTCAGGATTGGCTGGATCATGTTAAAATCCTGTTTACCATGTATGATCTGAAGTTTGCTCGCAAGTCCGGCCGGGTGTCCGCCGCTGCTGCTATTATGGGTGGTGCCATGGGCATCCGTCCCATCATGTCCTTCCCCAATGGCGAGTCCAAGGTGCTGGCCAAGCCCCGGGGCGATAAGAATGTCATCCCCAATATCATCAAAATGATGAAGGAGGACATGGAGCCGGGTTCTCCCTATCTGGTGATCCATGCTGCCAAGCAGGACCATAACGAGGAAATCTCTGCCGCCTGCCGGGAGGCTTTCGGTTATCCCCCTGCGGAGGAGTTCCTGATCGGCGGCGTTATCGCCATCAATGCCGGTTCCAACCTGGTGGGCGTGGTTTACCGTACCAAGTGAAACAGAAACGCTCTGATTAAGGAAAGGCGAACGGTATCCAATGGCTATTAAAGACGAACTTTTAAAGAATTTGGCGGGACTGGCCACCACGAAGTTGTTGGCGGCGGTGCTGGCAGCCATTTTGGTGGTCATTGCCGGCAAGATTTTGCTGCGGATTATGTCCAAGTCCGTGGGCAAGATGAAGGTTGACCCCACCTTGCAGAAATTCCTGATGTCCGCCGTGAGAGTGGTGGTCTATTTTGTCGCCGTGATGATTGTGGCGGGGGCATTGGGATTCCAGATGTCCTCCATGGTGGCCCTGGCCAGCGTGGTTTCTGCTGCCTTTGCCCTGGCGGCATCGGGCACCCTGTCCAACCTCTTTGGCGGTATTCTGCTGCTGGTCACCAAACCCTTTGGGGTGGACGACTATGTGGAGATTGCTGGCGACGAAGGTACCGTACAGGAGATCGGCCTGCTGAACACCAAGATCAACACGGTGGACAACAAGCGCATCACCATGCCCAACAGCTCGATCGCCTCTGCCACCATCACCAACTATTCGGTGGAGGGCAAACGCCGGGTGGATCTCACCTTCAGTGTGGGATATGAGAACGATATTGAGCGGGTGAAAACCGCAATTCGGGCCACGGCGGAAAATCATGAGAAGATCATTGACAAGGACAAGATTTTCGTCCGGGTCTCTGCCTATAATGATTCCACCATCTCCTATGTGCTCCGGGTCTGGTGCAAGACCGAGGACTATTGGGAGGTCTACCACGACATGCTGGAGCAGGTGAAGCACACCTTTGACCAGGTGGGCATCACCATGGTGTTCCCCACGGTAAACGTTCTGATGAGCAAAGAACAGCAGTAATTTTCAGCAAAAACGGCGGCAGTTTTTAGAAAACTGCCGCCGTCTTATTTGGTTCATCTGCCATCAGCCGCTCCATATCCTGGGGCATGGGGGCCCGGAAGGATAGGTGCTGCCCGGTAATGGGGTGTTGAAATTCCAGCGTGTAAGCGTGAAGGGCTGCCCGGGGGATCAGCTCGGGGTTTTCTGTACCGTAGAGAAAATCTCCCGTCAGCGGGTGACCCAGCCAGGCCATATGGACCCGGATCTGGTGGGTACGGCCCGTCTCAGGGGTGATCCGGAGCAAACTTCTGCCCTGACTGCCGCCCAGGGCCTCATAGTGGGTGACTGCCCGCTTGCCGTCAGGCCGGACCTCCCGGGCCAGCACCGAGCCCTCCCGACGGCCGATAGGGGCATCCACCGTACCCCGGAGCCGCTCCGGGATGCCCTCGCAGACAGCCAGGTACACCTTGCGAAATTGCCCGGCCTCCAGGGCCCGACCCAGCCGCTCGGCGGCGTAGGCGTGTTTTGCCACGCAGACCAGGCCGCTGGTGCTCCGGTCCAGACGGTTGACTGGCCGAAACAGGTGGTGTTCTCCCCGGGACTCATAGTGCCAGGTCAGCAGATTGCCCAGGGTGTCCCCGTGGTGACCGGGCCCGGGATGGGTGGCCATACCGGAGGGCTTGTCAATGACCACCAGATGGGGGTCCTCATAGAGCAGATGTAGTTGGCCTTCCGTCGGTTCCACCGGGGAGGGTGGATCCTCCGGCAGCCGTACCGTCAACATCTGTCCCTGGGCGGGGCAAAGGTAGAGGGGAACCCTCCGGCCGTCCAGCAGTACGGAATCCTGAATCGAGCGCAGGGCTTTGAGTCTTAGGGCGGAAAAGCCCAGTTCCTTCCTGAGGATACGGGAGAGCTGTTGTTCTCGCCACGCCTCGTTGATCCGGTAATTCAGTTCCAACATAGTTCCACCCCCAGTCCTCTCTTTATAGCACGGCCACCAGGGTGGGTCAAGCGGAAAACGTCGGGGCCTAACATTTCTTTTACCAGGGCAGGAAAAACAAGGTGGAGCAGAATTTATAAAATCTTTGCTTTTGCCTGGGGAGAACTGTGATATACTCTAAAAGAAAAAAGTCGGATAACAGCGGAGCAGGAGGCAGTCATGTCGCTCTTTCGGAGAAAAGCAAGACCTGAGACGCCCACATTGGGCCTCTATATTCATATTCCATTTTGTGTGCGCAAATGCGATTACTGTGATTTTTATTCCGTCCCGGGCCGGGGACAGCGAATGGATCAATACTTAAAGGCTCTTCAATGTCACCTGGAGGAGAGTGCTCCCCAGGCCCAGCCCTATCTGGTGGACACCATTTACTTTGGGGGCGGCACCCCATCCCATTTTGGAGCCCAGCGACTGGTGGAGGTGCTGCGCACCATTCATAAAAACTTCCAGGTATCCCGGAATTGCGAGATCACCGTGGAGTGCAACCCGGATTCCGTGGATCCGGAGTTTTTGACCCACCTAAAGCGGGCTGGGGTCAACCGGTTGTCCATGGGGGTCCAATCTGCCCGGGATGGGGAACTAAAAGAGATCGGGCGGCTGCACAACTACCAACAGGCTGTCCAGGCCTTCCAACAGGCCCGGCAGGCGGGCTTTGAGAACCTCTCCCTGGACCTGATCTATGGCCTGCCGGATCAGACCCTGGAGTCCTGGAAAGCTTCTGTGGAAGCAGTACTCCAGCTGGCACCGGAGCATCTGTCCTGCTATGGGCTGAAACTGGAGCAGGGAACACCTCTGTATCAGCGCCAGGATCAGGAGCAGATGGCGGATGATGACACCCAGGCGGATATGTACCTGTGGATGGTAGACCGTCTGGCCCAGGCCGGTTACGGCCAGTATGAGATTTCTAACTTTGCCCGGCCGGGTTTTGAGTCTCGGCATAATCTGAAATACTGGTTGGGGGAGGAGTACATGGGCTTTGGCCCCTCCGCCCACTCCTATTTCGGAGGACGCCGTTACAGCTTTGTCCGGGATCTGGATATCTACGTTAATGGCGTACTACATAACGGCAAAATCATTGATGAGTCCAACCTGGTGAATCGTCGGGAGCGGGGCAGGGAATACCTGATGCTCCGGATGCGCACCGTCCGTGGGGTGGAGGAGTCCGAATACCGCCGCACCTTCTATATGAACTTCGACCCCCTGGAGGACCGTTTTCGGGAATACCGGGATTACGGTTGGGCGGAGTGTACTGACGGCCGCTGGCATTTCACCCCGTCGGGCTTTTTGCTGTCAAACCCTCTGATCGGCGACCTGCTGGCCATTCAGGAGGAGACGGCCCTGGAGACCATGCGCCCCATTCGACTCAAGCGGATGGAGGCGGAGCGCCGGCAGGAACAGGAAAAAAGACAGCCCAAAAGAAAAACTTAACATAATATTCTTCTGCATGGGGCAAACTGCATACAAAGGAAGTGGTTTGCAATGCAGATGACCAATCAGGAATATGATCAGCTGGTGAAAAAACTGGCCAAGCCCTCCCCCATGGGGAAGGATCTGGCCTTTGCGTTTTTGGTGGGTGGAGGCATCTGTGCCCTGGGTCAGCTAATCCTGGCGGGCTACCAAAACTTGGGCCTGGACCGGGAGACGGCGTCCACCGTCACCACCATGACGTTGATTTTCCTTTCGGCCCTCTTTACTGCCCTGGATCTGTATAAAAGTTTGGCCAAGTATGCGGGAGCCGGTACCCTTGTGCCGGTGACCGGATTTGCCAACTCTGTGGTCTCTCCGGCCATTGAGTTTAAAAGCGAGGGGCTGGTGGCGTCGGGGGGTATGGCCTCCAAGATGTTCACCATTGCCGGCCCCGTCATCGTCTTTGGGGTGGGAGCCAGCGTCCTTTATGGCCTGATTATCTGCCTGGTTGGGGCATAAACAGCCACGCGCCGCAGTTGCCTGCGGCGCGTTTCAACTTGTCGAAAAAGCCCCGAGGCCTTTTCCGACAAAAGGGCTGCATGCAGGCCAGGGCTCGATTGCTTGTGCAAAAGTCGCCCTGTCCTACATGAGAAGTGTCATTTCCGAGGCGCATGTCCCCGGAAATGACGGGATTGAATTTTGTTCCGCCCTCTGCGGAGGACGGAATTCTGTGAAACTGCTGAAACCTATGGTCCCTAGGTGGTCTGACGCGCCGCAGTTGCCTGCGGCGCGTTTTTTGTGTTCAACTTTGGTCCCTCCAGCCGGAGCCGCTCTCATAGGCGGCCCAGCCCCCAAATTGGGAGCTGTTGTCCCAGAGCTGAGACCACCGAGTCCAGTTCTCATAGAATTGAGCGGCACCTGGGGCGTTGGCAAATCGGGCCAGCCAGCTGACGTAGGCCGGGTCAAACCCACAGCGTGTATAGATTTCCGCCAAGTTGGTGTACAGTGTCGGGTTGCCGTAGGGGAGGGTGACTGCCAGTCCGGCGCAGTCACTGTCCTGGTCATTGGCGGCGGAGTAGACCACCGCCCGGCTCAGGGCCTGGGCCAGGGGAGGGCTTTGAGGGCTGTCCAGTGCGGAGGAGAGCGCCATCAGGTCAGTGATATAGTAATCCTCCATCACCGGGCTGTCCTCCACCTCTTCAAACCACTCGGCAAAGAGACTGCGGCGGGTGATCTCCGTGGGCCAGGAGTAGTTCATTGCGGTGAGTTTGGACTGATTGGCATAGGCAAAGTCCAGCCAGGCCTGGTACAGATCGTCCATTTGGTTCAGGTCAATCAGGGCCATGACGCCGGGATCTCCGGCCAGCTCGGATTCCGTCACATAGGTGTCCACCATGGTCTGCCCCAGTTCTTCCGTGGGGATGGATACCTGATCGCCCAGCTCCGTCAGCCAGTATTGATATTCTAAGCCATAGCCAGACACGAAATCCTCCGAGCAGAGCATATAATCCCCATAGTCCCGCAATGCCCAGCAGGTTTCCAGACAGCCCATCAGACAGGCATCAAAGCCGATCAAATCGAAGTGGATTCCTACCTGGTCCAGGACGGACTGAATCTCATCCAGGGTGAGGAAGGCCCCGGCGGGGCGGAATTCATCGTAGCCGAAGCCATATACGGGCCCGGCCCCGTGATCCCATAGAATCAGAATGTTCCGTTGGGCAGGGTAGTTGGCAGAACAATAGCCAATAAAATCCCGCAGGGTGGCAGGATCCGTGGAGTCCAGCTGGCCCAGATCTGACTGTTGGCAAATCAGCGTTCCATCCTCCACCGTAAAGCGCTGGGTGGTGGCGGAGGAAACCGCGGTGTTGTGCCACTGCTGGCAGCCCATGGTCTGGATGACCAGATTGACCTGTTGCCCCAAATCAGCCCGAAGCATCTCCTCCAGGTCCTTGGTGCCCAGCCCACCGTCGGATTCCAGGTCGGAGCCGATCATATAGACCATGACGGTGGCGTTTTCAACGTCGGCGGTATCCGCCGACCGGTTACTGTCTGCCGCTGAATCTGGTTCCAAAGTTTGGCCGGCATTTTCCGGAGCAGTGCTTTCCATAAAGGGCGCCTGACCGGGGGCAGACAGGGAAGCGCGCTGGGAACCACAGCCCGCCACCCCCAGGCTCAGGGCTAAAAACAGACATACAAGGGTGGCACGGAAACGGGTCATATCCATTGTCCTTTCCAAACAGAATCGGTATGTTCAGAAAGATCGGCTGTCCTCCGGTCCTACGATGGCTAGAGGACCAAAAGAGCCCGGCTTTGCAGAAAGCCGGGCTCATGCGCCCCAGCGGGAAACGGCGGGCTCTGATGCAGGCGGCAAAGAACCCGGTGTGCTGTTGGCGCTTTCTATGTGCGTATGTTGTTCAAAAGGAGGTCAAATGCCCAGAGAGTGGCAGATATGTTCAAAATAGAACCGATAGACCTGATCACCCGGGTGCAGTCCGTCGTTTTCGGGGCCGGAGCCCACCTCCAAATACTCCTCCAGGGTGAGACCGCGTTTTTGGCAGTCCCCAATCATGGCGGCAAAATGGTCAATGAACCACAGACGTCCCTCAAAGGCACCGGCTACCCGCCGAATGACCTCGGCGATCTGGCCTTGGGTGTAAATGCGGTTGGGTTTGGCGTCGTTGGCAGCGGTGGCGGGATTGGGGGTCATCAATACCAGGTCGTTGCCGTCGGCCAGCACAGTTTCGCAGAGAGTTACCAGATTGGCTTCCAGCTTCTCCAGACCGTGCTCCTGTTTCTTGTCATTGGCCCCGATCATGCAGAACACCACCCGGTCCGTGGCGGGCTGGTACAAAGTGCCCAGATGCTCCATCATCTCGTCGCTGGTGATGCCGTAACAGCCCACGCTGTCCACATTGCACCCATAATGAGAGAGCAGATGTGCGCTCAGCAGCGAGGCCCAGCAGCGCTTGCCCCGTTGGCGGCGGAAGGGAGGATAGATCACCCGTCCGCTCAAGTCGTTGTCACTGCTGCCGGAACCGGCGGTGAGACTGTCTCCCAGCAGTTTGACGCTGCATCCGCTTCGGATGGCGCCGGCGATTTTACTGCGCAGTTCAGTCTTTTCCATACACGGATACGCCTCCAAAACACAGTTCCAGTTTATCCGGAATTTGATGTTTTTATCATACACCTAAACCGGAAATGGCGCAATGCGGGGCGGATGAATTGGAATAAAATTTAACTTGCTGGTCAGTGGCGCAATATTGACATATCAGTTACAATAATAGGTGGAAAAGTAATAAAAATTGGCACAATATTTTGAAAAACTGTTTTATAAACCATTTTTCTAATACTTTTTCGCCAATTTTATGGAGGGGTAAGCATGAAAGAGTTTGAGACGAAAATACAGGAACTGAAACACAATGTACTCCGGGAAGTGGCGGCCCTGGCCTTTGAGGGGAACATGGCCTCCGGCATTCTGGATATCCCGGAGAAAATCATTCCCGGTCCAGAGCCTCACTTCCGCTGCTGCATCTATAAAGAGCGGGCCATCATTGGGGACCGCATCAAGCTGGCCATGGGCGGAGACATGGCAAATCCCGGCGTGGTGGAGGTCATTGACACCGCCTGTGACGAGTGTCCCGTTACCGCCATGGAGGTGGGCCCCTCCTGCCGGGGCTGCCTGGCCAACCGCTGCCGTCATGCCTGCCCTGTGGGGGCCATTTCCATTGAAAATCACAAGGCCGTCATCGACCACAAGAAGTGCATTGTCTGCGGCCGGTGCATGGCTGCCTGCCCCTATTCCGCCATTGTGAAGAACCAGCGGCCCTGCGAGCGCAACTGCCCCGCCGGTGCCATCTCCATGCGGGAGAGCGATCTTGACCACAAGGCTTCCATCGATCCTGCCAAGTGCATCTCCTGCGGCACCTGCACTTATGCCTGCCCCTTTGGTGCCATCATGGACAAATCCTGGGTGGTCCAGGCCGTCAATATGCTGAAGGGCTCCAAGCAGTGGAAGTACAAGGTCCACGCTGTGGTGGCTCCCGCCATTGCCGGCCAGTTCGAGGGAGCCAGCCTGGGCCAGGTGGTCACCGGCTTGAAGGAGCTGGGCTTCTGCCAGGTCCATGAGGTGGCCGAGGGCGCTGACCTGACCGCCCACGCCGAGGCCAAGGAACTGGCGGAAAAGGGTATCCTCTACTCCTCCTGCTGCCCTGCCTTTGTCTCCTATGTGGAGATCAACCATCCGGATCAGGTGGATAAGATTTCTCATACTCCGTCCCCCATGGTAATGATCGCCCAGAAGATCAAGCAGGAAGACCCGGATGCCCGGGTAGTGTTCATCGGGCCCTGCGTGGCCAAGAAGCACGAGTTCCGGCTGGGCAAGACCCGGGGCGTGGTGGACTGCGTGCTGACCTTCGAGGAGCTGGATGCCATGTTTGCCAGCCGGAACATCGAGCCTGAGCAGCTGGAGGAGACGGTGCTGGACGACGCCTCCACCTATGGCCGGGCCTTCGGCGCCAGCGGCGGCGTGGCTGCTGCGGTGGCCCAGGCGCTGAAGGAGCAGGGCATCGACTTCGAGGTGAAGCCGGTGGTCTGCGGCGGTATTGCCGCCTGCAAGGCAGCCATTCTGAAGGATGCCCATGGCCGTCTGGAGGGCAACTTTATTGAGGGCATGGCCTGCGAGGCGGGCTGCATTGGCGGCGCTGGCTGCCGGGTGCGCTCCCCCAAGAACAAGGCTAATCTGACCCAGTATTCCAAGGCTGCCGGACATAAGACCATTGAGAGTGTTGCTTCTCCTGACAAGAAGTAAGTATTTTTCAGGAAAGCCGCAGGACAAAATCCTGCGGCTTTCTTGTGTTTTCCCGGAGTGAAGCTTATAATAAAACCAACTATTTCTGAAACAGTCAGACCAAACGACAGGAGGCAGAAAACATGGCAAAGTCGAAGGTTTATTTTTGTGATTTTCGGACCCATACCGGCGGGGCGTCCCTGCCCCAGAAACTGCAGAAGCTGATGCGCCGGGCGGGGATTGGGGACATCGATTTTGACAACAAGTTTACCGCCATCAAGATGCATTTCGGCGAGCTGGGCAATCTGGCCTTCCTGCGGCCCAATTACGCCAAGGCGGTGGCGGATGTGGTGAAGGAGCTGGGGGGCAAGCCCTTCCTCACCGACTGCAACACCCTCTATCCCGGCTCCCGGAAAAACGCCCTGGAGCACCTGATGTGCGCTTGGGAGAACGGTTTCTCCTATCTGTCCACCGGATGTCCCATCCTGATCGGCGACGGCCTGAAGGGCACCGACGAGGTCTATGTGCCGGTGGAGGGCGGCGAGTACGTCCAGGAGGCCAAGATCGGCCACGCCATCATGGATGCTGACGTCTTTATCAGCCTGGCCCACTTCAAGGGCCATGAGTGCGCCGGTTTCGGCGGCGCCATCAAGAATGTGGGCATGGGCTGCGGCAGCCGGGCCGGTAAGATGGAGCAGCACAACTGCGCCAAGCCGGTGGTGGATCAGGAACTGTGCCGGGGCTGCCAGCTCTGTGCCCGCCAGTGCGGCCAGAGCGCCATCTCTTATGGCCCGGACCGGAAGGCCAGCATCGACCACAACAAGTGTGTCGGCTGTGGCCGGTGCATCGGCGCCTGCAACTTTGACGCCATCTCCAACCCGGACTGGAGCGCCAACGCCATCCTTAATCGCAAGATGGCGGAGTACACCAAGGCGGTGGTGTCCGGACGGCCCGCCTTCTATGTGAACATCGTCATGGACATCTCCCCCAACTGCGACTGCCATGCGGAGAACGATGCCCCCATTTTGCCCGACGTGGGTATGTTCTGTTCCTTTGATCCGGTGGCTCTGGATCAGGCCTGCGCCGACGCCTGCATGCGCCAGACTCCCTTTGAAAACTCCCAGCTGGGAGAGAATATGGCCCGTCCCGACTTTGAGGACCACCATGACCACTTCACCAACTCCACCCCGGAGTCCGAGTGGGAGACCTGCCTGGAGCACGCCGAGAAAATTGGCCTGGGCAGCCGCAGCTACGAATTGATTGAAGTCAAATAAATTACGAACAGTCAGGGCTGCAGCAGTTGAGCTGCGGCCCTGGCTTTTGTTCTTTCTTGCTGCATAAGGCTTGCCTTTTTCACATATCATGTCCCAAGAAGGGAAAGGGGAGTGCCTTATGAAACGGGAAAATATCAAATTGCTGATCTTTTTTGTGGTGACCGTTCTGGCAGGCTGTGGACTGCACTTCTTGTATGATTGGTCCCCAAACCTGCTGTTTGCCATGATTGCCCCGGTGAAGGAGAGTGTGTGGGAGCATTTAAAGCTGGTGTTCTGGCCCCTGCTGGCGGCGCTGCTGCTCTACACCCGGAAGGATAAGGACCAGCGGGCAAGCTGGTATCTGGGCCTGCTTACCGCCAGCGCTCTGCTGCTGATTTATGGTTGGGTCTATAATATCCGGATGGCCCAGGCCAATATGATTGTGGATATCACCGCCTATGTGGTCATCATGGCCCTGGGCTTTGCGGTGGCCCTTTGGATTCCAGTGTCCAAGCGGTGGAAAGGCCTTTTGCTGCTGCTCACCGGTGTACTGGCCGCCCTGATTGTGGTGTTTACCTTCGCCCCGCCCGATACGCTGTTGTTTGCAGATCTGCAGTTGGCGGACGCATTGTATACGCTGCCCTGCTGACAAAATAGAAACCAATCCGTCCCCAGCGGAACATCCGTTTTCTGGATGTTCTGTCCGGGGGCGTTTCTTTGCCCCACTTTTATGAACTACGCACATTGACGCAGGGGCCGGGAGATGATAAACTATAAAAGATTATGTAAATAGTGGGGTAGTGTAGCTATGTGGCTTGCAGATCAATGGAAAGATTATGAACTGCTGGATTGCGGCAGAGGGGAGAAGCTGGAGCGCTGGGGAGACAAAATCCTGGTGCGCCCTGACCCTCAGGCCATCTGGAATACCCCCCGCACGCTGCGGGGCTGGAAGGTGAACGACGGCCGTTACAGCCGCTCCCACACCGGCGGCGGCCATTGGGACAAGCGGGGACTGCCCCAGCATTGGACCATTCAGTACGGCAGCCTGACCTTCCAGGTGGGACCCATGAATTTCAAACATACCGGCCTGTTCCCGGAGCAGGCGGCCAACTGGGATTTTGCCCAGCAGCAGATCCAGTCCGCCGGCCGGGAGATCAATGTACTCAACCTGTTCGCCTATACCGGCGGGGCCACAGTGGCCTGCGCCGCGGCGGGGGCCAAGGTGTGCCATGTGGACGCCGCCAAGGGTATGGTGGCCTGGGCCCGGGAGAATGCCCGGCTGTCCCATTTGAGCGACGCCCCCATCCGCTGGATTGTGGACGATTGCGCCAAGTTTGTGGAGCGGGAGATCCGCCGGGGCCGCCGCTATGACGCCCTGATCATGGACCCGCCCTCCTATGGCCGGGGGCCCTCCGGCGAGGTGTGGAAGCTGGAGGAGAATCTGTATCCCTTCCTGGAGCTGGTGGTTCAGGTGCTGTCGGATCAGCCTCTGTTCATCATCATCAACTCCTATACCACCGGCTTGGCCCCCTCGGTGCTGGGCTACCTGCTGGATACCCTGGTGACCAAGAAATATGGCGGCCACACCGAGTGCCAGGAGCTGGGTCTGCCGGTGACTGCCAGCGGTCTGGCTCTGCCCTGCGGCGCCACCGGTCGCTGGATGGCCCAGCCCGCCAAGAAAGGAAAGGCATAAGATGCCGGAACAGATCATCGAAACCCAGCAGCTCACCTTCGCCTATACCGGCGCCGAGGGGGTGGCCCCTCTGGTGCTGGACGGGGTGGACCTGCAAATTGAGGACGGCAGCTTCGTGGCGGTGCTGGGCCATAACGGCTGCGGCAAATCCACCCTGGCCAAGCACTTCAATGCCATCCTGCTGCCCAGCGGGGGCAAGGTGTATGTGGACAAGATGGACACCACCGACGAGGAGGAGACGCTGGACATCCGCCGCACCGTGGGCATGGTGTTCCAGAACCCGGATAACCAAATTGTGGCCTCCATTGTGGAGGAGGACGTGGCTTTTGCCCCGGAGAACTTAGGGGTGGAGCCCGCAGAAATCCGGCGCCGGGTGGACGAGGCCCTGGCGGCGGTGGGAATGAGCGAATACGCCGACCACGCCCCCCATCTGCTCTCCGGCGGCCAGAAACAGCGGGTGGCCATCGCCGGTGTGCTGGCCATGCGGCCCCGTTGTATTGTGCTGGACGAGCCCACCGCCATGCTGGATCCCATCGGCCGGGAGGAGGTCATCCGCACCATCCAGAAGCTGAACCGGGAGCAGGGCGTTACCGTGGTGCTCATCACCCATCATATGGACGAGGCAGCCAAGGCGGACCGGCTGGTGGTGATGGACCACGGCAAAGTCATTGCCGACGGGGCCCCCAGAACGGTGTTTCAGGACGTGGAAGGACTGAGATCCGTGGGGCTCACCGTGCCGGAGCCGGTGGGGCTGCTCTACCAGCTGCGCCAGGCGGGGCTGGATGTGCCCCTGGACGCGTTGTCGGTGGAGGAGTGTGCCGCCGCCATTGCCAAGGCCTTATAAGAATCGACAGATAGGACTGGAGTGCCATTGGAACCGATTATTGAAACACAGAAGCTGACCCACACCTACAGTGTGGGCACGCCCTTTGAACATAACGCCCTGGACGGGGTGGATTTCAAGGCCTATCCCGGGGAAATCCTGGGGATCATCGGCCACACCGGCTCGGGCAAATCCACCCTGATCCAGCACCTGAACGGGCTGCTGAAGCCCACAGCCGGCAAGGTGCTCTTTCAGGGCCGGGATATCTGGGAACAGCCCAAGAAGATCCGGGAAATCCGGTTCCAGGTGGGGCTGGTTTTTCAGTACCCGGAGTACCAGCTCTTTGAGGAGACCGTTTATAAAGATATCGCCTTTGGCCCTGGCAATATGAAGCTGGACCAGCAGGAAATCGACCGACGGGTCCATGCCGCCATCGACTTTGTCAACCTGCCCGAGAGCGTGCTGCAAAAATCCCCCTTTGAGCTCTCCGGCGGCCAGAAGCGCCGGGTGGCCATCGCCGGGGTGCTGGCCATGAATCCCAAGGTGCTGATCCTGGACGAGCCCACCGCCGGACTGGATCCCCGGGGCCGGGACGCCATCCTGGAAAACATCCGCAACATCCACGAGATACAGGGTACCACCATCATTCTGGTGTCCCACTCCATGGACGAGATCGCCCGGTGCGTGGACCGGCTCTATGTGGTCAACGATGGAAAGCTGCCCTTTGAGGGCAAGCCCGGCGAAGTCTTTGTCCACGGGGAGGAGCTGCGCTCCATGGGCCTCAATATCCCCCAGGTGACCCAGGTGGCCCAGGCCCTGAATCGGCTGGGAGTACCGGTGAATCCGGCGGTCTACACCCTGGAGGATGCGGTGCAGGCCATTCTGGCAGTCAAAGGGAAGGGGGGCGACACTTCATGCTGAAGGACATCACCCTGGGCCAGTATTTCCCCGGGGACAGCATTGTCCACCGGCTGGACCCCCGTACCAAGATCATCCTGGTGGTGGTCTATATTGTCTCCCTGTTTATGGCCAAATTTGTGTTCAGCTACGGCGTTGTTATGGCGGTGCTGGTCACCTGTATCCTGCTCTCCCATGTGGGCTTTAAGGCCATTTTTAAGGGGATGAAGGCGGTTTTTGTGATCATTCTGATCACCGCCATTTTGAATCTGTTCTATAACAGTACCGGAACCCTGCTGGTGCACTTCTGGCGCATCAATATCTATACCGGCGGTGTGCGAATGGCCATTATGATGGTACTGCGGATTATGATGCTGATCTCCGGTACCTTCCTGCTGACCTATACCACCTCTCCCATCCAGCTCACTGACGGCATCGAGAGTCTGCTGGGCCCCCTGAAGAAACTCCATCTGCCCATCCACGAGCTGGCCATGATGATGAGCATTGCTCTGCGGTTCATCCCCACCCTGATTGAGGAGACGGACAAGATCATGTCCGCTCAGAAGGCCCGGGGCGCTGACTTTGAGTCGGGCAACCTGGTCCAGAAGGCCAAGGCCCTGGTGCCCCTGCTGGTACCCCTCTTTGTCTCCGCCTTCCGCCGGGCCGACGAGCTGGCCACCGCCATGGAGTGCCGGTGCTATCATGGGGACAGTGGCCGCACCCGGATGAAGAAACTCGCCTATGCCCCACGGGATGGGGTGGCTCTGGTGCTGGGTGCAGTGGTGCTGGCCGGGGTGCTGGTGCTGCGGCAATTTGGGCTGTAATTGAGGTTTTTATGCGAAATATTGCGTTAAAGTTAATGTATGTGGGCACTGCTTACCACGGCTGGCAGGTGCAGAAAAACGGCGTTACCGTCCAGGAGACCCTGCAAAATGCCTTGGCTACCGTGGTGTGCCACCCGGTGAAATGCACCGGAGCCGGCCGCACCGATGCCGGGGTTCACGCGGAGGTGTATATCGCCAACTTCCGTACCACCTCCACGATTCCTGTGGACCGGCTGCCCTTGGCGGTGAATACCCGGCTCCCGGAAGACATTGTGGTGGTCTCTGCCCGGGAGGTCAGCGAGGGCTTCAATGCCATCGGCTCCTGTGTGAAAAAGGAGTACACCTACCGGGTCTATAACTCCCGGATTCGAAATGCTTTTTATGTCAACCGAGCCTATTTTTACCCCAAGCACCTGGATGAAGCGGTGATGGCGGAGGCAGCCCGGCGATTTGTGGGCACCCATGATTTCGCTGCTGTCCGGGCGGTGGGCACCAATGTGAAATCCACGGTCCGCACCGTCTATTACTTCGATGTGGCCCGAAAAGGGGATCTCATCGAGCTGAAGGTGTGCGCCAACGGATTTTTGTACAATATGGTCCGGGCCATGACGGGCACCGTGCTCTACGCCGCCGAAGGGAAACTGACCCCGGATGGCATCAGCGATATTCTGGAGCGGGGCAACCGCACCGAGGCGGGCCCCACAGTGCCCCCAGGCGGGCTTTATATGACCAAGCTGTGGTATAACGAGCCGGTGGGGCTGGACACGGACCCCCAATGAACAGCGGCGAGGACTAGCCCCGGCGCCGCATGAGGACTTTGCGTTATGGATGAAAAGAAACAAGAACAAGTGACGGAAGACGCCGCCCAGGAGACGGTGGAGCCCAAGAAAAAGAAAAAAGAAAAAAAGGTAAAGAAGCCCCCCAGCAAGCTGCGTCAGTTGGTGAATCGGGTGGTGGCCCTGGTGGTCACGGTGATTCTGGTGCTGGGTGCGGTCTATCTGGTGGCCAACCGGGATAAACTCAATGTGGATGCCCTGCGTCGGGCGATTTCCTACCGCACCTCCAGCGGAGAGGAGGCCACCCAGTTCAGCTATAGCGCGGCGCCCTCCGGCGCCTTCGCCCAATTGGACGGCGGTATTCTGGTGTGCTCCGACACCGGCTTTCAGCTGGTGGCCCGGAACGGGGAGACCGTCATCGACGAGACGGTGGCCATGGAGCAGCCCGTGGTCTCCACTGCCGGAGACTATGCCGTGGTCTACGATGCCGGGGGAACGGCACTGTATCTGCTCCACAAGCAGGAGGTGGTGCGTACTTATACGCCCGCCAAAGGCCAGGATCTGCTGTCTGCCCGAGTCAGCGAAAACGGCTATCTGACGGTAGTGGAGGAGGCCAGCGGCTACAAGGCGGCGGTCACCGTCTATGACACCGACGGAGAGCCGGTGATTACCGAAAATATCTCCAGCGCCTTTATCTCCGACGCCATTCTGTCCCCGGACGGCAAGACGCTGGCGGTGGTCTCCATTGGTGAGGACACCGCTGGATTCAACACGGCCATCGTTTTCTATAACATCGCCGATGGTAATGAGCGCACCCGGTTCGTGCTGGGCAACGATGTGGTGCTGGATCTGGATTGGGAAAAGACCACACTGTGGGTGGCCGGAGAATACGGCACATACTGCATTGAGAAGGATGCCATGACGGTGGAAAACGTGGACGCCAGCCGCAATCTCCAGAGTTTTTCCCTGGAGGGCGACGGCTTTGCCGCCATGTTCTATACCAACTATCAAGGGGGCAGCGCCGGCTCCATCACCCTGCTGGACGGGGAGGGGACGGAGCATTCCCTGGGCATCAATGAAGAGGTGCTGGATGTATCCGCCGCGGGAGACTATGTGGCGGTGCTCACCGGCAATGAACTCACCATCTATAAAAGCGACCTTACCCTGTATGCCGCCACCTCCAATTCCTGGGGGGCACGGCGGGTGCTGATGCGGGAGGACGGCAGCGCGCTGTTGGTTACCAACGAGAGCGCCAGCCTCTACCTCCCGGAATAAGAACCCAGAGCCGTGAGACCGGCAATCCCTGAGCATAAGGAGGTTTTCCTTGACCATTCTGCAATTGTTTCCGGACCTGATCTGCGTGGCGATTCTGCTGCTGTTTGTGATTTTGGGATATTGCCGGGGCATGTTCCGTACCCTGTCGGGATTGCTGTCCTGGTTGGTGGCCCTGTTCGGAGCCAAACTCATTGCGGACCAGGGCGCACCGATGATGGTGGATATGCTTTTGCCCAAGGTCCAGCCCTATGTGACCCAGCGGCTGGGGGAAGTGATGGCGGAGAGCGCCTCAGGTTCCTCCGGCGGCGAGGGGCTGGGAGTGCTGGGTATGATCCCCGGCGTCCAAGATCTGCTGGAGGGGGCTACCGACACCCTGGCAGATACCCTGGCCCCGGCCATTGCCCGGGAGGTGTCCCAGCTGTTGGGCTGGTTCATCCTCTTTGTCCTGGGCTTTATTGTCCTGAAGCTGCTGTGTCGGCTGGTGATTTGGCTGCTGGATCAGCTGGATCGGGTCCCGGGACTGCACCTGCTCAATCACCTGGGCGGTGCGCTTCTGGGAGGGCTGAAGGGGCTGCTGTTGCTGGTGTTGGCAGCGGTTGTACTGACTTGGTTTGACCTGCTGCCCCGGGCCCTGGTGGAGGGCACCGTGCTGCTGCGATGGATTGCGGGAATCGGTGGCCTTTACTAAAATTTTTCGTTCGAAACATACTTTGTTCATATTTTTCTGTCATAATCCCTACTTGAACCTGGATGATTTGGGGTTCAATTAGATTTTTGCATGCACAGACGGCCCTGCGGGGCGGTTTTCGGTGTTTTCAGCGCCATAAACAGGGCGTTTGCCCGTCTGAAATCTACGCTATCTGACTGTCATCCGGCTTTGCCGGATGGGAAGGGAGTCACCTTTTATGCAGCCTACGCTCTGCTCTAAATGTAAAAAGAATATAGCCGTCATCTTTGTCAGCAAGATCGAGAACGGAGAAACCAAAAATGAGGGCCTTTGCCTGAAGTGTGCCCGGAGCATGGGTATCAAGCCCATTGACGACATGATGAAGCGCATGGGCATCTCCGATGAGGATCTGGACAATCTGACGGATGAAATGATGAATGTGTTCAACAGCGGCGAGGGCCTGGAGGGGCTGATGCCTCAGTTCCAGGCAGAGTCCTCTGAGGACGAGGAGGAGGATGAGGGCAAGACCGCCACCTTCCCCTTCCTGAACCGGCTCTTCGGGGCCAATAATCAGGGTACGCCCGCCCCCCGGGAGGAGGGAACTCCCGGTCCGGGCCCCAGCCGGCCTGAGAAGCCCAAGGGCGGGAAAAAGAAGTTCCTGGATAATTACTGCATTAACCTCACCAACCGGGCCCGCAGCGGCAAGCTGGACGGAGTCATCGGCCGGGAGGAGGAGATCCAGCGGGTCATTCAAATCCTGAACCGCCGCCAGAAGAACAACCCCTGCCTGATCGGCGAGCCTGGTGTGGGTAAGACCGCCATCGCCGAAGGACTGGCCATCCGCATTGCTCAAGGAGATGTGCCCTATAAGCTCCAGGACAAAGAGGTCTATCTGCTGGACCTGACCGCCCTGGTGGCGGGCACCCAGTTCCGGGGCCAGTTTGAGAGCCGTATGAAGGGCCTCATTGAAGAGATCCGGAAGGCGGGCAACGTGATCCTGGTCATCGACGAGATCCACAATATTGTGGGGGCCGGAGACGCCGAAGGCTCCATGAACGCCGCCAATATTCTGAAGCCCGCCCTGTCCCGGGGTGAAATTCAGGTTATCGGCGCCACCACCTTCACTGAATATCGCAAGCACATTGAGAAGGACACCGCCCTGGAGCGGCGCTTCCAGCCTGTCACTGTCAATGAGCCCTCCATTGAGGACAGCGTGAAGATCATCAAGGGCATCGCCCATTTCTATGAAAACTACCACAGCGTCCGGGTTTCTGACGCAGTGGCCTACCAGACTGTGGTGATGTCCGAGCGGTACATCACAGACCGCTATCTGCCGGATAAGGCCATCGACCTGCTGGACGAGGCCTGCTCCGATGTCAACCTCCATAATGCCACCCTGGCCCGGCTGGCCGCTGTCAAAAAGGAGCGGGCAGACCTGGCTAAAGAGAAGGAGCTGCTGCTCACTGAGGTCTCCAAGCAGGACGAAAAGCGCAACGACGACCTGACAGAGAATGAGCAGAAGCAGGCCCGGGCCCGGCAGGAGCTCTCCGCCCTGAATCAGGCCCGCCGCACCATCATGAGCGACCAGACCATGACCGAGGAGACCCGCCGCAGCCGGCTGGAGACCAACGACGCCCGCCGGGGCGACATCCAGCGGACCCTGGACGCCCTGGCCCAGGAGCGTCAGGCCATTCAGGGCCGAGAGGCGGACCGCTCTTTTGAACGGCTGGCCATCATCCGTTCCCAGGATATGCGTCTGGAGCAGGAGCAGCAGGAGCTGGAGGCCGTGCCCTGGCCGGAGCTGAATGTGGAGAATCTGGCCCGGGTCATTGAACAGTGGACCGGCATTCCCGCCAGCCGCATCCAGGAGGCAGAGTTCGGCCGCCTGGCCCATTTGGGAGAGCGGCTCCGGGAGCGCATCATCGGCCAGGATAAGGCCATCGACGCAGTGACTGCCGCCATCCGCCGCAACCGGGTGGGCATTTCCCCCAAGCATAAGCCAGTGTCCTTCATCTTTGTGGGTTCCACCGGCGTGGGCAAGACTGAGCTGGTCAAGCAGCTGGCCCAGGAGCTGTTCCACTCTCCGGATGCGCTGATTCGTCTGGACATGTCCGAGTTTATGGAGAAGCACTCGGTGTCCCGACTCATCGGATCCCCTCCCGGCTATGTGGGTTATGACGAGGCGGGCCAGCTCACTGAAAAGATCCGCCGCAAGCCCTATGCGGTGATCCTCTTTGACGAGATCGAAAAGGCCCATCCCGACGTGCTCAATGTACTGCTTCAGATCCTGGATGACGGCCGGGTTACCGATTCCCATGGCCGCACGGTGAATTTTGAAAATACCGTCATCATTATGACCTCCAATGCCGGCAGCGACCGGAAGGAGGGAACCGTGGGCTTCGGCCACACCCTGAACGAGCTGGACGAGGAGCGCACTTTGAAGGCCCTCCAGGGCTTCCTGCGGCCTGAGTTCATCAACCGAGTGGATGAGATTGTCCACTTCAACCGGCTCACCGAGGAGGACTTCAAGGGCATCACCCGGATTATGCTGGGCGAGCTCACCGAGTCTCTGGAGGAGAAGGGCGTTCACTTCACCTTCGACGATGCCCTGGTGGACTATCTGACCCATAAGTCCTATTCGCTGACCTATGGCGCCCGGAACCTGCGGCGGCTCATCCAGCGGGAACTGGAGGATGCCATCGCCACCCGGATCATTGACAACTATGCTCATCCGATTACCCAGCTGAAGGCCACGGCTGAGAACGATACCATTCAATTGTTTGCCCTTTGATGGGGTTTCAACAGAAGACAGGCTCCCGCAAAATGCGGGGGCCTGTCTTGTTGTGTGCAGAGGTGACGCTGATCTGATCCGGGAAGCGGTGAATTTGACCGTTTAAAGAATATTTTTCCGGAGAAAACTCTGGGGCTTTTTTGCATTTTATCTTTACAGGGTATTCAAAACTGTTTAGAATATAATTGCGAAGGATTCTTATATTGGAAGTATTTGTGTGCAGTGGCTGCTGCGGAGACAAAGACAGAGATTACCTCGCTTTTGATGGGAAGGGGGGAAACAGTATGCCCGATGTCATGAAATACAGCGTTTCTGAAGTCAATATTCCAGCGGTTTTAGTGGCAAATGGATTGGGGTTATGCCTGATGATTGCCATTATTCTGGCCAAACGCAAACGCGGGCGCATGGTGTCCTATGATGGGAAAATCTTCTACTTGATGTGCCGCCTTTGTTTGGGGCTGTGTGCCCTGGAGTCTTTGACCTTTTTGCTGGACGGACAAGCGTTTGCCGGAGCAAGGGCGCTGTCTATCTTCCTGAATGCGGCGATCTTCTTCTCCAGTGTCACCATGAGCTATCTTTGGATTTGTTATGTGGATTTCAAACTGTTGGAAAGCCATGAACGTCTAAAGCGGATTTATCCCATTGCGGCCATTCCAGCGGCGGCAATCTGTATTCTGATCTTAGTCAACCTTTTTGCGGACGTGTTTTTTGGTGTGACAGATGCCAACGTCTATTATCGGACCCCGCTGTTTTGGCTTCCCTATGCGGTGGTGTACGGTTATATGCTATACGGGGCGATACTGGTATGCATCTACCGGAAGCGGAGCAACAAATATCTCTTCATGCCGGTGGCAGCTTTTTTGATTCCGATTTTTGTGGGCAGCGTCATTCAGTTGTTCTGCTATGGGCTGGCGCTGATTTTCCCATCTGTGGCCCTGGGGCTGACGTTGATCTATATCAATCTGCAGAATGAGGAGACCTTCCTGGACCCGCTGACGAATCTGTATAACCGCAACTATTTGCTGCATTATATGGATCACATCGTCAAACAGGTTCAGCGGGGCAAGCGCATGACAGGCATCATGCTGGACATCAACAACTTCAAGCAGATCAACGACACGTTTGGACACATCGCCGGAGATGGCGTGCTGCGGGCAGTGGGAAATATTCTGCTTCAGGCCACCGAATGTAGCGCGGTGATTGTCCGCTACGGTGGGGACGAATTTGTGGTGCTGCTGGAGGACGCAAATTCCGAGACCGTTCAGAACATCCGGGTTAAGATTGCGCGGGAGCTGGAGAGCTATAATGCCTCCGGACGGGCTCCATTGCCGATTTCCCTGTCTGCGGGCATTGCGGAATTCAACAAGGTAGATATTTTTGAGTTTTTCCAGGAGATGGACCGGAATATGTACGCGGAAAAGCGGGCGTATTATATGCTTGGAGAGGAAAAAAGCGAAGTGTCCATCCAGTAAAGAGATAAGAGAGACGTCAGGCGGGTGTTGGAGATGAAAGCGGGAAGATCATCCCGGTTATACGGCGCTGTTTTGAGCGTTGTGCTGTTGGTGTTTGTGGCGGCACTGCTGCTGGTTATGGTGTGCTTGGTGCGGACAAAGCTGCTGCAGAATACGCAGAATCTGGGCATGGCGCTGGTGGAGAGTTACTCCGTGGAAGAGGAAATGACCATCAGCAACCTGGAGAATCAGGCCGTCCTGGCCGGCAGCTATGTGGATGACATCATCAGCGACGGCGGCACTGAAGAAGAAATTCAAGCTTGGCTGGAAAGCTATTTTTCCAAGCTCATAGACGTCATGGGCGAGGGCATGATCGACGCCTACGCAGTGGTAGATGGAAAGATTATTGCAGCGTATCCCTGGGAGGGGGATGAAAGTTACAGTTACAGCGAGACGGAATGGTACCGAGAAGCGTTGGAGGCGGAGGGAGAAGTGGTGTGCGGTGAGGTGTACACCGACGCCATTACCGGTCAGCGCATTTTCACCATCTCCAAGGAACTGGAACGGGATGGGGACGTGTTTGCCCTGGACGTCTACGTCCAGAATCCAGCGCTTCACAACACCACCCACTCGCTGCCTGAGGACGGGTCATATTACCTGTGCGATGAACAAGGCAATCTGCTCTATGCCGTGGCCAAATGGGATATCGATGATCAGCAGCTTCAGGAATATGCACATTATATTTTAAACGGCATTTCAGACGGCACCCTGTCAGAATATGATTCTTTCTTTGAAGACATGGATGGCGTTTCCCGGGGGGCCTACTACCGGGAGATGAGCAATGGCTGGACGGTCATTATGACTCTGCCGGTCAATTCCATCCTTATGGGTGACAAAAATATTGTAGTGTACTTCATAGCGGGCATGGCGCTGGTGCTCTTCCTGGTGGTCACATTGATGACGGTTCAGGATATCCTCAGAAACCGCCGGATGAAAAAAGCCGATGATACCGCCCATATGCTGGGCGATTCGTTTTATGCCATTTACAGGGTCAATTTCCGGGATGGCACCTATGAGGCCTTCAAGGCCAATGAAGATATCAGAGCGGAGCTGCCGGAGAGAGGGGAGTATACCAAGCTTCTGCAGGCCATGCGGGCCAAAGTAAAGCCCAGTACATATCGGGCGTTTGAGACCAGCTTTTCCCAGGACAGCATATCCCAGCGGGCAGCCCAGGGGATTGCGGATTACGGCGGCGATTATCAGCGGCGCTTCGGCGATGAATACCGCTGGGTCAACATCCGTACCCTCTATGATCCCAGCATTACCACAGATGAAGTGATCCTCTGCTTCCGGGATGTGGACGAGGAAAAACGCCGGGAACTGCAGCATACCATCATCCTGCAGGAGGCGCTGGAGGAAGCCCAGAAGAGTACCCGGGCCAAGTCGGAGTTCTTCAGCAGAATGTCCCACGATATGCGTACCCCCCTCAATGCCATCATTGGCTGCTGTGACTTGGCGGAAAAAAGTCATACAGAGGATGACCACGGCAAAGTCTGGGAGTATATCAAGAAGATTGAGTTTGCCGGCAATCAGCTGCTGGGCCTGATCAATGATATTCTGGAACTGTCCAGAATGGAGTCGGGCAAGCACCGGCTGAATTATGAGGAGATCGATCTGAAGGCGTTGCTGGAAAATATCACGGATATTTTCCAGGATCGGGCCCAGGAAGATGGGAAGACACTGGAGGTCAGCCTTGATTTCCGGGAGAGCCATGTGTTGGGCGACGAGAAGAAGATCAGTCAGATCGTCAATAACCTGTTGTCCAATGCCATCAAATACAGCGAAGCTGGGGATCGCATCCGGTTGGAGGCCAGACAGTTCGATTTCCAGGAGCACAGCAAATACCAGATTGTTGTGGAGGATACCGGAATCGGCATGTCGGAAAGCTTTCTGGAACATCTATTTGAACCCTATTCCCGGGAAACCACTTTCTCCTCTCGCTCTACGGTGGGCACCGGATTGGGCATGGCCATTGTAAAAAGCCTGGTGCAACAGATGAGCGGCGAAATCTCGGTACAAAGCCAGCTGGGAGAGGGAAGCCGCTTTACGGTGACCATTCCGCTGAAAACGGTGCAGGATCATCCTCAGACGGAAGAAACCACGCAAGAGACAACGTTGGAACACTTTGTCTGGTCGGGCCGCCGGATTTTGGTGGCAGAGGACAATGAGCTGAACCGGGAGATTGTCACTGAGATTTTGAAACAGTTTGGGGCCCAGGTGCTGCCGGCGGTGAACGGAGCGGAAGCGGTGCAGGCCTTTTTGGGAACAGAGGTCTATTCCATCGACGCGATCCTGATGGATATGCAGATGCCCCAGATGGACGGCTGCCAGGCAGCTATTGCCATCCGCCATTTGAAGAGACCGGATGCTGCCCAAGTGCCCATCATCGCGGTGACAGCCAATGCCTTTGCCGAGGACATTGACCAGACCACCAAAGCGGGCATGAACGACCATGTGTCCAAACCCATTGACAGCCAGGTGTTGCAGCAGACCATGCAAAAGCTGATTTCGGAATGGGATACCTATCGGGATGCACCCCGGATCAAGAAATGACAGGAGGGATGGGCTTTGAGCGCATCCAAAGAGGAAACCATACTGATAGTGGATGATGAGGAGATCAATAGGGTCCTGTTGTCCAATATTTTTGAAGCGGAATATAACATTGTGGAGGCGGAGGACGGCCTGGCCGGCTTATCGGCGATTCAGGACGGGTTCCGACCTCTGAGTGCCGTACTGCTGGACGTGGTTATGCCCCGGATGGATGGGCTCCAGGTGCTTCGCCAGCTGAATCGCCAGGGATATACGGAAAAGGTCCCCGTTTTTCTCATTACTGCCGATGTGGGCAGTTCCACTATTCGGGAAGCCTATGAGCTGGGAGTTATGGACGTCATTTTCAAACCGGTGGTGCCCTATATCGTCCGCCGGCGGGTCAATTCCGTGGTGGAATTGTTCCGGGCCCGACGCATCCTTGGCGCCGAGGTGGAGCGGCAGCGGGATCAGCTGCTGCTCCAGGCCCAGCAGCTGGCGGAAATGGGGATGGGCATGGTAGAGGCCTTGTCCACCGCCATCGAATTCCGAAGCGATGAATCCGGCGCCCATGTCCGCCGAATCCACGACATCACCTGCTATCTGCTGCGGAATACCCCTCTGGGAGAGGGACTTTCCGAGGAACAGATCAAGCTGATCGGTGTGGCGGCTATCACCCATGACGTGGGGAAGATTTCTATCCCGGATGCCATTCTGAATAAGAAGGGGCGCCTCACTCCGGAAGAGTATGAGCTGATGAAGACCCATACAACAAAGGGAGCAGAACTGCTGTCCCAAATCCCGCAGATGCGGCAGCATTTGGCGTATCAATATGCCTATGACATTGCGCTGCACCATCATGAGCGCTGGGACGGAGGCGGCTATCCTGATGGCCTGGTGGGAGACGAGACCCCCATCTGGACCCAGATCGTCTCTCTGGCGGATGTGTATGACGCACTGGTCAGCAAACGGTGTTATAAGGAGGCCCTGTCCACGGAGCGGGCCATGGAGATGATTCTGGGGGGCGCTTGCGGCGTGTTTAACCCCAGGCTGTTGGAGTGCTTTCAGCAGGTAGAGCCGGTGCTTCGGGTTTTTTACCAGCCGGATAAAGGAGATAAAGGATATGGATCAGAAGATCAGGGAACAGCTGGAGACTGCAGGCATCAATGTGGATGAGGCTCTGGAGCGCTTTATGAACAACGACGGGCTGATGCTGAAGTTTTTGCTGCGGTTTCCCCAGGATGAAAACTTTGCACTGCTCAAGCAGGGGCTGGAACAGAGGGACACCGCGGCGGCCTATACGGCGGCCCACACCCTGAAGGGGGTTGTGGGGAATTTGGCCATGGGGGAATTGTTCCGCATGGTGAGCCAGGTGGTGGAGGATTTAAGAGGAGAGGACCTGGCCGCTGCCCAGGGGCGGATGGAGCCCCTGGAGGCCCAATATCTCCGGACGGTAGAGGCGTTAAACCAGCTTGCGTAAGCAGGGCCAGGGAAGCGCCAATGCCCGAAGTACGTTCAAGTGCATAGGGCAAAACCGCTGAAAGGCGGCGACGCAAAGCTGTGAGTCTACGGCAGAACATGCTAGGATCGTCAAGCTGCAAAGTGTTTTCGGCGTTGCTGCCGATGCCCTTTGCAGCTTTTTTTGTGGAGGAGAGAGCATGAATGAAGTGCTTCGCCAGGAAAAGAAGTACCTGATGAATACGGTGGATCTCCAGAGGCTTTCCGGGCGGCTGGAAGCTGTCATGATCCAGGACGCCCACAACGGACCTCAGGGATACAGCATCCGCTCCCTCTATTTTGACACGCTGGAGGATACCGATTACCAGGACAAAATTGACGGATTGGAGCTGCGGCGCAAGATTCGCCTGCGTATCTATGATCCATCCAACGATTTTGCCATGCTGGAAATGAAGCAGAAGCAGGGGAGCTACCAGAAAAAGCGGTCCCTTCGGCTGACCAGGGCGGATGCGCAGCAATTGACCCAGGGGCGATATGAATGTCTGCTGGGATATGAGGAGCCCTTCGCATCGGAGTGCTACGGTCTGCTTCATCGACAGTGTTACCGCCCCAAAACCATTGTGGAATACCGCAGAAAGGCATTTGTGGCCAAGGAGAACAAAATACGCATTACCTTGGATCACCAGATCCGGGCTACAGAGATCAGCTTTGATCTGTTTGATCCAAAGCTGAATTTGTACCCGGTGCTGGACCCCTTTCAAGGGGTGCTGGAGGTAAAGTACAACGGTTTTCTGCTCAGCTATATTAAAAATCTGGTGCATATGGCCGATCGCTCGGAGCTGTCGGTCAGCAAGTACTGTTTGGCCAGAAGCGCTACATTGAAGTTTGGATTTTAATACAGAACAGAAGAGGGATTAACATGAAAAAATTGCTGTTGGAATTGATGGAGAATACCGGCCAGCTGGACCCCCAAAGCATTTTGCTGCGTATGGCCATGGCCACGCTGATCGGCATTTTTATCTATCTTTCCTATCTGATTTCCCACGAGGGCAGCATTTACAGTAAAAAATTCAACGTATCGCTGCTGGCCCTCACCGAAATTACCACGTCGGTGATGGTGGTGCTGGGCAACAACATTGCCCTCTCCCTGGGTATGGTGGGTGCTCTGTCCATTGTCCGTTTCCGGACCGCCATCAAGGACTCCCGGGATACGGTGTACATTTTCTGGACCATTATGGTGGGCATCTGCTGCGGTGCAGGTGACTTCCTGGTGGCCTCAGTCGGCAGCGCCTTTATCTTCATGGTCATGCTGGTATTTGGCCGTATCAAAAATGATGACCGGCTGCTGCTGATCATCCGCTCTTCCCGGGTCAATGAGGAACGGATTGAGGCATTGGTCTTTCAGTA
Organism: Clostridiales bacterium; assembly: GCA_019420945.1. GTDB lineage: Bacteria > Bacillota > Clostridia > Oscillospirales > Oscillospiraceae > UMGS1766. The sequence continues at coordinate 20,833 of JAHZGF010000028.1, read as the reverse complement.
TTATGCCCGGAAGGCCAATCTCCGGGTGAAAAATACCACGGAGACCACGGTGGAATTCATTTATGAGATCGGCAAGCACACCATGGAGCAAACCGCAAAGGCCCGGAAGAACGGGGCCCAGGCCAAAAGCATCACAGACGCGCTCTATGAGATCGGGAATATTGAGTACTGTAATATCGTGATGCAGAACGACGAGATCAGCAGCTGACCCTATACAGACTGGCGAAAGGAGGGAGACGCAGTGAAATACCGCTTGGCCGGCGTTGCAGCGGCGGTGTTGATTGTGGTGGTGGCGGTACTGCTCACAATGCTGAACATCGGCAATGATCAAAGCAGATATCATCAGCACCAGATGGCCCGACAGCCCGACGCGGGCTGTGACTGTGATGGCAGCGAGCTGTGTACCCATCTTCCGCTGGTCATCATTGACACCGGCGGGCAGGAGATGCCCGGGGAACCCATCCGAGGCGAAGACGGGGAGGAAATTGGAAGCACCCTGACGGTGGAGGGGGAAAAGATGCTCGATGCCCATGTCTCCATCCTCTCAGATGATTCTCACAATCACCACCCCTCAGATGAACCGGATCTGGAATCGGATATACAAATCCGAATCCGGGGCAATTCCTCCCGCTACTTTGATAAGAAGAACTACCTTCTGCGGCTAGTAGACGAGGACGGCGATTATCGCTCCGAAGAGGTTATGGGGATGGCCTCCCACTATGAGTGGGCCCTCCACGGCCCCTATCTGGACAAGAGTCTGATTCGCAACTACATGTGGTACAACATCACCGGGGAGTTTATGGACTATGCCCCCAACGTGCGCTTCTGTGAAGTGATTCTGGACGGGGAATATCTGGGGCTGTATGTGATGATGGAGACCATCACCAACGGAGAGGACTGCCGGGTGGATGTCTCCGAGCCGGTGGACGGGACCAACAAGACCGGCTATGTATTGCGGCTGGACCAGGGCAGCAGCAACGAGCTCAAAAACCTTGATACCTTTGTCAACTATTCCTACCGCAATATGAGAGTACTGGATATCCAGTATCCAAGATCAGGGCAGCTCACGCAGGAACTGGTGGATGCAATTGCCCAAGAGGTCTCAGATTTTGAAAAGGGGCTGTACTCCTACGACTACGACACCGATGACTACGGATATTACAATGATATCGATGTCCAATCCTTTGTGGATTACTTTATCATCAATGAGTTCACCACCAACTATGACGCCGGGTGGCTGTCCACCTATCTATATCGAGATATTGGCGGCAAATACAACATGGTGATCTGGGATTTTAACTCGGCCTGTGACAATTACAGTGAGGAATTTATGTCTCCACAGCGGTTTATGATGCAGGGCACACGGTGGTTTTTGATGTTGACGAAGGACGAGTATTTTGTCAACCGTGTTATTCAGCGTTATCATGAACTGCGAGAATCTTATCTGAATGAAGACTACTTAATCGACTACACCAAGCAGGTGACGGAATATTTGGGGCCGGCCATTGACCGGAACTTTGAGGTGTGGGGCTATACCTTTGAGAAGTTTACTCCCCTGAAACCCAAGTCCCGCAATCCCCAGAGTCATGCAGAGGCAGTAGAACAGATTCAACAGTTCATATATGAGCGAGGATCTTGGATGGACGAGAACATAGAGGTATTGCTTCAATACTGCCATGAGTCCAAGGTAAAGAAATACAATCACTGAGGAGAAGGAGGCGGGAGATGCCTTGAAAAAATTCATTATCTGCGCCTGCATTCTGGTATTGCTGGCCTTTGGCATACATACTGCCTACTATCGCTTCGGAATTTATTTGGACTTGAATCCGGATGCCCCGGTGACGGCGTTTATGACCAATGACGCAGATACCATCTATATGGAGCGGGATGGGGAAAAGGTGCCCTTTGAAATCCGGGGAGTCAATATGGGAGTGGGCCTGCCGGGAAAGTGGGCCACTGACTACGCCATCGACAAGGAGACCTATCTGCGCTGGTTCGGCTGGATTCAGGAGATGGGGGCCAATACCATCCGGGTCTACACCATTCTCCAGGATGACTTTTACAATGCCTTTTTTGAGTACAACACCCAGCGGGAACAGGAGGGCCAGGAACCATTGTGGCTGATCCACGGGGTATGGGTCAACGACTATATTCAGAACTCCCATCGGGACGCCTACTCCGAAGACTTTCAGCAGACCCTGATCCAGGATTGCCGGACCGTGGTGGACATTCTCCACGGCAAAAAGAACCTGTCTTTGGGCTACGGACTGGGTTCCGGGTCTTACCGCAAGGATGTGTCCCAGTGGGTGATCGGCTACATCATCGGCGTGGAGTGGGAGGATGTGACGGTTACTTACACCGATCACAAATATCCCGACAGAAACCAGTATCAAGGGACCTACCTGTATACCACCGAGGATGCCTCTCCCTTTGAGGCTATGCTGTGCGAAGTAGGGGATAAGATGATCGAATATGAGAGCCAGCGCTACAAGCAGCAACGGCTGGTGGCCTTCTCCAACTGGCCCACTACGGACCCCTTTTCTTACTCCGCACCCATTACTCAATTTTTCATGAAGTGCGCAGCGGTGGATGTGGAGCACATCCGCTCCACGGAGGCCTTTATTTCAGGCCGGTTTGCCTCCTACCATGTTTATCCATATTATCCGGACTATCTGAACTATATGGTCCACTCGCTTGAGGTAGGTTCAGATTCAGATGAGATGGAGAAAAATGATATTCTGGAGGAATACAGCAATGCAGAGGGAGTACCCATAGAGAATTACCTTCCTGGTGGTGCTGCGGCGGACTATCTGGATGACAGCGGTGAGATCAACACCTACTACACCTATCTGAAGGCCCTCACCAATTACCACACCATTCCCGTGGTGATCTCGGAATACGGAGTGTCCACGGGCCGGGGCATGGCTCACAGAGATATCAATACGGGCCGGAATCAAGGGAATATGTCCGAACAGGAACAGGGCCAGGCCATCATCGACTGTTATGAGGACATTATGGCCGCCGGCTGCGCCGGCAGCTGTGTGTTTACCTGGCAGGATGAGTGGTTCAAACGCACCTGGAATACCATGCACGCAGTGGATCTGGACAACACCCCTTACTGGAGCGATTACCAGACCAACGAGCAGTATTTCGGCCTTTTGTCCTTTGATCCCGGAAAAGAGGAGAGCATCTGTTATGTGGACGGGGATCTTTCGGAATGGACCCAGGAGGACCTGGTGTTGAGCAACGACACCATGAGCCTTTCCATGAAATATGATGAGAAATTTCTCTATTTTCTCCTGGAAAAGAAGAACTTTGACCCTGAGAGCGACGTCCTTTACATGCCCATTGACACCACCCCCAAGACCGGCAGCACCTACTGCGAAAATTATGACGTGTCCTTTGAGCGGCCCTGTGATTTCCTTCTGGTGATCGATGGCCAGGACAACAGCCGCCTGTTTGTGCAGGAGCGGTACGAGGTGTTGCGGGCTATGTACCTCCATGACACCGAAGACCGGGATCCGTATCTGGAGCCGGTGGATGCGGATACTCCCATATTTCGCCCTATATCGCTGATTCTAGAAATGGCAACACCGCAGCTTACCGGAGACTGGAAGATTTCGGCTGAAGTTTATGAGACCGGCCTGCTGACCTACGGCAACGCAAACCCGGCATCGGAGGACTTTAATTCTCTGGCAGATTTTTGTTTTGCTGGGGACTATGTGGAGCTGAAGCTGCCCTGGCAGCTGCTGAACTTCGCCAATCCTTCGGAGATGATGATTCACGACGATTACTATGAACATTACGGAGTGGAGTACATCCAGATTGACGAGATGTATGTGGGCATCGCCGACGGAGACCACGGAGGCGTGCGAATCGCCATGGAGTCGTTCCCCTTGCAGGGGTGGGGAAAAACCGTCACCTACCACGAACGGCTGAAGGAATCCTATTATATGTTGAAGGACTATTGGGCCCAAACGCCTTGAATGAACCTGAGAGAGGAGGGAACGCATGAGAGTCGAGGTCATGATCTACATCTACGGGGCCGTGTGCGCCAGTATGATTGTATTTAACATGATCTATAATCTGCTGCTCAAGAGCAGTGAGCCCCGACTGAACAAACGGAGCCAGAAGATGGCCGGGGTGATCCAACTCCAGATCGAGCGGGTCAGACGGGGAGAGGCGGTGGAGGAGGCTCATATTGCGTACCTCCAACACAAGCTCCGGCGAATCAAATATCTGATAGCCTTTGACCGAGTGTTGAAGCCCCTTGTGAAGGATGGAATGGATCCTCTTGTACAGGACTATCTTACTCAAATCCAGTCTGTGGCGCTGTATTTGGGTGTGGTCTATGGAAAACGGGAAAATACCCAGGCCGCTTATTTTTCCTATATCCTCTCCCGTTATATGCTGCAGCGGCATATGGACATCCAGTCCATTCAAGAGGTGCTGCTGGAGTATGTGGAGAAGGATAACTTATACTGTCGGGTCAACGGCTTGCAGGCCCTTTACGCCTTCGGCAATGTGGATCATATTTTGACGGCCCTGAAACTGCAGGACTCCGGAGAGATATTCATTCACGAAAAGATCCTGACGGAGGGACTGCTGTCCTTTACCGGGGACCATGATGCGTTGATTCACAGCCTGTGGGATGAACTCTCTTCTTTTTCGGAGCACACCCAGCTGGCCATTTTGAATTATATCCGCTTCCGGAGCGGCGCCTATACCCGGGAGATGTTTGCCATCATGCAGAATGAGCGGATGGGAAAAGAACTGCGGTTGGCGGCCATCCGATACTTTGGTCGCTATCCCTATGAGCCGGCCCTGGAGCCGCTGCTGGCCTTTGCAGAGGACAGTGATCCCTTGAAATGGGAATACACCACGGTCAGTGTGTCCGCTCTGGCCGGGTATCCCGGGGAACGGGTGATCGATGCGCTGAAAAATGCCCTGCACAGTGCCAATTGGTATGTGCGCTATGCCGCTGCAGTGAGCCTGGAGGCCCTGCAGGTGACCTATGACGATTTGATTGACATTATGAACGGGAATGACCGGTATGCCCGGGAGATGATTACATATCGGTTGGAGTCCCGCAGGATGCAGAAAGCGAGCGTGTAACAGAGCAATGATGGATGCAATCAAACTTTTTTTGGAGTATGTGGGCGTCTTTTTTGTGCTGTACATGATTGGCTATGCCAGCTTTCTGTTTCTGTCCGTCACGGTGGGATCCTCCACCCTCTACCAGCTTCGGCGCCGGAACCAGTTAAAAAATGAGCTGCTCCAGGACTACTATGTGCCTGTGACCATTGTGGTGCCGGCCTACAATGAAGAGGTGACCATCGAGGCCACGATTCGGTCCCTGCTGTGCCTGGAATATAAACTCTATGAGATCGTGATTGTGGATGACGGTTCTTCTGATGGAACCTCGGAGATATTGCAGCGCACCTTTCACATGCATCAGATCAACCGACCCATCCATCGCAGCATACCCTGCCAGCCGGAGATTGCCGTGTTTGAAACCTCAGAATTCAAGGTGCCGATTACGCTGATTCGGAAACAGAACGGTGGAAAGGCCGATGCGCTGAACATGGGAATCAACGCCTCCAAATATCCTTATTTCATCTGCATGGACGCAGATTCAGTTTTGCAGAACGACTCTCTGGAGAAAATTGTGCGACCGGTGATTGAGGAGGGCAACGTGGTGGCGGTGGGAGGCGCCGTCCGGCCCTGTAACGGCACAGAGATCCAAAACGGACGGGTCATCTCTTACCATCTGCCCAACCAAGTGCTGCCCTGTATGCAGGTGCTGGAATATGACCGCTCCTTCCTGGCCGCCCGTATCCTGTTTGATAAATTCAACGGCAGCATCATTATCTCCGGGGCCTTTGGTCTGTTCAAAAAGAGCGTGGTGATCGATGCGGGGGGATATGACGCCAGCACCATGGGAGAGGATATGGAACTGGTGGTCAAGCTCCATGTGTTTTGCCGGGAGCACAATATCCCTTATCGAATCCGCTATGCCACCGATGCCATCTGCTGGACCCAGGCGCCGGAAACGCTGCGGGATTTGCGCAAGCAGCGCCGCCGCTGGCATATCGGCCTGTTCCAGACCCTGACCCGGCACAGCAGAATGCTGGCCAATCCCAAATATGGCCTGGTGGGCATGGTGTCCTATCTGTATTTCCTGATCTATGAGCTGCTTTCCCCTTATATTGAGATTTTCGGCATTGCCACCATGGTACTGGCCTTTGCAGTGGATTTGATCAACGTGCCCTTTATGATTCTGTTTTTTGCCATTTATGTGGTGTACTCAGCCATTTTGTCGCTGACAGCGTTTTTTGCCCGGATACATACCGTTGATTTGAAGCTGACGCTGTCCGATGTGCTCAAGGCCATTGGCCTGTGTGTGCTGGAAGTATCTTGCCTTCGTTTCATCATGGCCTGGGTTCGGGCCACGGCGCTGATTGGGTACAAGCAGAAAAAGCATGCCTGGGGAAAAATAGAGCGGAAGAAGATCCATTTTGAGTGATATGGGGGGAGTTGTTTTGAAGGTAAAGGAGTTAAAGTCCGGGCTTTTTGGATATCAAAAGTCAAGCGTGTACCGGTATATCACGGATCTGGAGGAACAATTCTCCAGTAAAATGGTGGAAAAGGATCGGGAGATTCAAGCGCTGACCCAAAAATATCAGGAGCAGATCGCTGCCCTGGAGGAACAGGTGAGAAGCCTGGGAGCGGGGCAGGCAGAGGGGGCAGCCAAATCCGCAGGGATTCCGGATGAAGAGATCCGGGAGGCCCGGCAATATGCCCAGCGGCTCAAGCGGGAGGCGGAAAGCCAAGCCCAGGAGGCCGCACGTAAGCTGGAAGAGCGCATCGCAAGACAGGATCAGGAGCTGGAACGGTACGATCAGCAAATCCGGCAGCTGCGGGAACGGCTTCGGGGTATGATTCTGGAAATGGACGCTTCAGCAGAGCAGCTGGAGAGCAGTCTGGAGGAAGTTCAGACTGCGGGCCGGGACAGAAACATGTCCCTGTTCCAGCGGAAGAAAAAGCCTGAGCCAGGTCAAGAGGGGGACAAGGGTGGAAGATAATATCATCATCTATGTAGCGGGGAACCCTGACGCATACCCCTTGGAGTATTATGACAGCCGGACGGAAAGCTATCAGGGCGTGATCCCCCAACTGCTGGAGCAGTTTTCCCAGCAGAGCGGCTATGAGATCCGATATTATCCCTCCCAGGCGTCGGATCAGAGAGCCCACCTGGGCCAGAACAGACAGGTGGACATTCTCTCGGGCTATACGGAAGGGGAGGAACTTCCAAGAGAGGGAGAAACTCTGTCCCTGTTTCATACAGAATACCAGGGAGAATCGGTATCCTATTATCTTAGCCTGACCCCGGCGGCGCCGGACGATCTGAAAGGGGAGCTGGAGCACTTTTTGGAGGGGGTATCTCAGGCGGAGATCAGCGGGATGCTGATGTCGGTTTCAAAGCCCTCTCAGCAGCATACAGGCTTTTACTGGGCCATAGGCGGTCTGGCCTTTGCCCTGACGGCGCTGGCCTGTATCCTGGTTTGTGTGGTGCGACATTATCGCCATCGACTCAAGCAATCGGAACAGGGGTTGGAGACCAACCCCATCACCGGCTTGGGGAATTTCGATTACCTGCAGAAATACTACCGGCAGCTGGTGAACGACCAAAACCGGATTCTGTACAGTGCCGTTTACTTTTATGTGGATACGGAGGGGCTGCGCAGACTGGGTACCAGCCTGGAGCAGAATGAATTCCTGCGCTATTGCGCTGTGGTTCTGCAGGAGCACACCGGAGATACCGATATGTTAGCCCAGGTGTCGGATCATGGGTTTGTGGTGCTGAAGTTCTCAGAGACCATGGAGCAGGTTCAGGACTGGATTGCCCCGGTGTTTCAGCGGTTGCACACCTACCCCCAGACCTATGGAAAGCAGCTGGAGGTCAGCGTGACTGCCGGCATCTATCCTCTGAAACGGGAGGATCGGGATCTGAATGATATTCTGTTCCAGGCCAGTCAGGGGGCCTATGATGCGCAGCGGAACCAGAGGGACTATTGCTGCTGTTCGGGAGAGCTGCTCCAAAAGCTGGCTCAGGAGCGACAGGTGCAATCCAGAATCGATCAGGCATTGGAACGGCAGGAGATGGAGCTGTTCATTCAGTTCTATGTGGACGTGGAGAACCGTCAGATTGTGGGCGGAGAAGCCCTGTCCCGGTGGAGACATCCGGAAAAAGGGCTGCTGAAGCCCGGGGCCTTTGTCCCTTTGCTGGAGCAGGACGGCCTGATCTACAAGCTGGATTATTATTGTCTGCGGGAATGCTGCGAGTTCCTGCAGCAGTTGGTGGAGTGCGGGGTGGAGGACTTTTTCATCTCCTGCAATTTCTCACGAGAGACATTTGAAGCCGAGGACTTTGCTCAGAAAAGCATAGAGATCATGCAAGAATATCAGTTTCCCAGGGAACTGCTGATTTTTGAGCTGACTGAGAGTGCCCTTGCCCATCAACTGGAGCAGATCCGATCCAATATGCACACCCTCAAGGCGTATGGCGTCAGCATTATTTTGGATGACTTTGGAGAAGGGTTTACCTCTTTTGCTGATCTTCAGCAGTATCCGGTGGATGGAATTAAGCTGGACAAGGGACTGGTGGACAATATCCAGACGGAAAATGGAATTGCCATTCTGCGGGCCATGGTTCAGGTGGGCCATGACCTGGGAATTACCATTCTGGCAGAGGGAGTAGAGGACGACAATCAAGTGCAGGCGTTGCGCCAGATCCACTGTGATGTGATCCAGGGCTATCAATTCTATCTGCCGATGCCCCAGAATGAGGCGAAAGATAAGATTTTGGCACAGTTCTGCGGCGTTGGTGAGATTTGAATCAGTGACCCCAGTTTATGGGCAAGACAAGAATAGTTAGGCCGGGGCGTCCCAAAGGGACGCCCCGGCCTAACTGTTTTAACAAATGAAACAAAAAGTGATTGTTATGTAAATTAAGAAGAGAGAAAAATGCTGACAAATTTGGAATTTGAACAAACTGTGAAGAAATATAGGTTTTTATGTTAATTTAGCACTCTCCTATTGACAGTGCTAAAAATGGAGCTATAATATAGTTAAACCTTAAGAGAGGGGCGCGAGGAAAGCCAGACGCCCCAATGGAAAGGCCGCAACAGACAACCGGGTCCATCCCGGTTGGGGTAACTTAACTCGCCACCACGTTGGATGCTCCACCGCAGCTACGAGTTGCAAGATTTGAATAGGAGGAATGAATTATGTTACCCAGTATCTTTCATGAGAGTTTGTTTGATGATATGTTTAATGGCTTCGGTATGATGCCCGATATTGACCGTGCCCTTTATGGCAAGCATGCCAGAAACCTGATGAAGACCGATGTACGGGAGACCCAGGATTCCTATCTGGTGGACATCGACCTGCCCGGCTTCAAAAAGGATGAGGTCAAGGTAGAGCTGAAGGGCGGCTACCTGACCGTTCAGGCGGCCAAGGGCCTTGACCGGGACCGGAAGGATGAGCAGGGCCGCTACATCCGCCAGGAGCGCTATGCGGGTCAGATGAGCCGCAGCTTCTATGTGGGAGAGCAGGTCCGGCCGGAGGATTTGCGGGCCAAGTTCGAGGACGGTATCCTGCAGATCACCGTCCCCAAGGAGGCCCCCAGAGCCATCCCTGAGAGCAGCTATATCGCAATTGAATAATTGCCCGAAGCTGCCCTTTGAGGCAGAGATTTCACAGGCGCAGCCCGCTTTGTACAAAGGGGGCTGCGCTCTTTTTCTGTCCCGGTTGCCAGGTGTCCCGGGCAATTAGTTGCCATTTACCCTGAATCATAGTATAATAAAAAGAATTTTCAGGAGGTGACAGTGGTGGAAGCCCGGCTGACAGAATTGAATTTCAACGAGATCCTGATGTATCTGGGCCACCGGGGCCAGGATTTGACCCCTGAAATGGAGGGCCAGATCCGCCGCTGTATAGATCGGGTGATGGAAGCCTCGCAGCCCAGATTGGTTTACCGCCGGCTGAAGCTGGAAGATGGCGCCATCCCCGGACTGCCCCAGGAGGGGGAGGACATGCGCCGGTTGCTGTCGGACTGCCAGGAGGCGGTGCTGATGGCCGTGACCCTGGGCCCCCGGGTGGAACAGCTGCTGATGCGAAGTGAGGTCACCGACATGGCGGATGCGGTCATCATGGATGCCTGTGCCAGCACTGCGGTGGAAAACGTCTGCGACCATTTTGAGTTTGATCTGCGGGACCAACTCAAAGGGGAGGGGCGCTACCTCTCGGACCGGTTCAGTCCGGGCTACGGGGATTTGCCGTTAAATACCCAGCCCCGGCTTTGTGCGGCCCTGGACACGGCCCGACGGATTGGACTTACCGTAAGTTCCAATTATATTATGGTGCCCCGGAAGTCGGTGACCGCCATATTGGGGATTTCCGACCATCCGCAGCCCCTGCGGAAACGAGGCTGTGAGGTGTGCAGCATGTTCCGCACCTGTCCCTATCGAAAGGAGGGTATCAGCTGTCATGGCTGAATTGACCATATTAGACGGTGCCATGGGCACCATGCTCCAGGCTGCGGGCCTGGGTTTGGGGGAACGCCCCGAGATCTTCGGGATGGAGCACCCGGAGATCGTGGAAAAAATCCAGCGCTCCTATGTGGAGGCGGGCAGTAAAGTCATCTACGCCAACACCTTTGGAGCTAACGCCCACAAACTGGCGGGCACCGGCCACACCGTGGAGGAGGTAATCGCCGCCAATGTGGCTGCTGCCCGGCGGGCTGCCGGCGATCAGGCCAAAGTGGCCCTGGATGTGGGCCCCATCGGGGAGCTGCTGGAGCCTCTGGGCACCCTGTCCTTTGAGGAGGCTTATGAGATCTATGGCCAGATGGTCCGGGCTGGCGAGGCTGCCGGTGTGGATCTGGTGGTCTTTGAGACTATGACCGACTTGGGGGAGGTTCGGGCTGCGGTGCTGGCCGCCCGGGAGCAGATGAAAAAGAAACTGCCCATCTGGGTCACCATGAGCTTTGAGCGCTCCGGCCGTACCTTTACCGGTACCACCGTGGCCAGTATGGCCTGCACATTGGATGGGCTTGGGGTGTCTGCCATGGGTATCAACTGCTCCCTTGGTCCGGCGGAGATTTTGCCCCTGATCCAGGAGATGCGTTCCTGGACCAGCAAGCCCATCATTGTCAAGCCCAACGCGGGACTGCCCGACCCGGCCACCGGGGCCTATGACATGGATGCGGAAGAATTTGCCCAACAGATGAAGGCTTTTACGGAGCTGGGGGTGTCCATCCTGGGTGGGTGCTGCGGCACTACCCCGGAGTTTATCCAGGCACTGTCCCAGCTGCCTCCAGCGTCGGAGGATCAGCGGCCCTCCCTGCGGCAGGGTGTGTGCTCCGCCGGCCATATGACGGAGTTTGCCGGGGTCCGGGTCATCGGTGAGCGCATCAATCCCACCGGCAAGAAGCGCTTCCAGCAGGCTTTGCGGGAGCGGGATTTCAACTATATCATGGAGCGGGCCATCGAGCAGGCTGAGGCCGGCGCTGATATTCTGGACATCAATGTGGGCCTGCCGGGACTGGATGAGGCGGAGATGATGGGCCAGGTGGTCCGGGCGGTCCAGAGCGTAGTGGACCTGCCGCTGCAGATCGACTCTTCCGATCCAGCGGCCATTGAGGCGGGACTTCGGGCCTGCCACGGCAAGGCCATCGTCAACTCGGTGAACGCCGAGCCGGAGACTTTGCATCGCATCCTGCCCTTGGTGCGCAAGTACGGCGCCGCCGTGGTGGGACTCACCATGGACAAAGGGGGCATTCCCCAGACTGCCGAAGAGCGCATCGAGCTGGCCCGGCGCATTGTCCAGACTGCCCTGAGCTACGGCATTCCCAAGCGTGACGTGTTCATCGACTGCCTTACCCTCACCGTCTCCGCCCAGCAGGACCAGGCCCAAGAGACCCTGAAGGCAGTGCGGATGGTCCACGAGTGGATGGGGCTTCACTGTGTGCTTGGAGTCAGCAATATTTCCTTTGGACTGCCTGCCCGGAGCCATGTCACCGTCAGTTTCCTGACCCAGGCCATGGCCTGCGGTCTGGATTTGCCCATCGTCAACCCCAACCAGCGGGAGATTATGGACGCAGTGGCGGCCTTCCGGGCCATCTCCGGAGAGGACCGGGACTGCGGGGCCTATATTGATCGGTTTGCCCAGCGGACGGAAGATTCGGCCACACCCACGGCCCCGGCGGAGATGACCATTGAAAGCGCCGTTTTGAAGGGCCTAAAGCAGGAGACCGCCCAGCTGACGGAGCAACTGCTGGAAACCATGACGGAGATGGACGTCATCAACCAGAAGCTGATTCCCGCCCTGGATGTGGTGGGGGAGCAGTATGAAAAGCAGATTATCTTCCTGCCCCAGCTCATCAACGCCGCCAACGCCGCCTGCGCCGGCTTTGACCTAATCAAACAGCGCATTGCCAGCCGGGGCGGTCAGAGTGTGTCCAAGGGCAAAATCCTGCTGGCCACCGTGGAGGGGGACATCCACGACATCGGCAAGAACATTGTCCGGGTGGTGCTGGAGAACTACGGCTACCAGGTGCTGGACCTGGGCCGGGATGTGCCGGTGCAGAAGGTGGTGGATACCGCCATCCAGCAGGATATCCATCTGGTGGGACTCTCCGCCCTGATGACCACCACCGTGGACTCCATGCGCCGGACCATTGCCGCCCTGCGGGAATCCGGCCACCCTTGCAAAATTATGGTGGGAGGCGCAGTGCTGACGCCGGAATATGCCGAGGAGATCGGCGCGGACTTTTACGCCAAGGATGCCAAGGCCTCGGCGGATATTGCCAAGGAGGTGCTGGGATAATGGACATCCGACAGCGTATTGCCCAGGGACCGCTGCTCTTTGACGGAGGCATGGGCACCTATTTTTCACAGAAAAACCACTGCCCCGGCAGCGGCTGCGAGCTGGCAAATCTGAGCCAGCCCGGTCTGATCTCGGAAATTCATCGGGAATATCTGGAGGCCGGTGCCCGGGCCATCAAAACCAACACCTTTGCCCTGAACCGCCCCGCCCTCCAGGGAGATGAGGAGTTGGCGGAGCGGGCCATCCGGGCGGGTTGGCAGCTGGCCACGGAGGCGGCAGCTCCCTATGGTGCCTTTGTTTTTGCGGACATCGGCCCCATCGCTTGCCAGTCACCGGAGCAACTCCGGGAGGAATACCGCTGGGTGGCGGATCAGTTCCTGGCCCTGGGGGCACAGAATTTCCTCTTTGAGACCAACGCCGCCGCCACTGGTCTGGCGGAGACGGCGGAGTATATCCGCACCAAAGCGCCGGAGGCCTATATTATCGTCACCTTTGCAGTGCAGCCCGACGGCTTTTCCCGGGAGGGCTGCTTTGCCTCGGAGTTGCTGGCTGAGCTGAAGCAGTGCAAAGCAGTGGATGCGGTGGGCTTTAACTGCGTCTGCGGTGCCCGGCATATGCTGGAGCTGGTCCGGGGCCTGGACCACAGCGGTCTGACCCTGGCGCTGATGCCCAATGCCGGCTACCCCATTGTGGTGAATAACCGCACCTTCTACGACGGTGATCCGGCCTATTTTGCTGCCCAGATCGCCGAGATGGCGGGGGAGGGGGCGGCCATTCTGGGTGGCTGCTGTGGCACCACCCCGGCCCATATCGCCCAGTGCGCCAAGGCGCTGGCGGAGGGGAAGGGAAGCCCGGCCCAGTCCACCGAGCCCTCCAAGCCGGAGCCAGACCGTGAGCCATTGCCCCAGAGCCCCTTCTGGGACAAGCTCCAGCGGGGGGGGCGAGTCTTTGCGGTGGAGCTGGACCCGCCCGCCGATGCCACTTTGGACCGGTTTATGGCGGGTGCCCAGGAGCTCCAGCGGGCAGGAGTGGATATTCTGACCATAGCGGATTGCCCCATCGCCCGGGCCCGGATGGACTCCAGTCTGCTTGCCTGCAAAGTGCGCCGGGAGCTGGGGCTGGATGCCCTGCCCCATATGACCTGCCGGGACCGGAACCTGAATGCCACCAAGGCCCTGTTGCTGGGGCTGTGCGCGGAGGGGATCCGCAATGTGCTGCTGGTCACCGGTGATCCGGTGCCCACAGCGGAGCGGGATGAAGTAAAGAGCGTCTATCAGTTTAATTCCCGGAAGCTGGCTGCATTTGTTTCCGCCCTGGGAGAGCAGGCCCTTCCGGAGCCTTTCCACATCTTCGGGGCCTTGAATGTGAACGCTGTGAACTTTGATGTTCAGTTGAATTTGGCTCAGGAAAAGCTGGAAAAGGGTATGAAGGGATTTTTGACCCAGCCTGTCCTCACAGAGCAGGGTTTTGAAAACCTCAAGCGGGCTCGTATGGAGCTTCCGGGGGCCTATTTGCTGGGCGGTATTATCCCGGTGGTCAGCGCCCGCAACGCCCGGTTCATGGACAGTGAGATCAACGGGATCAACGTGGATCCGAAAATCACCCAGCTCTACGAGGGAAAGAACCGGGAAGAGGGAGAAGAGCTGGCGGTGCGCATCTCCTCAGAGATTGCTCGGCAGATCAGCCCCTATGTGGACGGGTTCTATCTGATGACTCCCTTCCAGCGCACCGGTCTCATCTGCCGGATCATAGATGAAATTCGCAGAGTGACAGAATAAGCGCAAAAAAGCCGCCGCGTTAGAAAACGCGGCGGCTTTTGATTATCTGTGATACTCGGTTTCGCAGTAAGCACAGCAATAGGTGCGCTTCTCGGAGTTGGTCAGCAGGAACTCAGAGGGGAGCTGGGACTCGGCAGTGGTGATGCAGCGGGGATTCTTGCACCGGAGCACGTTGACCAGCTTCTTGGGCAGAGCGGGATGCTTCTTTTCCACCCGGACACCGTCCTTGATGATGGAAACAGTGATATCCGGATCCACATAGCCCAGCACGTCCAGATCAAGATCAATGAGCTCATCGATCTTGATGATGTCCTTCCGGCCCAGCTTGGTGCTCTTGGCGTTCTTGATGATGGCCACAGAGCAGTCCAGCTTGTCCAGGCCCAGCAGACGATAAATCTCCATGCTGGCGCCGGCCTTGATGTGGTCTAACACGTAACCGTTGTGAATGCTGTCGATATTCATAGCAAAACCTCCCCACTTACGCCTGCAGGCCCAACAGCTTCATGATGAGGGCCATGCGGATGAACTTACCGTTAGCGGCCTGCTGGAAGTAGCGGGCCCGGGGATCGTCGTCCACGTCCACCGTAATCTCGTTGACACGAGGCAGCGGGTGAAGAATGGCCATATCGGGCTTGGCACTCTTCAGCTTTTCGGGATCCAGGATATAGGTGTCCTTCAGACGGATATAATCCGCTTCGTTGAAGAACCGCTCCCGCTGAACCCGGGTCATATACAGGAAGTCCAGCTGGGGCATGGCGTCCTCCAGGCTGGTGGTCTCCTCGTAGGGGAGGTTGTCTTTCTCCAGAGTGTTTTCAATCAGGTACCGGGGCAGCTTCAGCTCCTCGGGAGAGATGAACACGAACTTGATGCCCTGATAACGGGCCAGAGCGCTGACCAGAGAGTGGACGGTACGGCCAAACTTCAGATCGCCGCAGAAGCCGATGGTGAAGTTGTCCAGGCTGCCACGCTCCCGGTGAATGGTGAGCAGGTCAGTGAGGGTCTGGGTGGGGTGGTTGTGACCACCGTCACCGGCATTGATGATGGGTTTGTCAGCCCGACGGCTGGCGGCATAGGGAGCGCCCTCCTTGGGGTGACGCATAGCGATAATGTCAGCATAGCAGCACACAGTGCGCACCGTGTCGCTGACCGTCTCGCCCTTGGCAGCAGAACTGCTGCTGGCCTCGGAGAAGCCCAGCACACTGCCGCCAAGGCTCAGCATGGCAGCCTCAAAGGAAAGCCGGGTCCGAGTAGAAGGTTCGAAGAACAGGGTGGCCAATTTCTTGTGCCGGCATACCTCTTGGTATTTCTCCGGCTGGGCAATGATGTCCTCAGCCACAGAGATCAGTTCGTCGATCTCCTGGGTGGAGAGGTCCGTGATGTTGATCAGGTGTCTCATTTGCATGGCTCCTTTCTAACGCATTCTGATGAATGATAGCAAACGGAATCCGATTCGTCAAGGGGGGAGAAGAAAAAAGTTCTTTAAAGTTTTTTTATGGGGAAAAACAGAAGCGGCCTCCCTTTGTGGGGAGGCCGCAGCAGGTCTGAGATAAAAAAGAAAGACACGCTTTACAGCGTGTCTTTCCGTGGTGCACGAGGCGGGAGTCGAACCCGCACGCCCTTGCGAGCACTGGCACCTGAAGCCAGCGAGTCTACCAATTCCACCACTCGTGCGTCAAAATGGTGTCGAGGAATTTCACTCCTCGTTGGAGGCCTGTGATGTTGTTTCACTGAGCCTTACCGCACTATGATAGCAGGTTGAACACGATTCGTCAAGAGGGAAAAAAGAAAAATTCAGAGAAAGATTGAATGAGGTTGAAGGGGAGTAGTCGGATATAGAAATGAAAAGAGGACACGCATCAGCGTGTCCTCTTGGTGGTGCACGAGGCGGGAGTCGAACCCGCACGCCCTTGCGAGCACTGGCACCTGAAGCCAGCGAGTCTACCAATTCCACCACTCGTGCATCAAGATGGTGTCGAGGAATTTCGTTCCTCGTTCGGCGCAAGTGATACTATACCACGGCTTCCCCCCGAAGTCAACACTTTTCTTCGGGAAAAGCCAAAAAGTTTTTTCAAGGGCGAGAGAAGAAAAAACAGTTGACAAATCTGATACACCAAACTATAATAATTAGTGCTGATTTGCGGATGTGCTGGAATTGGTAGACTGGCAAGCTTGAGGTGCTTGTGCGTGAATGCGCGTACGGGTTCGAGTCCCGTCATCCGCACCAGATTGGCAAACCCCGGAGCCACAACGGTTTCGGGGTTTTTATTGTATTTCCAATGCTTTGCGGCGTTTTCTGTGATGTTGTTTTAAATACCGCCATACTTTATTTAATAGTGTAATTTTTCAAAAAATGCACACAAAATGCACACGACAAAAATCCCCCTCCAGCCGAAGCCGGAGGGGGAATTGTTTTTAATGGATCAGCCCAGCAGCCGCTCCCAGGTGTTCTTGCCCACGATACCGTCGGCACTGAGGCCCTTGGATCGCTGGAAGGATTTCACGGCGGCGGCACAGCCGGAGCCGAAGATGCCGTCAAAGCCCTTGGGGTCATAGCCCCGGCAGGAGAGAACACCCTGAATAATCCGGGTGAGGTTGCCCCGGGCCCCCTGCTTGACGTTGACGCAGGCGGCACAGGTCTTGCTGCCCCAGATGCCGTCCACGGCAAGCCCCTTGGAGAACTGGCCGTTGAGCTCCGCCTGAAGCGCCGCAGTGGCGGCCTTCCGGGTCTTGGGGCCCCAAAGTCCGTCCACCGTCAGACCGGCGGAGTAACCGGAGTTGAGCCAGCGCTGGAACTGGGCGGGGGCGGTATCGGGTTCGGGGTCAGGGGCGGGAGCTGCCCCGCCGGGGGTGTATACCGCCGCACCGGTGGCGTCAAAGACGCTGTAACCGGGGTTGGCGTCCGCCAGCGCCTTGGCGTTCTCCAGCACGGAGAAGGCCCCCAGCTGGGAGGACGCATCGTCCCAGCTCTTGCGGACCCGGTAGAGGGGGGAGCCGGTGCCGCCGGACACGGTGCCGCCGCTCATAACCGTCCGCACGTCGGCCCGGAAGGTGTCCATGCTCTTGCCGTAAATCGGGAACCAGTCGGTGGTGTCGGCGTGGTTGCTGGCATAGCCCCGGGCGTGGGCCTCGGAATGATCTACGATGGTGTCAACGCTGAGGCCGTAGGTGCGGCACAGATCGGCGCACAGCTCCACCGCCTGAGCATAGCACTGCTCAAACCAGGCCTGGTCGCTCCGGTCATCCTGGCAGATCTCAAACTGAATATGGGTGTTGTTGTAGCTGCCCTTGCTGCCGGAACCGCAGCCCCAGCAGCGCATGCTCCAGGGCAAGGTCTGGGCTACACCGAAGCTGCCGTCGGGCAGGGTGCCGATGAAGGCATGGACGCATTTTTCCACACCGGACTTGTTCCAGCTGGTGAGATAGGCGGACACCTTCCGCTGATTGGTGGCGGTATCATGAACCACAATGCCGGCAGGAGTGATCTGCCGTCCGGACTTGTAACAGTCGTTGCTGGTCAGAAAATGCTGCTGAAGATTCATATGTCATCACTCCTTTTTCGGGACGCTGTAATCCAGCGCCTGGGTGCTGTCGCTGACGCCATCGGTGGTGGGGTCCACCACAATGCCCAGCAGGCAGAGCAAATTGATGACCATTCCGGCCACCTCAATGGCCTGGTTCTCGCTGATACCAGGAGTAACGCCGCAAAAGCCCAACACCTGATAGACCAGGGCAATCATGGCCAGAATGATGGCGGTCAGGCTTGCTTTGTTCTGAAATCGCAATTTCCAGTTGATTCTCATAAGTAACTCCTTTTATGTCAGTCCAAGATTGGAAGCCAGATAACCCATCAGAATGCCGATGGCGGCGGTGGCAACATATCCGACGACCTTACGCCACATCTCTCCGTCACGGCCCTCCAATGTCTCCAGGCGCTTCCCCTGGCGCTCTTGCTCAGCACACATCTGCTGAACACTATGGGCCAGTTTTTCAACGGAGATGGCAATGGAGCCGATTTGTGCCATGCTTCCCTCCAGCAGTTCAATGCGGCGGTCCTGACGCTTGTTTTCCTCTTCCAGACGCCGACGGAATTCTTCGTGCTCTGCACGGGAAATAGTGGTATCCAAAGCGGTCACACCTGGCCTTCCTGCAGGTCCGCCGATTCAGCGGCAGCTTTCCCCTTTGCTTCCTCCTGCGCTTTTCGTTCGGCCAGGATGGCCTTGGCCTCCAGCGTCTCCACCTGGCTGCGGAGCTTGTCCAGTACCAGCCCCACCACACAGGGGGGCAGCCCGCTGTCAGAGATTGCTTTGGTAAGGCATACAATCAGGTCGGTAATCTTGCTGTTCATACATAACTCTCCTTTAATCCACCGTGCCATAGACGGTGCCCATGATCCGCACTCCGGCGGGGACGGCGCTGGCCTCCCAGCCGCCGAAGTCGCCCTCTTCCGTGTAGATTCGGCCAAACGTCCATTCGCCTTTTTCCGGCACTCCCACCATTCCTCCGGCATATCCCGTCAAGGCTGTATTGATTCCCCCATCATCTGCAGTGGTGATTGTACAGGGGAATACGGCTGCGACAGGCGTGATATACGGCGCTCCGGACTCCGACAGCAGGCTGGACAGTATACCGTGATCCCACATCTGATTGGTGCCGGCGGTGGTGATGCGAACAGAAAAATCAATCCTTGCACTTCTGCCGGTAATCACAATGGTGGCCAACCCGATGCCAGCAATGGGATCAGACCCGTCCCGGGCCGCCCAGATTTTCCCGGCCTTATAGTAGATGGGTGGCGCGGACATCGAACTCCCCTTGAACAACGGATCCCAAAAAAAATTTACACAATGGGAGAACTCTGCCGACCCGCCAAATGCGATGCCAGTACCATCTGCTTTCACATCTAAGATCACAGCCGCCGACGGTAGCGTGGCCGTCATCTCGGTACTGCCAAAGTAGTCTGATACGGTCAGGCGGATATCCCACTGATAGTCAGACAGCAGTTCCTGAGCCGGGTATACGGTAGTGCTGACGGCATAGGCACCGTTGGTCAGCAGGCTGGACCAGGAGGTGGCCGTGCTCCGCTTGTACTCCATCTTGGCCGAGGCGTCGTTTTTACTGTTGACACTGGCGATCGTATAGGCATAGGTAATGCCAACGTAGTCCCCACTGTCATCTGCTGCCCCGTCGGCGGTACATCGCCAGACACTGAGTGCCGTAATAGCCGGCTTGGCGTAAGGCTGCACACTGATGGTGATGGACTTGCTGGCGGTGCGTCCCCGGGAGTCGGTTACAGAGGCCGTAATGGACAATGTGCCTGATCCGGTGATTACGCTGGTGGTGATATCAGTGCCAGCGTATGTTTTGCCATCAACACTGATGGTACAGCTCCTGATGGTGCTTCCATAGGTGCCTGCAGCGGATGCAGTCACCTTGAGGATGGACTTGCCCTGCACATAGGCGCCAAACTTGGCCGCCAGCCCACTGGTGGCCTCGGCGGCGGCCACCGAGCTGATCGACGGCACCATACTTGCAGGCAGCTGTATGGTGCATGCGGCATTTACCGTGCCGATCTGTCTGCCGCTGGCGTCATAGGTATAGAGGATCAATGTGCCGACGCCTCCGGCAGCATTGGGGATCTGCTCCGCCAGGCTTAAAGGAGGAGTCCAGGTCAGAGAGGTGCCAGTCCACTGGGCGGTATCGCAATTACCCTTTGCAGATCCGAACCAGTAAGTAATTCTATGCCGGAAACTAGAATCGCTTTTTTTGATAGTGATTGTGCCAGGGGATCCAAGTGTAAGCGTGGGTATCGACGCAAAACTGGAAGTGCGTTGGATTGTGGCCAGCGTCTCCGAGGCAGAAAGACTGCCTACAATCTTGCCGCTGATAGAGGCGCTCAGATTGACCGTTTTGGTACCATCCGTATTGTGAGGGATAACGGTAGTACCAGACAGCACCGTCACATCCCCTCCAGGACTGACACTAACCTGGTTTGAGCCACTGTAGGCATTACCGTTGATAGTAACGCCATAGGAGCAGTTGCCCCAGGTGGCGGAGGTGGATGCGCTGGACTTGATGACGTGGAGGGACCAGCTGAGGGTGGTGGCGTTGCCGGCCACATCCTGGCTTACTACCTGAGTCCGCAGCAGCAGGGTGATATACTGGTTGCT
>JAHZGF010000027.1 GCA_019420945.1 Clostridiales bacterium | reverse complement strand
AAGCTATTTTTTGTCCCCCGGCATAGCCGGGGGTTGTCTTTGGTACCACCAAAACGAAAAAGCTGCGTTTCAGCCTGGCAACAGGTCTGAAACGCAGCTTCTCGTTTGGCGGAGGCGGACTCTTGTCCGTTTCCATTCTGATATCATTCACAGAAGGACTTCTATTTTACAGCTTCTCCGCAACCTTCCAGGCTTGCCAGACAACCGTGCGCAAATTGCCCACCTTGCAGGCATCGCCAATCACATGGACATGACGGCCTTTTGCGAAAGCCGGGGCAGGTGTATATCCCACTGCGAAAATTACATCATCTGCCGGAATCACAACAGTGCTCCCGTCCTTCTCCCGGATGGTTACCGCATTGCTGTCGATGCGATCCACACCGCTTTCCAAATGCACTTCCACCTTATGGGCTTCAAAGAAGTCCCGCAGATAGGAGGAATTCGCCAAGCACAGTCCCCGTACGGCCATCAGGTCATTTTTGGCCTCGATGATAATGGGGGTCTTGCCCTTGTGGAACAAATCGTAGGCAATTTCACAGCCGCTCAGGCCGCCGCCGATAATGACCACCCGCTGCCCTACCGGCCTGCCTTCCAGATATTCCACAGCATCCATGGCACGCTCTGCCCCGGGAATGGGAATTCTGCGGGCAACCGCTCCGGTTGCCACGATCACTTCATCAGCCTGTATCTCAGAAAGATCGGTCACCGTGGTATGGAACTGCACGGGAATATGCAGTTTTTCAATTTGCCGCCGGTACCACGCAATGAGCTCCTTATCCTTTTCTTTAAAATCAGGAGCAGCCGCTGCGATGAACACTCCCCCCAGCCGGTCTGTCTTTTCATAAATGGCGACTTTGTGTCCCCGCAGTGCAGCAATGCGAGCAGCTTCCATACCGCCAATTCCGCCGCCAATCACCGCGATGGTCTTTACTTTCTTGGCCGGGACAATGTCATATTTATGCCCCTGCATGGTCATGGGATTCAACGCGCACCGGGCCATGTGCCGCACATCGTCAAAGTCCTCATCGTTGGCAGAGCCTTTATAATGGGCCAGCGGGAAGCAGCCGTTATGACAGCATATACAGGGCTGGATATCCTCTTCCCGGCCCTCTTTCAGCTTGGTGACCCATGCGCCGTCCACCAGGAACTGCCGGGCTACGCCCATACCGTCAATCTCACCGGCCGCAATGGCCTTCGCCGCAGTTTCCGGTGTCATCCGTCCCGCACAAACCACGGGAATGTCTACAAATTTCCGGATGTGTGCCACATCCTCCAAATTGCAGTTCTGGGGCATATACTGGGGCGGATGCGCCCAATACCACGCATCATAAGTCCCGTTATCCGCATTGAGCATATCATAGCCTGCCTCCTGCAAATAACGAGCTGCCCGTTCGCTTTCCGTCATATCCCGGCCCACTTCAGTATACTCCTCGCCGGGCACCGCACCTTTGCACAGACCTTTGGTCTTGCTGAGCACTGAATAGCGCAAGGAAACAGGGAAATCTTTTCCGCACAACTGCTTGATGGCCTGAACGGTCTCCACAGCAAAGCGATACCGATTTTCAAAGCTGCCGCCATATTCGTCGTTGCGCTGGTTGGTATACGGCAAAGTAAACTGGTCCATCAGGTAGCCTTCATGGACGGCGTGTACTTCCACGCCGTCCACCCCGGCCTCCTTGCACAGCCGTGCTGTCTCTGCAAACGCTTTGACCAGATGCTGAATTTCTTCCCGGGTGATGGCCCGGCACATCAGATCCTCGGCCCAGCGGGAGGGCAAAGGACTGGGAGAGGCACACAGGAACGATGCGTCCACAATGGGTTTGGCAACGGCGCCCAGCGCCTTATTTTTCAACAGGATGCTGAGGCTGTCAGTAATCGCAAAGCTGCGGCCAAAGCCGGCGGTCAGCTGGACAAACAGTTTGGCCCCGGTGGTGTGAAACTGCTCCATATAAGCTTTCAGTTTCCGGAACATCCCCGGATTGCGATACAGCCAGCGGCCGCCAATGGGGTCCCGAAGCGGGGCGATTCCCGGAATGATCAGGCCCACATCGTTTTTTGCAATGTTCATGAAAAACTCTGCCGCCACCTGATCGAAATGGTTGGGCTCCATCCACCCAAACAGCGATGTGCCGCCCATGGGGCACATGACAATGCGGTTTTTGATCTCTACATTGCCGATTTTCCAAGGGGTAAACAGGGGATCATATTGCTGATTCATATGTTCCTCCTTCAGTAGGCAACCGGCACATCAATTTCCATATCTTCCAACGGATAGGTGACACAGGGGTGGACAAATCCAAACTTGCGGTCCGCTTCTCTGCGCCCGTCCCGGCCTTCGGCCACCCGATAGCCGCCGGAAAGCCACTTGCTGTGACAGAAGCCGCATCCTCCCGCCCGGCACTTGTTGGGGGCATTGAGACCTGCGCGCTCCATAGATACCAGCAACGTCTCATTGGCTGCTGCAGGAATCACATAGATTTCATCCCGCATATGAACGGTGAGTTTGAACACCTGGGGCTGTTCCATGGACAGATCTCCACAGCAGGTGGCATCACGGTGCACGGCTTTTTTCGGCAAGTTCAAGGGCGCCAGCTCTTTGGCTACAAAATCGTACATGGCCTGAGGACCACAGAGGAAGAATGTGCTGTCGGAGAGGGTGGTGTATTTTTTCATCAGCTCAGCAGACACAAACCCCTTTTCACATCCGGCCTGCTCCTCTTCACTGAGTACATACACCACTTTCAGCCCCTGGCAGCGGGCGGCCAGTTCATCCAACTCCGTTTTATAGGCCAGCTGGGCCGCGGTGCGGGCACCGTAAAACAGCGTCATCTGGTAACCTTCGTCCCCCTCCGCAAGGCTGCCTGCCATAGACATAAAGGGGGTAATACCACTGCCGCCGGCGATGCAAATGATATTTTTGCTGTCACGCAGCGTCTCATAGTGGAATTCGCCGGAGGGTTCCGTCATAACAAAACGGTCCCCCACCTGGGCCTGCTGGTTGAGGTAGCCGGACACAAAACCCGCACGCTCCACCGCCAACACCAGCTTGTTTTCCAGGGCCTGACGGGGCGTGGAAACAATGGAGTAGGGCCGGCTGACCAGGCTGTCGCAAATTTTCATCTGGATGGACACATACTGTCCCGCCCGGAAAAACGGAAACGAGTCCGCATCTACCCGGCGAAAAGTCAATTCCCGCATTGTTTCGGTGAGGAAGCGGGCGTCCGTCAGCTCCACCTCCATATAACCGGGATGCAGCTTTTGGGCCAGAATATTCGTCCGATATTGTTCAGGCAGCGGAGTATTGGCCCCTTCCGCCAACATTTTGCGTCGGGTAGGCACCAGGTTTTTAAACCGCAGCATATCCATAAATCCAAAGATTTGTTTCCTAAACTTCATTCTCCCTGCGCCTCCTTCTTCAAATCGCCCACAGTTTGCCGACCGGAAAGATCACCGGAAATATATGCGCTGGAATAACCGCTGGAACGCATGGCGTAGCCGCCGGCAAACCGCAGTCCCGGACTGATCAGAGCGTCTTCCTTCATCATCATCATGCGGGGCATCAGGCTGTCCCAATCTGCCGTCTCATAGCCATAGATCACGCCCTCCGGATGGCCGCAATAGCGGGCATATGTGGTGGGAGAAGCAACGCAGATTTCCTCGATGACATCCCGGATTTTGCAGCCGGTTTCCCGCTCAAAGACGCGGATCATATCCTCGGCAACCTGGTCCTTCATTTTGAAATAATCTTCCTGCGTCACATTTCCCCAGTCATCGGACATGAACATGGTTGTGAAATACATCATGCAGGTGCCTTCCGGGGAGCACTCAGGATAGGCATTGTTCAGGCATACGGTGGCCTGAACATGGTTTGTGGAAACCCGCTTCATCAAATCATACTGCTTTACCGTATCGGCGGTATCATAAATGAAATAGTTGTGGCTGGTAATTCCCAGCTCTTCCGCAGAACGGTTCAGGCCCAAAAACAGGGTGAAGCCACGACCGGCAAATTTACGGCTGTTGGTGGCTCGGATCATTTGCTCGGTGACCGCCTTTTTCTCCAACATCTTTCCAAACACCAGATGCGGAGAACAGTTTGCGATGACATGATGGGTCTCAATGATTTCGCCGTCTGTGAGCTGCACACCGGAGATGGTTCCCTTCTCATCCGTCAGAATTTTCTCCGCTTCAGACTGATACCAGATGTCGCCGCCCAGCTCACGGATGCGCGTATCCAGTGCGAGGCTGATCTCATGGGAGCGCATTTTGGGCATCCAGGCATCCCGAGTAATATAGCGGATGACCATGGAGCCATAATGCAGAAAGCTCATGCGATCGCAGTCCACGCCCAGGTAACACCAGTAAGCGTTGAGAATATCCTTGGCTTTCTGGGGCATTTTCAAGGCGTCCAGCACTTCATTGACCGAATAGCTGCCCGCCTTGACAAAGTTGGGGAACGTCTTTTTCATATAGTCGGAATCGGTGTTGCCGTTGACGGAATTGGAATAGGTCTGGGCATCCCGAACCTCATTGCACAGTTCAAAAAATTCAGTAATGGACTTGCGGGATTCCGGGCAGTATTCCACCATTTTCTCAATGAATGCCTCTTGTCCAAAGGGCATGACACAGTCATACTTCTTATCGGTGGTGATCAGGTGGTACGCTTCCGGGATGCGCACCCAGTCGATTTTATCCTCCACCCCCAAATCCCGGAACAGTTTTCTGACATCGCCAGGCTCCTGGGGCGAACCAAAATCGTTCAGCTCATGCAGGCTTGCTTCAAACTCAAAACGCCCCCGTTTAAAGCTGGTGGCAAACCCGCCGGGCAAATTGTGCTTCTCCAGCAACAGGCAGGAATACCCCGCCTGTAAGATCCGGATGGCGGCCACCAGACCGCCGTTGCCTGCGCCTATGACCACCACGTCATAGGCTTTTTTCGCTTTCGTTGCCATGGTGTTCCTCCTTTGATTTACAGTGGTAGGTTTCGTGAACGTGTCAGCCAGTGCTGTAATTCCTCTTCACTCTTTACCTGCTTATAATAGCTTAAAATAATACGGTAATATTCCGTCAGTTCTTCACTGATTTCTTCCTCCGTAAAATCCAGATACCCTGTCGCGATCATGACCGCCAATGAGTAGCAGTAATACTGCATTCTTCGGTGCATTTCAGCTGCGTGTTGAGGAGAAAGTTCCAAGTTCACGCACAATTTTCGAACCGTCTGGGCTTCATTGGGATCTTCAAATAGATTTTCCCCTGTATCACGCTGACGCAAATACACCAGCCGAAACAGGTTTTTTTCGCTGCGCGCAAAATGAAGAAAAGAAAGGGCTACATTTTTATAGTTATCCGCGTCGGCAAAAAGATATTTTTCCCGCACCAGATCGGTCAGCGCCTCTTTGAATTGTTCCATACTGGAGAACGCAGAGTAAATCGGCTGCGTGGAGCAGTTCAGTTTGTTTGCCAGACTGCGCACCGACAGGGCCTGCTCTCCCTGCTCCCGAACCAGCTCGATTCCAGCTGCTAAAATATCATTCCGGTAAATTCGTTTCTGCGGGGGCATAGCATTTCATCTCCGTGGTTTTTCATAAATAACACCCGTTATTTATCTTTTATTTTACTGCAACTCTCACAATGTTACAAGCGATTTTCACATATTGGAATATAAAGTTACGAGCAAGTTTTAAACTCATCTAAAGATGCTCCAGATGATAAAAAAATCAGACGGTTCCCATAGGAACCGTCTGATTTTATCTGTAATAGAATTACTTCCGGCTGCGCTTTTTGCTGTAAACCATGGCGCCGAGTCCTCCGCCGGCCACCAGCAACAGCGTCATCCAGAACAAAGGCTGGCTGCTGTCCCCGGTCTTGGGGCTGGTGCTGTCGCCCTTCTGGGTGGTGTCGCCGGTCTGAGGTGCATTTGCATCCCCATCAGGATCGGTGACAGAAGCCCCCTGAATGGTGAAGGTGGTGGTGGCAGTACCGGTCTGGGAGACGATGGACAGGCTGTGCTGGCCCTCGGTCAGGGTCTCCAGATAGGAGGCCTTCAGGGTGACGATGGTGCTGCCCTCTTTGACCTCATAGTTGGCTTTATCGACATCCTTGCCGTCCACCTGAACCTTCAGGAAATCGGCAAATTCTGCGTTGGAGGTAAAGGACATACCGTCCTTACTTCCCTTCTGCCAGGTGCCGTTGGTGCCGGCAATGATCTCCGGAACGAACTGCACATAATCAGGATCCAGTGCGCCGCAGACGGTGCATTTACCATTCTCATAGCTGTGGCCGGTAGCTGCAATCACCGTATCCGCCAGGTTAATCTCCTGGGTGCAGGCCTCGTCGCTGAAATACTTGCCGCAAACCTCGCAAGCCCAGTATTCCTCATTACCTTTCTCCGTGCAGGTAGCCGCCTTCTCCTCAGTCTTGGTCAGCTTATGTCTTGCAGCCGGGATCACTGTATCTTCCTTTGCGATTTCAGTCTTGGCATCGGCATCCTGGAAATACAGATCGCACACTTCACAATACCAATATTCGCTATTGCCAGGTTCTGTGCAGGTGGGTTGCTGGTCAGGCACATGCACAAGATCCTTGGCATGATTGTGGACAATTGCGCCGGATTCATCCTGCATATAGTCTTCATTCATCCATTTGGACACGTCGGCAACAGAATTATCATTCAGATAGAACATACCGCCGGTGATATCCAGTCTGCCCAGGTTGACGTCCTCATAAATAACATAATCGGAGCGACCAGAGGTAAAGGTTCCACCATGGATATAAGCAGCAGCCTGCTGCTTTTCTCCGCCATCATTGCTGTTACCGATGTAAACAGCGTATTTGGAGGCAGAGGTAAAGGTACCGCCATACACATGGCTTTCCACTTCACCGGACTCGCCGGCAATATACAGCGCATACCAGGCAGTTGTGGCATTCGGATGCTTATCACAGGACACGGTCTCAAAGGTACCGTCGTGAATTTCCGAATAACCCGCCGATGTAGAGAAGGCGCCCTGCACACCGATCACCGTGCCGTTATAGAAATAAAATTCCGGCTTAGAGGCGCCTTTATTATTCCAATGGCTCTGAATGGTGTATCCCCAACTGGAAGAGCTGCAGACAGAGCAGCTGCGACCGTCAAAGGTTCCCCCATAGATCTTGGTAACGCCTTCGTTATATACAGCGGTAGGAGTGCCATTAAAGAATCCGTCGTAAATTTCGCAGTAGGACTCGGGACGATTCTTTACAACAGATCCGCCAGCCAAAACAGAACCGATATAGTTGCCGTTTTCGATCACAAGGCTTCCGTAGTTATCAAAAGAGCCGTACGCAGTTTGACAATTGGTCGTATCGATGGTGCCATTACCGGTGACACTCAGAGCGCCATTGATGGTGAAGGGGCGCCCCGTAAAGTTATCGGAAACGGTAATGGTCTGGCCATTCATCTCCAGCTTGATCTGCTTGTTTTCTCCGATCACAATCGTTTCAGTCAGTTCCAGGCTGGATTCCAGTGTAATCACAGTCTCCTGTCCGTCAGGCGCATTTGCAATTGCTTCTTCCAAAGCAGCTGCGTCCGCTACACCTGTATCCGCTGCCAGGGCCCAGGACGGCATCAATGCCACCGTCATCACAGCCGCAAGCAGCACTGCAAGTAGCTTTTTTGTTTTCACAATGATAAACCTCCTTTTTGTGAAAATCCATTGGCCTTATATTTCTTTCTTAGGATACCCTCTCTCCGGGGGATTGTCAACTCCGCACACTTCTGAAGGACTCTGCATCTGGAGCAACTCTCTCCGGTGTGGGCAAATAAAAATCCCGAATGCATATGCATTCGGGATTTTTATGGTGGAGGCGGGGGGAGTTGAACCCCCGTCCGAAAACACATCCACCGGAACTTCTCCGGGCGCATTCGGTTATTTACATTCCCTCGCCGGCACGAGAGCCGAAACCCTTACCGACTCGGTAGCTTCATGATTCCTGGTCCGCTCAAAGCTTTGCGGACTCAAGTACACCGCTAAACGGTATCGCCCAGCCCGGCGCGCGGCCTAACCGGGATCGGCGGGACGCCAAAGAGGGCGTCAGGCTGCCAAAGGGGCAGCGTGCTGCTTACGCAGCAACAGCAACAGTATTGTCGTTGTTCTTTAATTTATAAGGTGCCCGTTTTAAGGTGGCCAGGCGCCACCGCCCGCTATTCCGGATTCAGCATCCCCGTCGAAACCGGTACGCCCCCATATGGCCCGCCCCTTTTCATAGGGCGGGCATTGGGTTACATCATGATTCCGGCTCAGAAGCGGCCGTAGGGATCCGCCAGCTTCTGGGGCTCGCCATAGTCTACGCCAAAAGTCTCCACGGTGACCGTCTTCATCCGCTGGTCCTGGGCGGGGCGGTCATTGGGGCCGGTCTTGGTGGCGGCGATGGCATCCACCACATCCATGCCCTCGGTGACGGCACCAAAGGCGGCATACTGGCCGTCCAGGAAATCGCCGTCGGCGTGCATGATGAAGAACTGGCTGCCGGCGGAGTTGAAAGCCTGGCTCCGGGCGAAGGAGAGCACGCCCCGCTTGTGGGACAGCTTGTTGTTGACACCGTTGGCCTTAAACTCACCCTTGATGCAGTAGCCGGGGCCGCCCATGCCGGTGCCCTGGGGGTCGCCGCCCTGGATCATAAAGCCGGAGATGACCCGGTGGAAGATCAGACCGTTGTAAAAGCCCTTGTTGACCAGGGAAACGAAGTTGCGCACGGACTCCGGCGCGATGTCGGGGAAAAGCTCGGCGACGATCTTGCCGCCGTTTTCCATCTCAATGGTGACGATAGGGTTCTGAGCCATATCTGTTTGACCTCCTGATTGATGTAGCATAATAAAATCAGCGGTAGCGCTGGGTTTTCATTGCCCGGTCCATGTCCCGCTTGGCGTCCCGCTCGGCGGCGGAAGCCCGCTTGTCATAGAGCTTTTTGCCCCGGGCCAGTCCCAGTTCCACCTTTACCTTGGCGTTTTTGAAATAGACGCTCAGCGGAATCAAGGAGTAACCGTCCTGCTGAATTCTGGCGCTGAGTTTCAAGATTTCCCGCTTGTGCATCAGCAGCTTGCGGGTGCGAAGGGGATCCTTGTTGAAGATGTTGCCCTTCTCATAGGGGGAAATATGCATTCCATAGAGGAACAGTTCCCCGTTCTTCACATGGCAGAAAGAGTCCTTCAGGTTCAGCTTGCCCTGACGAATACTCTTCACCTCAGTACCGGTCAGCTCGATGCCGGCCTCATACCGATCTTCGATATAATAATCGTGGTAGGCCTTGCGATTGCTGGCCACCGTATGGGTCCCCGGACCGGCCATACCGGCACCTCCTTCCAGTTCTTCAGTATCATATATTTTACCACATCTGTCAAGCGAGCAAACCTCGAACTCTGTCAAGACCGATTCCTTGCAGAAATTTAAAATTTTCTTTGATTTTTTCCCTCATAAGTGGTATACTTTGGTTATGTAAAGGAGACGGTGCGTCGAGCCCTTTGCTCCGGCCGTCAATTTTCCTGTCTTTGCCAGCTTTGTCGGGCTTTCTACATCAAATAAAGAGGGTGCATTCCTTTGTTGAAATATGTGATTCAGGGCGGCAAGCCCCTTCACGGAGAAATCAATATCAGCGGCGCAAAAAATGCCGCTGTTGCTATTCTTCCCGCCTCCTTGTTGGTGGACGGTCCCTGCCGGATTGAAAATATTCCTCAGATCAGCGACGTGACCCTGATTCTGGAAATTCTCCAGGAGCTGGGTGCCAATGTTCGTACCATTAACCGCAATACTGTGGAGATTGACTGCTCTCGTGTGAAGCGTACCGACGTCTCCTATGAACTCTCCCGCCAGTTCCGTGCCTCTTACTATTTTATTGGTGCCCTGCTGGGCCGCCACGGCAACGCTCAGGTGGCTATGCCCGGTGGCTGCAACCTGGGTGCCCGGCCCATCGATCTGCACATCAAGGGCTTTACCGCCCTGGGGGCTAATGTAGAGGTACGGAATGGCTTTGTTTTTGCCCAGGCGCCGGAAGACGGTCTGAAGGGCACTCACATTTACCTGGATCAGGCCTCTGTGGGCACCACCATGAATGTGATTCTGGCCTCGGTCTTTGCCCGGGGTACCACCATCATCGAGAACGCCGCCAAGGAGCCCCACATCGTGGACCTGGCCAACTTTATCAACGCCATGGGCGGCAACATCATGGGCGCCGGTACCGACACCATCAAGATTCGTGGAGTGAACCGGCTCCATGGCGGCACTTACTCCATCATTCCGGATCAGATCGAGGCGGGCACCTATATGACCGCCGTGGCTGCTGCCGGCGGCAGTGTGCTCATCAAAAACGTCATTCCCAAGCATTTGGACTGCATCACCGCCAAGTTGGTGGAAATGGGAGTTCGCATTGAGGAGATTGGCGACAGCCTGCTGGTGTCCCGGGAAGGCGTCATGAAGCACACCAATATCAAGACTCTGCCCTACCCGGGCTTCCCCACCGATATGCAGTCCCAGATCGCGGTCTGCCTCTGTCTGGCTCAGGGAACCAGTCTGGTTACCGAAACCATCTGGGACAACCGTTACCGCTACACCGACGAACTCAAGCGGATGGGTGCCAAGATCCAGGTGGACGGCAAAGTAGCCGTTATTGAGGGCGTCGGCAAGCTCACCGGTGCTCCGGTCCGGGCCTTCGATCTCCGGGCAGGCGCCGCCATGGTGGTGGCCGGTCTGGCTGCCGATGGCATCACTGAAATCGACCACATTCACCATGTGGAGCGTGGCTACGAAAATATTGTGGAAAAATTGAAGGGTGTTGGCGCCGACATCCGACTGGTGGAGTTCCCGGATGAAGCCAGTCATCATTCCAACGTAAGCTAATCAGCGACCCACAGGCGGCGGCATTTGCCGTCGTCTGTTTTCATTCAGGAGGTAGAACCCTTTTGCTGGAACTGTGTACCCTGGCCAGCGGCTCCAGCGGCAACGCCGTGCTGGTCTTCAACGAAACCACTTCCCTGCTCATCGACGCCGGCATCTCCGCCAAGCGAATCTGCGACGGACTAAGACAGTTGGGACTGGAACCGGCACAGCTGGACGCTATCTGCATCACTCACTCCCATTCCGACCACATCAGCGGACTGCGGGTGCTGCTGAAACGGGTGACTTGCCCGGTCTACGCCACTGAGGCCACCGGCGCCGTCATCGCCCGGCAGGTGGAGGGCGCCGCCGGGCGGCTACATACCCTTCAGCCCCAGGAGCCTGTCTCCTTCGGCAGTTTGAAGGTGCAGGCCTTCTCCACCCCCCATGATGCCCCGGGCAGCGTAGGCTATACCGTCTCTGACGGAGCACGCAAATGTTCAGTGGTCACCGACCTGGGCTTTGTCACCGAGGAGGTACGCCAGAGCATTTACGGCTCTCAGTTGGCCCTGGTGGAGGCAAATCACGACGTGGATTGGCTCAAAAGCGGCGCCTATCCCCCCTATCTGAAACGGCGGATTTTGGGAGACGGAGGCCATCTGTCCAACGAGGACAGCGGCGAGCTGTGCTGCGAGCTGGCGGAACACGGCACCCAGAAACTGGTGCTGGCCCATTTGAGCCACGAGAACAACACGCCTGAGCGGGCCCGCAGCGTGGTCTGCGGCATGCTGTCCCGGCGAGGGTTTGATCAGGTCTCTGTCACCGTGGCCCCCCGGCAGACCTGCTGCCAACCCATTGAGGTTTAAAGAATCATGCTGACGGTCAATGTCATCTGTGTAGGAAAACTGAAGGAGAAGTTCTATCTGGCCGCAGTGGAGGAATACAGTAAACGGCTGAGCCGCTCCTGCAAACTGAATCTGATAGAACTGCCGGAAGAACGGCTGCCGGAAAAACCCTCCCAGGCCCAGATCGACGCCGCTCTGCTGCGGGAATACGAACTGATCGAATCCAAGCTGCCCAAGTCCGGGGCTGTGGTGGCCATGTGCGTGGAGGGCAAACTGCTCTCCAGCGAGGATCTGGCCCGGAAATTCACCGACTGGACGGTGGGGGGCATCTCTCAACTCACCTTCCTGATCGGCAGTTCCTTCGGGCTCCACCCCAAAGCCAAGGCGGCGGCAGATTTCAAATTGTCCATGTCCCCCATGACCTTTCCCCATCATCTGGCCAGAGTCATGCTGTTGGAACAGATTTACCGGGCCTTTCAAATCAATGAAGGGTCCCGTTATCACAAATAATTTTACACACTGGAGGTACCCCTATGGCTTACATGGAAACTTATCAAAAGTGGCTGGGTTCCCCTGCGCTCAGTCCCGAGGAAAAGGCGGAGCTTCAGGCTATCGCCAACGACCCCAAGGAGATTGAAAGCCGTTTCTTCGGCCCCCTGGAATTCGGCACCGCCGGTCTGCGCGGCACCATGGCCGTGGGCCTGAACCGGATGAATATTCATGTGATTCGTCACGCCACCCAGGCCTTTGCCGAGGTTATCAAGGCCGAGGGCAGCGCCGCCATGGAGCGGGGCGTTGTGGTCTGCTTCGACTGCCGCAACAATTCCCAGGAGTTCGCCAAGGAGACCGCCAGAGTCATGGCGGGCAACGGCATCAAGGTCAAGCTGTTTGACAGCCTGCGCCCCACCCCGGAGCTCTCCTTTGCCGTCCGGGAGTATGGTGCCATCGCCGGCGTCAACGTCACCGCCTCCCACAACCCCAAGGAATACAACGGCTACAAGGTCTATTGGGAGGATGGCGCCCAGCTGCCCCCCCACCACGCCTCCGCCATTGCCGCCAAGATGGATGAGCTGGATATTTTTGACTCCATCCAGCTGGCGGACTATGACCAGGCTTTGGCCAGCGGTATGATCACCCTGATCGGTGAGGAGACCGACGAGAAGTTCCTGGCCAACGTCATGGCCCAGGTCAATGACCCCGAGAGCGTTAAGAAGGTGGCTGACAACTTCTCCATCATCTTCACCCCCTTCCACGGTACCGGCTACAAGCTGATCCCCGAGGCTCTGAAGCGCATGGGCATGAAGCATGTGATCTGTGTGCCCGAGCAGATGGTCATTGACGGCAACTTCCCCACCGTGGCCTCCCCCAACCCCGAGAACCCCGAGGGCTTTGCCATTGCCGTCCAGATGGCCAAGGAGCAGAATGTCTCCTTCATTATGGGCTCCGACCCCGACGCTGACCGCATCGGCATCATGGTCCGGGACAAGAGCGGCGAGTTCATCACCATCACCGGCAACCAGAACGGTGTCATCCTGCTGGACTACCTGATTGGCGCCATGAAGCGCTCCGGCAAGATGCCCGAGAAGCCTGTTGCGCTGAAGAGCATTGTCTCCACTGAGATGGCCCGCAAGGTGGCCGAAGCCAACGGCGTGGCGTGCTACGACACCTTCACCGGCTTCAAGTTCCTGGCGGAGAAGAAGAACCAGCTGGAAGAGAGCGGCGAGGGCAAGGTCATCATGGCCTTTGAGGAGTCCTACGGCTATATGTTCGGCGACTATGTCCGGGACAAGGACGCCGTGACCGCCGCCCTGATCCTGGCCGAGGCCGCCTGCTACTATGCCACCCAGGGCAAGACCATGTACGACGCCCTGCAGGACTGCTATGCCAAGTACGGCTACTATCGTGAAAAGACCATCAACCTGGTGATGCCCGGCCTGGACGGCATGGCCAAGATGAAGGAAATCATGGCCAACCTGCGCCAGAATCCCCTCAGCGAAGTGGCCGGCGTCAAGGTGGTGGAGCAGAAGGACTATCAGCCCGGCACTGTCCACAACACCGTTACCGGCGAAGACTCCACCATGGAGCTCTCCGGTTCCAACGTGCTGCGCTATGAGCTGGAGGACGGTACCAGCTTCATCATCCGACCCTCCGGCACCGAGCCCAAGATCAAGGTCTATATCCTCTGCAGCGATGCCACCCAGGCCGCTGCCGACGAGAAGGTGGCCAAATACGCCGCCTTTGCCGAGACCATCAAGGACTAATCGGAATCACATCTATAAAAAGCCCCCGCATCCATTTGGATGCGGGGGCTTTTGTTATAGCTCAGCGGGAATGAAAATGTTTTCCGTGGAAATGGAAGTGATGGCCGTGCAGGTGGAGCCGGCTGGATTTCTCAAAGCCGTGGAGCCAGTCTGCCTTCAGATAATAGATCATCAGCGCAATGGAACTCAAACTCCAGGTCAGGGGATACACCCAGTTGACCACAGCGATGTCCCGGAAGATAGGCGTCAGGATGGACAGGAAGGCCACCCGGACGATGCACCAGAAGGCCATCATGGTCACCATGGGGATCACCGCCCGGCCGGCGCCCCGGAGGACGGCGGCAATGCAGTGGGACAAGGCCAGCAGGCAATAGAAGAGTGCGCAGGTCCGGGCCTTCTGAACTCCGAACCAGATTGCTTCAGGCTCGGCGGTAAAGGCGCGGGTCAATAAAGGTGCGGTGACAAAGATCAGCACACCGATGATCTCGGCCAAAATGATGGAACACAGCATACCAAACCGGGCACCCTTCTTGGTGCGCTCATATTCCCGGGCGCCCAGGTTCTGTCCCACGAAGGTGGTAATGGCCATGGTAAAGCTGGTGATGGGCAGGAAGGCAAACCCCTCAATCTTGGCATAGGCACCGCAGCCCGCCATGGCCATCTCACCAAAGGAGTTGATGTTGGACTGAACCACCACATTGGCCAGGGCGATGATGGAGTTCTGGAGGCCAGAGGGCAGACCGTACTGAATGATGAGCTTCAAAGAGGGCATATCAAAGCGAATTTTCCGCAGGGATACCTTTTGAGGCTCATTGGTGCGCACCAATCGGATCAGGCACAGGAAGAAGCTGATAAAGTTGGCGATGATGGTGGCCAGCGCGGCTCCCGCCACCCCCATGTGAAAGACTGCAATCATCACGATGTCCAGCACCACATTGATGATGGAGGAGATGATCAAATACTGAAGAGGGTGTTTGCTGTCTCCCACCGCCTGCATAATGCCCATGCAGCAGTTGTACATCACCATGCCCAAAGCGCCGGCGAAGTACACCCGGATATAGGCTACCGACTCAGAGAGCACCTCCGGAGGCGTATCCATCCAGATCAGGATCTGGGGAGAGGCCAGGGCTCCAAAGACGCTGACCGCCACGCCGGCGGTAAGTCCAAATGCCATAGCGGTGTGGACCGCCTTCTGCATCCGTTTGAAGTCCTTGGCCCCGAAGAATCGGGATACCACCACGCCGGAACCCATGGACACGCCGTTGAACAGGCTGACCAGCAAAAACACCAGGCTGCCGGTGGAGCTCACCGCCGCCAGAGCATTGTTGCCCAGCATATTACCCACGATCAGGGTATCCGCGATATTATAAAGCTGCTGGAACAGGTTGCCCAGGAACAGAGGCCAGGCAAATCGGAAAATCTTTTTTCCGATGGGGCCCTCTGTCATACGTTCCGCCGATGCCGGCGCTGCTGCCATATCCCTCTCTCCTCTCTCCAGCCCAAAGGGGTATGGCATAGCTGCCGGAGTCCCCCATTGGACTTTTCTCGGTTTTTGCCCGTAGCTGGGCCGGCGCACCTATGGTGCGCCGGCCCGATTGGTCAAACTTTGACTATACTTATTTCAACTGAATGCTCAGCCCAGGATCACCCGGTGGAACACCTTCTTGCCCTTCTTGAGCATCAGGCCGTCCCCGGTCAGATCGGCGGCGGAGTAGCTGGCGTCAATGGCAGTGACCTTCTCCCCGTTGACGGAGACGCTGTTCTGCTGCACCAGACGCCGAGCCTCGCTCTTGGAGGGGGCCAGGCCGGTCTTGACCAGCAGGGTCACCAGGTCCATGGGCAGATCAGACTCCGCCAGGGTGGTGGTGGGCATGTTGGACAGGTCGCCGCCAGTGGAGAACAGGCCCTTGGCAGTCTCCTCCGCCTTCTTGGCCTCTTCCTCTCCGTGGACCAGCTTGGTGAGCTCGAAGGCCAGGATCTCCTTGGCCCGGTTGATCCGGCTGTCCTTCCAGGTCTCCATCTCGGCGATCTCCTCCAGAGACACGTCGGTGAGCATCTTCAGGCACTTGATGACGTCGGCGTCATCCACATTGCGCCAGTACTGGTAGAAATCGTAGGGAGAAGTCTTCTCCGGATCCAGCCACACGGCGCCGGAGACGGTCTTGCCCATCTTCTTGCCCTCGCTGTTCAGCAGCAGGGTGATGGTCATGGCCTCAGCGTCGTACTTGCCCAGTTTACGGCGGATCAGCTCCCGGCCGCCCAGCATGTTGGACCACTGGTCGTCGCCGCCGAACTGGAAGTTGCAGCCGTACTCCTGGTACAGGTGGTAGAAGTCGTAGGACTGCATGATCATATAGTTGAACTCCAGGAAGCTGAGGCCGTTGGCCATCCGCTGCTTATAGCACTCAGCCCGGAGCATATTGTTGACGGAGAAGCAGGCGCCCACCTCCCGCAGCAGATCCACATAGTTGAGCTTCAGCAGCCAGTCGGCGTTGTTCAGCATCAGGGCCTTGCCCTCAGAGAAGTCGATAAAACGGCTCATCTGCTTCTTGAAGCAGTCGGCGTTGTGCTGGATGGTCTCCGGGGTCATCATCTTCCGCATATCGGTCTTGCCGGAGGGGTCACCCACCATGGCGGTGCCGCCGCCCAGCAGGGCGATGGGCCGGTTGCCGTGCTTCTGCATCCGGCGCATCAGGCACAGGGCCATGAAGTGGCCCACATGCAGAGAGTCAGCAGTGGGGTCAAAGCCGATATAGAAGGTGGCCTTGCCGTTGTTGATCATCTCTTTGACTTTTTCTTCGTCGGTGACCTGGGCGATCAAACCCCGGGCCACCAGCTCGTCGTACAGTGTCATGTTGTGTCGTCTCCTTTTCATCTGATTTGGGGACGGGCAAAGAAACGCCCTCTGTCCCCGCTTTCTGGGACAGAGGGCGCAAAATAGTTGCGCGGTACCACCTCTGGTTCGCCCTGTGCTCACGCAAAGGGCCTCAGGGAGTTCCAACAAACTCCGGCGCGATAACGGGCGCGGCCGGCCTCTTCCCTACTGGGGCGCTCTCTTAAAAGCACCGGTTCAGGGGGCTGCTCGGAGGGGTATTCTCACAGCGCTCTCTCCCCCTTCCACCAGCCGGGGGCTCTCTGGTCAGAGTGGAGCTGTGATACTCTTCCTCTTCATTGCATCTGTGGCGGATTATAGCATGTTTTTTCCCGGTTTGTCAAGTAGTCGGCCTTACAGTCCGCTTTTGAAGCTCTCCGCCTCCGCCAGCAGTTCCCCGGCGCCGGCCAGCATGGCCGCCGTCACCTGCTCACCGCCGGTGAGTCGGGCCAACTCCTGTTTGCGCTCCTCGGTGGTCAGCACCCGCACATCGGTGAAGGTGCGGCCCTGGCGTTCCCCCTTCTCCACAAAGAAGTGGGTGTCCGCCATGGCGGCAATCTGGGGCAGATGGGTGACGCACAGGATCTGTTTCTGCCGGGCCACCTGGGCCATTTTCCGGGCCACCTTGATGGCCGCCCGGCCGGAGACTCCGGTGTCCACCTCATCAAAGACCAGGCTGTACACATCGTCGGACTCCGCCAGCACATTTTTCAGGGCCAGCATGATTCGGGCCAGCTCACCGCCGGAGGCTACCTTATTGATGGGCTTTAACGCCTCACCCAGGTTGGCACTCATCAGAAAGCGCACCTGATCCATACCGGTGGCATCCATGCCCAACTCCCCCTCCCGAGGGGTAATTTGGACCTCAAAGCGCACCTTGGGCATATCCAGATCCGCCAATTCCTTTTGAATCCGCTGCTGCAGAGACTGGGCCACAGTCTTTCGGGCCTGGGTCAGCTCCTGACCCCGTTTCTGGGCCTCGGCGCGCTGGGATGCCAGCTTGCGCTCCAACTGGGCAATCCGGTCGCTGGAATACTGAATCTGGTCCAGTTCCTCCCGGCAGGCCTGGAGGTAATTCAACATCTCCTCCACGGTGGCGCCGTACTTCTTCCCCAGCCGGTAGAGCACATCCAGCCGGCTCTCCATCCGGTCAATGTCCTCCGGGGACACGTCCAGTTCTCCCCGCAGGTCCCGGGCCTGTTCCAGGGCGTCGTAGGCATCATAGCGCATCTGATTGAGCCGCTCGGCAGCCTGAGAGAGCTGCTCCCCCTGGCCGCTGTCCTGGGGGACATACCGGGCGGCCTGGGCCAGGGCGTCCGCCGCGGTGGCCAACAGGCTCACGGCTCCCTCGGTCTCTCCCGCCCCGTCCAGGGCAAACTCCACCTGCTCCAGGGCGGAAATCATCTTGCCGGCGCTGCGGAGAATATTCTTTTTGGCCGCCAGCTCCTGGTCCTCTCCGGGCTTCAGTTCCGCCCGCTCCAGCTCATTGATCTGATAGGTCAGGGTGTCGATGCGGCGGGATTTCTCCGCGTCGTCCATCTGCAGGGCGCTGATCTCCCGCCGGGTGGCGGTCATGGCCCCGTAGGGCTCCAGATAGGCCGCCAAAAGCGCCCCCAGATCTCCAAACCGATCCAGGTAGTCCAGATGGCAGTCCTCGTTGAGCAGCTGCTGACCGTCGTGTTGGCCGTGGATATTCAGCAGCTGCTGCCCCAGCTCCCGGAGTTGGGTCACCGTCAGAGGCCGGGAGTTAACCCGGCACACATTGCGGCCGTCTCCCTGAATTTCCCGCTCCAGCAGCAGCTCCCCGTTTTCATCGGGACGGAGGCCGGTGCGCTCAAACCAGTCCAGAGCGGGCAGGTCCACAAAAACCGCACTGACATAGGCGGATTTGGCCCCGGTTCGAATCAGGTCCCGGCTGGTGCGCTCCCCCAGCACCGCACTGATGGAGTCGATGACAATGGACTTGCCGGCGCCGGTCTCGCCGGTCAGGGCATTGAAACCCGGGCCAAAGCGAATGTCTGCACATTCGATCAGAGCGATATTTTCGATGTGGAGCAGAGATAACATAGCATCACCGTCACTTCAGCATCAGGCGAATCTCGTGGCAGAACTGTTCCGCGTGCTCGTTGTTGCGCATGATGAGCACTGCAGTGTCATCACCGGCAATGGAACCCACCATGTTGGGAATATCCATACCGTCCAGTGCCGCGGCGGCGGCGTTGGCCAGGCCGGGCATGGTTTTGAGCACAATCAGGTTTTGGGCCACGTCAAAGGAGGTCACACTCTCCCGGAAAATGGTCTGGAGCCGGTTGGCCAGATCACTTCTGCCCCGGTGGAGGGAGACCACATATTTACAAGTACCGTTGCGGGTGCGCTCCTTCACCAGGTGGAGCTCCTTGATGTCCCGGGAGATGGTGGCCTGGGTGCAGGAAAACCCCAGCTTATGCAGCCGCTCCAGCAGTTCCTCCTGGACCTCCAGATCCTCCTCCTGGATCAGCTTTAAAATGGCTTGTTGCCGTTGTTCTTTCATCCCGTTTCTCCTTGTCACTTGCCCAGCTTGGACCGAAGAATTTGATAGAAGCTGCGCTCAGTGAGCCGGGCCAGGCTGATGCCCCGCTCCGAGCGGCGGATCCGAATGACATCTCCCCCGGACAGTCGGACTGCCCGACCACCGTCCACCGAGAGGTAGGCGGTTTTTCTGGCCTGACGCCCCAGCCGGATCTCCACGGTACGGTCTTTAGACAGCACATAGGATTTGGACTGGAGCACATGGGCGCAGATGGGAGTAATAATCAGGTTCTCCGCAGTGGGCTCCACCACGGGACCACCGGCGGACAGAGAATAGGCGGTGGAACCGGTAGGGGTGGACACCAGCACACCGTCGCCGGACAGGGAGGAAATCAGCTCTCCGTCGGCACTCACCGACATCTCCACCACCCGGGCCACGGCGCCCTTGGTGATGGCGGCGTCGTTGAGGGCGTGCTCAAAATAGATCTCCCGGCGCTCATGGATCAGGGAGACGTCCAGCATCATCCGCTGTTCGATCTTGAAATCCCCCTTGGCCAGTCGGGCCAGCTGCTTGAGCTCGCTGTGCTCCAGCTCCGCCATAAAGCCCACGCTGCCCATATTGACCCCCATAATGGGCACCCCGTAACTGTACGCCAGCTTGGCGGCATGGAGCAGGGTGCCGTCGCCGCCAAAGCAGATCAGCAGATCCGCGTCAGTGATCTCGGAATCAATGTCCGCATAGATCAGATTTTTGGGCAGCTCAAAGTGGGGATCCGGTTCAAAGGGGAGGCAGAAGCAGGTCTCCACCCCCACCTCCTTTAAAATGCGATCTGCAGCCTGGGCCGTTTTCAGGCCCCGGTCACGGTAGGGGTTGGGACTGAGGATAATTTTCATTGCTTCGCCTCCAATGCGCTGTGAGATTGGGCCACCAGGTCATCAAAATCCACCGGGACAGAATT
Organism: Clostridiales bacterium; assembly: GCA_019420945.1. GTDB lineage: Bacteria > Bacillota > Clostridia > Oscillospirales > Oscillospiraceae > UMGS1766. The sequence continues at coordinate 17,270 of JAHZGF010000027.1, read as the reverse complement.
ACCGGCTCCTACGGTGAGCCAACCCAAATATTCAATGTTGCCCTCGGGGCCACGAATGGGGGAAAAAGTCATCCCCCGGACAGAGAAATCAAACTGCTCCGCCTGATGGTAGAACCGCTCCACCACCTCCCGGTGAACTGCCGGGTCCCGGACGACACCCTTCTTGCCCACCTTTTCCTTGCCCGCCTCAAACTGGGGCTTCACCAGGCAGACCAGCTGACCATTCTCTTTCATCAGCGGCCGCAGGGCAGGCAAAATGAGACCCAAGGAGATAAAGGACACGTCCACGGACACAAAGTCCAGAGGGTCCGGGATCTGCTCCCGGGTCAGGTAGCGGGCGTTGGTGCGCTCCAGACACACCACCCGTTCATCGTTGCGGATCTTCCAGTCCAGCTGGCCGTAACCCACGTCCACGGCGTAAACCTTGGCGGTGCCGTTTTGCAGCATACAGTCAGAGAAACCGCCGGTGGAGGCGCCGCAGTCCATGGCCACCGCGCCAGTCAGGTCAATGGGGAAGGTCTGCATAGCCTTCTCCAGTTTCAAACCGCCCCGGCTCACATATTTCAGGGTCTTGCCCCGGACCTCGATCTTGGCCTCCTCCCCCACGGCAAAGCCTGCTTTATCGATCTTACGGCCATCCACATAGACGATGCCGCTCATAATGCAGGCCTGAGCCTTCTGACGGGACTCGGCGTAGCCCTGTTCCACCAGGGCCACGTCCAGACGTTTTCCTTTCATTCCAGGGCCTCCTTTACTGTATTTGCAATGGACTGGGCGTCAATGCCCAGCAGATGGTGCAGTTGTGCCACGGTGCCCTGGGGGACAAAATCCGACCCGGAGCTGAGCAAAATCAGGTGTTCCAGCTGAATTCCCCGATCCGCCAGATCGTAGGAGAGGGCCATGCCCACGGAATTGGGCTGAACCACCTCTTCCACCACTGCCAGGTTGCGGGTCTTTTCCACGCTCTCCAGCACCCGTTCAGCCTGCAGCGGGATCAGCTGATTGAGCTTGACCACCTCGCAGGAGATGCCCTCCGCTTCCAGCAGTTCCGCCGCCGCCAGCAGTTCCCCGATCAGATTGCCGTAGCCCGCCAGGGTAAACTGGCTGCCGGGGCGAATGATACAATCTGTCTGGGCAGAGGTATCCTCCAGAAAACGCCCATCCTCACCGCCCCGGGGGTAACGCACGGCCACCGGGCCCGGGCAGTCATAGACAGCGGAGCGGAGCATACTGCGCAATTCCTGGTAGTTGGAGGGAGCAAACACCGTCATATGGGGAACCGTGGCCAGGAAGGCCAGGTCAAAAACCCCCTGATGGGTCTCTCCGTCGGCGCCCACCAGGCCGGCCCGGTCCACCCCCAGCACCACATGCAGCTGCTGCAGTGCCACATCGTGGAGCAGCATATCATAGGAGCGCTGCAGGAAGGAGGAATAGACTGCGAACACCGGGATCAGCCCCTGCTTTGCCATGCCGGCGCACATGGCCACCGCATGGCCCTCCGCGATACCCACATCGTAGAGCCGCTCCGGATAGGCCGCAGCAAAGCAGTCCAGGCCGGTGCCCGACTGCATGGCGGCGGTGACGGCGCACACCCGCCGGTCCTGGTGGGCCAGTTCCGTCAAGCACTGGCCAAACACGGCGGAGTAATCCGGTTTTTGCTCGGTCTGCGCAATCCCTTGCTCCGGGGAAAAGGGGCTGACGCCGTGATAAATTTCCGGAATCTGTTCCGCCGGCCGGTAGCCCTTGCCCTTGGTGGTGCACACATGCAGCAGCACCGGACCGTCAATGGAGTCCGCCCAGCGCAGCAGCCGGGTCAGATCAGAAATATCATGACCGTCTACCGGGCCGATATAGTCAAAGCCCAGATCCTCAAAAAATGTACTGGGCAGTATGGTCCCTTTGATGGTCTTTTTGATCCGGTGGGTCAGGTCATAGACTTTTCTGCCCCAGCCCACAGATTGCAGCACATGGCGGTATTTATTCTTGAATTTCAGATACCGGGGTTTCAGATGCTGGCGGGCAAGCAGGGTTGCAATACCCCCCACGTTCTTTTTGATGCTCATGCCGTTGTCATTCAGGATGACCAGCAATTTTTCACCGCTGTCTCCGGCATCGGAGAGGCCCTCATAGGCAAGGCCGCCGGTGAGGGCGCCGTCGCCAATCAAAGCCATCACCCGATAATCCTGGCCCAGCTGAGTCCGGGCCCGGGCCATCCCCAGGGCCACCGACACGGAATTGGAGGCATGGCCGGCAATAAAGGCGTCGGTATTGCTCTCATAGGGCTTGGGAAAGCCGGAAATTCCTCCCAGCTGCCGCAGGGTATCCATGCGGTCGGCTCGGCCTGTGAGCATTTTATGGGTATAACACTGGTGTCCCACATCGAACACCAGTCGGTCTTTTTCAAAATCAAACACTCTGTGCAGCGCCACGGTGAGCTCCACCGTTCCCAGATTGGAGGCCAGGTGCCCCCCGGTTTGGGAGACGGTACGGATCAGTTCCTGGCGAATCTCATCGCACACAGTGCGGCATTCATCATCACTTAGGCAAGCGAGATTTTTGCCCTTCCACTCGGACACAGGCATCCTCTCCCTTTGATCGAATCTCTCCCGGGCTTCCGGCCCGGGAGGCCGCTTTTTCTGATTTAGGTTAATTTTTCCGCTGAGCCAACCAATCCGCCATGGCACAGAGGAACTCACTGTCGGCAAAGGCGGTCCGCACCGCCTGCTTGGCCTGTTGGGTACACTCCAGAATCAGCTCCTGGCAGCGCTGTTCACCCAGCAGCGTATAGAAGGTGGTCTTATGATTGGCCTCGTCGCTGCCCACCGGCTTACCCAGTTCCTCGGTGGTGGAGATATGGTCCAGCAGATCATCCCGGATCTGGAAAGCCAGTCCGATCTGGGCAGCATAGGCCCGGGCCGCCTGCAGCATCTCCTGGGAACCCTGGGCGGCGATGACCCCCATGACACAGGCTGCCTCCAACAGAGCGCCGGTCTTTTTCCGGTGCACCAGCTGAAGCTCCTCCAAAGAGAGGGGACGCTGCTCCCCCTCCATGTCCAGCACCTGGCCGGCGCACATACCGTCCCGGCCGGCGCTCCGGGCCAGCTCTAATGCGGCGGCAGCCCGGACCTCTGCGGGAAGATTTGAGGACAACACCACCTCAAAGGCGGCGGTCTGCAGGGCATCTCCCGCCAAAACCGCATTGGCTTCCCCAAACATCACATGGTTGGTGGGCTTGCCCCGGCGCAGATCGTCGTTGTCCATACAGGGCAGGTCGTCATGGATCAGAGAATAGGTGTGAAGCATCTCCACACCGCAGCCCAGGGTCAGCGCCTGGTCTGGGTCTCCCCCGGCGGCCTGGCAGAACTGCATGGTCAGGATGGGCCGGACCCGCTTGCCGCCGGCAGTGAGGCTGTAAGACATGGCCCGATACAACGTGCCGTAGGGCACCTGCTCCTGAAAATATCCGGACAAGGCCTCATCCACCCGGAGACGCAGCTCTTCCAGCTGGCGGCGAATGTCCATCAGTCTTCCACCTCCATGGGCACTTCCTCCGGGGCCCCTTCGGCTCCCTTCACCAGCCGCACCACAGCCTGCTCCGCCTGGTCCAGCTTTTTGCCGCAGTCCGCAGCCAGCTTCATTCCCTCTTCAAAGAGGGCCAACGACTCCTCCAGAGGGGCTTCACCCTTTTCCAGCTGGGAGACAATCTCCTCCAGCCGCTGCATAGATTCCTCAAAGGTTTTCTTCTTTGCTGCCATTGGTTTGCATCCTCTCTGTCACGGTACAGCCAAGCCTTCCGTCGCTCAGCGTCAATTCAATGCGGTCTCCCACCGCCGTCTGCTCCACCCCGGTAATCACCTTTCCGCCCGGTGTCTGGGCCAGGGCATAACCCCGGGAGAGCACCTTCAAGGGGCTCAGGGAGTCCAGAGCGGCGCAGAGGGCGGCGAAGCTCGCCCGCTGCTTGGCTACGTCCCGCTCCAAAGCAGAGCGCAGCCGGTCCTGCTGCCGATCCAGCAGCAGCTGTTTTTCCTGGACGTATGCCAGGGGATTCTGCAGTGCCCGGCTTTGGGCCAGAGGCAAAAGCCGCTGTTTTTCCCGGCGCACCCGATCCTGCACCACCCGGCCCAGCCGCTGCCGCAGCTGATTAAGCCGGGCATAGACTTCGTTCTGATCCGGCACCGCCAGTTCGGCGGCATTGGAGGGGGTGGCAGCCCGCAGGTCCGCCACATAGTCGGAGATGGTCACGTCGGGCTCATGGCCCACGGCGGAAATCACGGGAATTTCCGAGTCATAGATGGCCCGGGCCAGTCCCTCGTCATTAAAGGCCCACAGATCTTCAATGGAGCCTCCGCCCCGGCCGATAATGATGAGGTCGGCCACCTGCCAGCGGTTGGCATAGGCCAGGGCACCGACCATCTCCCGGGGCGCCCGCTCTCCCTGGACCTGCACCGGCAGCACCAGCACCTTGGTCATGGGCCACCGGGCCCCCAGAATCCGGATCATATCCCGCACTGCCGCTCCGGCCCCGGAAGTAATCAGGGCCACCCGGCCGGGACAGGTGGGAATGGGTTTTTTATGGCTCTGTTGGAACAGGCCTTCAGCGTCCAACTTCTGTTTCAGCTGTTCGAAGGCGGCGTGCAGATCTCCCACCCCGTCGGCAGCCAGCAGATCCACATAGAGCTGATAACGACCGTCCCGGGGGAATACCGTCACCCGGCCAAAGGCCACCACCTGCACACCGTTCTCCGGCTGAAAGCGCAGGTGCTGGGCCGCAGAACGAAACATGACACAGCTGAGCACCCCGTTGGCATCCTTCAGAGAAAAATAGTGGTGGCCGGAGGGGTATTTTTTATAGTTGGAAATCTCACCCCGAATAGCCACACTCCCCAGATTGGGGTCAGCATCGAAGCGGGATTTCAGATATTGGTTGAGCTGACTGACGGTCAGTACCTGGGGTTCCACGGCAAAGCCGCTCATCCGAGGCGCCCCCTTTCCAGTGCCCGGTGGGTCAAAATCGCCACACCCATGGCATTGTCGGTGGAGTATTGAGGCTCGGCGAACAGTGCCCCCTCCATTCTGTTTCTCAGCAGACTGTTGGAGGCCACGCCCCCGGAACAGAGCACCGGCAGCCCCGGGTGGGCCTTTTGGGCCGCCTGGGTGACCCGGTACACCAGATCCGCCACGGTATTCAGCGTGAATTTGGCCACATCTGCCGGGCTTGTCCCCCGGTCAATGCGCTGTCTGACCTGGTTTTCCACCCCGGACAGGGAGAAGTTCAGCCCCCGGAGTTTGACCCGGAACAGATCCCGGCTGTCACTCTCAGCGGCCAGGGCGTCCAGGGCCTTACCGCAGGGAAACGCCAAGTCCAGCATCCGACCGGTCCGGTCGATGAGCTGGCCGGCGGAGATGTCCTCGGTGCAGCCCAGAATGGTCATCTGGGGCATATCCTCCACCGGCTGGGCCAGCAGCAGCTCCGTGGTGCCGCCGGACAGGTGCCAGGTGAGAAAGCTCTGGTCCAGCAGCTGGGGCCGTCCGGCACTCCAGCAGGCTGCGGCCACATGCCCCTGCTGATGGGAACAAGCGAAAAAAGGCACCCCCAGCACATCCGAAAGTACCTTTGCCTGGGACTCTCCCGCCAAAAAGCAGGGCATATAGGAGCCCTCCACCGCCCGGGGGGCGGTGCTGGCTCCTACAGCGGCCAGACCCTCCAGCATTCCAGCCTCCCGCAGCCGGGCAATTTGCCCAGGCAGCCGGCGCACATGCTGATAGAGGGCGTCGCTCTGCCGCAGGCCCAGGGCTCCCTCCGGCACATCCAGCAGCCGACCGGCGTTATATCCGGTGCCGTCGGAGCGGTAGACGGCGGCGGAGGTGGTGTAGTTGCTGGTGTCCAGCCCCAGAACCGCGGTCATTCCCCGCACTCGGAGCGGACGAAGGATCCCAGGATGCCGTTGATGAAGGAGACCACCTTATCGTCCTCATAGTGCTTGGCGATCTCCACCGCCTCGTTGATGGCGGCCCCATTGGGCACCTCCGGCAGATAGAGAATCTCAAACATAGCCACCCGCATGATGGCGGTGGCCACCCGGGGCAGACGGTTGAACTTCCAGCCCACCGCGTAGCGCTCAATGTCCCGGTCCAGTTCATAGCCGTGGCGGCTCACACCCTCGACCACAGAGCGGATATACTGGAGCTGTTCGTCATCCGGATACTCTTTGTAGAGCTCGTCCGCCTCCGCCATGTCGGCAAAATAGTCCTGGCTCAGTTTTTTCTCCAGGAATTCTTCCACGGAGCAGCCGCAGTAGCCCAACTCGTAGGCCAAATGTACGGCGATCTCTCTGGCTGCTGTTCTGGTCATGTTGTTTCCCCCATTCCCATCGTATATAGCATTTATATACATGGTTTATTCAAATCTCTAAATTTGATATATTATACACTTTTTTCCGGCATTTGAAAAGACTTAAGGCCAAGAAAGCGGGGTGGCTGTTGGGCCACCCCGCAGAAGTCACTGAATATACAGCGTTTCAGCTTATTTATCAAAGGCGATGCCGGAGACATGGACATTGACCGCTCCCACATTGAGGCCGATCACAGATTCCACGCTGGTCATCACAGCCTCCTGGACCGTCTTAGCCACAGCCTGGATGTTGATGCCGAACTTCACCAGCAGCGACAGGTCGATATCCAGCCGGTCCTCTTCGCTGTGAAGGCGAATCGCCCGGGAGAGGTTCTTCTTACCCGCGATGCCGGCAATATCGCTGCCCAGATTGGACAGGCCCGCGACACCCTCCACCTCAACGGCGGCCACAGCGGCTACAGTGCAGATGGCCTCCTGGGAGATGTGGACATTGCTCTGGTCCTGGATGTGAGTGACATATTCTTTGTTCTCGCTCATGGTGGATGCCCTCCTGCAATTGAATCCAATACTTTGTTTTATTGTAACACAAGAAGCCAAAAAAACAAGTGGTTTCTCACCCTCAGCCAGGAAATTTGAAGTGAAAGAGGCCCCTCCCGCTCTCTGGCGGCAGGGGTCTCTTTCAAGACTTCACCGGATTATCACTCTTCGGCAGCATCCATTACCTTCACCTGATCTGCGGAAAAGGTGGTCTGACCCAGCACAATATCGGTGATTTTGGCCACGTCAGCGGCCTGCAGCCCTTCTTCCGGAGCTGCCACCACTACGCTGACGCTGTTATCCCCGATGTAGGCCACACAGTCCTCATAGCCCTTGGCGGCCACCAGGTTTTCGATCTCCGACTCGGTGGTGGTGGCATCGGCCATGGCGGTGATACTCTCACTGGCGGAGGCAATGGCCGCCTCGTCAGCGTTGGGATCATCCACCGTGGCCTGCAGAATAGCCAAGGCCTCGTCCCGGGCCTCCTGACGAGAGAGCCGGGCGGAGTCAAAGTAATCCTCCTGAGGTACCTCGGACACCGTCTCAATGTTCTCTGTATCCGAGGCACCGGTGGTCACATCCTCCTGGGTTCCCACCAGTTCCGCCTCGCCCAAGGTCTTGGTCTCCGAGGGCAAGTCTGTAGAGGCGGCGGTGTCCCGCTGCCCGTAGGACCAGTTCAGATAGACCGCCACGCAGACGAACAGAACGATGGCCGCCACGACCGCGTTTCTTTTCCATACTTTCATCTTTCATACACTCACTTTCTCTGACAGATTGAAATTTGATCCGAGCTGAGCCCGGTGATCGCTGAAACCGCCTGAAGCACCTCTAATTTTACGCTGGCATTTCCCGCCCCCTCACAGATCACCAGAGCTCCTTTGAACTCCGGATAGATGGTTTTGACGCTGACCGCCTCTTCCGTACCGCTGCCGGTAGACACAATCACCGTCTCTCGGTCACTGGTGGTTCCCTCGGAGGTGTCCTGGGCCAGGATATCCTCTCCGCTGGAGCGCAGGGAAAGCACCACCGTGACCTCCCCCACTCCATTGATCTCCGAGAGGGCTGACTCCATCCTGCGCTCCAGTGCCTCCAGATCGAAGGTCTGCTCTCCCTCCTCCGACTGGCTCACCGCCTGGGTCAGGTTGCTCTGGTTGTCTCCTCTGACAGGAAGCAGCATCAACACCACCCCCAGGCATAGGATGAGGGCCACAAACTTGTATTTGCCCAGCACACGCTGTAGCTTGGCAAAGTCGATTTTTCCACTCAAGACGCCGCCTCCTCATAGGTGATTTGCTCCCTTGCAATGCCCAGTTCCTCCTGGATGATGTTGGACAGGGCCTCCCGCTCCTGCTCCGATATTGCGCCCTGAAGCACCGCTTCCGCGGGCACCGGAAGCCCCTCCTCCGTCCATTCACAGGTGACACTGGCCGTCAGCGACAGTCCCATCTCCTCCGCCTGTGTCACAATATATTCTGATGCACGCTGGGACATGATTGTTTCCAGGTAACTTTCGTTGGTCTCCTCCAGATCCTCGGAAAAAACGGAGACCGACGCCAACTCTTCACTGAGTCCACCGGTGATCCAGTCAGGTAATCCAGCTGCCAGCGGAGAAACCACCACCAGAAAAAGCACCAGTCCCGCCGCCAGCCGGACCACACTTCGCACCGGCCCCTTTGGGGAAGCCGCCTCCAAAATACTCAGTAGCAGCGCCGCCGCCAAGATGGATAAAATCCAGTTTCTGACCGCCTCTGTCATGGCATCACCGCCGAAATCGTAGAAATCAGGGACAGCAGCGTAACCAAGGCACAGGCCCCGGCCATGCCCATCACCAGGGCAAACACGCTGCTCAAGTCCTGGATGAGTCGGGCGGCAGGATGATCAGAAAGAGTAGCGCTCAGAGCGGCGGAGAGTTTATAGAGCAAGAACTGAATCCCCAGCCGCAAAAAGGGCACCGCACAGAATCCCAACACCCCCACCACGCCAAAGATACCCACAGAGTTACGGAGGACAGAGGCCCCGGAGAACACCGCCTCGGTGGCATCGGACAGGATGCCTCCCACCACCGGGATCATACCGGAGATGGCCAGATGGGCTGCCTTCAGCGCCGTGGCGTCCGCCGCCGAGGATACGCTGCCTGCGATGGCCAGATAGCCGGTATAGGCCAGCAAAATAGCAGTAAGGACGGTGACAATGCACCAACGCAGCAGCTTACACAGTGGCTGAAGCCGGGCATTTTCCAATGCCGCCGAGGCCACGCATCCCGCTGCGTAGGCATAGGTCATGGGCAGCAGCACCCGGCTGATGAGCCGGGTCAAGAAGTTGGAAAACAGCAGGGTGACCGCCTGCCGGACCGGGGCGGAGGTCACATTGCCGCTGGCCACCGAAGCCATGGTCATGGTGGGAATCAACACGGTGGTAAAATCCGCTAAACTTTGGATGGTCTCCCGGCCCAGGCCGATGAGGGAATTCATATCTCCCAATGCCACCAGCGCCACTCCGCCGGCCCCGGCAAGATGGACCGCCTGGGCACTCATACCGCCGGCGCTCTCCCCCACCGACCCGGCCAGGGAGCAGAACAGCACAATGAGCAGCAACGCCCCGGCGCTGCGCACAGACGAGATAAAAATATCCCGTATTCCTCCCAACACCGATTCTTTCAACCGCTCCAGTCCCTGGCCCAAATCCGTCAGTTCCAGGGCTCCCACCCCATCCAGGCTGTCCGGGGCTGCCTCCTCCAGACTGGAGGTATCCAGACTGGCACGCTGCTGCTCCTCCAAACTGTCCTCTGCCCGGGCCCAGGGCACCAGCAGTGCCAGCAGCAGCACCAACCCCAGCAGCCGAACTGTCTTTCGTCTCATGCCATCAGCCCTCCGATCAGTTCCATCACCCGGCGCAGCAGGGGCAGAATGGCGCACAGGGCGGCAAAGGTGCCCGCCAATTCACAGCACAGGGCCACGGTGCCCTCCCCGGCATCCCGGCAGATCTGGCTGGTGAGCCGGGACAGAATGGCGATGACCACCACCTTGTAGACCGGCCCCACCAGGGTTTCGTCCAGACCGGCGTAACCTGTCAACACCTCCAGCCCCTCCCGGACCTGGGAGAAGGCACCCAGCATCAACACCAGCACTACACCGCCGGTAACTACCCCCAGCACCAGAGACAGCTCCGGCACATAGCGCCGCAGGGCCAAGGCGCAGACACTGCCCACCGCCGCCGCGCAGCCCGCCCGGAGTACCAGATCGATCATAGCTCAAACAGGGTCTGGACCAGATCAAACAGATCGGCAATCTGGCGCACCACCAGCATCAGCACCACCACCAGCCCTGCCAGGGTGGTCATGGTGGCCTGCTCCTCCCGCCCCGACCGGGCCAGCACCTGGTTGAGCACCGACACCACAATGCCGATGGCGGCAATTTTGAAAATCAGACTCACATCCATAGTGTTTTTCCTCTCTCCTCAGTACAGCATTACCACCGCCAGCACCCCGGCGGACAGGCCCAGCACCGACCACATCCGGCCCAGCCGAACCTTCTCCTCCTCCGCCCGGGCCAGATGTTCCTCCAGCCGACTTCGGGCCGCCTCCAAAGCAGGACGCTGCTGGGATATGTCATAGCGACCGATCACCGTCCCCAGAGTGGCAACCGTCCGGCACTCCTCCTCACTGAGGGGGAGGGACGCCGAGGCCAGCGCTCCGGTCCAGGCCGGCTCCAGCCGTTCCTCCCGGTCCAGCCGGTCCAGGCAATTGCGGGCCATCTCCTTGAGGGGAGGTTCCATTGCCAGCCGTTCCAAAAAAACCGGGGTAGTCTCCCCCAACTCGCAGAGCATCCGCTCCCCCTCCAGCACGCCCCGGTGCCAGGCCTCCAGGCAGTCCAGCCGGCGGCGGTACCAGCCTGCCCGCTGGAACCCACACCAACTCAGGCCGCAGAATACCGCCAAAGCCCCTAATGCCTTCAGCATGGCAGTTCCTCCATCCGGTAGATCCGCTTTCCTGTCTCATCCCGGCGGATCAGGATGACCCGCCGAAAAATATTCTGGGCCAACAGTTCCCGGTAGAGAGGCCGTCGTTTCAGCTCCTCCACATCTCCCCCGTGGGCGGTGGCCAGCACCGCCACCCCGCAGTTGGAGGCCATGGTGGCGGCCCGGACATCCTCCGGGGCGGTGATCTCGTCGGCGGCCAGAATTTGAGGATTCATGCTCCGCAACAGCATCATCATCCCTTCCGCCTTGGGACAGCCGTCCAGCACGTCGGTGTGCAGTCCCACCTCCAGCTGGGGCAAGCCCCGCCAGAGAGCAGCCACCTCTCCCCGCTCATCCGCCAGGGCACATCGCAGGGAGAACCGGTCCGACAACAGCCGCAGCAGTTCCCGCAGCAGGGTGGTTTTGCCCATCCCCGGAGGAGACAGGATCAATGTGGAGGGAAAGGCCCCCTGCTCCAGCAGCTTGTCCTCCAGCTCAGCAGCCACGCCGGGATAGGCTCTGGCCACCCGGATGGCCAGAGAGGACAGGTCCCGGAAGGCCACAGCCCTGCCTTCCCGTACCGACATGGTGCCGCTGACGCCGATGCGGTGGCCTCCTCTCATGGTATAAAATCCCCGGCGCAGCTGCTCTGCCGCCGACTGATAGGAGGACTGGGTGGCCCGCTCCAGCACCGTATTGAGTTCCTGGCTGGTCACCATGATCGGAGCCCCCGCCAGCAGTACCGGCTGTTCCACGCCGCCCCTCTGTACTGTGACCCCCCGGCCCGCCCGGAGTCGGATCTCCTCCCAGGGCCGGCTCTCCTCCCCCACGGTGGCCAGCAGCGCCGTGCGCATCTCCCGGGACAGCACCGCCGTACAGGCCGCAAATGCTTCATCGTACAACCTACATCACCTCGCGTTTCCCTACACTCTATGAGGGGTTGTCCCGGGCTATGACTGAAAAAAGCTGCCGCAACAAAGTTGCGGCAGCTTCTTAAGATTAAAATATTAGGTCAGATATTCCGGGCCAAGCTGCGGTCACTCCAATATTGACGCATCTTAAAGCCCTTTTCATAGGTCATCTCCCGACCCAGCCACTCCGGGGGTATCCAGGCATTGGCCTCCTCTACCGAGGCAAACTCCACCTCCGCGTAGCTGAAGGCCCCATCATCCACCCGGGAGCACTCCATCACATGGCCGTCGGGCAGCCGATAGGCGTGGAGTTCCTTGTGAATCAGGGGATAGTCCAGCATGGAAGCCAGCTCTTCAAACTGTTCCCGGGTTATCTCGGTCTCCACCTCGTGGCGCACCAGATCTCCCACGCTCTTGATACACAAAATATAAGTTTCAATGCCCTCGGTATGGTTCTCCGTCCGGCGGATCCGCACCTCCGGATCCGTGGCCAGATAGCCCTGCCACTGGTCCAGAAAGGCCACCTCCGGCAAACTCGGAAACTCAATGAGTTTGAATTTACGTTCAATTTCCATGGTTGTTCACCTCTCGGGTTATCATAACACAGTCAGTCAGGAAATTCACCCTCTTTTTCGCACCGTTTCAACCCGGGCGCATAGGATAACACGGAAGGGATTCCGCCCATCCTTCCCTACTTATCCCAAGGAGGTTTTTTTATGGCTCAAACTGTCGTTCCCGGCCCGGTCTGCGACCTCAGCGCCGTTCGGGAAGCTACCTGTATCCATACCAAGAAAATTTACGATTCCTGCCAGGCCAAGGACTGCATCGAGGATCTGCGGCTCTACCCCACCCAGTCCTCCCAGGCCGTCATCGACCAGGCTACCAACGTCAAGGCGGGTCGGGCGTGCCTGCTCTATGTGCTGGTCAATGTAGAGCCCATGGGCTTCAACCGGGGCTTCTATACCGTGGATCTGCGCTACTACTATAAGGTAACCTGTGACGCATTCACCGGCTGCAGCCGCCCCGTCCAAATTACCGGCCTGGCCGTCTTTGACAAGCGCTCCGTCCTCTTTGGCAGCGAGGGTTCCGCCAAGGTGTTTACCTCCGGGGTCTCCTGCCAGGATCTCCAGGAAGATCTGATCCTGGATAACAACAAGCCTCAGGCTGTGGTGGAGGCAGTGGATCCCATCATCCTGTCTCTGAAGCTGTGCAATGTCTGCGAGCGGCCCATGTGCGGCGAACACACTCTGGCGGAGGTGCCTGCAGGAATCCAGGCCGCCTTTGATGAGCCCATCCTGTTGGATAATGACTCGGTTCGCCGGGTTTATCTCAGCCTGGGCCAGTTCTCCATCCTGCGGCTGGAGCGAGACTCCCAGCTGCTCATCCCAGTCTACGATTACTGCATGCCCGACAAGGAGTGCTCTTACGAGCACTGCGACGACGACCCCTGCGAGATTTTCCAGCAGGTCAACTTCCCGGTGGGCCAGTTCTTCCCCCCTTCCGCTGCCAGCGACATTGATCCCCTCAGTGAGCTGCGCAAGAGCTGCTGCCAGTAAAATTCAACCGGCCGAACCCAACCTTTGGGGCGGCATGACAAACGTCATGCCGCCCTTTTTCCTTGTAAACGCAATCTGATCATATTTAATAAATAATCAAAAAGTATTGGGATCTTCTTCCAAAATTCGACAGAATTTTCATTTATTTTACCTCCTATAAAATAGACCTGCAAAAACGCGCTCTAAATATTGACAGTGTCCCCAAAAAGTGGCATATTATGCTATGTATACAGTAGACTTGATGTATTATGTCCAAAGCCAAACTGCATACAAAAACCGGAGAAGGTAAAGCTGCCCTTTGTCTCCCCCGGGAAAACAACAAGGAGGAATTCTATGAGAACCAAAAAATGACTCGCTGCGCTGTTCGCTGTCGTCATGGTTATTGCCATGCTGCCGGCTGCAGCGTTTGCAGAAGGGCCTAATCAGGCATCTGTGAATGGCACTGACTATGCCACACTCCAGGAGGCTGTGAACAAAGCCAACGGTGCCGAAATCACCCTGCTGACCAACATCACCCTGGCCAGTCCGGTGGAGATTCCGGCGGGCGATACCGTCACCATCAACGGTAACGAGAATACCGTGACTCTGGGTTACGCCGGTGGTGCCTTCAGCTACACGACCTCTCCTGAGGGACTGCAGGCGGGCACTACTCTGACTGTGAACGGGGTCAATTTTGTGGGCCACACTAAGGGCCAGGCTGACTACGCCGTGATCGTTGGTTCCACCGGCGGTGTCAACGTCACCCTGTCCGGCTGCTCTTTCACCAACATGTACGACGCAGTCTACTGCAATCAGGTGACCGACCCCAACGCTGCTATGAGCACGATCAACATTGACCAGTGCAATTTTAGCAACGTGGCCTATTACTATAGCGTGGACGATGGCTACACCACTGGCGGACGCACCGACAAACACGAATTTAACCTCACCAACAATACCGGCGATGTGCTGACCGCTGAGACCTTTGCTGTGGCCACTGTCAATGGCGTGGGCTACACTGATCTGTCTGACGCCGTGGCTAATGGCAACGGTATGGAGATCAACCTGTTGGATGACATCACTCTGACCAGCGCGGTTGAAATTCCCGCCGGTGGTGCCAATATCACCGTCAACGGCAATGGACATACTGTGACCTTGGGTTATGCCGGCGCTGCCTTCAACAACAGCGCCTCTGTCGAAGGCCTGAAGGAAGGCACCAGCCTGACTGTCAATGGCGTTGACTTTGTTGGCCACACTGAAGGCCAGGCTGACCACGCTGTGGTTGTGGGCTCCCAGGGCGGTGTCGCCGTTACTCTGTCCGGCTGCTCCTTCACCAACATGTATGACGCTGTCTACTGCAACCAGGTGACTGATAGTGAGGCTGACGAGAGCATCATTACCATTGAGTACTGTGACTTTGACAACGTAGCCTACTACTACGGTGTAGACGATGGCTACACCGCTGGCGGTCGTACTGATAAGCACACCTTTATGCTCACCGAGAACACCGGTGACGAGCTGACCGCTGAGACCTTTGCTGTTGCCACTGTCGACGGCGTGGGCTACACCGATCTCTCCAAGGCCGTTGCCGCTGCCGGCGAAAACGGCACCGTCAAGCTGCTGAAGGATGTGGCGCTGGACAGCATGCTGCCCCTGAACACCAAGGGTCTGATCCTGGATCTGAACGGCAACGAGATCTCCGCTTCCGATAGCTTTGCTAAGGATGCCAGCAGTAACAACAACCACCTGATGGACATTACCGCTGATGGTGTTCAGCTGAAGAACGGCACCCTGACTGCCGGCGCCAACAATAACCACACTCTGAATGTCTGGAACGCCCAGAACGTGGTGCTGACTGATCTGAAGCTGGACAACTCCGCCACCTACGGCGGCGCTCCCCTGATCGTGGGTGCTTCCGATGTGACTGTCAACGGCACTCTGACCACCGTGACTGGCGCCAAGTCCTGGTATGCCGTCAATGTGGATAGCCGTGTGGTAAGCAACGCCAACGTGCCTGCCAGCCTCACCTTTGGCGAGGGCGCTGTTGCTGACTTCCAGGGCAGCAACCCCGTCGGCATCTATGTTGAGGACAGCGCTAAGGTCGGTAAAGACAACATGATTGTCTCCTTCGGCAAGAACGTCACCTTTACCTCCGAAATCCCCGATTTCCGGGCTCTCGTTCTGGCCATGGATGTGGAAGCCACTGTTGAAAATCCCGAGAACGCCGGCCTTGAGGCCGACGAGAACGGCAGTCTGGTGATTCACCAGCACTCCTTCTCCTGGGACAGCAACAGCGATGGCCATTGGCAGGTTTGCGGCTGCGGCGAGACTACCGC
The DNA here is from genome assembly GCA_019420945.1 of Clostridiales bacterium. GTDB lineage: Bacteria > Bacillota > Clostridia > Oscillospirales > Oscillospiraceae > UMGS1766. Next base: position 1,642 of record JAHZGF010000027.1, on the reverse strand, counting down.
TCCCGAGGCCCACACCTACGGTGACTGGATTGTGGACAAGATTGCTACCGCCACTGAGGCCGGCAGCAAGCACCACGTCTGCACTGTCTGCGGCTATGAAGAATCCGTTGAGATTCCCGCTACCGGCGAGACCGGCGGCAACACCGGCAACACCGGTGATAACGGCAACGGCGGCAACACTGGCGACAATGGTAATACCGGCAACAACACCAATAACACCACCAACAACGGTCCCAAGACCGGCGACAATAGCAACATCACCTTTGCTGTGATCGCCATGCTGGTTGCCTGCTGCGGCGTGGTCGCTATCCTGGTTTACAACGGCAAGATCAAGGCCGCTTACCATGGTAAGCACGTTTCCGACAAGTAAGATCTGACTAGATCTTCTGATCGGCAAAAAAGAAACGAGGCGGTTTTACACCGCCTCGTTTTTTTGTGCGTTTTCTCCAGTCACCAATCTCATCTAAATGAATAAAATAGGCTGTACAGAATCGTATGAAAGCAGGGATGTCACAATGCAATATTCTGAGTACTGTCAGGGGTACTGCGATTCCTGCCCTTATTGTCGATTGTGCGGCTGTATTGGATGTATCGGACCCACAGGACCTACTGGCCCCACGGGATCTACGGGGCCTGCCGGCGCCCCAGGTGTTCCAGGGCCCACCGGAGCTACGGGTTCCCCCGGCAATATGGGCCCAACCGGGCCAACCGGCCCTACTGGCCCGCCAGGCTCAAGCAGTGCCACAGGGCCCACGGGGCCTATCGGCCCAACAGGGGCTCAGGGTGAGATCGGACCCACGGGCCCCGCTGGACCCCAAGGTGAAACCGGACCCACAGGACCCACTGGGCCCCAAGGCACAACCGGACCCACAGGACCCGCTGGACTTCAAGGCGAAGCTGGACCCACAGGCCCCGCTGGACTTCAAGGCACAGCCGGATCCACAGGGCCCACTGGTCCCCAAGGCGAAGCCGGATCCACAGGGCCCACGGGGCCCCAAGGCGAAACCGGACCCACAGGGCCCACAGGTGCCCAAGGCGAACCCGGGCCCACGGGGCCAGCTGGAGCCCAGGGAGAGACCGGGCCCACGGGGCCTGCTGGAGCCCAGGGAGAGATTGGACCCACGGGACCTACTGGAGCCCAAGGCGAAACCGGACCCACAGGGCCCGCCGGAGAAATTCCAGACGATATTTTTGCCTCCTTTATCAATATACAGTATCCTCTTACCAATGGCTCTCTCATTGCTCTGCTCCCGGATGTCACCGACCCCACCGGAACCATCTCCCAGCTTGATCTGACTCGCATTGCTTTGGATGCAGGATACTATTTGATCTCCTATAAAGTCTCTGCTATTTTCCGAACCCCCAATTATATGCAGATTACCCCCAGCTACAATGGCACCTCCCACTTGGAGACGGGAATTTATTTCGCTACCAGCACAAACGGCTCCAGTGCCTGTGGCTCCGCTTTTCTGATTCTCCAAGCTCCAGCTCCTACGACATTTTCGCTGACTTACACAGGCTCTGGGGATGCCATTGATGGAGAAATCAACCTAACCATTCTCAAACTGCGCCGATCATAACCACAGACAGTCAAAACCACCGGCTAAGCCGGTGGCTTGATTAAGCCCTATAAGGGCCTGAT
>JAHZGF010000026.1 GCA_019420945.1 Clostridiales bacterium | reverse complement strand
AACCGTTCGCCTGGTGGGAGGTCAAAAGCTGGCGTATTCTCCATTTGTGCTGGCGGTTGTTTTCCGGGCTGGGCTGTTTTCTTTCTTTTCTGCCAAACTGGGCCCTGTGTGGCCCAAACCGGCCCCTGACCGGGCGGGGGCGGGTCGTTCCCCCACCTGGGGCGTAAACTGGGCACACGGGGCCTCCTGGGGCCAAATCTGGGGCTTGGGCGGTTTTGTGGGACGGCTGGCTGTGGGGGCCAGTGCCGGAAGGAACGCAAGGGACGCAAAATTCCGCTAGAGGGGAGGGGGCGAAATTTGCGTCACTTGCCAGGGCTTTTCCAAGGGTGCAAGGAGGCAATGCGCACCAGTGTACTCTTCAGCTCACACACAATATGTAGACGGTTTTATGGTTCAAACCACAAGATGGGCAAGTGTACTCTATCGCAGTTTGCACCCTTGCACCCTTTATTCTTTTCTCAGCCAATTCCACTCGTTGGCCAGGCGGACGGACTCCACATAGCCAGTTAAATTCCGCTTGGCCTCTTTGAGCGTTCGGGGAGAGATGCTGGCCTGCTCCGCCAAGCGGTACATCACTTTGGCAGGAACAACGGGGTGCTTGTCCAGGGTATCTAGGATAAGCTGCTCCGCCAACGTGAGTTTGGAATCTGGACTTCTTCCGCTCAACAGCTCGTCCGCCGTGAGGTTTTCATATCCCTTCTGCCAGTGAAGGGTGCCGTTCTCCAGGGAGAAGGCCCGGGAGTTCCCCTCCGGGGCCAGGGAGGATTTGTCGTGGACCATCACCCGGATGTCCCGGTCATTTTTGACCCGGCCCACCAGCAGAACGCTCCGAGCTGCTGCCCGAAAGTCCATGGAGCCCAGGCCCCGCTGGGCACTGTTGGCGCTTTGGGATTTGTTCAGGTGTCCTACCAGGACGATGGCGCAGCCGGTTTGGTTTGCCACTTTGGTCAGCCCCTTCATCACGGTGCGCACCTCGTTTGCCCGGTTCATGTCCACCTTCTCCCCCAGATACGCCTGCATGGGGTCCAGGATCATCAGCTGGGCATGGGTTTTCTCAATGGCCTCCCCGATGCGCTCGTCAAGCATGGAGAGAGGGAAATCCGTTTCATCAATGGTGTAGATGTGGTGCAAGTCCGCCTGGGACTCCAGCAGCCGTGGCTTGATGGTGTCCCCTAAACCGTCCTCGGCGGTCTGGTAGAGAACGGTAAGGGGTTCGCCATTTTCTCCGCCGGGAAGGGCCTGTCCCCGGCTGCAGGCCGCCGCGATCCACAGGGCCAAGGTGGTCTTGCCCTCGGCTGGGTCCCCGTGAATGATGGACAGTTTCCCCAAGGGGATGTACGGATACCAGAGCCAGCGCACTGGCTCCACTGCCACGTCCTCCAGGGAGATGAGCTTCAGTTCGGGTTGATTTTTCGGCAAATAACTTCGCACTCCTTTCATCGCTCCCAGGGAAAAGGTGGGAGCAGTGTTTTAATTTGAGGAAAGACACGGTACCATTCATCCGCAATGTTTGGAGCAATACTGGCGGATGGACGGCTAAGCTGAGTTCAGTTTTCCTTTCTGCAATGGTAGAAGGGGGCTTCTTCTCCGTGCCTTTTCATGTCTGCGGGGATACAAAAACTCCCACCTCTTTTGCAAAAGGTGGGAGTAGTATTCTAATAGCATAAGAATGTTATAGAGAAATCATTTCCAACACCTCGCAAGTTTACCGGACAGGAAATTTTATTCCTGTCTCAAAATGTGATTCTCATTGTAGAGAGAAGTCCGAAAGAAAACAAGGGGGGCCACTGTCACCATGACAGGGGGGTACCCCCATATGTGGGAGCGAAACAGAAATGACTCTTCTGCATTTTGTGGTTTTTGAAGAAAAAATAGGCCCGAAAGTTAAATTCTTGACGCACAAACAGGCTCGCAAAACCAAAGCTGCTTTTAGTTATTTTGCCAGCATAGATTGACGCTCAGTAGGAGACAATCCGAACACAGTGAAGAATGAAGAAGCTCTGTTCAGGCAGAAAAAAGGAAATCCCCTCTCTGAGTGAGCGGGAAGAATTGAAGGATATAGACGCTGCTTGGCGGCCCCTCTTTTTTCTGCTTCGGGGAGGGATGTCATATCTAGCTGCTTTGCCAAAGCGAGACCAAGCTACGGCAGCTTTTTCTTGCTTGACAAACGAGGGCAGAGCACATATAATGAACATAGGAGTGGAATACTCTTAACAGGGGTGTATCTCAGCCCAAAGTGAGAAAGAAATTGAGTGAGCTTCTCTTGGCTCCATCACCAAGAAAGTTACAAGTGAGTGTTTCGCTACTCGGAGTGCGATTTTAACAGGAGGGCGGGCTTTGTGTCCGCCCTTTCTGTTTAAGGGAGGGTATATGGAAAATCTAAAAATTTATGAGATCAATGCGGCATATATCAACTACCTTGTTCCGTATGCTCCCCATATTTTTCACAACCGGCAGCAGGGGCAAGCGAACGAGCGGAAATACATAGGCATAGTTTTACAGGTCAATGGCCTTGACTATTTTGCCCCCCTTTCTTCGTTCAAACCAAAACATAAAAGGATGAAGGAGGGCCTTGATTTCATCAAAATCAAGGATTATGCCGTTATCAATCTAAACAATATGTTTCCCGTTCCTTTATCTGAATGCAGGTATGTGAATTTTGAAACGGTGAGAGATCCAAAATATAAATCACTCTTACTGGCCGAGTACCGGTTTATCAAATCGATTCAAGAGAAGATTCGCAAGAACGCAAATACCTTATACAAGCATAAGCAAGTCAACGGGGATAAAACGCCTTTGGCAAAAAGATGCAATGACTTTGCGTTGTTGGAAACAATGTGCAAGAAATACCGGCGCAAATAGCGAGAGAGGAAGGCTGTGGCTTTTCCCACAGGGACAAAGCCAAGCGTTTGGAACTCCCGCTCTCCAAAATCCGCCCCTGTTTCACCCAGTGACTTTTTCCTTTCTGCCCACCCTCTGACTACTGTTTGACTACTATTTCCCCAAAACCGGAAAAACCGTGGGAGCCCAGGCGTACCAAGGGCTTCCCCGGTTTTTGCAAATGGCTGCTAATTTTGTGCGATGTACCTGAAACCCGCATAAAATCTGGGTTTCTTCCTTGACGGCCTGATAACTCCGACTCTGTAGGCCGCTGGTTCGAATCCAGTCGGGCGCACCAAGCCCTCCAAGGTTTTCCTTGGAGGGTTTTTGTTTGAAATCAAAAAACACAGAAAAGAATCTCTTAAAGGAAGGCATTGATCATCTACACCGAAAACATCAGCAGGTCTTTGACTCTGTCCTGCAAGATAACATCTTCAACTGGCGAGGAGTCGCCATGCTTGCAATGCCTTTTTGCAGCCTATATAATAAGGAAAAGATCAATTCTGAGGTTACCGAAAAAGACTATCCATTACGGGTAGTGAAGGGAAACGAGATCTGTGCTATACTAAAAGACAAAAATTTAATCGATGGGAGAATAGAGAGCCTCAGAACAGATTGAATATTTGTGATCTCGCAAAATGATATGAGGGGGAATGAACTTATGAAACATAGAAAGCTCATGCTTTTGCTGGTCGCCGTAGTATTGCTATGTACCGGCTGTTCAAACACTGTGAATAAAGAAGAAACGCCGATTACCATTACGGTATGGCACGTGTATGGCGGGCAGACCGATTCGCCGCTCAACGATCTGATCGATGAGTTCAACCAGACGGTGGGAAAAGAGCAGCAGATCAATGTGCAGGTCACCTCCGTGTCCAATACCAATATCATCCACGAGCTGGTGCTGGCAGCCGCCAACGGAGAGCCGGGAGCTCCGGAGCTGCCCGACCTTTTCGTATCCTATCCCAAGACGGTGATGGCCCTGCCCGACGACAGCATTTTGGTGGACTACCGGGACTATTTCAGCCAGGAGGAGCTGTCCGCCTTCCTCCCAGCCTTTCTGGAGGAGGGGACGGTCAATGACCGTCTGGTGGTGCTGCCGGTGGCCAAATCCACAGAGATCATGTTCATCAACCAGACCATCTTCGACCGCTTCTCCCAGGCTACCGGTGTAACGATCGAGGATCTGGATACATGGGAGGGGCTTTACAGGGCTGCGGAGATCTACGCGGACTGGACCGACGACCAGACGCCGGATATTCCGGGGGATGCCAAGTCCATGTTCGTTCACGACTACTACTTCAACTACTTCCAGGTAGGAGCCCAGTCCCTGGGCGAGGACTTCTTCCGGGGGGATGTGCTGGCCTTCGGCCCCGCCTTCCAGACGGCGTGGGAACCCCTGGCCCGGGCCGCCCTGCGGGGCGGCGTCTGGCTCAAGGGCGGTTATGCCACAGAATCGATCCGCACCGGCGACAGCATCGTCAGCGTGGCCTCCTCTGCCAGCATCCTCTATTACAGCGATGTGGTGACCTATCCGGACAACACCTCTGAGGACATCACCATCGTTTCCCGTCCCTGCCCGGTCTTTGAAAACGGGAAAAACCTGGTCATGCAGCGGGGAGCCGGTTTCTGCACCGTACGCTCCACCCCGGAGCGGGAGCAGGCCGCCGTGACCTTCCTCAAGTGGCTGACCGAGCCGGACCACAATGTGGAGTTCGTGACCCGAACGGGCTACATGCCGGTGACTCGGGCCGCCTTTGAAAACGAACTGCCGAAGGCCATCGAGGGACTGGAGAGCGCCAAATACGCCTCCCTCTATCAGGCGTACCTGGATACCCAGGCAAACTATGAGTTTTATGTGCCGCCCCAGCTGGAGAGCTATCTGAGCCTGGAAACGACCCTGGAAGATCAGGTGCGCTCACAGCTTGCGCTGGGCCGTCAGGATTATCTGGAGGCTGGGGAAACCGGGTTGGAGCAGATCAGCGCTGAGCGGCTCCAGGCCTTCCGGGAGATCATGGAGCAATAACCTGTAAGAGAGGAGGAACCACCGTGCGCAACAGACTGAAAGAACTCCGGGCGTTGAACGCCTTTGCCAAAAAGCAGAGCGTAGGGATGCAGCGAAAGCTGATGCTCTACTGGGTGTCCATGATCCTGGTAGTCTTTGCGGCGGTGATCCTCCTTCTGTCCATCGCCGGGGCCTTTTCCCAAAACGACGAGCAGCTCCATGAGGTGATGGAGCTCCAACTGAAAAATACACAGGATAGCCTGGCCAGTCGCCTGGATCGCCTGACCGCCCAGAGCCTGAATCTCTCCAAAGAACTCAGCCGCGAGATCGAAGGGGAGCTGGTACGGGAGGGCATCTCGCTGCAAGAGGTCAACGATGACTCGGAGCGGCTGCTGAAGCTGCAGCAGATCATGTACCCGCTGGTCAATACCACCCTCCAGACTGCCAACTGCAATGGGGCCTATGCGATCTTGGACGCCACGGCCAACACTGCCTTGGGGGTGGCGGACCACTCCAGAAGCGGCATCCACCTGCGCTACTCCAACCTCAGCGCCAGCAATCCGGTAGCCCCTACCGTGGTCTACTTCCGCGGCATTCCGGATATTGCCCGGCAAAAGGATCTGGAGTTGCACAATCGGTGGAATCTGGAATTTGACACCGATCAGATCCCAGGCTGCCGGGAGCTGATGGACACGCCCTTGGACCGCCCTGCGCAGCGCTATTTCTGGTCCCGCCGGATCGATCTAAAGGACACTTGGGAATCGGCTATGCTGCTGTGTGTCCCCATCGTGGGAAGTGATGGGACAGTTTACGGTGTCTGCGGCGTGGAGATCAGCGCTTTGTATTTCCAGCTGTCCTATCCCACCCTGGAGGGAAAGTTCGGCTCCGCTGTCACCGTGCTGGCTCCGGTCCAGGACAGCCGTCTGCTGCTGCCGGATGGATTGGTGGGCAGCGTCAACGGCACCTACCTGGACGGCCAGGAGACTCTGGCCATCCATCAGGGGCGATACTATAACGAATACGACACAGGCGCTGGACGGTATATCGGCCTGCATGAAACCATACCCATCTCTAAGGGAGAAGCGGAGGATACCGTTTGGGCTGCGGCCATCCTGATCCCCCAGGAAAGCTATGCCGCATACACTGCTGAGGTGCAAAGAACCTGGATTATCGCAGCCTTGGGATTGCTGCTGGCGCTGCTGGCCCTGTCCTTCTTCCTGTCCCGGCGATTTGTCCGGCCCATCACCGACAGTCTGAAACGGTTCCAGCAGGAAGAACTGCCGGAACAGGGGCTGTCCTCCGGGATCTCGGAGGTGGATGAACTGGCGGAGTTTCTCAACGCCCGGGCCCGGAACCAGCGGCTGGAGCAGGGAGAGCTTCCTCCCAACATTGCGGAACTGTTCGACCAGTTTGTGGAGCGGAAGGATCTGCTGACCGAGGCGGAGCGGAATATCCTGCGCTACTACATCGATGGGCACGAGATCGCGGACATCCCGGACCTGGCCTTTATCAGCATGAGTACGGTCCGCAAGCACAACCGGAGCATCTACGAAAAGCTGGGGGTTGCTTCCCGAGATGAACTAATGCTGTATATTGACCTTCTCCGCCGCTGCGGAAGGCTTTCGGAACTTTTTTAATACCTAGGGCACAATTGGGCAGAGCGCACAAAACCCAAAAATGGTTTTGTGCGCTTTCTCTATTATCCATTGGATACTTTCATAAAAAGCCCGGAAAAGTATCTATTGGACCATATACTCTTGGACCTACTCCTGTTATAACAGGAGTAGAAAGGAGGCCCTTGATATGACCAACTTGTTGTCCAGTCATCTGGAGGATTGTTCCACGCCCCAATATTTCTGCTTTTCCATTCGATGCGAGGTGTGTGGGGAATACTGGTACAGCAGTGCGATTCCTTTTTCCAAAGCGGCCCAGATGTCCCAGCACCGAGAAAAACAAGAGCTCTATGAGGTCCTTTACCAAAGGGAGAAGGAACGAGCCCTCCAGGCCGCGAGAAAAGAAGCCCGAGAGCGATTCAGTCAGTGTCCCATCTGCCGGCGGCTGGTCTGTGATGCCTGTTTTCTCATCTGCGATGAGATGGACCTGTGCCGGGAGTGCGCCGGGCGCATGAAGGAGTCCGGGGAGCCGGTGGCGCCATGAAAATGCGATGGTTGCCCATTCTCCTGCTATGCCTGCTGCTGGCTGGATGCAGTGTGGAAACTTCTGAAGGTCATTTGGTCCCTGTGGCAGAGGGCTCCAGGGAATACAGCTCTGCTCTGGATCCTTTCCTTCCCGGATATACGCTTCGAGAGGCAGAGGACACCCTCTACGGGGAATTGTCCCAGGGCAACCCAGTGGCATGCTTCGATGTACAGGCTGTCCCTGCTATGGCACGAGGTGTTGGCCGGTATTGGTATCCCCATGTATCGGCCACGGTGGTCCTGGCAGTAGACCGCACCCGCACGGACGCAGTCGTTACCGGCTGGAACAGCCTTCGGGAAAATCGGGTTCCTGTCGGCATGAGCAGCACCTCCATTGTGCGCAATATGCTTGTTTTGGGGGCACTGTCCTATGGGCTGAACCCAAAGGAACCTTCAAAGAGAGAAGCTCTTGATTTTTTGGAACATCTCTGCCAGAACGGTGGATTTGAGTTGGAAGGATCGGATGCCCCCATTCTGCTCTGTCTGGACTATGAGGCCGCCGCATGGAACCGCAGCGGCGGAACTTATGAGATCATCGTGCCGGTGGAAGGCACGTTGTCCTACCGTATGGGGCTGTTCTCCGATGTTCCCCTGGCCCTGGAACCGGGGCTGGATGCTGCCCTGCTGTCGGCGGGCCTGCCGCTGGCCAGTGGAGAGCGGCCACAGGACTTTCCCGCCGATTACCGGTCCGCCCGCGTCCTGGGCGAGGAAGACTACGACCGGTTTCTGGCCATTACCGGGGACAGCAGCCGTGATCTGCGCCGGCAGGTATTCCATAGCCGGCTCTATACCACAGCCGACCTGAGAGAGCATATTCTATCTGCCCTATTTCTCTCCGCAGCCATCCTGTTGTGGAAGGGAACCGTATCTCACCGCATGATGCGCCGCGATGTTCGCCGGGTCGTCAGCTTGTTGAGCTGGCTGACGGTAGGGTGGCTGCTGCTGCGCCTGTTCAAATATCAGCAGCTGACAGAAGGAACCCTGACCCGTATGTGTTGGTATGGCTATTATCTCTTTCAATTGGCCCTGCCGGTGGCACTGCTGTATTTGACAGAGATTTTGGACCGGGCAGAGGGGGAAAAACGGCTGGCACATCCCCTGTGGCCTCCTCTTGTCTGCTATGTTCTTTCGGTGCTGCTGGTGCTGACCAACGACCTCCATCGGCTGGTATTCCGTTTTGACCTGGAGGGGAATTGGGCCAGCGACTATAGTTACGGTTTGGGATATTGGCTGATGATTGCGTTTTCACTCCTGTTTTTCGTCTTAGCCGTGGTAAAGCTTTTATACAAGGGGCGAAAAAGCGCCTACTGGGGCGGCAAACTATTTTCGCTGTTGTTCTGTGGGGGATTGATTTTCTATGTCATTGCCTACGTTTATCGCGTACCGCTGGCGTGGGAGAGCGACATCACAGTTAACATCTGCATCTTGTCTGTCCTGTTTTTTGAAACGGTGCTCCATGCAGGGCTTGTGCCGGTCAATATCCAATATCAGCGTCTGTTCGCTTTCGCGCCCATCAGTCTGACCATACTGGACGAAAATGGCCGCACTGTTCTGTCCTCTCGCAGCGCACACCCCATTTCACGTTCTATCTGGAAGCGGCTTTTGATGGATATGGAACAGCCTCTGCTGCGAGATAGCAACACACAGCTACACGCCATTCCAGTCCGAAGCGGCATGGCGGTGTGGCAGGAGGATCTCTCCCGGATCAACCGGCTGAAAAGGGAGATCCAGGATGTGCAGGACCGTCTGGAGGCAGCCAACAGACTGCTGCGGGAAGAAGGCGAAATCAAAAAGCGCCTGATGACCGTGGAGGCGAACCGATCTTTGTTCGAGCAGCTGGACCGGGATATGGAGCAGCGTGTGGCATCGCTGACACGCCTGATTAAAACCCTGCCGAAAACAGACAAACCAAAAGGCTTGACCGCTTATATCACCCTGTGTCTGTGCCACATCAAGCGGAGATGTAACCTGTTCTTCCTGGCCCGCCAGGGGGAGCTTCTCCCCGGCGATGAGCTTGAATTGTACTTGGACGAGTTGGCGGAACTGGCCCGCTATGCCGGGCTGCAAACGCTGATCCGCTGTGGGCAAAAGGAGGCGCTGGAGATCCGAAGCGCGGCGCTCTGTTACGACTATGCCTTTGAAACCATATCCTGGGCTTTAAAGGAAACTGCCTCGCCGCTGATGGGATATCTGGAATCGGAGGGCTCCGATCTGGTGTTCCGTTTTCTTCCAGGCGGCGATCCTACACAATGGCATTTCTCGGAGGAACTGATCACATCGGTATCTGCAATGGGAGGGCAAATCGCCTGTAAGGATTTGGACGACGCTTTCGGGATCTGTATGCGGATACCCTTAGGAGGTGAAACCTGTGGCTGAATTTTACCGTTTCCCCCATGGGATACTGACCATGTTGGTGATGGCAGTGGCGCTGTGCATTGTGCTGCAGGCCCTGAACATCTCTTACAGTATCCGCCGCCTAAGAGCCGGATGGGCACGCATAGCGGAAAACGGAATGGAATGCGCCGTCCTGGCGGTGCTGTTTCTCTTTGCAGCTCTCCTGGGCCAGGTACAGTACGGGCTGTACGGCAATTTTATGGCGGCCAACTCCTATGCCTTTGCCCGTCAGGTAGTATTTCTGCTGGCGGCGGTGCTGGGGACTTCCGCCGCTGTGGGAACAGAGTTGATCTGGCCATTTTTCGCAGTGGGCGGGGCTGCTGTGTTACTTCCCATAACAGAGAGGATTGCTGGGCCTGCCTATCCCCTCTTTTTCCTGGGCAGTCTTCTGTTTTTCCTGCTCCGCAGCGTACATATCTGCCTGCTGCGCCGGCGGGAGCTCCATACCCAAATCTCCTCTATCTCCATCAAGGAAGCCATTGATTCCCTGGATACCGGACTGCTGTTCCTTCGTCCGAAGGGGGAGATCCTGCTGTGCAATCGCCGGATGGAGATGCTTGCTCAAAAGATGATAGGACATCCCCTGCACAGCGGCAGGGAATTTCAGCAGATTTTGGAGGACGGTCCGCTGAGTGGTGGATGTGTCCGTGAGGTCTTAGGAGGACAGCAGGTATTTCGCTTTTCGGATGCCTCTGTATGGAGTATTTCCTCCCACGAAATTCCCGTGGGCCGCCGGACCTGTATCCTGTTCGCCGCCGACGATGTTGCGGAGCAGTGGAACGCGGTGACGCTCCTGGCTCAGCAAAATGAGGCTCTGGAAAAACGGGGACAGGAGCTTCGCCACACCATTGAGCATTTGCAGGCAATCTGCGAAGCAGAGGAGATCGCCCGGAGCAAAGGGAGGGTTCATGACCTTCTGGGGCAGCGCATCAGCATCCTGCTCCGGGCTTTGCGGGACAACCAACAACAGGATGAAACGCTGCTGTTAAAGTTCGTGAGCAGCTTGCCCACAGCGCTTCGGGAGGATGGGAAACCCAGTCCTGCCCACCGATTGAACTTGCTTAAAGAAACATTTCAGGGCATGGAGGTGTGTGTGGAGACCCAGGGGACGCTGCCGGAGGATGAAGAGGTGGCGGAAAACTTCGCCGAAATCGCCGTGGAGTGTGTCACCAACGCCGTTCGCCACGGATATGCCTCCCGTGTCCAATTTCACTTTTTTCAGAATGACTGCTGGCGCATGACAGTCACCGACAATGGAATTCCCCCCGCGGGACCCATCCGGGAAGGGGGCGGGATCCGTGAGATGCGCCGCAGGATCCATCGGCTTGGCGGCACGGTGGAGCTCTATACTGTTCCCAGATTCCGCATTGAACTTTCTGTTCCAAAGGAGGCTGTACGAAAATGATCAAAGTCTTGATTGTAGAGGACCACGCATCTATGCGGGAATCACTGACAACGGCGCTGACGGCTGCGGGAGATTTTACCGTAGTGGGTGAAGTGCCCAATGCCGATTATGCTCTGGATTTCTGCAAGCACCTGCGTCCCGATCTGGTGTTGATGGATGTATGCACGGAAAACGGCGCCTCTGGATTAAAGGCGGTCGAGGCTATCCGCAATTCCTGTGAAGAGGTGAAGATCATCGTTATGACTGCCTTTGACGAGATCACCTATATTCCTCGGGCCAAAGCTGCCGGAGCCAACGGATTTGTATATAAGAGCCGTAGCTTGACTTATTTTTTAGAGGCAGCGCGGGAGGTTATGGCGGGGGGATGGGTTTTTCCGGAGCCTAAGACCATTCCCATGCCCCAGGGAGAGGCCCCGCTGACAGACCGGGAGATGGAGGTGCTCCGGCTGATGTGCAAGCACATGACCAATAAGGAGATTGCTCAGGAACTGTTTATCAGCGAAAATACGGTGAAGTACCACAAGATGAATATGCTGGGAAAAACAGGATTTTCGAAATCTGTGGATCTGGCTTTTTACATGATCTCCAACGGATGGATCAATCCACTCTATTAAGTTAATACGCTTTCACGATCCACCGGTGCAAACCGGTGGATTTTTCATATCAGCAAAAGACTACCCGCCGCGGGTAGGGTGAAGACGGAAAAACAACGATACAATGATATTGGAAATTAGGAGGTGTAGGGAGGTGAATGTGCTGAAAACAGTGCTCCTCATCATGCAGCGAGCATCGTTGGCTCAAGGATTGATGGCGAAAGCGCGGGATGTCCCCGGTATCCAGCTGTGCTATGAGCCGAATTATGCAAACGCGGAAATGACCATCCATGCCCACCTGGCTACAGGAGCGCTGCTGGAAGTTTCGGAAGACAGTGCCCATGATATCGGTTTCTGTTTAACGCTGTGCGCATGGCTGCGGAAGGTGGCGCCCCACTGCCGGCTCATGTTGATGTGTCCGGAGGGACAGGAGGAAACTGTCCACCGTGCCATTGAGGCGAAACGGAAAGGTGAGATCGACGATTTTGTGTTTTACGATGTATCTCTGGATTATCTGGTCGCCTGTCTGCTGTCGCTTTGACCACCGCAAAAACGAGGAACCAGATCCATCTGGAGCAAAAGACATAAGGAAAGGGGATTGGTACTATGGGACTGATTAAAGCCGCGCTGGGAGCGGCTGGCGGCGTGTTGGCGGACCAGTGGAAGGAATTCTTCTACTGCGAGGCCATCCCCGCGGATGTACTGGCGGTCAAAGGAAAGAAGAAAGTCACAGGACGCTCCAGCAACAGCAAAGGTGATGACAACATCATCACCAACGGTTCTGTAATCGCCGTGGCGGACGGCCAGTGCATGCTCATCGTGGAACAGGGAAAAGTGGTGGACGTGTGCGCTGAGCCGGGAGAGTATACCTACGACATGTCCACGGAGCCCAGCGTTTTCTCCGGCGATTTGGGGGAATCCATTCAGAGCGTGTTCCTGAACATTGGAAAGCGCTTTACCTTTGGAGGCGAGGCACCCAAAGATCAGCGTATCTATTATTTCAACACAAAGGAGCTCACCGGCAACAAGTACGGTACCCCCAGCCCCGTCCCCTTCCGGGTGGTGGATCAGCGAGCGGGTATTGATTTGGACATCGCCATCCGATGTTTCGGTGAGTACAGTGTCCGCTTGAGAAACCCGCTGCTGTTTTATACCAATGTCTGCGGCAATGTGACGGAGGACTATAAAACCGACCAAATTGCCGGGCAGATGAAAACTGAGCTCCTGACTGCCCTTCAGCCTGCTTTTGCCAAAATCTCTGAAATGGGGATCCGCTACTCTGCCCTTCCCGGCCATACGTTGGAACTGGCCGAAGCACTCAACGAACAGCTTTCTTCCCGGTGGCGTGATCTTCGCGGGATGGAAATTGTCTCTTTTGGCGTCTCCAGCGTCAAGGCCAACGAAGAAGACGAGCAGATGATCAAGGAGCTGCAGCGCAACGCGGCCTTTATGGATCCCACCCGGGCGGCGGCCCATTTGGTGGGAGCACAGGCCAGCGCCATGCAGTCCGCGGCCAGCAACCCCAATGCCGGTCCCGCTATGGCTTTTATGGGCATGGGGATGGCTGGACAGATGGGCGGCATGAACGCCCAGAACCTCTATCAGATGGGCGCACAGCAGCAGGCTCAGCCCACCCCCGCCCCTGTACCCACGCCCCCGCCTGCCGCCCCTGGCTGGACCTGCGCCTGCGGACAAAGCGGCATCACCAGCAGCTTCTGCCCTAACTGCGGCAGCAAAAAGCCGGAGCCCAAGCCGGCAGCAGAGAGCTGGCAGTGTACCTGCGGTGCAGCCGTCACCGGAAAATTCTGCCCGGAGTGCGGCAAGCCCCGGCCCGCAGCGGACGGCTGGACCTGTTCCTGCGGTGCGGTGAACAAAGGGAAATTCTGCGCGGAGTGCGGGGCAAAAAAGCCCGCCGGCGTGCCCCAGTACAAATGCGACAAATGTGGCTGGGAGCCGGATGATCCCGCCCATCCGCCCAAGTTCTGCCCGGAGTGCGGCGATCCCTTTGACGATGGCGATGTGCAGGGATGACCCGGGGAAGAAAAACCGCCGTATTTTCTGTTGTAGGTCTGTTCCTGCTTCTGGCGGCTGCGGGATATTATTTCAGAGGTCATCAGGGAGGTGATTCATCCATACAGAAGAAATCTGCCGTGCCGCCCGGCATCTTGACCGGCGTCACATACAGCCACACCAGCGGCATGGTTGCCAGAGCGGATTTTGCCATCACGCTTTCGCCGGAGGCCATTCTGGAAACAAGCTATTATCCGGCCCTTGATCCGGATACGGCGGAGGACGAGGACTGGTATCATCCGTCCACCAAAGAGAATGTCCCCATCACCGTGGCTCAGTGGTCGGATGTGGAGCAGATCATTCTGGAGCTCTACCCGCTGATGGAGCCCATCCCGGAAAACCGGCGTGAGGTGAAGCTGCCACCGGGGATCGAAGTCATGGATGGCGGGGACTCCACCAGCCTGATCCTGACCTGGAGCACAGAAGACGGAACACGGAGCATCCGTTATAATCCGCCAAACGACCGCCGTATCCATACGCTGATCGCTCTGCTGGAGGAGCTGGCCGACCCCATTGGACGGGAGATCCCCCGCTATGCCCCGCCGGAGCTGAGCGGCTTCTATATGGGTCAGTCCGGGGCTCTCTTTTCCAAGGACTATTCCTTCCAATTCGATCGGGGCCCGTCTGTTGTGTACGGAGAGGACGCTCCCTATATCCTCCGGGCCAGATTTACCCCGTCCGGTCGGAAGCAGGAGATCTGGAGTGACTGGGTCGTGTCAGATGAGGAGTGGGATGCCTTCACCGCGTTTGCGGAGGAGATCCGTCTGGAAGAACAGCCGGACGGCAGCTCGGAAAAGCCGGCCTGCACCCTCTATTACTCTGACGGCAAACAGCAGCAGAAGAAATTGGATCAGGAAACAGCGAAGCAGCTCCGGGCGTATTTTACAGAGCTGGCCCTGTGCCTGCTGGATGAACAGCCATAGTACGCAAATCGATCCATAAAAACAGAACATAGGAGGTACTACAAATGAAAGGTCAAAAGCTTTTGAAAGTTACATCCATCCTCATGATCATCGGCGGCGTAATTGCAGTGATCGCAGGAATTTTGGCTATTCTAGGCATCAGCGCTCTGGTAGCGTTGTCGGAAAGCGCAGAAGGCGCTGGGCTGCTCTACGCCAGCTCCATCATTGTGGTTGTGGCATCTGTCATTCAGTTCATTGCTGGCATTAAGGGCATTGGCGCGTGCAGCGCGCCTCAGAAGGCGGCTTCCTGCATCAAGTGGGGCATTATCATTGCGGTCCTGAGCATCATCTCCATGATCATTGGCCTGATCGGCGGTGGAGAATTCAGCATTGTCAGCCTGGTTCTCAACTTGCTGCTGCCGGGACTCTACATCTTCAGCGCTGTGCAGATGAAAGGCAGCACTAACGCTTGATGGACTTTTAGAAAGGAGCACGGGCTATGGGACTTTTTGGAAAATTATTTGACAAAAAGGAGTGTTCTGTCTGCGGCGGTGAGATTGGACTGTTTGGCAAC
This sequence comes from Clostridiales bacterium, assembly GCA_019420945.1. Classification (GTDB taxonomy): domain Bacteria; phylum Bacillota; class Clostridia; order Oscillospirales; family Oscillospiraceae; genus UMGS1766. The sequence goes on along the minus strand of JAHZGF010000026.1, from coordinate 11,003 downwards.
CGCAAGCTGGAAGACGGCAATTTGTGCAAGAACTGCGCCGCCAAGCTCTCTCCTTGGTTCAGCGACCGCCGCCAGAGCACGGTTTCGGAGATCCAGCAGCAGCTGGCCTACCGGGAAGCGAACCAAGAAAAAGTCGCTTCGTTTCATACCACCCGTACCTTGGGAGAGAGAACCAAGGTAATGCTGGACGAGGACGCGGGACTCTTTATGGTCACCTCTGCCAGAGATTTGACAGAAGCCAATCCGGATGTACTCTCCTTCTCCGATGTGACGGGATGCAGGTTGGACATTGATGAGAGCAAAACGGAAATCGAATACAGGGATGCCAATGGAGACCGACAGAGCTTCAACCCACCCCGCTATGCCTATTCCTATGATTTCTACATTGTGATCCATGTCAATCACCCTTACTTTAACGAGATCCGTTTTCAGCTGAACAGCGAGTCTGTGGACAATGATGAGGAAACGCTGCTGGACGGTCCCAACGCCATGCGTTCCCTCCGCGATGGTTTCCGGCCAAATGCCGGCGCTATGAGGGGCAGTTCCCTTACCTCCAACAGGGAGGAAGTACGCGCCAGTGTGGAGTACCAGCAATATGAGGCAATGGGGTTTGAAATAAGGGACGCACTGCTTCAAGTCCGACAGCAGGTGCGGGAGGAGGTTATTGCCGCTGCCGCGCCTAAAACGGCGGTAACCTGTCCGTTCTGCGGAGCCACTACCACACCAGACGTCAACGGCTGTTGCGAGTTCTGCGGTGGGGCGGTAAACAGCTGACAATTCCGATTTTCATCGAAAAGCAGAAAGGATTTGATGAGGTGAAAAAATTTGCGGCCTTACTTTTGATTGTGGTCACTCTCGTGACATTTTCCGCCTGCGGCAGTAAGGATGCCCTGGCCGGCACATGGTCAGCCGAATTGGAATACGACGGCGTGATCACCTGGACATTTGACGGAAACGGCAAATGCACCATGGAAAACGCCTACATGAAGCAGAACGGCACCTACACCATTGAGGATGACCAGCTTACAGTGACGTTGGAAACTTGGGATGAGCCGTCTACTTACACCTTCTCTGTGGATGACACCAGCCTTACCATGAACGAGAACTCCGGTTATGGTATCAGTGGTACCTTTACGAAAAAATAGTCTGTCTATAAACGGGATGTGCTTTCTCCCTTCCAACTGGTAAAACTCCTCACCGGAAAGTTCACCGACAAGGACAGAAAATCCATTTAGAAAAAGCGAGTTTATCAATATCTGCGGTATACACTCCTGCTGATCGTGGAACAAAGAAGTTCGTTTGACCCGATCAGCGGAGTGACATATCGCTCAACGTTTCGGGAGGAAATTATGAAACAGACAAAGACTAGAATCCTTGGCCTGCTTCTTGCGGTACTGATGGTGTTCAGTCTGACCGCTTGCGGAAATAACGGCAAACCAACGGACCCCAACTTAATCAAGCTGGGAGACTATGAGCTTCTGTACAAAGACGCGTGCCTTATGGAGGACTTTGATGGAGCTGACGCCCTTGTTTTGACCCTGGACTTCACGAACAACAGCAAGGAAATGTCCACTTATTTCTGGTCGGTTTACGGAACGGCCATGCAAAATGACACAGAGTTAGAATCCGCCATCATTTACACGGACTATGATGCCTATGAAATGATAGATGACAACCAGTTTGAAGAGGTGGATCCTGGAGCGACGCTGGAAGTACAGGTAGCCTACGTGCTGGAGGACACAACCAGCGAGGTGGAAGTGACCTTCGAAGAGATGATCGGCAGCAAAAACGGGAAAATCACCATTGCCCCTTCTGCGCTCAGCCGGATGGAATCCACCAGCTCCCAACAGTCCAGCGAACCCACGGATGACCCTGTACCAAATGATAGCACCCTGCTTGACTGGTGGAACGGCGACTGGTACGGCTGGTGGATCATGACCGGCTGCGCTGGTTATTACGAAGACATGGAAGGCCAGTGGTGGGACATCTGCGGCACCATTGACATTGGTGAGGACTATATGGGTACCGTCGCCCTTTGGGACGAGGACTACACGGAATCGGAGCCTATGGTTTCCGCGGCGGTCAGCCTCAGTGAATCCGGAACCGGCGAGTATGGGGCCATGATGTCCGAGGGAGGCTTTTTCACGGACATTGAACTGGAGCACGCGGACTGGATTGTAGACCCGGGCTTGGTGGATTACCCCGATATGATCCACATACAAGGCTATTATGAGAGCGGCGAGGATGAATACAGCTATGACATCTACCTGCGCCCCTGGGGGACCTACTGGGACGATGTAGAGGAAGAGGATCTTCCCGCCTTCTATGACGACTGGTATCTGCCCCTGATCGTGGCGGGTGAGGCTATGCCGGACAGCATCGGCACAGGCGCCCCTGCGGGCGGCAGCACCAGTGCTCAGACGGGAACTATCCCCGGCGGGGACGGCATCGTCACCGAAGAACAGGTGCAAATGGGGTACGTTTACATGAAAGAGGTCGCTAAAGACCTCTTTCATACTACCTATGAGGAACTCGCGGCTTATTTCGGCGTAGAGGGTCAGTTTGTCGAGGAATATTACAGCGATGTTTATGAAGCGAACATGCGCTTTTACAAATGGATCTCCTCGGAGAATTCCAATCATTTCATCTATGTCAACTTTTTGGAAGAAGAGCCGGGGGTTTATAGGATCAGCGCTTATAACACCAGCGGCTTCTCTAGCAGCGAGGCAATCAACAAGTACCTGGAGATCGTGAAGGCCGAAGCGGCTGAACAGGATAAGGCAGCCGCGGCGAACGCGGTCATGAAGGATTTCTCTATCGAGGTCAAAGATCCTATGACAGACAATGTCATCAAGATCTCCACCGTTCTTCCGGAGAGCGGATGGTCCTCTAAAAAGGACACTATCGTGGAAAACGAAGATCCCGAAGCCTTTGGCGCGGGCACCATCGTTTTCAAGCTGAGGGAGAGCATGGAGAAGCTGGAATCCAATAAGGATTCCTATAAAAATTTCCAGGAGGGCGAGGACCGGGTCATCGGAGGCATCACCTTCAAGTGCCGCACCTACGAGTACATCGGCTACGATTGGATCGAGTATGTTGCGCAGATCGACGACGGCCGGTTCCTTTCCGTTGGCCTGACAGATCTGGACTGCGTGCCGGGAACGATGCCCGATATCATTCTCAGCAACATGAAGTTCCAGTAACAGAGCCATTCAGCAGAGGAAGGAGTATTTTCTCTGTTGCCTGATGGCCCAGTAAGGAAAAACGGTATGCGTGGCTCCCACCCCAAAGGGGGCGGGAGCCATTTGGATTTACGGGGGTATGGCAGGCTTTGATAGATGAATCCCCCGGCACGGGAAATGAGGGAATCAAATGCCAGCACAGATCACCAACTATCAATGCCCGGCTTGCACTGGCCCGCTCCACTTTGTGGGAGAATCCGGGAAACTGGAGTGCGACTACTGCGGTTCCAGCTACGAAGCAGCGGAAATCCAGGCGCTTTACGCAGAGAAAGAGGAAAAGGCGGCGGCAGCCCAGCAGGCAGCGGAAGAAGCAAAGAAGGACCATGGCACATCTCCCATTGATGGAGGAGTATGGGATACCTCTGGTTTCTGCCAGGACTGGGGAGCGGAGGGGAAGGGGATGCGGGCTTACAGCTGCCCCAGCTGCGGCGCGGAGCTTGTCTGCGATGAAACCACGGCAGCCATATCCTGTCCCTACTGCGGAAACCCTGCGGTGGTGCCGGGTCAATTTTCCGGCGTACTGCGTCCGGATTTCATCATTCCATTCAAGTCCAGCAAAGAGGATGCCATAAAAGCGCTCAAGAAACACTACCAGGGAAAATTTTTCTTGCCCAAATGCTTCACCCAAGAAAATCATGTGCAGGAGATCCGGGGGATCTATGTTCCCTTCTGGATGTTCGACGGCGAGGCGGAGGGCGACGCCCATTATGAGGCTGCCCGCTCCCGTACATACCGCTCCGGCGACTACGAGATCACGGAGACGAAACACTACGATGTCTACCGGGCCGGAGCCGTCACCTTTGAGAAGGTGCCGGTGGACGCCTCCAGCAAATTGCCGGATAATCACATGGATTCCATTGAGCCCTATAATTATAAGGAGCTAAAGCCTTTTTCCACAGCCTATCTTCCCGGGTTCCTGGCCGATAAGTTTGACGTGACAGTGGAACAGTGCCGGCAGCGGGCGGATCAGCGCTGTGAGGGGACCCTTGCCTCCGCGCTGCGCGGCACAGTGAAGCGTTATGACCTCTGCGTTCTCAGAGACAGCAGCGTTCACCTGCGCAGGGGCAAGGTGCATTACGCCCTGATGCCCGTCTGGATGCTGAATACCAAGTGGCATGGGAAGGACTTCCTCTTTGCCATGAATGGACAGACCGGAAAGCTGGTGGGCGACCTGCCGGTCAGCTGGGGGAAGTTCTGGGGGCTGTTTGCCGCCATCGCCGTCCCCTTATCTGTGATCAGTTCGGCGCTGGTCCTATTGCCGTGAGAAAGGAGGCGGACCGGATATGAAGAAAGCATATACTGCTCTCGCGCTGGCGTTCCTGTTGGCGCTGTCCCTCTGCACTCCCGCAATGGCGGCAATGGAGTACGGCGTGATCTATGACGAAACGGAATCCTTGGGATCGCAAGAACTGACCATGCAGGGAGAACAAACCCTCCCCCAGCTCTCCCAGGCGCTGGGCCTTGATCTGCGGGTGGATGTATTGACCCAAAACAGCTATGACGGACTTGGCGCCGCCGCCGCGGGGATCTATGAGGAATATGATTACGGCTATGGCGAGCACAAGGAGGGCGTTACGCTGACCATTCTGCTGGAACCGCAAGATGGGGATACCTACAGGATGGTTGACGAAAATGACTGGTGCGTCTACGCCAGACTGAGCGATGAGCGGGGCAGCGGCCAGGAATTGTCCGGCGCCGTCTACGATGCGGTACAGCCCTATATGGCGGCGCGGGCATGGAACGGCGAGGACATGACCATGAGCGCCGTGGCGCTGACCCAGGCAGTGGACGCCATGGCAGAAACGGCGGAGGATTACATCCTCACAAATTGCCCGCCGGTCGGCTCCGGCGAGGATGTCGGCGTGGAAGAACCGGTGCAGGGCAGTGTCACGATGCAGTATGTATTTGATGTTGCAGACCTTCTCCCCTATGAGAAGTGGGAAAATCTGGAGGCTCGGGCCGAAGCTATTTCCCAAAAGCAGGATTGCGGCGTTTATTTTGCTCTTGTGGATGATTACACGGAATACGGAAACGGCAGTGTCTTTGAGGTCACCTATCAGCTCTATCACGGTAGTGAGCTCGGTATGGGCAGCGGGCGGGATGGGATCATCGTGCTCCTGAGCATGGCCGAGCGGGACTACGCCATGTTCGTCTACGGCGAGTACGCCGAGTATGCCTTTGATGAATATGGGCAGGAGAAGCTGGAGGAGCAATTCCTGGGCGATTTTGGGGAAAACGACTGGTATGGCGGCATTTCCAATTATTTGGACGCCTGTGAGGAATATCTGACGAAGGCCGACGCCGGCAAGCCGGTGCGCCGTCCTTACTGGATCTGGTTCGTCATTTCAGCAGGATGCTCCTGTCTGGCCGCAGGGACGGTTTGCCTGTGGCTGCTGCGTAAGATGAAGTCCGTCCATCAAAAGGCGGAAGCCGATGCGTACCTCACCGCTGGCGGCTTACACCTGACAAAGCAGTACGACCAGTACACCCATACCACCGAAACACGCACCAAGATCCAGAAAGAGAGCTCGGGCGGCAGCGGCGGCAGCACCTACAGCGAAAGCGGGGGCGGCGGCAGCGGCCGCAGCGGAAAATTCTGAAAGGAGGCGGTAGAATGAAAAACATTATTTTGCGCCGATTTTTCCCGACGTTTCTCTGTATGGCGCTGGCATTGATCCTAACCTCCTGCGACGGGAAGGATCAGCAGCCTGTGGAAAGTGGCACGGGCAGCACCGTGAGAACGCCTTCCGTCAGCAAGGAAGAAGGAAGCAGTTCAGAGAGAGCCGTTCCCCTCAGCAAGGATAAGAAGGACAAATCAGCTTCCAACAGCGAAAGCCAAAAGGAGGATGAACCAGCGCCGGTGGTTTATTCGGAAGCAGCGCAGGGCTCCCTTGCGCTGCTTCGTGACAGTATGTCTTGTAGTGAGCAGATCGCCGGAGCGGTGGCTTATTTGGGTTACCGGGCGCAGGGGGATTCCACGCCACTGGGGGAGTGGATTTTGGGGAACTGCTCTGCGCTTGCGGATGACATGCCCTTTTTGTTGGAGATTCCGGACAACTGTATCCTGGGCGCAGGTTGGGGGGATTTATTCTGCATCGTTCCCCAGGATGAGAATACCAGCCTTGCCGTGAACCATGTCACCTGGGAATCTCTCGGTAACGGCGTTTGGCCTGTACCGGGTGAGGTGCTCTACCGGGAGGAGTGTGCCCAGCCTGTATTGATATTCGTAAATTATGAGCAATGGCGGGATGAACCGGACACGGAGATCGTCCTTGTGACAAACGATGGCGTGGAGGTGAAGTGGCTCCCGCTGACCGATGAATACGGCATTCCCATCGTGCCCACCGGGGAGAACGACCTTCCCATGCTGATGGATTTCGGCATCTGGGGCTATGTGACCGGGTTGGACTACCCCGAGGACTGGGAGCCGTCCGGGGACGACTGGTGGCTGCCGCCCACAGATTGGGGGCTGGCTTACACAAATTGGACCTGCGAGCACTGGTACATGGAGTTCGGCTGGGGCGACAGCGACCCGGACTATTCCGGTACCGCCCAGCTCTATTACCGGAATGAGGAAATCCAGGAGTATGAGCTTGCCTATTTTGGCGTCTGGCGAATGGAGGATGACTGCCTTCATCTGGAAATTTCCGACGGCGAGGGAGGCTATATGGAAGGCCGTTTTCCGGTGCTGATCGATCCTTCTGGCGAGAACCTCCATATCCAGCAAGATCGGGAAACGGGCGTGGTCCCTCCTTTCTTCGGAGAGGATATGAGTTGTACGGATTTGACGCTCGTCTATGGTTGAGAAACAAAACGGAAACCGAAAAGAGTGGAAGGAGATTTAGTATGGGTATTTTCGACAAGCTGAAACATGTTGAGACAGGTCCCGTCATGACGGCTACTGGGTCCATGGGAGATAAGAGTGAGGCCTTTACCTTCGCGACACTCCCGGAAAGCCTTGCCCAGCTGCAAGCTCTCCCGGAGGCTGCCCTTGACACTCCCTTTCAAACGGCGGCATTAACCGTTTTGGCTTTGTGCGCCTACTCCGCAGATCGTGAGATAGGCCTTGAAATGCTGAACTTTTTGAGGGGGCCTCGCCCTCTGAACGGGCAGGAAATCTCATTCCTAAATGACCGTTTCCGTGACGGAAAAACATACCTGCCCTTCACCTATTTTGCCGGTTCTACTGCCGACAACAACTATACCCCTACTCGACCCTATACCATTCGAGTGGAGAGCAACCACACTTCCCACGTTGAACAGGGCTATATGAAACTGTTTATCCCCTGCGGCGGGGCAGATACACCTCGTCCCATCAAGCTGCGCCAGAGGGGAAGCGATGGCAAATGGTTTCTCTGGGAACAATATCTGCTGACCGGTGTCCGTATTCCTAAGGCCGCTGACCCATGGGCTTAGATTCAATCGGGTATTTGCTCAGGAAAGGGATCGGGTAACGAAAGGACAGGATTTCCCTCGGGATCAATCTAAAGAATATTTGACAGAGGGTGCCGATTATGAAAAAAGTTCTATTCATATCATCCAACAAGATGCTTGGCCAAGGAATGTCGGCGGCCTTTCAATCAAAGCCGGAACAGGAATTTCTATGGGCAGCCCAGCTCCATTATTCACAGGCTGTTGTCGGTGTCGATATCTTCCATGCAGATGTGATAATATTGGATATTGTGGACCAGGAAGAGATGGAACAGGCAGTGAAGATCTGCCAGTCCATTCGCCTGGATGAACAGAGCGTAAAGATATTGCTCCTTGTCCGTCCGGAGCCAGCCGCTGTGCGCAAAAGAGCGGTGGACACGAAAAGTGCTGGGTTGGCAGATGATTTCGTCTTTTATGACAGCTCCCTGACCTACCTGCTTGCAAAGCTGGAAGCGCTCTGATGGATGTTAGTTGAGAGTGTGTTGCATTTGGGAAGAAGCAGTTTTGTCGATAGCTTAAGTAAGTACGCCGCAAGAGATTCATGATCACATTAAAATCTGGCGGCAGTGGCCGGGCTTTCACACTCCCACCCTCCCCTGCATCTGGGCGCTGACCTCCCGTTTCTTCTCATCGAAGGCATGGGTATAAATGTCCAGCGTGGTGGACACCTGGGAGTGCCCTAACAGCCCGGACACCGTGGCCACATCCGCCCCGCCGGAGATCATCAGGCTGGCTGCTGTATGTCTGAGGCTGTGGACGTTCAGGTCCAGGGGCAGGCCGTGTTTTTTGAGGATCAACTTGAACCGCCAAGTAAAGGTGCTGGGGGTCATGGGCAGATCAGCTCCGTGGCGGCGGAAGATGTAGTCCTCTATGGTCAGTTCTCTGCCCTCGTGGAGTTCCAGTTCCCCCTGGCAGAAGGAACGATACTCTTTCAGCAGGCTTGCCATCTCCAGGGAGAAGTACACATATCGGTCCCCGGCAGCGGTCTTGGGTTCTTTGACGATGATGTTCTCTCCTGTGACCTTCACCACGTTACGGCAGATGTGGATGGACTTCTCGGTAAAGTCCACGTCCTTCCATTTTAGCCCACAGCATTCCCCACGGCGCATCCCCGTGGCGATAATGAGTTTGAAATATGTTTCGTACTTGATACTCTCCTCCTCCAGCGCGGCAATGAGTTTCCGTGTGGTTTCCTCGTCGGCCACATGGCGCTGCTTTTTCTTCTTGCCGCTGTATTTGTAAGTTCTCCAAGCCGGATTCTGTGCCAAAAAACCGCCCTCCATGGCATCGGAGAGAATCCCGCACAGACAGGCGTGGACTCCCTCAACGGTGCTCTCGGAGAGCGGTTTTCCCGTCACAGAGTTCTTTTGTTTCCGCAGTTGGGCATAGAGATTGCGGAAGTGCTCAGGCTTTAGTTCGGTGAGCTTATAACTGCCCAGGGTGGGCAGGAACCTGTCGATGTCCTGCTTGTCCCGGGCCAGGGTGGATTTCGCCAGCTTCCCAGGGGCGATGTGGGTCAGCCAGTAGGCGGTGTACGCCGCCAGGGTGATGGACTTGTCCACCGGCAACGGTTCATTCCTGCACTGCCGCTCGAAGAGGGCGGCTTCTTCCTCCAGCCATTTCTCCTTGGCTTTGGGAGTCAGGCCCTCGGGCGGGTGGACTGTCTTTTGCTGGGGTTTGCGGCGGTGTCCTTCCGGGTCGTAGCCCATGGACACCACCAATAGGTAGCTGTTTCCCCGTTTGCGGATGCTTGCCATAGTAAAGGACCTCTTTCCTGTTGGGATTCCTCCTGTGGAGGCAACCAGACACTACCCCACGTGCGGCCGGAAGTCTAGCGGCTTTTTCACTTTCTACCCTTTGGACAAGAGGGGCGCTCCAGCTTGCCTGTAAGCCCCAGCGATGTACCTGGTTTTCAGAATCGGAACAGGGCTTCTTCCAGCTTTTCGGCGGCCTCCTGCTTCAATTTCATCTGAGGATGACAGTAAGTCCTCTCCAAGAAAGAGGTGTCCTCGTGGCCAGCCAGCTCCGCAACGGTCTGCTTGTCCACTCCCTCGTGGAGCATAGTGGAGACGAAGTAGTGCCGCAGGGTGTGCAGATGAAAAGAAGAGGGGAAGCCCAGTTCCCGGAAAATCTTTCGCAGGCGCTTGGTAAAGGTATCGGGATGAACTGGCTCCCCCTGGGCATTGGCGAACAGATAGGGACTTACCTTTCGGTGGTTCTCCCTGGCCATGCGCTTCTGGAAGCTGTACAAGTGCCACAGCGTGCTGACCACGTAGTAAGAGATGGTCATGGACCGGCTGCGGCCATTTTTGGTGGGCCCCTCCACCACGCCTTTTCCCGGAACCACGCTACGGGAGCGGGACACCACCAGGTTCCAGGTGTAGTGGTCCACAAAGGAGAAGTCCCTCCATTGCAAGGCGCACAGCTCGCCCCGTCGGCAGCCGGTGTAGATCGCCAGGACGTAGAAGGCGTGGTAGAGGATGTGCTCCTCGGACAAAGCGTTGAGGAAGTACTGGGCCTGCTCGTCCGTGGGAATGAACTGTTCCCTCCGTTCCGTGTCCGGCAGGTCGATCATCCGGGCGGGATTGCGTTGGATGATTTCATTTCGCTTGGCGTCGCTGAGGACGGCGGAGACCACGGTCAAGTACTTCTGCACCGTTGCCTCCTGGATGTGCTTGCCCTGGTGGCTTCTCTTTCGCAACTCTATGAGCATGTTTTCCAAAGCCATGGGCCGCAGCTCCCCCAGCTTGACGGCGCCGATGTAGGGGTACACTCGCTCAAGCATCCGCCGGTAGCTGGCCAGAGTGCCGGAGGCATACTTCACCTGACGCTCCAACCAGCGGGCGGCGTAAGCTTCAAAGGTGGTGTCCCTGTCCTCGGCGAAACCGGATTTCACCAGGCGTTCCAGTTCCTCCGCTTCGTGGGCAACGTACTGGGGGATGCCCCGAGGCTTCACCGAATTTGGGACAGTGATGGTCTTCGCCTTGCAGATCTTCTTGCCGTTGGGACGGTAGCCGTTGCTGACGGTGATCTTAAATTTGCGGTCAGTAAGTTGTTTGATGCTTGCCAAATAGGTTCTCCTTTCCAAAATGATTCAGAGATGGCGTCAGCCATCTCTCTGCCAACGGAGAGCTTCATCAAAAGAAAGTATCCCGTTGGTCTTTCGAATTTCCTCAATGCACTGACCGCGTAAACGGGTCAGATCGGTCTGGTCTACGTCACAAACAGCGGCGAGGATGTTCTCTGACACTGCTTGCTCCACCGCCATTTTGAAAAGCAGCCGTCCCATGCGGTTGGCGGTTTCATCCATGATGCCTTTCACCGTGGAGG
>JAHZGF010000025.1 GCA_019420945.1 Clostridiales bacterium | reverse complement strand
TGATTTCGAGTCATTACCTACTTATGACTTTTGTTGGAAATTAAGCGAAGATGGAAGTACACAACAGAAGCCCCAATGCTGAGGTATACACCGGATTTTGACTTCCGTTTTTCGCTTTAATTCGAACCCACGGGATTTCCCGAGTTCTTCCCGTTTTTGCCCCAAATTATGACCGGAGGATAGAACTAGGATAGAACTGCACGCCAGACGGGGGAGCTTAGTCTACGTATTTTGTTATGATAAATAATTCTATTTGAACTCATTCCAAAAGTCAACAGTTTACACACCAGTGAAGCGGCTCACCTACCAATGACAGATAAACAAGAAAGAGAGTCCTGCACATGGATTTGACAAAGTATTATCCCGGCATCGCCGCAAAATATCCCGCCTATGTGACCCAACGGGAGCTATGTGAGATCTGTGGCATCTGTGCCAAAACTGCCTACAATTTGGAGCGGCGAGGTGAGATTCCCTATGCCATTGAGCAAAACTACCTGATCCGTACCCATAGAATCAAGCTAACGGATATTCTTGCCTATCTCTATCGGTCTGAGTGCAAGCAGGAAGCATATGATCCGTATATCCGTGCTATGAGAACATTCTATGACAAGCATCTCTATTCCTATCAAGACCTGCTCTCCGTAAAGGATATTCAGCAGATTACAGGTTTTTCGTCTTCGGCAATCGTGCAATGGATCAGCACAGGAATCCTAAAGGCTTTTCAGCCTGGAAAGCGGTACACCGTCCCAAAGGCTTTTATGCTGGACTTTCTGACAAGCCCATATTACCGCCGTATCCGTCGAAAGACCTCGATCCAAAAGGAATTGATGGATACATTTGAGCGTCAGTGGCAGGGAAAAGGAGGCGAGTGATATGGCACGGGCATCCAAGTATCGCTATTTGCTGAATGAGTACCCAGAAACCGTTCAGAAAGAGCAATTCCGCATCATCTGTCATATCAGCAAACGAACAGCTCGATATTTGCTGCAGTCCGGTTTGGTTCCCTGCGTACAGAGTGGGAAAAAGACCCGAAATTACACCATCAAGATGAAAGACGTTGTTCGCTATCTGGAGCGCAGGGAAATTCACCCCGAAAAATACAAACTCCCGCCCGGCTCATATAGCGGGACATACGAACCCAAGCCCATGCTTCCCGAATCTGTGACAACGGAGGAACTGCGAAAATACTACATAGAATGTTTCCGGAATATCCCCGACATAGTTTCCACGAGAGAGGCTGCGGAATTAACAGGCGCCACAGCGTCTACGGTCGCAAGATGGATCAGAACAGAAAAGTTGAAAGGCCTTTCCCTTGTTCCGGCATTCATCATCCCCAAGGTAAATCTAATCGACTTTATGGCCAGTAATGCATATTTGAACATGCGGATGAAGTCAAAAAGATTCTTTGAAAATATTGAGGGGTTTCTGTTATGGAGAGCGGGAAAATGATTGTTGTGGCCAACTAAAGGGTGGCGTGAGGAAATGCTGACCTATTTTCAGCCAATATTGAACTGGTATCCGAAAACAACACTATCAGGTTCGACTTTGTGAGTCGTCGTATATATCAGAGCGCCACCAATGTAAACGAAGCCCGGAAAGCCTTGTTTCACAAGACCTTCCGGGCTTTTAGCATAACCGGGATGGCACTGCGGTTATTGTAAGTGGTGATTATTTCAGGAAGATAAGCGGCTGCTCATCAAATAAACTAATTGTAGAAAACCTGGTAGGCAGGCCATAAAAATTATATGTAACCGTCAAAGGGAACTTCGTTCTCTGAGATTGAGCAAAGGTGGGAATAGTCATTTGGAATAAATATACGACTTGTACTAAGAGTATCTTCATACTTGCGAGAAATGGTTGCCAACAATATAAATTGACTTTCAGATATTTTATAGCGTAGTTGACCTAAATATGGGTTAGCACCAAGTACCAGACCAAGATTCTCAGATAAAAGATTGTAAACAAATTCTTTCTTTTCTTGATGAAGCATATGTTTCCAATTATTTAATGAATTTCTATCCTCGATGGTAAAATAAATTATTGGATCTATTTTACAATATGAACCGATCCAATCCTGATAAGAAATTCGGTATAGTATTTCATTTGAGCTTTTTTCAGCGGAATTTGTCACTCTACTTCCGATGTAGCAAGAAGATTCTAAACCATCAATCCACTTGCATAGGAAATGGCGTAGCAAATCTGTCCATTCAGTTGTTGTATTAAAACGCTGATAATATACATCTCGTGCTTTCTCTCGTTCTTTCCTAAATTGTGTAATTTCTGGTGCTGGACAATTTGAAAACTTAAAAAATAGCCAGCACTCTGGTTTGCCTGTGCTTTGGTGTAAGGATTGGGCCTCATAAAACTCTTCTTCAGTGCCGGATGAATATCGACCGGATGGAGTCCCCCAATGCTCCCATAATACCATAATGAAAAGATCACATTTTTTGATTTCTGCGTTGATTAGAGACTGAGGCCGTCCGTTTCCGGGCAAAGTATTTTCCCAACCCAAAATTTCAAAATGAAAGCCTGCAGGGTGAGCTTTAATTACATTCACTTCTGTAACAACGTCCACCAAGGCTCTTCTCTCTGGCATAAGGTCACCCGGTGTAGCAATGAATATTTTTTTTGCTTGATAGTAATCACTAGTCATTTTAATCCTCATCTCTACATACGATTGAACGATATACCCAATGCCCATTGTTAAAGTATTTAACAAGTTTTCCTTCGGCAGTAAAAGTAGCAAGAATACGATTTGCTGTCGCCGCCGATACCCCACACAACTCCCGCACATCAGCGTTCATGATATAGTCATGGGTTTTCAGGAACTCCTCGATCTTTCTCCATCGGAGCGTTGACTTATCCATCTTTCCATCGCTCATTTCATCACTCGCATTGATGGCCTCTATGAGTGATGCTTTGATGGCCGAGAGCATGAACTCAATAAACACTGTGGACTCTCCCGCATCGTTGGAGGAGTTGATGGCCGCATAATACTCCGGCTGGCGGTCATGGATGATGGACTCCACCGGAAGCCAGGCAAAGGCCGGATTCCACTTGGAGAGGAGCAGCGTATGCCACAGACGCCCCACACGCCCATTTCCGTCAGCAAAGGGGTGAATCAGTTCCAGCTCATAGTGGAACACACAACTGCGGATGAGTATATGCACATCGCTGGTTTTTACCCAGTCTAGCAGTTCCAGCACTAGATCGGGGACATACTGGGGTAGCGTCCCAAAATGCAGGACGTGCCCTTCGCTGTCTACCACGCCCACAGGCCGGCTTCGGAACATACCGGATTCCTCCACTAGGCCCCGCGTCATAATGCCGTGGGCCAGCAGCAGGTCGTCCACAGAATACGGATCAAGTTCATCAAGCAGGTCATAAATCTCATAGGCGTTCTTTACTTCTGCAATATCCTTAGGCGGGGCGAGAACGTGCTTGCCGTTTAGCACGGCAGTCACTTGCTCCAGAGAAAGTGTGTTCTGTTCAATAGCAAGTGATCCGTGTATGGTTCGGATACGATTGGCGCGGCGGAGTGTAGGATTTGCGGACAGGGGAGAGGCTGCGGTCAAGCGGCCCATCAGCTCAGCGATCTCCGCCACATGGTCAATGATCTGGTTCGTGATTTCAAAGGGAGGCTTTTTGTTTCTCATGCAAATACCTCGCAACTGTAAATGATTGGTTTAATTATATCACACATCGCTCATTTCATCAATCAAGGTATTGTCCCTATTTGAGCGATGCGTTTCAAATTGTATGTCAGTTTTTATATTGTCTGTACTGGGAGAGCGTGTTAAATACGCTCTCCTTTTTTGATGGGGGTGATGGCTATGGTTTCAGTAGAGCTTTCTTACTATTACGGCTATGAGTCTGAACAGTTTTCCTTTTACCGCATACCCAAACTGCTTTTTACAGATAGTCGCTTTGCAAACCTATCGACGGATGCAAAGCTCCTTTATGGTATTTTACTAGACCGCATGAGTCTGTCAATGAAGAATGGATGGCATGACGAGCAGGGACGAGTATACATCATATTTACCTTGGAAGATGTTACTGAAACACTTGGCTATAGGACAGAAAAGGCAATTAAGCTGTTTCATGAGTTGGATACCAAGAAAGGAGTTGGTTTAATTGAACGAGTGCGCCAGGGCCAGGGGCGTCCAGCTTTGATCTATGTAAAAAACTTTGCCGGAAAGGGGCAGACATCTGAAAAACCAAAATCAAGACCTCGGAAAAACAGAAGTCAAGACCTCGGATAATCGAAGGTCAAGACTTCGGAAAAACCGAGGGAAATAAGACGGAGTATAGCAATACTGAGAAGAGTAAAGAAGAAGTACATACCGAAAAAAGAATACCAGCAGCCTGTGCTTTTTCAGTGCAGGCTGATAATCGAAATGGAGGTGTCATGAATGCACACAATCGCACTGGCTAATCAGAAAGGAGGCGTGGGAAAGACTACCACGGCGGCAAGTTTGGCCATTGGTCTTTCTCGGCAAGGTAAAAAAGTTCTTCTGGTTGATGCAGACGCCCAGGGCAATCTCACCCAGCTTTTAGGCTGGGAGCAGCCGGACGAGTTGAATCCAACCTTGGCAACCATCATGGGGAAGATCATCACCGATCAGCCCCTCGTTGCGCAGGAGGGGATTCTGCACCACCAGGACGGCGTGGATCTGATGCCCGCCAACATTGAACTGTCCGCCACTGAGGTAACGCTGGTGAACACCATGAGCCGGGAAACGGTTTTGCGGCAATATCTATCCACCGTCCAGAAAGACTACGACTATGCCATCGTGGACTGTATGCCTTCCCTGGGTATGCTGACCATCAACGCATTGACAGCGGCCAATACCGTCATCATCCCCGTGCAGGCCCACTATCTGCCCGCCAAAGGCCTGGAGCAGCTTCTCAAGACGGTTATGCGAGTAAAGCGCCAGCTGAATCCCGGCTTGGAGATCGGAGGCATCCTGATGACGATGGTTGACAGCCGCACTACTCTTTCACGTGGGGTTATTGAGCAAATCCGGGTAGCCTACGGAGGCAGGGTGTTCCGCAGCGAAATCCCCCGGTCTATCCGTGCCGCTGAAATCAGCCTGGAGCACAAGAACATCTTTGAGCACGACAGGGAGGGGCGGGTAGCAAGCGCCTATGAATCTTTTACCAGGGAGGTGATGAAACTTGGTAGGGAACGTCAGAAACATGGGCCTGACCTCACTCGATGATCTGTTCAAAAGTGAGCAGGAACGGCAGCAGGACACCCACGAGCGCATCCTGAATATTCCCGTGGGTGAGATTTACCCCTATGCCAGACAGCCGTACTCCATCAAGAGGCCCACGCCGGATCTGGTTCGACTGATGGACAGCATCGAGCAGGTGGGGGTTGCGGAGCCGCTGATCGTGCGGCCCCGGACGGAGGGTGGCTACGAGATTATCTCCGGCCATCGCCGTGACTACTGCGCCAGAACAGTGGGCCTGGAAAGCCTGCCGGTTATCATCCGGGAGTATACGGATGATGAGGCGGACATTCTGGTGGTGGACTACAACATCACCCGTGAGGACTTGCTGCCCAGTGAAAAGGCCAGAGCGTACAGCTTGAAGTTGGAGGCCATGAAGCGGCAGGCCGGACGGCCCTCAAAAAATTCTCTCCAAGTTGGAGAGAATTTTCGCGGGAAGTATTCTGTCCAAATTTTAAGTGAGCAAGTTGGCGAAAATGTGACGAGCATTCAGCGGTATATCCGCCTGACAAAGCTGATCCCGCCTCTGCTGGAGCAGGTGGACAACGGGGTTTTGAAGGTCACGCCCGCAGCGGACTACATTTCGCATCTGAGCGAAAAAGAGCAAGCCTCGCTACTGGTCATTATGGAACGTGATGAGGTATCCCCCAGCCTGGGACAGGCCAAACGGCTCAAGGAGCTGAGTGAGGAGGGGAAGTTGGATGCTAATGCTATGGAGGTACTTCTTCGGGAGGACAAGTCCCTGGCCCGGAAAGTGACCTTGAAAAATGATCGTCTGCAAAAATACTTCCCGCCCAGCTATACTCCGAAGCAGATGGAAGAAGTGATTATCAGGTTGCTGGAGCAGTGGCAGAGAAGGAAACTGCGGGATCAAGAGCGATAGCAGCAGAATTCAATCATGCGATGCTAAACGGCTCATAGAGCTGTTTTTTGTTACCCATAAGGAGGTCAAAATGCGCGGAACGCTACCGGAACAATGCTGTTCCATCCTGCCCAGCACCGGGGAACTGATTTTGATTAAGCGAGGCGAACGTGGATACTACCGCAGCGAGTGGAACACGGACAGCCGGAAGGAAAACAAGAGCATTGCGGACTTCACCAACAGCCGCATGGGGATTACACCGGCGCAGATGGAAGCCATGGTCTGCGGCTCCATGTGCGGCTGGGATGTTCCCGGCGCACAGCCCCAGTTCTATCTCGACAGAGCATCCAAGGAAAAGAGTGTTGTCATCACCGGCCACATCAAACATCCCGTCTTGTCCACCTACTTTCCAGTGAAAGGGCATCTTCACACCTACCGCATCATGGGGACGGACGCCTACTATATCGACTTTTCTTCCATGCCCAAGATGATGATGGAAGAACGGCTGGGGTACACCTATCATCCCGAATTGGTTACAGGAGAGCTTATGATCCCTGTCTCTTATCAGCAAGGGCAAAACGGAAGCTATACCCTGTACTTGGGAAATGGCTCTTTCCGGCATACCTCGGAACAATATAAAGGCTATACGATGATGGCATCTGTGAGCATGGAAGATCGGGAAATTGCGGTAGGGTTTCATTCCCAGGCCTCCCATCAGTATGCTGTTTGGGACTGGCAACCAAATCACAAGCCCAATCCTGCACATACGAGCTTTACAGAGTACACAGAAGCCATGAAATGCTTTGAAACGCACACCACCACGCTCCACGCACTGCATCGCCATTTGCGGAGAGAAAATCATAAACACAAAGATTCCACAGGAAGGGAGCGTTAAAGATGGCTGTCCCCGAAATGGCGGGGGATTATGAAATCCTCCAATCCGTCCGTTTGGGCGGACGTATGATGCTCCTGGGCTATAATCCCAGAGACAAGGAGATGCCTTACATGACCTGTTACCAGCAATATAACCTGCTGGGTGAGAAGATCTTCCCCCAGGCGGTTGCCGGTGATAACTATGTCGAGATCTTGCAAATCTTTCTGAACCGCTTACAGGATCAGCAAAAAGCGGTGGCGGAATTCCGGGAGAAGCGTGCTGTACCCATTGAAGTGCTGGGAGCCGAGCATTGTCGTGAGCGTGGCGAGAAAGAATCCCTGGAGGGCAAACTTGTGATTCTCAGGCCGACCAGCTTGGCCGCTGAGTACCGCACGGCGGATTGCCAGCTGGGGTACGCAGTGGGCGGCTTTGGGTGCAGCGCAGGAGCAAGAGGCAGAGCCGTGTACTTTCAGGAACTGTTTTCAGGGGAGCGGTGCCGGTGGGATGTCTCGGATGTTTTAGGGATTGCGGATCTCACCAAACTGCCTGATTGGGCGAAGGAAAAGGTGAAGGAGCATGACCGCAACCCACTGAAAAAAGCACGAGGAGGGCATGAACGATGAGCCAGGAACCTATCAACATTGCGGGCGTTTGCGCCTTTCCCAATCCGAATGGGGTGCGGGATATGCGGTTTGTGGACTGCAACTACAAGACGCTCTTTCGCCTGCCCAACCACAGCAGCATCATTATGACAAAGCCGGACGGCACTCAAATGAAGCAGCAGTGCTCTTACATCGACGACTACCACATCTACATCGGGCAGTGCGGCTTTCACATCATGGAGTTTGCGGAAATGGCGTGGCGCAACGGCTACACCTACCTGCCGGAGCATCCGAGAGAGCAGGACTGCTGCGACACCTACGCACTCTACCAGCTCAAGGACGTCATCAAGACGGATTACTTCTGCTGTACCTATGAACGGGCCAAGGGGCGGATCAGACCCGCCGATTATCGCTGCGTGTACCGTAGTAACCTAGGCCCCGGAACCACGCTGGAGGATCTTCGCAAAAAGCACAGCGTGGAGCACCGGCCCGGAGGCGGCACCCTCCGTTCTCTCTGCGACAGCGATATTCTGCTGGTCAACCAGGGCGGTAAGCAGACTGCCTACTATGTGGAGGCCGAAAAATTCCAGGAGCTGTCCGACAGCTTTGCGGCGCAGCTTCCCCAGCAGGACAAGCCGGAAAAGAACAAGCACAAGCATGAATTTGAACGATAGGAGGAAACATGGCGAGCAAGCTGCAAATCGTCACGGAGTTCAGCCAGAAGAAAATCCTGGAACTAGCCTCTGTGCGTGGGAACTGGCAGCGGTACTTAAAAACTGCCGCCAGGATTTATAAGTACCCCTTCCGGGATCAGCTTCTGATCCACGCCCAGCGTCCCGACGCCACCGCCTGCGCCACCATTGAGTTCTGGAACAGCCGGATGGATCGCTGGGTAAACCGGGGGAGCAGGGGCATCGCCCTGTTGGATGACTCCGGCCACAAGACCCGGCTCAAGTATGTCTTTGATGTATCAGACACGCACCCTGGGCGTCACCGCCCCCAGGAGGCGCAGCTCTGGCGGATGGAACCCGCCTATGAGGAAGCGGTGCTGGAATCCATCAGCAACAGCTTTGAGGTGGAGCGAGAACCCGGCGTCTCATTTGCAGAGCAGATCTGTTCCATGAGCCAGGTGATTGCGGAGGACAATCTGACCGATTACCTGGAAGAACTTCGCAACACCAGGGAGGACAGCTTCCTGGAAGATCTGGATGACCTGAATCTCTCCGTGCGGCTGAAAACCTTGCTGGCAAACAGCCTTGCTTACACGGTGCTGACCCGCTGTGGCTATGACGCAGACCGTTACTTCGACGAAACGGATTTTGAGTTCATCCACGATTTCTCCACCTATGAAACGGTATCTGTTCTGGGCAACGCCTCCAATTCCATCTCAAAAATGGTGCTGCTGGAGATTGGGCGCACCATTCGGCAGCAGGAGCGCACTTCAAAATTTGCCAAGCGCCAGAACCCTGTGTATGATAGGGCCACAGAGGAACAACCCAGGACGGCACGAAAGGAGATTGAACACCATGACCGAGGAACTGACCTACACCCAGATCGGGGAGTATCTGTATCCCGACCTGACTCTGCCGGAGGCGGAGGACGTCCCGATGGGCAAGTACGGGATGCTGCACAAGACGTACCTGAAGGAGCACAAGCCGATGCTGTACGACCGGCTGTTGCTGGCGGGCAAGCTGGACGGGCACCTGATGGACATCGACCGGCGGGCCACCGAGATGGTGGAGCATCTGACGAGGGAGCTGGCGCAGCAGAACCGGGTGGACGAGGAGATGAAGGCCACCAATCAGATGGCGTGGGTACAGGCCATGAACAACTTCAAGGCGTCGGCGGAGGAAGTGGTACTCCGGCAGCTGATTTACAGCTGATCCCACCAGCGGAACAACTTCATACCCCACCTACGGAAGCGGAGAATGTAATGCTTACATCCTCCGCTTTTTTTGTTGGACAGCAAGCGGTTGACCAATTCCTGCGCTATGGCGGCAATACGGATCAGCTGCGGATGCGGGTGATTCACCTGTTTCAGATGGACATTCCCCTGCCCCTTATGACCACCCGCCTCCAGGCCCTCTATCACGGCGGCAACGGTATCACCACAGAGCACGGCCCCATGGCCGCATGGTATGACGAGGACGGCATCCATCTTGCCCATGGAGATCGTGCCAGATATGAAGCCAACGCCCAGGTCATCCCCTGGGAGAGTGCAGTCCAGCGCATCGGAGAGCTGCTGGAGGCCGGTCAGTTTGCCAGCAACGTGGAGTTGCTGGAGGCAGATGGGTATGAGCGCAGCCTTTTGGCGGAAAGCCTGATTTATCTGTACCGTGACCTGAACCGGGAAGATCACCCGAATGACTTCCTTCCCTGCCTAACCGACGGAGCAAAATGGCTGGACTTTCCGAAAGATCAACCTCGCCTCTCCGACCTTCTGGCAGACCCGGAATTCCGAAAAACACTGCTGGCCGAATACCGGACATTTCTTGCCGCCTATCAGCAAGATCGCTCTATCATGCGCTTTCACTACCACGATTTTCGTGGTGTGCTGAATCGCCTGGAGGAGCTGGACTTGCCCCGCAAGACCTTCAGCACCACCTTGACAGAGCTGCCTGCCATCATGCCCTTCATCACGGAGGACGAGATCGACGAGGCCCTTTCCGGCGGAAGCCACTTTGAGGGCGGGCCGAAGCGAATTTACGGCTTCTTTCAGGAGCCACACGATACCAAGGAAAAGGCGGACTTCCTGCGGAAGGAGTACGGCACAGGTGGTCATTCCCACGCACTGTCCAGCTCTGGATACAGCCATGAGGACTATGATAGCAAGGGTATCCGCTTCACCAAACGGAACTGCCCGGAAATCCATCTCACCTGGGTGAAAGTAGCTCAGCGTGTTGAGGATCTGGTGCGTAAAGACCTCTACCTCTCCCCGGAGGCCATGTGGGAGTATGAGGATGAGCTTGCCAGCCAGGAGGTGCCGGTGGGCCAGGAGCCTGCCCCCATGCAGTACAACACCGTCAAGGAGCGATACCCCAACCATGTGGTGCTGTTTCAGGTGGGCGACTTCTATGAACTTTATGGCGAGGACGCCAAGACCCTTGCGCCGGAGCTGGGGCTGACCCTGACCACCCGCCCCGTCCCTGGGGTTGGCCGAGTGGAAATGTGCGGCCTTCCTGCCCACCGGCTGGAGCACTACACCAACCGACTGCGCCGCAGCCGTGATGTTCTGGTTTCCTCCCTATCAGACATGGAAACGGAGCGCCGTGAGACGGTCATGGAGCGATTCAGCGGCCCTCGCCGGTATCAAATCCCGCTGGGCAGCACGGTGTATATCGGCACAAAACCCTATGAGATGCAGTCCCTCGGAGAAACCACCGTCACGCTTTACGACCCGGAATTTCCGCTGTTCACCCAGGAGTTCCCCCGTGCCGACTTTGATCGGAAGCTGGAGGAAAATCCGCTCAACGAGCAATATTTCCTCCCCGATACGCCCCAGGAACAGGCGCAGCCGACTGATACACGGGCTTATAGCGACGAGTATCGCCTGCTTGACCGGCTGCGCACCGACTGTGAGTATTTTCTGGGTGAGGGACAGCGAAACGAGAAGCACCTATGGGCCGGGAATGTATCCGCACAGATCCACAAAATGCGAGAGCTGTACGATACCCTGCCCGAAAAACCGGACTGGCTCACCAGGGAGCAAATCGAGGATTACGCCGACCGCATGGCTGCCCGGTATCAAGTGGCCGTCTACCACCACTTTGAGAACGGCTTTGATGAGCGGTTGGATTATCAGACCCTGGAAGAAGCGGAGCGAGTGGCCCAGGGATATGTGGACGGCACCATGGAAGATGACGGCTTCCAGTATGACGGCGCTGCCGTCTATGATCTGAAGGAGGAACGTTACCTTCGCATCATCGGAGAGTACCCTGACCCGGCAGCACACGCTCAGGTCAGGGAAAACGCTTTAGAGCATCCAGTCCCGGAGCCGGAGCAAACGGAGCCGCTTCCCGACCTGGAAGCCGAGGTGAAGGCTTGGGAGGCGGAACAGGCCGCAAAAAAACAGGCCGTCATTGATATCCTCTCAGATCGAGAGAAGATCATTGTCCAGGCCATGGAAACCGCCGGTTTCCTGTTCACCCTATGGGAAGGGAGATCAGAGATCACATTTTCCGCTGGAGAGTTTGGGTATCCATCAGTCTTTAAGACTTGGGATGAGGCGTATGAGTGGATCAACGAGGCGCAGCTGAAGGATACCCCCGGCCTTCGGGAGCAGGTACAAGCTATCCTTCACCCGGCCCTAGATGAAAAGGGCCAGCTTTCCCAGGCGGCTCCTGCGGTTCAGCACGAATTGACCAACGAAGAATACGCCCAGGCCAACCTGATCCCCGGCGAAACTGAATTTGAGCAGGATGGGCGCAGATACCGGGTACACAGCGTAGATCTCGCCACCAATCAGGTGGAGTTGACCGACCTCACCTTTGCGCAGTCGGCGGGATTTCCCATCCTGCGAATGGAGTACATCGGCACCATCCGGGCCTACTTGGAACATCCGGCTCCGCCGGAGCCGCCCAGGGAACCGAAAAAATCCCGTACCGCAACACTCTCCAATGTCCTCTACCCGGAGCAGACAGACCGCCATGACCATCGCATCACAGATGATGCCCTTGGTGTTGGGACGCCCAGCCAACGCTACCAGAACAACATCGCCGCCATCCGGCTATTGAAGCAGCTGGAGAGCGAGGAGCGGCTGGCCACGCCGGAGGAACAGGAGATTCTTTCCCGGTATGTGGGCTGGGGTGGTTTGGCAAACTGCTTTGAAGAAGCCAACCACAACTACCTGGAGCTGAAAAACCTACTTTCCCCGGATGAGTACAAGGCAGCGAGAGAATCCACCCTGACCGCCTTCTACACGCCCCCGGTGGTCATTCGTTCCATGTATCAGGCCCTGGAGCAGATGGGATTTGAGACAGGAAACGTGTTGGAGCCGTCCTGCGGCACCGGCAACTTCCTGGGCATGATGCCGGAGCGTATGTCCGGCTCCAGGCGCTATGCCGTTGAACTGGACGAGATCAGCGGACGGATTGCCCAGCAGCTCTACCAGACCACCTCTGTGACCATCCAGGGCTACGAAAAGACCAACCTGCCGGACAGCTTCTTCGATGTGGCCATCGGCAACATCCCCTTTGGCAACTTCAAGGTGGCCGACCGGCGCTATGACAAGCATAACTTCCTGATCCACGACTACTTCTTTGGCAAGACCCTGGACAAAGTACGCCCCGGTGGTATCGTGGCCTTTGTCACCAGCAAAGGCACCCTGGACAAGGAAAACCCTGCGGTGCGCAAATACATCGCTCAGCGGGCCGACCTGCTGGGTGCCATCCGCCTGCCCAATGACACCTTCAAGGGCGCTGCCGGCACGGAGGTCACGTCCGATATTCTGTTCCTGCAAAAGAGAGATTC
The DNA here is from genome assembly GCA_019420945.1 of Clostridiales bacterium. GTDB lineage: Bacteria > Bacillota > Clostridia > Oscillospirales > Oscillospiraceae > UMGS1766. The sequence continues at coordinate 20,752 of JAHZGF010000025.1, read as the reverse complement.
TCTCATAGATATTGAACCCGACTGGGTGCATCTTGGTGTCAATGAAAGCGGCCTCAAGATGAACCAGTATTTCATTGACCACCCGGAAATGATTCTGGGTGATATGAAGGAGGTCAGCGGCCCCTATGGGCCTGAGACGGCCTGTATCCCCTTCGAGGGCCAGGAACTCTCCGATCTGCTGACTTCCGCCATCGGCAACATTGGCGGCTCCATCCAGGAGTATGAGCGTGAGGAAGGGGATGAACTGGAGGAGGATCGCTCCATCCCGGCAGACCCCACCGTGCGCAACTTCTCCTATACTATCGTGGACGGAGAGGTCTACTACCGGGAAAACAGCCGCATGAATCCGGTGGAGGTGTCCACCACCGCCCTGGGGCGCATCAAAGGTTTGATCGGCCTGCGGGACTGTGTGCGGCAGCTCATTGAGTACCAGACGGAGGATTACCCGGATTACGTCATCAGCGCCGAGCAGCAGCGGCTGAACGGCCTGTATGATACCTTTGTGAAGAAGTATGGCCGTATCTCCCAGCGGGCCAATAACTCCGCCTTCCACTCGGATAACTCCTATTTCCTCCTGACCTCTCTGGAGGTTACGGACAGCGACGGCAACTTCATCCGCAAGGCGGATATGTTCACCAAGCGCACCATCAAGCAAAAGATCAGCGTCAGCCGGGTGGACACCGCATCGGAGGCCCTGGCCTTATCCCTGGCAGAAAAAGCCTGCATCGACCTCCCCTACATGACCAACCTGACCGGAAAAGACGAGGCAACCCTGGTGGAAGAACTGCATGGAGTGATGTTTCAGCTTCCTGACAGGGTGGATGATGAGGGAAATCCCATCTATGTGACAGCGGACGAATATCTTTCCGGCAACGTGAGACAGAAGCTGCGGCAGGCGGAGGAGGCTGCGGAAGCCGACAGCCGGTTCCGTGTCAATGCCGAAGCCCTGAAAGCCGTGCAGCCAGTGGATCTGACCGCCAGTGAGATCTCCGTGCGGCTGGGTGCCACCTGGCTCCCGCCGGAAGATGTGGCACGGTTTATGTTTGAGCTGTTCGACACCCCCAACTATGCCCGCTTCAACATCAAGGTGCATTACTTCAAAATGACCGGCAACTGGAACATCGAGGGAAAAAGCTACGACCGTTCCAGCATCAAGGCCAACAACACTTACGGCACCAACCGTATCAACGGCTACAAGATTGTTGAGGAAACCCTCAACCTGAAGGATGTGCGGATCTTCGACTATGTGGAGGACGCCGATGGCCGTAAGACAGCGGTGCTCAATAAAAAGGAAACCGCCATCGCTCAGTCCAAGCAGCAGCTAATCAAACAAGCCTTTGCCGATTGGATCTGGAAAGACCCGGAGCGCCGGGAACGGCTCTGCAAGCTCTACAATGAAACCTTCAACGCCATCCGGCCCCGTGAGTACGATGGCAGTCATCTGAACTTTGTGGGCATCAACCCGGAAATCACCCTGCGGCGGCACCAAGTGAACGCCATTGCCCACATTCTCTACGGAGGGAATACCCTGCTGGCCCACGTTGTAGGTGCAGGCAAGACCTTTGAAATTGTCGCCGCCGCCCAGGAGAGTAAGCGGCTGGGACTGTGCAGTAAATCTCTCATTGCCGTCCCAAACCACCTGACCGAGCAGTGGGCCGCTGAATACCTCCAGCTATATCCCTCTGCCAACATTCTCGTGGCCACAAAAAAGGACTTTGAACCGAAAAACCGCAAGAAGTTCTGTGGCCGCATTGCTACCGGAGACTACGACGCCATCATCATCGGACACTCTCAACTAGAGAAAATTCCCATGTCCATAGAGCGGCAGCGGGCCATCCTGGAGGAGCAACTGAGAGAAGTTTTGGACGGAATCAGTGACTTGAAGCGGAGCAACGGGGACAACTTCTCCATTAAACAGATGGAACGCACCAAAAAGGGGTTGAAGGCCAAACTGGATAAGCTCAACGATCAGAGCCGCAAAGATGACATCGTGACCTTTGAGGAACTGGGCGTGGACAGGCTTTTCGTTGATGAGGCCCACAACTATAAAAATTTGGCCGCTTACACGAAAATGCGGAATGTGGGCGGCATCAGCCAGACGGAAGCGCAGAAGTCCAGCGACCTCTACATGAAGTGCCGCTATCTGGACGAGCTGACCGGAGGCCATGGCGTAGTATTCGCCACCGGCACCCCTATCTCCAACTCCATGGTGGAGATGTATACCATGCAGAAGTATCTCCAGCACGACACGCTGCAAGGGAATGATCTGCTCCACTTTGACGCTTGGGCCTCCACCTTTGGCGAGACTGTGACCGCCATTGAGCTGGCCCCGGAGGGCACCGGCTACCGGGCCAAGACCCGATTCGCCAAGTTCTATAATCTCCCGGAGCTTATGAGTATGTTCAAAGAGATTGCGGACATACAGACGGCGGATATGCTCAATCTCCCCGTACCCAAGGCCAACTACCACCATGTGGCGTTGAAACCCTCCGAACATCAAAAGGAGATGGTGGCAGACCTCAGTGAGAGGGCTGAGCGTGTCCGCAATAAGATGGTGGATAGCAGCGAGGACAATATGCTCATGATTACCAACGATGGCCGCAAGCTGGCGCTGGATCAGCGGCTGGTTAATCCGCTGCTGCCGGACAGCGATACCGGCAAGGTCAGCGCCTGTGCCGACAACATCTATGAGATCTGGCAGCGTACCGCCCCGCAGAAGTCCACCCAACTGGCCTTCTGTGACCTGTCCACCCCAAAAAGCGACGGCACCTTCAACGTATACGATGACCTGCGGGACAAGCTGATTGCCAAAGGAATCCCCGCTGAGCAGATCGCCTATATCCATAACGCTAATACCGAGCAGCAGAAAAAGGAGCTGTTCGGTAAGGTGTGCAACGGAGAAGTCCGAGTGCTGCTGGGCAGCACTGCAAAGATGGGAGCCGGAACCAATGTTCAGAAAAAGCTGGTGGCCTTGCACCACCTGGATTGTCCCTGGCGTCCGGCAGATCTTCAGCAGCGGGAAGGCCGCATCATCCGCCAGGGCAACGAGAACAAGGAGGTTGAAATCTACACCTATGTGACAGAAAACACCTTTGACAGCTACCTCTACCAGCTGGTAGAGAGCAAGCAGAAGTTCATCGGCCAGATCATGACCAGCAAATCTCCTGTCCGCTCTGCCGATGACATTGACGAAACGGCCCTCAGTTATGCAGAAATCAAGGCCCTGTGTACCGGCAACCCCTACATCAAGGAGAAGATGGATCTGGACATTGATGTGGGGCGGCTTAAGCTGCTGAAAGCCAACCATCTCAGTCAGAAATACAGCCTGGAGGATCAGATTCTAAAGAGCTTCCCCAAGAGCATTGCCAGTTTGGAACAGCAGATCGCCGGTTATAAAAAAGATATGGCATACCTGGCCGAAGAAACAAAGCCTAACCCAGACGGGTTCTCGCCTATGGTGCTTCATGGAACGGAATATACCGAGAAAAAGGGCGCTGGTACGGCGATCCTGGAGGCGTGTAAAGCCATGACCAGCCCGGAGGCCGTTGTCATCGGTGCCTATCGTGGCTTCACCATGGAGCTGTCCTTTGACACCTTCCGGCGGGAATACCAGCTTGCCTTGTGCCATGAGCTGCGCCACACGGTCACATTGGGCACGGACACCTATGGCAACCTCCAGCGCATAGACAACGCCCTGGAGGGCCTGGAGAGCCGTCTGAAGGACTATGAGCAGGCCCTGGAGGATACCAAGGCCCAGCTGGAAACCGCCAAGGTGGAGGTGCAGAAGCCCTTTGCCCAGGAGGAGGAACTGGCCACCAAATCCGCCCGCTTGGAGGAACTGAACACCCTGCTGAATATGGATCATCGGGACAGCGAAATGGCCGAGCCATCGGCTGAGGAAATGGAAGAACAAAATGAACGGAATGCCCCTCGCCGCAGCCGTGGGGTGGAGCGTTAAACATGAGCGGCACCCAGTAAACATGGGTGCCGCTCAACAGAAGGAGGTTTGGATATGGATGACGGCAGATACACCATGACCCTGGATGAAGTGCCCGCAGAGATCATTGCTATCCGGCAAATAGGTGTCCCCTGTGGTCTGATCCAGCCCCGCATGGAGGCGGGGTACTTGCTCACGGATGGTACGGCCCTGCTGGAGAGTGAAAAGGATGAGAACGGGTTCTACATCGGTGGGGCCGGGATGGACGGAATGTATCTCAGAACGCCGCAGCGGTATGAGCCGGTGCGGGACGATAGCGGCAAGGTCACGGCCTTCCGGCTCATGAGCAGCTATCTGACTCGTTTCAGTGGCCAGGAGCTGGAGGCCATTTTCCAATATGGCCTGAACACGAAGGAGAATCTGCTTCACGACCTGGAGGCCGTGGTGCAAGCGGTCAAGCAGCCGGAGATTCGTGCGGCCTTTTCCGGCGCACGAAATAAGTTGGAGTCCATCCCCCCGGAGGATTGCCGCCGTCTGATGGCGGACATCCGAGCAGCCTACAAGGGCAGGCATGAGCAGTCTATCCGGCAAAGGCAACAGTCCGCTGGTAAGTCCAAGAGAAGGGATAGGGAGCGATAATGGAGGTGACTTTATGAACGAATCGCAGATCAATTTGGATCTGTATTACAAAATGCGGGAGGAGCAGGACGAGTACCGTAGCTGGCTGTTATCTCAGACGCCCAAAGAGATCCTAAACCATGCCAACGAGTACAGCGTCCGTGAGGACATTCTGGCAACCATGTGCGAAGGCCATCTGCCTCCCATGCTCGCCAAAGCTCTCATAAACTCCGAACACCCCCTTGCAAGTGTGTATGCTGACTTACAAAACAGCGATTACAGGGATAGGAACTATGAGGATTTGATTAATGTGATCCAGAGCTGTGCAGCAAGGGAACTTAGAGAATCCCCCCGCTTTATGGAAATCTGCATCTACCAAATTGACCCAGACAAAGATCAACACCGGATTGCCTTTTGTTCGTCGGAGGAGCTTGTGAAGTTCCAGGGAAGTGATCGAGTAGAGAGCGGCATCTACAACCGTGTCTTTCAGGGCATCGTGGACTGTCCTACTCTGGATGGCGTTTACTGTAAGTTTAACTCCGATCCGCCGGAGGGCTATACCGGAAGCCCACTAACTATATCGGATGTTGTTCATGTCATCCATTCCCAATCAGTAGAGCCTGGGTTTTATTTCTGTGAGAAGTTTGGATACAAGAGAATTGACTTTGAACCAGAGAAAACGCAGGACATGACCCATGCAATTTCTGTCCTGCTGCTGGAGCCTGGAAAGGTGGCTAAACCGACTTTGGTCAACAACACTCTGAAAGATATGCAGCAGTTGGTTGGAGGCAACATCGAGGTACTTTCCTTACCGGGTGGCTGTCAGCTCGTTTGTAATGAGGACGGCAAATTCCTCACGCTTCCCCAAAACCGTGCCCTTAAAGATGAAGCTGGAAAAGTGGTGGATGTACTGGTTGGAACCTGCTTTATCTGTGGCGCAAAAGGCGATGAATTTATTAGCCTGACTCCTGACCAGATGAAACAGTTCAAAAAGGAATTTCAGTATCCGCAGAAATTAGTACGGCGCAACAATGAGATCGTGGCAAAGGACATCAAGCCTCACGAAATGGAACGGTAGGTGAAGTCAAAATGGGCTATCAGGAGAGTTTATTTTACATCAGGCCGCAGCGCCATTTTGACAAAATGGTGCGTGCTTATGAGAAAGCGGAGTATGCGGGATATTATGAAGTCGCCGGTGCGAAACCTCGCTCCGTGATCGTACTAAAGCAGCCCGCCGGAGAACTTCCTGCGGGTACCCGACTCCTGTGGGTATGCGGAGATCGGAGCTTTCATTCGCCCGCCGGAGCGTTCGGCGGGCAGCTCCATACCGGCGGAAAAATCGATGTAATTCCGGTGGAGAAACTATTTGACGGCCCGGAAGATCCCCGGCTTTCCAACATTGATTTGGATTCCCCTCAAACCACGGAAAATGACTATTTGAAGCGGTACAGTGCAGACCATTATGCTTATCGGATCAAGTATGATCGGGAGCGTTAAATAGCCGCACGCTCTTTCCTCAAAAATCAATCTGAAACCAGGAGGTGAACTGAGTGCCGTACTACACAAAAGAACAAATCCAGCAGGCTCGGCAAGTAGATTTGCTGACTTACTTACAACGCCACGACCCCGGAGAATTGGTTCATGTGAGCGGCGGAACTTACTGCACAAAAACCCATGACTCACTGAAAATCTCCAACGGAAAATGGTGCTGGTGGAGCCGCAATATTGGAGGCTCTACCGCCCTGGATTATCTGGTCAAAGTGTGTGGCTGCAAACTGCCGGAGGCGGTTGGAATGATCCTCGGTGAGCAGCCCCAGCTTTCTTCCCGGCCTGTATCAAAACCGCCTCCTAAACCTCGTCCCGACTTCCAGCTGCCGGAACGAAATCCCGATACCAAACGAGTGTTTGCCTATTTGTGCGCCAGGGGAATTGATGCCGAGATCATCAATCACTGCATTAAATCGGGTCAACTTTATGAGGACGCCAAACGGCATAATTGCGTGTTTGTGGGCTTTGAAAATGGCACGGCAAAATATGCCTCCTTGCGTGGTACGTTGTCTCACTCAACCTTTGTTGGTGAGGTGGCCGGAAGCGATAAACGGTATTCATTCTGTATGCCGCTGCAAGCCAACAACCGGGAGAGCGTGTGTGTTTTTGAAAGCGCCATTGACGCTCTTTCCTATCTCAGCATCTTAAAACGGAAGGGGCAGAATTGGCGAAGTGCCAACTGCCTGTCCCTGTCTGGAATTTATCGTCCCAAGGCCGGCGCAGAGCTAAAACCACCGCTGGCATTGGAAACCTATCTCCAGCACAATCCGGGCATTCAAAAAATCATTTTGTGCCTGGACAACGATGAGCGTGGTCGGGAAGCAGCGCAGGCCCTTCAACAGTGTCTGCACGGGTATCAGGTGTTGGACAATCCCCCGCCTAAGGGGAAGGATTACAACGACTATTTGCAGATTCAGAAAGGAATCGCAGGCCGGGTTAAAACCCGTGGGGGAGAGGAGCGGTAGTTTTTTCGGGAAGGTACCGGGGGAAGGAGCGGCTTTGCCGCTCTTTCCGCAAGCATCGCATTTGGACGGCCAAATGCAGCTTGTTAGGGGGGAGCACCCCCTAATACCCCCGTTTAGAAAGGAGGCTTTCATGCGAAACCGTCCGATCAAACTATCTGTCCGTGTGAATCAGACGGAGAATCAATATCTCACGTTGCAGGCGCATTCATCCGGCCTTTCCAAGGAAGCGTTTATTCGCAAACTCATTATGGGCGAGACGATTAAGGCGAAACCGCCGCGGGAGTTGGCGGAGCTGCTGCGGCTGCTGAAATCCGCCAGCGATAACATCAACCAGATTGCCCGTGTGTCCAACGCACGGCACTTTGTGCGCTCCGAGGAGCTTGCGGAGATCTACTCCAAATTGGACGATATTTGGGCCAAGATCAAGGAACTGTGATATGGGCGTTACAAAGATTCTTTCCATCAAGCATCAATTGTCCGCCCGCCTGAACTATGTGACCAACAGTGAGAAAACCCACTTGGCAACGGATATTACTTACATCACCAACCCTGAAAAAACGGAGCAAAGTTTCTTTGTCTCCGCTATCAACTGTTCGACCCCGGAATCGGTTTATGATGAAATGATGAACACAAAAATCCGGTTTGGAAAAACGGATGGAGTACAGGGGTTTCATATTATTCAGTCCTTTGTACCTGGGGAGGTCACACCAGAGCAGGCCCACAACATTGGCCTGGAGTTTTGCAAGCGACTTTTGGACGACCGCTTTGAAGCTGTGATAGGGACACACCTGGATAAAGCCCATCTGCACAATCACATCATCGTCAATTCTGTTTCCCTCATAGACGGGAGAAAATATCACTCCTCCTATCAACACTACTTTCAGGAGATCCGCAGGATTTCTGATGAGCTGTGTGCAGAACACCACTTGAAGGTGATCGACCCCAAAGGCAAAGGAGAACACTATGCGGTATGGAAGGCCCAGCAGGAAGGAAAACCGACCCTCTCTCAAATGCTCCGAGATGAGGTAGATCTGGTGATCGGTGATAGCTTCACTTTCCCTGACTTTCTCAACCTGTTGGAGAAAAAAGGGTACACAGTTTCCCGGAATCCCAACCGCAAATATCTGACTGTTTGCCCACCCGGAGCAAAGCGAAATTTCCGTCTGGATCGGCTGGGCGAAGGGTACACCGTGGAGGACATCAAGCGGCGCATCCAGGAGCAGCAGCGGGCCATTTTGGAAGGCCGTGTTGTGGCCTATCAACCGCTTCCGGTTCGGCGCTATCGTTTCTCCGGCTCCTGGAAAACTGTCCGTAAAAAGAAGATCACCGGCTTTTATGCGCTGTACCTCAGATACGTTTATCTGCTGCGCCGGTACAGAAGACCGACCCGAAAAAGAATCTCTTATGAAATGCGTCGTGAGGTGCTCCGTCTGGAACGCTATCAGGCGCAATTTTTATATCTCCATGAGCATGGTATTTCCACCGTGGAACAGCTTATGGAGCATCAGGCGCAAATCGAGCGGGAGATCCAGCAGCGGACAGAACACCGACAACCGCTCTACGCAAAAAGGAGGTATGAAAACGATGAGAAAATCAAAGAAGAACTCACCCGTGAGATTGACCGCCAGACCGCCTCCTTGCGGCAGCTGCGGAAGGAGCGAGCACTCTGCAAACGAATCGAACAGCAGGTTCCCGGTATTCAGCAGAACTTACGGGAGTTCGAGGAAAACAAATCACAAAATCAGAAGGAGGTTATCAGACATGAGTACCAGCGGAGAAACCGCTGATCTGATGGTACGGGAAGGAATTCAGATTACCGAGAGCGCCCTCAAGCTGGCGGGACTGGGAGCCAAGAATCTGGCGGCGCTGCTGATTGCCCTTGCCAACGATAACCAGAAGGTTTCCGGTAAAACCACGTTGAAGCGGCTGATCCAGGATCGTGAGGAGCTGACCATCTTCTCCATTAACGAGCAGGACTTGGCTGCGTTCAAAAAGGAGAGCACCCAGTACGGGGTGTTGTACTATCCGATCATCAACAAGGCGGAAAAAACCGGCACGGTGGAGATCATGGCAAAGGCCAAGGACGCCCGGCAGATCAATCGCATCCTGGAGCGAATGGGTATTGCCGTTCCCACCCGCCAGGAGGACGAGTCTGCAAAAAAAGAGGTGTCCCGTGTTCCATCCGGCGAAAAATCCAGAGAATACGGGACAGATACGAAAGCAGCTACCGAGACTATGACCAGTGACCCCAAGCAGCGCCCCTCCGTGCGCAAAAAGATGGAAGAAATCAAAGCGCAGCAGGCGCAGCGTGAAGAGGGACAGCCCCAGCGTGAAAAGGGCGCTCCCGTTTTTCACCACGCCAAGAACGGCAAAAAAACAAAAGGAGGACTGGAACGATGAAGCGTATCTTTTGCACCCTGTGTGCTATGACGCTGCTTCTCTGCGGCGTCATGACCACTGCATTTGCGGCAGCAGCGCCTACCGAAATGCCCCAGGCAGCGGAGGGGGGCAACACCGCATCTCCCGCCACCGAAGGGATAGCGGAGCCAATCCCCACACCTGATCGGGTACCGCTCTATCCCGCTGAGGTGAAGCAAAGCGAAGAAAACGGGGTGACCCGCATTGAGAAAATTTACTATCTTACCTCTCAGGATGACCCGTCCAATATTCCCACCGAGGACTTTGAGCGTGAGGGAAAGGTCTACACGCTGCTGGATGTACTGAAGCAGGCACAGATTGAGAGTGATACTCAGGACTATGTGGAGGTTCTGACCCTGGATTCCGATACCCAGGACATGGAAAAGATTCTGGCCATGCTGGAGCCGGAGCTGGAGGTACAGACCGAGGACGGCTATCAGGGTGTTCTCTCCCTGGATCACACCACCATCACTGTGGAGGCCGCAGGCTACAAGAGCAGCAGCCGCACCGTGTCGGCCACCCGCACCTATCCCAACCTGTCCGGGGCAGATGTATCCCTGATCCCCAAGAGCATTACAGACAGTGGCCGGACGTTGGCGCTGGCCGATGTGCAGTGGCAGGAGGCCGCAACCACCCAGAGCGACGGATATGATATGGCCCTGCGCTATACCGCCACCGCCACCTATACCGGCACGGCCACCAGCAAATACGCCACCGGCTATGTGGTTACGGCAAACTATGTGGGAGAGGTCACCAGGGTGAGCACCGATGTGATTACCTATACGGCGGTGTTTTCCAGCGGCGACTCCGCATCTGCCGGTGAGGACGCTGATGATGCCATCGACATCCCGCAGTCCGCCCCGTTTTCCTTTGACTGGAAATGGCTGCTGATTCCTCTGGGTGTGGGCGCTCTGGGCTGTGCTGGTTACTTTGGACAGAAAGGCTACAAACACTACATCAACAAGAAACGGGGGTACGAATGACATGAAGAAACTGCTTGCCACGCTGCTTGCCGCCTGCTGCCTGACAGGGGCCACCATGCTGCCCGCCAATGCGCTGGAGTATTCCTTTGATGCGCCGGACAATCCGCTCTTTGGCAGGCCTACCTCGGATGACACCATCTATGTGACCACCGGAGCACCGGTCAACACCGACCGCAGTAAGAATGCTGCCCTGATCCCGCCCGCCTTCGGCTCGCCCACCTCCTACGTTCTGGGCAGTGGCGAGCTGCTGACGCCCAATCTGATCCGGGATGGGCAGATCTATACCGGCCCTGGAAACAGCACCTCGACGAACACCGGGACGACCACGATCCCGAATACCTCCACAGTGCCGACCTTGCCTAGTGTGGACACCAGCGGCAGCGTAACGGCCTATACGCCGGTGACGGATGCCCTCTATTACAGCGGCGGCTATATCGCCACCTTGTCCATCCCCGCCATCGGCCTAACGGTTAAGGTCAACGAGGGAACGAGTGCCGCCGCCCTGGCTACGGGGGCGGGACATTTTGAGAACACCAGCATCTGGAATGGCAATGTGGCAATCGCAGGCCATAACAGAGGTGTGAATAACCACTTTGGCAAAATCCATACGCTGTCTGGAGGTGATACGATTACTCTGACCACAAAGCTGGGCACCCGCACCTATGAGGTGTACTCGGTGCAGAAGATCCTCAGTACCCAGGTATCGGTACTGGACGCCACCAACGACAACATCATCACCCTTGTCACCTGCGTCATGGATCAGCCGACTTATCGCTGGTGTGTGCAGGCGGCTGAAATTTAAAAGGAGGGAACTATATGAAACGACTGCTTTCTTTGCTCCTGGCTCTGGTGCTCACCCTGGGCATGCTGCCCATCGGCACCCTGGCCGCTTCCAGTGAGGAGGAGGCCCTGGGCGAGATCAACATCTACAACGGCAACTATGAACTGGGCTATCTGTCCATCAATGGTGCCGTTCAGAAGCAGAAATATACCTACTACAACTACCAGAGAGCCGATGGAACCACCCAGGAGATCCCGGCCTACTGCGTCAACCCGGATCAGTACGGGGTCCCCCAGACGGTAGGCCCCGGCCAGAGCATCAAGTACCTGGCCAATGAGAAAACCAAAGACCCCAAGATCGTGTCCATCGTATTCAATGGCTACCCCCATAAGTCCCTGGGGGAACTGGGACTGGACAACAAGTATCAGGCCTATTATGCTACCAAAATGGCCCTGTGGTGCTATATCATTCCCGGTTGGGACATCAACAGCCTAAAGGTGGCACCAGGCCTCAGCGGTACCGAGTTGACCATCGGCAACAAGATCCTGGCCGCCGCCAAGCTGATTTATCAGCGGGGGATGCAGTATTACCAGACCTATGATACGGAGCCCAAACTGACGGCATCCCCGGATCAGGAGGAGGCCTATCTGGTCAACATCGACGGTGAGACTTATCTCCAACAGGTATTTACCGTAGAGAGCACCACCTGGGTGGACAAGCTGAAGGTTAGTGTGGCATTTGCAGACCCATCCAGCGTTCCGTCCGGGACCAAGATTGTAGACGAGGACAACAATCCTGTTACCGAGCTCACTGTGAAAGATGTGGGCGGTACCTTTGCCAGCACCTTTAAAGTGCTCTACCCGGCGGACAGTGTAGAAGGGGAGAGCGGCAGCGTGCAGATCAAGCTGAGCGCTGATCTGTATCACTATGTGGCCTTCTACGCCACCTGTGCTCAGAAGGACCAGTACGGCAATCTGCAAAACTATATCTGCGATACTGCCAGCACAAGACCTATGGAACTGACTGCTGTAAGCAAGTACACGGACACCCCGGATGAAGGAGAACCTGGTGAGCCTGAGGAGCCGGGAGAACCCGGCCTGAAGATCATCAAGCTGGAGACAGGGAGCGAGACTCCCTTGGCCGGGGCGGTCTTTTCCGTGACCGGGCCGGACGGCAGTCCGGTGGGTTCTTTCTCCACCAATAGCAACGGTATCATTGAAATCCCATTGACCCAAGCTGGCCTGTACACAGTGACCGAGGAGATCCCGCCGGAATACCACCTGCTGCCGGACAAGCGCACGCAGCAGGTAATGGCAAAGGAGGGGGAGGTGGCGGAAGTTACCTTCTGGAACGCTCCTTATGGAGAACTGCGGGTAGAGAAAATCGACGCTGCCACCGGAGACCACCTGGCCGGAGCCAAAATCCAGATCAAGCATATCGAAAGCGGAGCCACCTACACCGGAACCACCGAGGCAGGCGGCTCCTTTACATTTACCCAGCTGAAACCAGGGGCCTATGAGATCGTAGAGCTGTCCGCCCCAGAGGGATGGCAGAAAGACCCGCAGACCTACACCACCACGGTGGTCAGCGGGGATACGGTCAGCTACATCTTGAAAAACCAGGCCAACCCCGGTCTGAAGATCCTCAAGTATGATCGAAAGACCTATGAGGTATTGAGCGGCGTCACCTTTGAGATCTTCCGGGATGGTGTGTCTCTGGGCAAATTCCAGACTGATGCCATGGGTGAGATATTCCTGCCTGATCTCCAGCCCGGTACCTACCGGGCCGTGGAGGTGGACACCGGCGGCGACGGCCACATCCTGGATACCACCCCTCAGGAGGTGGAATTGAAGGCCGGGGACGGCATCAAGGAGCTGGTGTTCTTCAATGACGTGAAACCGGGATTGAAGCTGGTCAAGATCGACTCTGCCGATCCATCCAAGGTCATTCCCAATGCGGTCTTTGAGATCAAATCAGTGGCGGGGGACTATGGACCGGAGGAGTTTACCACTGACCAGAACGGCGAGATTGACCTGTCCAAGCTGCCTGCCGGGGCCTATGTGGTGATGGAGAAGTCCTGCAACGGTTACGTGATCGACAGCGCCCAGCGCATCATTCAGCTTGACCCCAATGAGGAAGCCCAGTTTGTCTTTACCAACTCCATCAAGCCCTCTCTGCGTCTGGTCAAGACCAGTGCCGACGGTACCCCGCTGGCGGGTGTATCTTTCCGCATCGCCAAGATTGAGGACGGCAGCCACTACCTGGACCGTACCACCAATGCGCAGGGCGAGATTCTGATCTCCGATCTGGAGCCCGGTGTCTACTCTATCAAGGAAACTGCCACTGTGGCTGACCACATCCTGGAGCCCACGGAGCACCATGTGGAGCTATTCCCGGGCCGCACCAGCACCATTACGCTCCAGAATGATAAGCGGCCCAACCTGACCATCCGCAAGACCGACAAGGACACCGGCGAACCCATCTCCGGCGTCACCTTCACGCTGAACTATGGGGACGGCCCCACCATTACCACCGAGCCTACCGGCGAGGACGGCACCGTGACCATCGAGAACCTGCTGCCCGGCGTTTACACGGTCACCGAGCAGAGTGTGCCGGAGGGCTACATCCTGGACACCACCCCCCAGCAGGTGACGTTGGAGCCGAACCGGGACGCCACGGTGCAGTTCCAGAACTACAAGCGGCCCACGCTGACCATCCACAAGGTGGACATCAACGGCAACGCCCTGACGGGGGCTATCTTTGAAGTGAAAACCAAGGCGGGCGTGAAGATCGGAGACTTCCCCGTAGGCCCGGACGGTTCTATTACCGTTGAGAATATCCATCTGGATGAGGGTTACTACATCGTCACCGAAATCCAGGCCCCTGACGGCTACATTCTGGACTCCACCCCTCACGAGGTTTATCTGCGGCCCGGTAAAACCACCGAGATCTCCATTGAGAACGAGAAGAAACCGGGCCTGACCATCAAGAAGATTGATTCCGTTACCGGCAATCCTCTGAAGGGGGCAAAGTTTGAGCTTTGGGTAGCCAAGGACAACACCGAGGACGGCACCTATCAGAAACTGGATCAGAACTTCTACTATACCGATGAAAACGGTGAGATCTACCTGGATAAGCTGGATACCGGCTGGTACAAGGTGGTGGAGGTTGATCCGCCCACCGGCTATGCCCTCCGTGACCCCTCCGAGCAGACCATCTACGTGGACAACGACAAGGCTGTGGAGCTGATTTTTGAGAACACGCCCCTCAGTGCCCTAGTGGTCTGGAAGTTCGATTCCGTCACCGGCGAGGCCCTGGAGGGCGCTGTGTTCCAGGTGCGCTACCTGGGCGGCACCTCTGGCACCGGCGGCACCGTGATCGGTACCTATAAGACCAGCGCCAACGGCAGCTTTACCGTCACCGGCCTGGAGGCAGGAACCTACGTTGTGGAGGAGCTGGCCAGTCCCAATGGCCATGTCATCGACACCGCACCCCAGACCGTGTTTATCTCCGGCAAGGAGCAGGACGTGGTGCAGCTGTACTTCGGCAACTCTCCCAAGGGAAGCCTGCTGATTAAGAAGATCGACAGCGAAACCCATGAGCCGCTTAGCGATGTAGAGTTCATGGTTACAACCGCCGACGGCACCGTGGTGGGGGACGCCAACGGCAAATTTGTCACCGATAGCGCCGGTACGATTCTCATTGAAGGTATCGACCCTGGCACTACTCTGGTGGTCAAAGAAACCAGAGCCAAGACCGGCTATGAGCTGGACGATACCCCCCAGACCGCTACCATCAAGGCGGGACAGACCGTTACCCTGGAGTTCCGCAATGCGCCCCAGGGCTGTCTACTCATTACCAAGGTGGACAGCGTGACCCGCAAGCCCCTGTCCGGCGTCCAGTTCAAGATTGCCGGGTGCAACGGCTGTGAGTATCCCGCTGGCACCTATACCACCGACGCCAACGGCCAGATCAAGCTAAGTCACATCCCCTCCGGCTGCTACTCCATCACGGAAACCAAGGCCGCAGCGGGCTACCTGCTCAACGGTACCGCCCAGACCGTCAAGGTGGAGAGCGGCAGCTGTAAGGAAGTCACCATCGCCAATGAGCCGCTGGGTGGACTGGTCATCAAGAAGATGGACAGCGTAACCAAGGAACCTCTCAGCGAGGTGATCTTCAAAGTAACTACCACGGACGGGGCCGTAGTCGGCACATCCAACGGTGAGTTCCGCACCGATGAAAACGGTTATATCACCATCCCCGACCTGGAGCCGGGCGGCTATGTGGTGCAGGAGGTCAAGGCTAAGGAGGGCTACCTGCTGGACAACACCCCCAAGACCATCCAGCTCAAGGATCATCAGACCTACACCCTGGAGTTCTTCAACCAACCCAAGGGCAATCTTATCATCAACAAGTTGGATTCCGTCACCAAGGCTCCCCTGGAGGGCGTTGAGTTTGAGCTGACCTACTCCGACGGCTCCTATGTGGACGCAGAGGGCGGCACCCTGTCCAGCAAGGGCCTTTATACCACCGATGAAAACGGCCAGATCATCCTGTCCGGGCTGACCGGCACCATTGTAGTGACGGAAACCAAGACCATCGAAGGCTACACCATCCACGAGGAAACCCGCACCCAGACAGTGGTGATCAACCCCAACGACACCCAGGAGCTGACCTTCTACAACGACCCTGTGGGCGGCGTGGAGATCATCAAGGTGGACGAGGCGGATATAACGGAGCGGCTGGCCAACGCCACTTTTGAAATCCGCAAGATGGATGACGCCCTGGTGGATACTGTGACCACCGACAAGTATGGCCGGGTGTTCCTGCCCCTGGAGGACGGGGCCTACTATGCGGTGGAAATCGAGGCCCCGGAGGACTACAAGCTGGACGATACTCCCCACTACTTCGAGGTGAAGGATGGCAAGACCAGTAAGCTGACCGTGACTAACAAAGCCTTCTCCGGCATCCTCATTCACAAGACCGACAGCAGCACCGGCAAGGGCATCTACGGTGTGACCTTCCTGCTGTATGACGCCAACAATAACCCTGTGGGCCAGTATACCAGCGACAACCAGGGCTACGTCTACATTGAGAACATCGAAACCGGGCGCTATTACCTCCGTGAGCTGGAGAACGAGGGATACATTCTGGACAACCAGCGCAAGACCGTTTACGTGAAGTCCGGCGAGACAACCTTGGTGGAGTGGGAAAACACCCCCATCATGGGGCAGATCCAGATCATCAAGAAGTCTGCGGACGATAACCCCATCAACGCCCTGCCCGCCGGGACGCTGCTGGAAGGAGCTGTGTTTGAGGTCTACGACAAGGCGGGCAATGTGGTGGACACCATTGTGTCCGACTACAACGGCAGAGCGGTATCCAAGCTCCTGCCCCTGGGCCGCTATACCATCCGTGAGGTGCAGGCCCCCGACTATTACTCCATCAATCCCACCGTCCTGACCGCATACCTGGATTATGAGGGCCAGATCGTGACCCTCGAGGTGGAGGACAACAGCGTGTCTACCGGCGTATCCATCAAAAAGACCGGCTATGCCGAGGTCATGCCTAACCAGCCCATCCGGTACACTATTACCGGCATCGGAAACACCTCTACCGTGCCGCTGTCCTCCTTCTACTGGAGAGACACGCTGCCCAGTCAGGTGCAGCTTTCCAAGGTGGTCACCGGCACCTACAACCAGCAGCTCTCCTATAAGATCGTCTATAAGACCAATCTGAAGGACAGCTATCAGACCCTGGCAGATAGCCTTTCCACCACCAAGAATTACGTTCTGGAAGCCAGCCCTGCGGCCCTGGGCCTTGCTTCCAACGAGCGTGTCACTGAGATCATGTTCGTGTTCGGCACTGTCAAGGGAGGATTTGGGCAGGTAGAAACCGCTTACATTCACGGCAACGTGGTTGGTGGCCTCGCCAATGGCTCCAGCATTGTCAACGTGGCCGATGTAGGCGGTGTCTACAACGGCCAGTGGGTTCAGGCTGTGAGCCGCTGGGTAACCAAGGTTTACGCCAAGACCATCACGACCCTGCCCAAGACTGGGTATTAAGCCGTGAAACGCAATCAGAATTTTCGCAGTGCCGCCCCTTTGTGGGCGGCACTGTCCATTCTGGTGATTTGGGCCGCACTGCTGATTGCCACCGCCTATGAGGACGGTATGAACCTGTTTACTCTGATGGAGCGAATCTCCGGGCAGTTTGCCCGTCCGTTCTCCATCCAGTGGAAGCCGCACTCTATGAAGGTTGTGCTGATCTGTCTGGTGTGTTACTGCTGCGGCATTGGCCTGTACTACACTTCCAGGGAGAACCGCAGGCCCGGAGAGGAGTATGGCTCCGCCAAATGGGGCGATCCAAAAGCTCTCAGCAAGAAGTACATGGATGAAAAGAATCCGCTGTCTAACGTGATCCTGACCAGAAACGTCTCTATCAGCTTCAATAGCTACAAGCACCGGCGCAACCTCAACATCGTTGTGGTGGGCGGCTCCGGTTCCGGCAAGACTCGCTTTGTGGCCAAGCCGTGGCTATACAGCACAAACTGCTCCTACATTGTCACAGACCCCAAGGGGGAGCTGTTGAGGGCCTCCGGGAACCTGCTCAAAGAGATGGGATATGAGATCGTGGTATTTAATCTGATCGACCCCAGCCAGTCGGACGGCTATAACCCCTTCGCCTATATCCGCAATGAGACCGACGTGCTGAAGCTGATGGACAATCTGATCCGCAACACTACACCAAAAAACGCAAATAACTCTGACCCCTTCTGGGAAAAAGCGGAAATTGCGCTGGATTCTGCCCTGATGCTTTATCTGCTCCATGAGGCTCCGCCTTATGAGCAAAACCTTGAAATGATTACCTACCTGCTGACCTGTGCGCAGGTGCGAGAGGAGGATGAGCAGTTCCAAAGCCCACTGGATCAACTGTTCCTGGAGCTGGAATATGAGAAACCAGACCACATAGCAGTCCACCAGTACAAGATTTTTAAGCAGGCCGCTGGCAAAACGGCAAAGACCATCCTGGTGTCGGCGGCTGTGCGTCTGGCGGCATTGGCCATGCCGCAGTTTGCCGCCATGACCTTTCGGGACGATATGGACTTCGGCTCTCTTGGAGAACGCAAGAGAGCCATTTTTTGTGTTATTCCTGTGGCGGACGGCAGCATGAACTACCTTGTGGGTATGCTCTACACCCAATGCTTTCAGGAGCTGTACCGGGTGGCAGATGAGAAGTACAATGGCAAACTGCCCATCCCGGTGCGTGTTATTCAGGATGAATGGGCCAACGTTGCACAGCCAGACAGCTACCCCAAAATCCTGGCCACTTGCCGCAGCTATAATATCAGCCTCAATATCATTGTCCAGAACATCGCTCAGATCAAAAACATCTACGAAAAGGAATGGGAGAGTATCATCGGCAACTGTGATACTCTCCTGTTTTTAGGCGGCGGCAACGAGCCGACCTCTTTGGAGTTTATGAGCAAGCTGCTGGGCAAGGAAACGCTAGACACCCGCACCCGTGGCTTGACCCGTGGACATAGCGGCTCCAGCTCCACCAACCACCAGCAGGCAGGCCGTGAGCTGATGATGCAGGAGGAAATTCGTTTGATGGATACCGATGATTCTATCCTGCTGATCCGTGGTGAGCGGCCTGTTCTGGACAAAAAATACGACCTCATGAAGCATCCCAATATCAAGCTGACGGAGGACGGCGGCGCAGCGCCCTATGTCCATAAGACCCTGCCCACCAAATTTGAGGTATCCGACCTGCCCTATAATTTTCGTTCTCTGGACGATTATCAATTTGAAATGATGGAGGAATCTGAACATGAAAATCCTGATGAAAAAGAATGAGCAGACAAGCACTATGAACACGCAGGTCCGCCGTGCCAGACGGCGCTATTTTACCGGGGGCTTGACGGTGCTGTCTCTGTCCCTCTGTACTGTTCCTGTTATGGCTGCTGGTTCTGATCCGCTGACCATCGTCAGCAGCCTGTCCGACTTCATTTTCAATATCATCAAGGCCATTGGTGTCATCATCCTGGGCTGGGGCATTGTCCAGGTGGGTATGAGCATCCAGTCTCACGACGCCAGCCAGCGCACCCAAGGCTTCCTCTGCCTGTTCGGCGGACTGATGATCGCCTTCGCCAAGGAGATCCTGACCACCATTGGCGCTATTTAAGCGAAAAAATAGCCGGTCTGTCATTCGCTGACAGACCGGCTGCTCTCTTAGATGTGCTCCGGGATATTCCGACGATTGTAGAGGATGCGGCGCACTTCCATTACATCCCCGATCACCACGTAAAAAATCACATAGTTTTTCACGTAGATCCGGTAGTAGGGATATTGCCGCTCCTTTGCCGAATGATATGGCTCAAACGCTTCCGCACAGGTGGTACGCTCTCGAATGGCTTCCTGAACGGCATCCACCAACTGGTCAGCCGCTATGGGGTTCTTCAGGCGGTACGCAATATAATCTACAATGCCCGAAAGATCATCTTCAAATAGCGACAAAAACCGCAGCTTATAGTGCTTTCCGTTCATGGAGCCGACCCCTCACTCTGCCAAACACTTCTTCTTCCGTATAGCGGACACTGTCTGCCGCCGCAGCCCGGTCAGCTTCGTCCAGGCGCAGCTCCACTTCATCCGTCAATGCGGCATACTGCTCCAGGCTGAGCACCACCATGGAACCGTAGCCATTTTTGGTCAGATAAACTGGCTGACCACCCTTGACCGTCTCCTCAATCTCGCTGAATTTGTTGCGCAGATCAGAAACCGGACGAATATCCAGCATGGAAAAGCCCCCTTTCTGGCATGGCTATATTTTATCACAATTACGCCACATTATCAAGGCGGCAGACAATCTTACCATATCCAAAACTTTATCACCTGGAGGTGAATCAATTTGGACAACAACTGGGTTGTGGACAACCTGCAAAACGCATTTATCACATGGAATACCAAAATGGAGGAAATGTGGAGCCTGCTGACCGAGTCGCCGGAAACCTTCAAGGGTGGCACGATCTGGAATACCATCGTTACCATCAACGGTGGGATGCAGGCCATCGGCTATGGCCTGCTGGTGCTGTTCTTCGCCATCAGTCTCTTTCGCAGTGCTGCCAGCTTCCGGGACTTCCAACGACCGGAATATGTGGTGCGCCACCTGATCCAATTTGTATTGGCAAAGGTAGCCATTACTTACGGAATGGATTTTCTGACAAAAATCTTTGCGGTGTGTAATGGCATTGTGGCGACCGCAGCGGGTAGCATCGGTGGTACCGATGGGGCCTCCATCACCATGCCCGCCGAAATCATTGACGCCATCAACAGCCTGGGATTTCTGGAGAGCATCCCACTGTGGTTGGTCACGTTGCTGGGCAGTCTCTTTATAACGGTACTGGCCTTTATTATGATCCTCACAGTCTATGGACGCTTTTTTAAGCTCTATAGTGCGTCCGGAAGTGCGGCGGTATAAGCCGAAGCACACGGATAGATGG
>JAHZGF010000024.1 GCA_019420945.1 Clostridiales bacterium | reverse complement strand
CCTCCACGGTGAAAGGCATCATGGATGAAACCGCCAACCGCATGGGACGGCTGCTCTTCAAAATGGCGGTAGAGCAGGCGGTGACGGAGAACATCCTCGCCGCTGTTTGCAACGTAGACCAGCAGGATTTATCACGCCTGCGAGGGCAGTGCGTCGAGGAAATCCGCAAGACCAACGGGATGATTTCCTTTGAGGAAGCCTTAAGATGGCAGAGAGATGGCTGATACAGCCCGACCCATTTCGGAGAAAGGAGAACCTATTTGGCAAGCATCAAGAAACTTACTGACCGCAAATTCAAGATCACCGTCAGCAACGGCTACCGCCCAAACGGCAAGAAAATCTGCAAGGCCAAGACCATCACCGTGCCGGATACTGTCCATAAACGGGGCATCCCCCAGTACGTTGCCCACGAAGCGGAGGAGCTGGAGCGCCTGGTGAAGTCCGGTTTCGCCGAGGACCGGGACACCACCTTTGAAACCTATGCCGCCCGGTGGTTGGAGCGGCAGGTGAAGTACGCCCCCGGCACCCTGGCCAGCTACCGGCGGATGCTGGAGCGGGTCTACCCCTACATCGGTGCCATCAAGCTGGGAGAACTGCGGCCCATGGCTCTGGAGAATATGCTGATCGAGTTGAGGAAACGCACCCACCAGGGCAAGCCCATCCAGGAGGCCACGGTGCAGAAGTACTTGACCGTGGTCTCCGCCGTCCTCAGCGACGCCAAGCGCAACGAGATTATTTCTAAGAACCCTGCCCGGATGATTGACCTGCCAGATACGGAACAGCGGCAGCAGTTCATTCCCACGGACGAGCAGGCACAGTACTTCCTCAACGCTTTGTCTGAGGAACATATCCTCTACCACGCTTTCTACGTCCTGGCGATCTACACCGGCTGTCGCCGGGGAGAGCTATGCGCTTTGCGGTGGAGCGACTTCTCCTTTGTGGATCACTACACCTGGAATTTGGTGGTGTCCCGCTCCCGCAGCGTGGTGCCCGGAAAAGGCGTGGTGGAGGGGCCTACTAAGAATGGCCGCAGCCGATCCATGACTATCTCCTACTACGTAGTCAGCACGCTGTGGAATCTATACGACTTCCAGAAGCGCATTGCCAGGGAGAACCGCCGAAAAGTAAGCCCCTACCTGTTCGCCAACGCCCAGGGAGAGCCGGTTCACCCGGACACCTTCACCAAGCACCTGCGGAAACTCTTCCAAGAATTGGGGTTCCCCTCTTCTTTTCATCTGCATACGTTACGCCACTACTTCGTCTCTACCATGCTCCACGAGGGGATAGATAAGCAGACCGTTGCGGAGCTGGCAGGCCACGGGGACACCTCCTTCTTGGAGCGCACCTACTGCCACCCCCAGATGAAGTTGAAGCAAAACGCCGCCGAAAAGCTGGAGGAAGCCCTGTTCCGGTTCTGAAAACCAGGTACATCGCTAGGGATTGCGGGCAGGCTAGGGCGCCCCTCTTGTCCAAAGGGTAGAAAGTGAAAAAGCCGCTAGACTTCTGTCCACACGTGGGGTAATGTGTGGTTGCCTCCACAGGAGGAATCCCAACAGG
Source organism: Clostridiales bacterium (assembly GCA_019420945.1). Classification (GTDB taxonomy): domain Bacteria; phylum Bacillota; class Clostridia; order Oscillospirales; family Oscillospiraceae; genus UMGS1766. The sequence goes on along the minus strand of JAHZGF010000024.1, from coordinate 59,483 downwards.
AAAGAGGTCAACAAAAATGGCAAGCATCCGCAAACGAGGAAACAGCTACTTGCTGGTGGTGTCCATGGGCTATGACCCGGAGGGCCACCGCCGCAAGCCCAAGCAAAAAACCGTCCACCCACCCGAGAATCTAACTCCCAAGGCCAAGGAAAAGTGGCTGGAGGAAGAAGCCGCCCTCTTCGAGCGGCAGTGCAAAAACCAGCCCATAACCGTGGACAAGTCCATCACTTTGGCGGAATATACCGCCTACTGGCTGGCCCACATCGCCCCTGGGAAGCTGGCGAAATCCACCCTGGCCAGGGACAAGCAGGACATCGACCGGTTCCTGCCTGTCCTGGGCAGCTGCAAGCTCACCGACCTAAAGCCTGAGCACTTCCGCAATCTGTATGCCCAGCTTAGAAAACAAAAGAACTCTGTGACGGGAAAACCGCTCTCCGAGAGCACCGTTGAGGGAGTCCACGCCTGCCTGTGCGGGATTCTCTCCGATGCCATGGAGGGCGGTTTTTTGGCGCAGAACCCGGCCTGGCGCACCTACAAATACACCGGCAAAAAGAAGAGAAAGCGCAATATTGCCGATGAGGGGACAACGCGGAAATTGATTGCCGCCTTGGAGGAGGAGAGCATCAAATATGAGACGTATTTCAAACTCATCATCGCCACGGGAATGCGCCGTGGGGAGTGCTGCGGTCTCAAATGGAAGGACGTGGACTTTTTCGAGAAGTCCATCCACATCTGCCGCAACGTGGTGAAGGTCACCGGGGAGGACATCATTGTGAAAGAACCCAAGACAGCCGCCGGGGACCGGTATGTGTACTTCTCCCTGGAGATGGCCAGTCTGCTGAAAGAATACCGCTCTTTCTGCCAGGGGGAGCTGGAATTGCATGAGGGACGCTCCCTCACCCCGGAGGACTACATCTTCCGCCGCCACGGGGCTGACCTGCCCATGACTCCCAGCACCTTCACCTGGCGATTCAAGTTGATTCTCAAGAAACACGGCCTGCCCTTGGACTTGAACGTCCACAGCCTTCGACACACAGCAGCCAGTTTGATGATCTCCGGCGGGGCGGATGTGGCTACAGTTTCCGGGATTTTAGGCCATGCGCAGGTCTCCACCACGCTGGACATCTACACCCACGCCTTCGATGAGAAGAAGCGGGAGGTCAGTGCCCAGATGCAGGGGAGGGTAGGGGTGTGAGCGAAAGCGCAAATGTGGGAGCTTATCTCCTTTTTCTGCCATGAATAAGGCACTTTCTGCGCCACTATGGGCTGCCAGCTGGGAGATTTGAGATAAACCCCATTGACAACGGAACATCCGAGCGAAAAAACTCCTGACTGCGGCCAGGAGTTTTTTGCGCTGAAAAACCCATTGGAAAACCGCTTCTCTTTATGGTATTCTATATGCAGAAAGGACGTGGTGGGATATGACAGAAAAACAGCAGCGGGACGCAGCCAGAGCGTTTGTCTCTTACTGGGGAGAGCATGGGGACGAAAAGCAGGATACCCAACGGTTTTGGATGGATTTACTCCAAAATGTCCTGGGGGTGGAGAACCCCAGCCAATTTATTGAATTTGAAGTGCCGGTCATGCTGAGCCATACCAGTTTCATCGACGGGTTCATTCCCTCCACACGGGTGTTGATCGAGCAGAAAAGCGAGGATATCGATCTCAAGAAAGGATCCCGCCAGTCGGATGGGTCGATGCTCACCCCTTTCCAGCAGGCCAGACGATATGCCGGATATTTGCCCCATAACCAGAATCCCCGGTGGATCGTGGTGTGCAATTTTAGGGAGTTCCAGATCCACGACATGAACCGTCCCAACGACGAACCGGAGCTCCTCAAGCTGGAGGAACTGGAAACCCAGTTCCACAGGCTGCACTTCCTGGTGGACACTGGGGACACCAACATCAAAAAGGAGATGGAAATCTCCCTGCAGGCCGGCGACATTGTGGGCGTCCTGTACGACGCACTGTTGGAGAAGTACAAGGATCCCACGGACCCAGAGACGCTAAAAAGCCTGAACGCCCTGTGTGTGCGGCTGGTGTTTTGCCTGTACGCCGAGGACGCCGGGATCTTCGGCGCCCGCGGGATGTTTCACGATTACTTGAAGCGCCACGTTGCCGATGCCCGCCGTGCCCTGATCGACCTGTTTAAGGTACTGGACACAAAGGAAGAAGAGCGAGACCCCTACATGGACGAGGATCTGGCAGCTTTTCCCTATGTGAACGGCGGCCTGTTTGCGGAAGAATCGGTGGTAATCCCCCGACTGGATGAATCCATCGTGGACTTGATCCTCCACAAGGCCAGCGAGGACTTCGACTGGTCGGAGATCAGCCCCACGATTTTTGGTGCGGTGTTTGAGAGCACCCTGAACCCGGAAACCCGCCGGGCTGGGGGGATGCACTACACCAGCATCGAGAATATCCACAAAGTGATTGACCCCCTGTTTCTGGACGGGCTTAAGCGGGAGTTTTCTGAAATTGCCGCCATAGGGGAGATTAAGGCCCGGAACAGGAAGTTCCGGGCCTTTCAGGCCAAGCTGGCTGGCCTGAAATTTCTCGACCCGGCCTGCGGCTCCGGCAATTTTCTTACAGAAACATACCTGTCCCTGCGGCGGCTGGAGAACGATATCCTACGGCAGCTCACCGACCAGGTTATGTTTGGCGGCGTACAAAAGGAGGACCTGATCCAAGTGTCCATCGGCCAGTTTTACGGCATCGAAATCAACGACTTTGCCGTCACCGTGGCCCGAACCGCCCTATGGATTGCCGAGAGCCAAATGATGAAGGAGACCGAGGATGTGGTGCATATGTCCCTGGACTTCCTGCCTCTGCGCTCCTACGCCAACATCACCGAGGGCAACGCCCTGCGCCTGGACTGGGAGAGTGTGGTGCCCAAACACCAGCTCAGTTATATCATGGGCAACCCACCGTTTGTGGGGTATTCCTTGCAGAGCAAGGAGCAAAAAAAGGATATCCTTTCCATCTACGTGAACGAAAAGGGCAAGCCCTATAAAACTGCCGGAAAAATTGACTATGTTGCGGGTTGGTATTTTAAGGCGTCGCAACTGATTCAGGGAACAAATATCCGCATAGCGTTTGTGTCAACCAATTCCATCACCCAGGGGGAACAGGTGGCCGGGGTGTGGAAACCTCTCTATGACCGTTTTGGTATTCACATTGATTTTGCTTATCGCACCTTCCGCTGGGACAGCGAAGCCAACCTAAAAGCCCATGTGCACTGTGTGATTGTAGGGTTCAGTGTGGCACCAAATAATGCGGAAAAACGGATTTACAGCGAGGAACATTTTCAAATGGCGGAGAATATCAATGCTTATCTGATGGATGCGCCAACAGTCTTTATTGAAAGTAGAAGTAAATCTCTTTGTGAAGTTCCAGAAATGCTATATGGAAACAAGCCGACAGACGGAGGTTTTCTTTTCCTTACAAATGACGAATATCAGGATGTCCAGAAACGTGAACCTGAAATTCTGAAATATATCCGGCGTGTTTACGGAGCATCGGAATTTATCAACAATAAGCCTCGTTTTTGCATATGGCTCGTTGGAGTATCTCCGGCTGAAGTTCGAAAATCAAAGTTTATTATGGAAAGGGTTGAGTCTGTTAGAAAATTTCGACTGGCAAGTACTAAAGCTGCAACTAGAAAAAGTGCCGAAATGCCCACGCTTTTTCAAGAAGTACGTCATCCAAACAGTGATTATATAATTGTTCCATGTCACTCTTCCGAAACTCGAAAATATATCCCACTTGGCTTTGTATCCCCGGAAATTATCGTAAACAATGCAGTTCAAATCATTCCAAATGCAACAACCTATCATTTTGGTGTTCTCACTTCTAATGTCCATATGGCCTGGATGAGGGCCGTCTGTGGACGAATTAAAAGTGACTACCGCTATTCCAAGGACATCGTTTACAACAACTTCCCCTGGCCCACCCCTACAGAGGAGCAGAAGACGAAAATTGAACAGACAGCCCAGGGCATTTTGGACGCCCGTGCATTGTACACCGACTGCAGCCTGGCAGACCTGTACGACGAGGTAACCATGCCTGTGGAGCTGCGCCGTGCCCACCAGGCCAATGATAAAGCTGTGATGGCAGCCTATGGTTTCCCTGTGCGCACCACCACAGAGGCCAGCTGTGTGGCAGAGCTGATGAGGATGTATCAGAGGTTGGTGGAGGGAAAATGATTTATTCCCTCGTTCATATATCATTGTGTTATTGCTCCACTAGGAACACAACAAAAAGGAGAAAAGCATGAGAGACAGAACACAGAAAACGCAGAAAAGGTTTCCCAGATGGTGGATCGCTTTCAAACCCCGTTATAGGGAAACGGCTTTTTTGTTCACCAGCTCTTTCGTCGTTTTCGGACTGCTTTTTGCCATTGGCAATCCGCCAGTAGTTGCATATTTGCTGCTTCTCGATGTCATTTGGGGCGCTGTCTTTCTGTGTACGAAACGAGGCAAAAACAAAGCTTTTCTTCATAGCTGTGTTGGAATTTCTCTGGCAAGCGCCTGTGCCCTTTGCGCAGTCAAACTGGCATGGGGCCATTCACCTCGCTACCCTACCATTTGGGAGGGTATTTTGCTGGGGTTAGCCCTATTGGTTCACCTTTTTGCCTTGCGGACGCCGGAAACAACCACAGCTGAGTCTGATCTGCCAAAACTATACCCTCGCCGCAAGTATGATTATGAGAGGGTAAAAATGTATGTCACAAACTTTTCAATGGTGGGTATCAACGCTCCCTGGGGGACAGGAAAGTCTTTTGTAGTAGACCAGCTAAAACGGGACCCGGATTTTCTGAAAGAATTTGATCTCATTTCTATCGATTTGCTCACCTGCGATCTAGACCAGGTAGAGCGGATCATCATTGAAGAATTGGACAAAGTCTTTCGCAAGCACTATATTCACTCCGCCCATTCTTTTCACTTAAAAGGCCTGATGGGAAAGAACCAATGGAGCAATCTCTTGTGGGGGATCTTGGGCAATGAAGGTGAGGGCATAGCTGCCTCTCTGCAGGGTTTCCAAAAAGAGCTGAGAAAGCTGGATAAGAAAATCCTTTTGATTTTCGATGATCTAGACCGTATTTCAGAAACGAATACCACAAAGAAAATATTTGCCATTGCAGAAAAAATTGCGTGCGATCATCTCCATGTGGTCTATCAATACGATATCTCCGCCCTGCTCAGGTTGGGGTTTGAAATAGAATACTTGGAAAAATACCTTCCTTACAGCGTAACATTGACTCAAATTCCTTATAAGGAGTTGGTTGAACAGCAGTGGAAGGATATCATGCCCAAAAACATCAGCATTACCATGAAGTCAGTGCAGTCAATCGGGGACGGCTTGCGAAATTGCAGCCATTTCAGCACATTATTGGGCCTCAATCTTCGCATTCAAATGGATCTGGATAAGCGTACAACCCCACGTAAAATGGAAAACTTTCTGACAGAATTGAAAGAGATGGTCGCTACCAATCCTGCGTTAAGCGACAGTTCTATCAATCAAAAGTATATCACTGCGATGTTCTTAAAACACTTTTACTCCTCTTATTTTTGCCGGTTTCAAATCAATGAAAGCCCTATGGATACCATGCAGGTCACATGGGAGGGAAAAAATCAAACACTGCCCCAGGTACTAGACAAGTTTGCCCAACATAAAAAAGAGTCTGACAAGGGGACGCCGTACGACCTCACTGGTAATTTCAACACTTTTTTGGCTGACGAGAGAAACCGTGACATAACCATCATTGCCCTGCTTTTAGGTTATGAATTTGGAATTGAAATCCTGGCGAAAGATTTCGGTGATGTCCCTGTTGAACCAATAATCACGCTGAAAAAGATGGATGACAACGAAAAAATCGATAGGGTCATTTGGCATACTATTGCCAACGGAACATCAGAACTGACGGATAAAGAAAATGCCATTCTAAAATTTAAGAGGGAAGTTCTGAGCAAATCTGGAAAAGAACAGCAGGACGCCTGGGACTCTTATTGTCACGATATGTATGAAGAGAGTCTCTCTCCCGACAATCGCACAATTTTCCGCCTAGGAATAGACCCTTTGTTCTCTCTATTCCAGGCGATGGAAGTGTGCGGCGCCACAGGAAATGAATGGCAGCGTTTGCTGGATTTTTATATCACGCAGTACCAGAAAATAGCAGGATCCTTTCTCACTCGCTCCTTTATCGATTGTTTAGGCCGTTTTCCCTACCGAAGCCCTCACAGCTTGCTCCAAATGATTCGTTTTTTCAACCAGTTAGAGATTACCACAAACTTCAACCACGAGAAGTCTTATTTCCAGTTCCTTCAGCTTGTTGTAAAGGCTCTTCTTTTATTTGGCTTTGTAAACTACGATCACACGGAATTGTTACAATTGTCTTCCAGAGAAGACGATCTAAAAGTGTGCCTGGAGGAGTTCTTCTCTAGACTTAGGGCAGACCTCAAAAAGTGTATGGACGTATGGGACGTGGAGAAATATGATGTTATCGTGGACGATTTTAATGCTATCCTAGAGTTTGTAAGGAAAAATCAGGAGCTTATCTCTTGCGAAAAAAAGCCTGGTCCTCGAGGACCCCAGGTGGAAATTAGAGGAATGGAAATAAAATCTGCACAGCAAGAGGAAATAAACCGTCTCATCCAAATCAAGAAGTCTTGCTCTGAGGAACAGTTTCAACAAGCTGCAAAAGACAGCTATTCCAAAGGCACAATCTATTTTCGGGAACTCCAACGGGTACTTAATAGCAGTCAGAATCGAACTTCTACTTAACAGTTACGCTTGGGCTAGTATGTGAGCTAATATTTATGAGAATCCCCCTATGTACCGTGCATCGGGGGATTTTTTCATTTGATAAGCGGATAAAACTCTTTAGCATAATCAGAGTATGTTTTGGCGGCGATATAATCATTTTCGTGTTCAAGCATAGTTTTAAGCTCTTCCTGTGCTTCCTGAGCCGTTTTAAAGGCGGAGTACGCAATGTGCATCGGTTCGTCATCCGTGTCTCCATATAGAATTTTTGAGCTACCATCACTTTCTTGCTGTATATCTGTTACCACAGCATTGGTTATTTGATTCGCACCAAACAATTTCTTTTCTTCTCCCAAAAAAGAAAAAATAATTTCACTTGAATATGACAGTAATATTTTACTTCCTACTTTCATTACTGGCTGTCTATCGATCATCGGTATAGAGATAGAATCCATGGAATGCAACTTCATTTTTCGTCTGAGGATTTGTTTTTTGCACAGAAGCAAGTATACCTCATCAATATCATGTTGGTCTTCACGAGTTAAATTATTCAATTTTTCCGGATTAATAGACATTTCCAATTCGTTTTCCACAGCTTGAAGCCGTCTGAAAAACTGACCATACACTTGAAAATACCAAAGAACTTGGGAGAGAGAGATTTCATTTTCTCCTTTTGGCTCATAATCTGTTTTAGGGAATAACGTTGAAATAAAGGCAAATGCCGATTCAAAATCATAAGCAATTTCACCGACTGACATGGCTTTTTCCAGGTGTACTTTATATGTGAATTTTAACTTTTCCTCTTTCATCATACATTCTAACAAAAGATCGATAACGGAATCTTTCTGGGAGCGTACTATTATCTTGTCTTCCAACTTAGTGCGGTAGAGTGTGATTTTGCGTTCTTCCAGGTTGAAAGTTACGGGAATTGTAATTGGTTCTTTATGCGTGGCAACAACAAACTGTGCTATATTCTTGTGATCCGGTAAAGGGAATACCATTCCGGATTGTTCAATATTGGTAGATATAGAGACTACACCATCTACCGGTACCATGACTTCTTCAGCACGCACCATTTCCAGTGCGGATACAAAATTTGTATAAGCGGCTTCATCTTGAAATCGTATTTTACCATTGATGCTGAATCGGTCATCCGAAAAAATATCCCGTATCCTATTTGCCATCTATTACCAGTCCTTTCTAATTTCTGAGAGAACTACCAATTTGCTTACTAGCAACTGCTTAGATAACTCAACTGATTTCTCTTCTTGAAAATTAGTTTCTGGCAGTTCCATAATTGCAGAAATAATGTCTATGCGGGCTTCGTTATCTGGGACAATAATGTACCGAATATCGTTATAGGAAAAGTTTAGCCACAATGCTTTGTATTTTTCCTCTTCAACCCTCTTGCTAATCTCATTGGATAACTTAAGGATTTGGGGATTAGCAATGATGCACTCCATTTTCAGTGACGTAAGTGCATCAGGGGCGGGCACATATCTCCATTCATGCTCATCATGAAAGTTCTTAAATACCTGAATTGCAATATAGGTTCCATCCTTGTGCGGCAGTTTTCTTTCCATGATACCACGGATTGGCTTAATAAAACACAGCCGTTCAATAACGTCCTGCGAAATTGAATCAGGTAAATCTTTCTCGGACAGAATTTTCTCAAACAACTTTGAATAATTTTCGGTATAAGCCGAATTGCAGTTCAAATAATGTACCGGTTGAAGACGATTACGCTCTCCCCAGCTTTTCGAAAATGCCATGCCATACTCACCATAGAACGAACAGTGAGTGTTACTCTTCTCAAAGAAGGCGTACACTTCTTCGCTGAGTTTATTTTTTCTGTCTGAACTGGAGTTAGGGCAAAGGTTTCCCCCATCTGATGAAAAGGTAGGTCGCAAAAGCATTTTTGAAGAACAGCAATGTTGCCATACAATTTGTCCCCAGATTTGATACCTAAGTAATCAACCGACTCAACGCAATACCGAGGGACAAGGGCTTTCCGGCCGAGAGCGTCTTTCAAGTAATCTGCCTCTTTCATGAAGTGAAAAAGGGAATTTGCGCTTTGAACATAGTCGTCTTCAGCCTGAATAGAATATTCTGACATCCTGGCAAATCTCCTTAAATGATGAAGTTTATATAAAAATCCCATATTCGTCTACTGTATAGTATACATAACTCCTGCGGAGTTTTCAATCCTTGGAATCAAAAGCTTTAAGGTTGTTTACAAATGGCTACCAATTCTGGCTACTATTTTTCCTACTACAGAAAATCTCCATAATCTCCAAATCCATATCTCTGCTCTTGTGCATATTATCTTTTTCAACGTTATTATAGGCAAAAGAAAACCTCCAAGGGAGCCATTCCTTTGGAGGTTTTGGTGCGCCCGACTGGATTCGAACCAGCGGCCTACAGAGTCGGAGTCTGTCACTCTATCCAGCTGAGCTACGAGCGCAAATATTTATGAAAACCGCGGAAGCGGTAGTCAACCTTTTGAAAAACAGTAGTCAAACAGTAGTCAACGGCAGGATTTTTTCTCTCTGCCGATCCCGCAAAGCCCGATAAACACTGGCTTTTTCAGAATATCTCAACTGGAACGACCTGAACCGTCGGAGTTATCAGGCCGTCAAAGAAGAAACCCAGGTTTCATGCGGGTTTCAGGTACATCGCACAAAATTAACAGCTATTTGCAAAAACCGTGGAAGCCCTTGATACGCCTGGGCTCCCGCGGTTTTTCCGGTTTTTAGGAAATAGTAGTCAAACAGTAGTCAGAGGGCGGGCAGAAAGAGAAAAGTAACAGGGCGAAAGAGGGAAATTTTCAATTTAGCATCTCTAAAAGTGTCCCCGGCGACACTACCTGGACAGGACACCCTTCGGCAGCTAGGAAATCTTCGTCCCGGGTGACAAGATAGTCAGCCCCTTCTTGTGCGGAACACACAGCTAAGACTGCATCCTCGTAATCTTTCATGGGGGTTGCCAACGCCTTACTGCAACCATCACCATCAACAGGTGCCACGTCAAAGAGAGCCAAAAGGTCAGCGACCGCCTCACGAGCCTTCTCATCGCCGATAGTCTTTCTAGCGATGTAATAAATATCCGTAATGCTGTTTGCGGAAATGATTCCCCCGATCTCTTCGGCAGCAACTTTCCGAACCAGTTCCAGAGCAGCCTGCGCATTGGGGCGATGCAAAATGAAGTCGAGAATCACGTTGGTGTCGAAAGCTACTTTCATTTTTTGCTAAGCCGCTCCTCCCGTTCTTGCTCCAGGTCAACATCCAGTCCTTGAGGGAACAATCCCAGCAGATGATCCAAAGTGGCCTTTTTGTCGACTTTCGCAGTGACCAGCTTGGCAACAATCTTTCCATTCTTTGTGATGAAGATATCCTGGTCGTTAGCCATGGTCACATACTTTCCGGTATTCGTTTTCAGTTCGGAAATGGAAATTTGCGTCACAAAAACCACTCCTTTTTCTAAAATATTTCGGTCACTATTATAGTAGCATAACCGCTCTTCTTTGTCAACTTAACAGGTCTTTTTGGCTTCAGCGTAAATAAATTGAGCATGTATCAGCAGAAGAGAGTGTGTCCTCCTAATTATCTTTTAGAAAATAGTCATAACAAAGACAAAAAAAGAAAAAGGCCCTCCAACAAAGCCGTCCATCTTTCCCTGTTTCCCCGCTCACTCAAGGCGGAGATTTTCTTTTTTCTGCCTGAGCCCGGCTCTTCCATTCTCCATTGTACCCGGATTATCTCCTGCCCAGCGTCAATCCATACCAGCAAAATTACTAAAAACGAGCTGAGATTTTCAAATTTGTTTGTGCGTCAGGAATTTAACTTTAGAGCCTATTTTTTCTTCAAAAACCACAAGATACAGAAGAATCATTTCCGTTTCACGCCCGCATATAGGGGTACCCCCCTGTCATGGTGACAGGGGCCCCCCTTGTTTTCTTTTGGACTTCTCTCTACAATGGAAATCACATTTTGGGACAGAAATAAAATTTCCTGTCCGGTAAATTTGCGAGGTGTTGGAAATGATTTCTCTATAACATTCTTATGCTTTTAGGATACTACTCCCACCTTTTGCAAAAGAGGTGGGAGTTTTTGTATCCTCGCAGACATGAAAAGGCACGGAGGAGAAGGCCCCCTTCCACCACTGCAGGAAGAAAAATTGAACTCGGCTTAGCCGTCCGCCGGGCAGTTTTTCCTCAGCCATTGCAGAGGACTGACTCAGTGGCTTTCCGCAATTAAAAACACTGCTCCCACCTTTTCCCTGGGAGCATCGAAAGGAGTGCGAAGTTATTTGCCAAAGAATCAACCCGAACTGAAACTCATCTCCCTGGAGGACGTTGTGGTGGAGCCGGTGCGCTGGCTCTGGTATCCCTACATCCCCTTGGGAAAACTGTCCATCATTCACGGCGACCCAGCCGAGGGCAAGACCACCCTGGCCCTGTGGATCGCGGCGGCCTGCAGCCGGGGCCAGGCCCTTCCCGGCGGAGAAAATAACGAACCCCTTACCGTTCTCTACCAGACCGCCGAGGACGGTTTAGGGGACACCATCAAGCCCCGGCTGCTGGAATCCAAGGCAGACTTGCAAAAGATTTACACCATTGACGAGACGGATTTTCCTCTCTCCATGCTGGATCACCGCATCGGGGAGGCCATCCAAGATACCCATGCCCAACTGATGATCCTCGACCCCATGCAGGCGTACCTGGGAGAAAAGGTGGACATGAACCGGGCTAACGAAGTGCGAACCGTGATGAAAGGCCTGACCAAGGTTGCCAATCAAACCGGCTGCGCCATCGTCTTGGTGGGGCACTTGAACAAATCCCACACCTCCAACAGCGCCCAGCGAGGCCTGGGCTCCATGGACTTTCGAGCGGCAGCCCGGAGCGTTCTGCTGGTGGGCCGACTCAAGAATGACCGGAACATCCGGGTGATGGTGCACGACAAATCCTCCCTGGCCCCGGAGGGAACCTCCCGAGCCTTCTCTTTGGAGAACGGCACCCTTCACTGGCAGAAGGGATATGAAAACCTCACGGCGGACGAGCTGTTGAGCGGAAGAAGTCCAGATTCCAAACTCACGTTGGCGGAGCAGCTTATCCTAGATACCCTGGACAAGCACCCCGTTGTTCCTGCCAAAGTGATGTACCGCTTGGCGGAGCAGGCCAGCATCTCTCCCCGAACTCTTAAGGAAGCCAAGCGGAATCTAACTGGCTATGTGGAGTCCGTTCGCCTGGCCAACGAGTGGAATTGGCTGAGAAAAGAATGAAGGGTGCAAGGGTGCAAACGGACATGGAGTACACTTCCTCATCTTGTGTTTAGAAAAATCAAATCACCTACATATTGTGTGTAAGCAGAAGAGTACACTGGTACGCATTGCCTCCTTGCACCCTTTGGAAAGCCCTGGCAAGTGACACCAATCCCGTCCCCCCTCTAGCGGAATTTTGCGTCCCTTGCGTTCCTTCCGGCACTGGGGGACCACCCACAGTCAGCCGCCCTACAAAACCACCCACCCCCCTGTTTGGCCCCCAGGAGGCCCGTTTTGGCCGGGTTCTTCCCCAGGTGGGGAAACGCCCCGTCCCTGCCCGGTCAGGGGCCGGTTTGGGCCACACAGAGCCCAGTTTAGCAGAAAGAAAAGAAAACGGCCCAACCCGGAAAACAACCGCCAGCGTAACCGGAGAATACGCCAGCTTTCGACTTCCCACCAGGCGAATGGTTTCCCAAAAACCAGAAGTGGTGAGAGGTGTGAAAAAAGAGCAGGTGAAAGGCCCGGGGTCGCTGGAGGCGTCCCGTGCCGGGTCACTTCGCCCGGCAGAGCCGAGCGTGACCGGATTTTTGCCAGGCGTCAATTTTCCCGTTTTCCGGGGTCGGTTTGGCGGCCTTGGGGTCACGGACGGGGTCAGAAAACAAGAATTTCCCGGCGGCAAGCCATTTTTCCGGGTGTCACCGCCGGGGTCAGCGAAAGGATGAAGAAATCTATGGCAGAAAAAGATTTGAAACGCAAATTCGCCCTGTGGATTCGCCCCTCCCTGTTGGAGGAAGTGGATTCCCTCTACGAAAGCGACAACTGCGCCAGCCGCAGCGAGTTCATGGAAAAGGCCCTGCGATTCTACATAGGGTACCTCTCCAGTGAGAAAAACAAGGACTACCTGGCTGATGTTATCCCCTCTACTGTGAAAGGCATCGTGGATGAAACCGCCAACCGCATAGGCCGGCTGCTGTTCAAAATGGCGGTGGAGCAGGCGGTATCAGAAAACATCCTCGCCGCTGTTTGTGACGTAGACCCGCAGGATGTAACACGCCTGCGGGGGCAATGCATTGAGGAAATTCGAAAGACCAACGGGATGATTTCCTTTGAGGAAGCCTTAAGATGGCAGAGAGATGGCTAACGCCATCTCCCCGAGTTTTGCTTGGAGGTTTGAAAAACCTCCATTTTGCTTACGCAAAACCGCAAAACATCGCGCTAAAGATTGAAGAAAGGAGAGAAATATTTGGCAAGCATCAAACAACTTACTGACCGCAAATTTAAGATCACCATCAGCAACGGCTACCGGGCTAACGGCAAGAAAATCTGCAAGGCTAAGACCATCACCGTGCCGGATTCGGTGAAGCCCCGGGGCATCTCCCAGTACGTTGCCCACGAGGCCGAGGAACTGGAGCGCCTAGTGAAATCCGGTTTCGCTGAGGACAGGGACACCACCTTTGAAGCTTACGCCACCCGGTGGCTGGAGCGGCAGGTGAAGTATGCCCCCGGCACCCTGGCCAGCTACCGGCGGATGCTGGAGCGGGTGTATCCCTACATCGGCGCCATCAAGCTGGGGGAGCTGCGGCCTATGGCCCTGGAGAATCTTCTGATTGAGTTGAGAAAGAGAACCCACCAGGGCAGGCCCATCCAGGAAGCCACCGTGCAGAAATACCTGACCGTGGTGTCTGCTGTGCTCAGCGATGCCAAAAGAAACGAGATTATCCAGCGCAATCCTGCCCGGATGATTGACCTACCGGACACGGAGCGAAGGGAACAGTTCATCCCCACAGACGAGCAGGCCCAGTACTTCCTCAACGCTTTGTCTGAGGAGCACATCCTCTACCACGCCTTCTACGTCCTGGCGATCTACACCGGCTGCCGTCGGGGAGAACTGTGCGCCTTGCGGTGGAGCGACTTCTCCTTTGTGGATCACTACACCTGGAACCTGGTGGTCTCCCGCTCCCGCAGCGTGGTGCCGGGGAAAGGCGTGGTGGAAGGGCCCACTAAGAATGGCCGCAGCCGTTCCATGACTATCTCCTACTATGTGGTCAGTACGCTGTGGCACTTGTACAGCTTCCAGAAGCGCATGGCCAGGGAGAACCACCGGAAGGTCAGTCTCTACCTGTTCGCCAACACCCAGGGAGAACCGGTTCACCCGGACACCTTTACCAAGCGCTTGCGAAAGATTTTCCGTGAACTGGGCTTCCCCTCTTCTTTTCATCTGCACACCCTGCGCCACTACTTCGTCTCCGCCATGCTCCACGAGGGGGTGGACAAGCAGACAGTTGCGGAGCTGGCGGGCCACGGGGACACCTCTTTTCTGGAGCGCACATACTGTCACCCTCAGATGAAATTGAAGCAGGAGGCCGCCGAAAAGCTGGAGGAAGCCCTGTTTCGGTTCTGAAAACCAGGTACATCGCTGGGGCTTGTGGAGGAGCTAAGCCGCCTCTCTTGTCCAAAGGGTAGAAAGTGAAAAAGCCGCTAGACTTCCGGCCGCACGTGGAGTAGTGTGTGGTTGCCTCCACAGGAGGAATCCCAACAGGAAAGAGGTTTTTATCATGGCAAGCATTCGCAAACGGGGAAACAGCTACCTGCTGGTGGTGTCCATGGGCTACGACCCGGAGGGCCACCGCCGCAAGCCCCAGCAAAAGACCGTCCACCCGCCGGAGGGCCTGACACCCAAGGCCAAGGAAAAATGGTTGGAGGAGGAGGCTGCACTCTTTGAGCGTGAGTGTAAGAATGAGCCGTTGCCGGTGGACAAGTCCATCACCCTGGCGGCGTACACCGCCTACTGGCTGGCCCACATCGCTCCCGGCAAGCTGGCCAAGTCCACCCTGGCCCGGGACAAGCAGGACATTGATAGGTTCCTGCCATCCCTGGGCAGCTACAAACTCACCGAACTAAAGCCTGAGCACTTCCGCAATCTCTACGCAACCTTGCGGAAGCAAAAGAACTCTGTGACGGGAAAACCGCTCTCCGAGAGCACCGTTGAGGGAGTCCACGCCTGCCTGTGTGGAATCCTCTCCGATGCCATGGAGGGCGGTTTTTTGTCGCAGAATCCGGCTTGGCGCACCTACAAATACGCTGGCAAGAAGAAACAGAAGCGCAATGTGGCGGATGAGGAAACCACCAAGCAGCTAATCGCCGCGCTGGAGGAGGAGAGCATTAGGTACGAAACCTACTTCAAGCTTATCATCGCCACAGGAATGCGCCGTGGAGAGTGTTGTGGTCTGAAATGGAAGGACGTGGACTTTTCCGAGAAGTCCATCCACATCTGCCGCAACGTGGTGAAGGTCACGGGAGAGGACATCATCGTAAAGGAGCCAAAGACATCCGCCGGGGAACGGTATGTCTACTTCTCCCTGGAGATGGCCAGCCTGCTGAAGGAGTACCGTTCTTTCTGCCAGGGGGAGTTGGAGCTGCACGAGGGCAGAGAGCTGACCCTGGAGGACTACATCTTCCGCCGCCATGGAGAAAATCTGCCCATGACCCCCAGTACCTTCACCTGGCGGTTCAAATTGATTTTGAAGAAACATGGACTTCCCTTAGATTTGAACGTCCACAGCCTGCGGCACACGGCGGCCAGTTTGATGATCTCCGGCGGGGCGGATGTGGCTACGGTGTCCGGGCTGCTGGGGCATTCGCAAGTTTCCACCACGCTGGACATCTATACTCATGCCTTTGACCAGAAGAAGCGGGAGGTCAGCGCGGAAATGCAGGGGAGGGTGGGGGTATAAGCAGAAATAGCAGTACAGATGGTTTAATCATCTCCCTTCCCCTGTTGGAAAGGAGATGATTTTCTTCCTTTTCTGCTTTGCATACTGCAGGGTGGACGTAGCGCCGCCCCAATCATGCAGGACGTAACTGACCATCTCATACGTCCCGTATACCATCCAGCGGTTGCGATAGCAAATCGTAAAGTGCCGAGGGACAGTTTCCAGTGGAGGGTATACAGTGATGTCATAGCATAACCGCAACAGAAAGCAATATCCATTTTTTGTGATTTTGTCCCCCAGAAAATCTAAAATATATAAATCATTTTTAAAAGAAAGCCTTATCATCTAAAAGCTTTATACTTTGGATTTATGCTGTGTTTTCGACCTCCACTGTTTCCCATCCTGTCCACCGGAATACCTTATAGAGCCGCCCGCCTTGCAGATAATAGATATAACTTCCATCTACCACAAAGGATGTAATGGAGCCTACATCTTCCAGCAGTTCATCCACCGTCGGTTCATGGTCAAACAGCCCCCAAAAGGTTGCCGTGTTATCAGAGCCGGTGCTGAAGTAAAGCCGTGTGGAAAAATCCTTTAAATCGATTCGGTAAATCTGAAAGCCATCCCCCACCTCGCCGCTGGAGGCATAATAACAGGCATCCTCGTCAACATAGATGCTGGAGATAGCCCCGGATTGTCCAAAGGGATCACGGGTCAGCAGGATAGCCTCGCCTGTGGCCTTGCTGGTCGCGGTGATTGTGTTCTCCACCATATCAAGCTCTACCGTGTAGGCCCTGTTTTCTCCCTTGGACGCATCGGCCAGAAAATCATGCGTAATCTCACTGGAATTGCTGTGCCCGCAGCCACTCAATGAAACGGTCATACAGAGTATCAATACCGCTGTCAGGAGAGGGCGAGTAGAAATGGCCTTCCGCCTGCCGACATAAAACCTGAGACAAAGCCACACCATCAGACAGACGATAGCCAAGGACAGAATCGCCAAAAGTCCAAACTGCTCCGGCGTGATACCCGGAAAGGTTACTATATCAATCAAGTTCCAGTCCTCGTCATATCCAACTTCTGTAAGTGTCCCCCACACATAGCCGGTTCCCGCCAGCAGACCCGCCGGGAGCGGAAGGACATATTTGAGAAAGCTGCCGCCGATCAAATGTGGCAGAATAGAAACCGCGATGCCGGAAAATGTAGTCAGCACCGTCTGCCGGAACAGGATGGAGAGAAGGGCAATCAGGATAGCAAACCAAGCAGCCCCCAAGCACCTGGATAAGACTACGATCCCATACGCCTGCCCAACGGAAATAAGGTAGGGCGAATGTTCAAAAAAGGACAGGCTTTGCAGCGGATAGGAGGCTCCATCCAGGCCGACCGACAAGGCGACAACAACAAACTGCACCAACTGAAACAGCACCGTCGCCAGAACCGCCAGAGCCGCCATTACGCATAATTTGATCCCAGCCAACCGCCCTCGGCCATTTCTGCAAGAGCGGAGGATCTGCGCCATCCCGCACTGGTACTCCCCGCAGAACACCGGAACACAGAGCGCCAGCAGAAATAGTAACAGGATTACATTCACGCCATCGCGGGTCAGCAATGTGTCCCATCCTCGCTCATCCATCAGGAAACGATGGGCGGGGTCCTCTTTTGCGTAGTAATACTGGTTGTAGATGGTTAAAAAGGCGGCCTTCCTGCCATCATCGGAGCGGGTGGCTTCTGCGTACTCCGCCTCCATCTCCTGCGCCTTTTCCTCTGTTATCTCACCTTGCCAGCGTTCCATGTAGGTCAGGTAGGTATCTTCGTTCCGATCAATCACATAACTGCTGTCGTAGCCGCTGCCGACGCAAAAGACTGCATAAGCCGCCAGAGCAATCAGAAGAAGCAAAAGCCCTTTATGATGAAATAATATCTTCTTTAATTCTACTTGCAGCATGATTTCCTCCTGATTGCTATGACCAGCAGACACGCGATTACAGCTTGAACGATCAGAACCACAAAAAGTCGGAGCAGATATATCCCGCCGATGCTCACCCCGGACAGGCTTTCCAGCAGTTTACTGCCGCTGGTCAAGGTGAATGGGCTGATGCAGGAGAGGGCCTGTTTCCACCACACGGGGGAGAGCGCCCAACCAGTGCAGTAGTTTAATACCACGCCAAGCCCCAATCCTATCAGGCAGAGATAGAGTGATTTTTGGAAACAGGCGGACAGGAAAATCAGCAAAAGTGCTGTCACGCTGAAACCGATGGCCTTCAACCCGCTTATCAACCCATAGAACAGCAAAATGGAGCCGGAGAATGGCGTATACTGATAACTCTCGATGGCATAGAGCGGGCTGGACCAGCCTTCAAAGCCACACAAAAGCCCAAATACCAGCAGGTTTAACAAGGCGAACAGAATCGTCAGTATCCATGCAAATATCACTCCAGCGCCGCATTTGGAAATAAGCAGAGGCCATCTGCCTCGTTTGCAGGAGGACAGAATCAAGGTCATCCCGTTTTCCTTCTCCCGGGTGAATGCGGGCGCTACCGCCAAAATGAGTAAAAGCAGGATCAGTAGATCGGAAAAGTCATAGGACAGCAGAGCTTCCCAGCCGTCATACAGATAAAACGCAGGGATCGTTCGGCCTGCATAGTGATGGAGAATGTAGGCATTTTCTGCCGCTCCCGCTGTGTTACCGCTCTCTCGATAGAAAGTCATATTTTCTTTCGCCTGGGCCAGAATTTCCTCCATATCAGAGGAATATTTGACACTGTACTCCATGTGGGGATAGAAGTAACTGTGGAGCAGATAGTAGTCGCCGAAGATATAGCCGCTGTAAGTCCCCTCCTGCGGCTCCCGGCTATATGTTCCATCTGCCGTCAAAGCGTCCAACCGCTGGTACTCTGACGTGAGGAAGCGTACGGTTTCCTCTGTAATGGGGCCTTTGATCCGCTCATAGATGGTGTCGTAGCCTGCCTGCATTCCGCTTGTATTGGCCGCAACGGGCCGTATCTCGCCGGTGTGATAGTCTGCAATAATTTTGACCGTATTCAGGCACAGGAACAGCGCCAGTGCAATCAGTGTATAGCGCCGCAGGATGCCTTTTCTGGCCTCCAAATAGAGAAAGTTCATGTTTGTCCCTCGCTTGGCTGGAAAAAGGTGTGCAGAAACAGGTCGTCCAGATTTGGGGATACCGGCTTTGCGCCTCGGAGCGGTTTCCCGTCATCCACGATGCGCAGCAGATAGGAGCCATCCTGCTGCTTGATATTGCTCACGCAGTAAGTGTCCACCATCAGAGCCATATCCGCCTCGTTGACCGACACTTCCCACACCTTCCCCTGGATACTCTGTTCCAGTTCCTGGGGCGTTCCCTGCATGACCAATGTCCCCCTCCGAAGCAGGAGGATTTCTTTGGCGATATATTCCACATCGGAGACAATGTGTGTTGCAAGGAGAATAATGCGGCCATTGGCTAAACGGGAAATAAGATTGCGAAAACGGATTCTCTCGCCTGGGTCAAGGCCTGCCGTCGGCTCGTCCAGCACCAGCAGTTTGGGGTCGTTCAGGATAGCCTGGGCAATCCCCAGCCGCTGTCGCATCCCACCGGACAGCGCCCCGATCCGCTTGCTGCGGTTTTCCTCCAGATTGACGAAAACCAGTGCCGCGTCGATGCTCTCTTTTGCGTTCGCTACCCCTTTTACTTGGCACATATAGTTCAAAAATTCCTGTACGGTAAAATTTGCATAGAACTGAGGGTACTGGGGCATATAGCCAATCCGGTCGAAGTAGCGCCCGCCCATCTGGACGGTGTTTTCACCATCCAGATAGATCACGCCACCACTGGCAGGCAGTATCCCAATTAAAATGTTAATTAGCGTTGTTTTACCGGCTCCGTTTGGCCCCAGCAGGCCGTAGACACCTTCTGTCAGAGTAGCAGAAACATTTTGAAGAGCGGGATATTTTCCATAAAATTTTGTAATGTTTTCAAGTTTCAGTTTCATTTTGTGTTCCTCACGGGAGGTCTACCGCTTGTGAGAGGGTATAGCCGTCATCTGTACCCAGGGCTGCATAGGCGGAATGACCGATGACCCAAATTTCATAGGGCTTGCAGTTTGCATCCATCGTATAGGTTTCATCCGCAACTTTCGTGCCATCGCTGACCTGATAGGCCCGCAGAGTGCCGCTTGGGCTGTCCCCACCCGCACAGGTCACAATGTACTGGCCGTCTGCGGATACAGCGGCAATCCCGCTTTCATCTCCGCTCTCCACGCTGATTGCTTTTCCCTGCTGCTGGGCCAAATCCAAAAAGAGGACAGAACCGGTCTGCTTTGCGCCTCCCATGCTGGCGGGCAGAATTGTATCGGAAATAGCGGCGTACTCTCCATTTACAGAAAGCATGGAACCAGAAAAGCCTTTGGCAGTAAAAACAGCGGCGGTGCTACTGCTCAGATCAATCGAGCCATAGGCCGTGGTATTTTCCTGCCCATCCAGACTTCCGAAAAAGGCCAGATAATTTCCGCTGTCACTATATCCGACTGCTTCAAAATAGACAGTTTCACTCATTGCCGGAGTGATTTCCGCCAGTTCCTGCGTGTCAAAGGTATATTGATAGAGGCTGGGACCTTCCGCATATACAAGAGATTTCCCATCCGGCGCAGCGGCAAAGACAGAGCTCCAAAGCCCGATTACCAACGTTTCATTCGTTAATTCATATTCATTCACTAAATTAAGGTGCTGATCGAACAGCCAGTAATACAGTGTCTCCGCAGAGCTATCGCCGGAGATCACCGTGACCCCGCCGGTGTCCTGCACATCCGCCGCTGTCTGGCTGGACAGCATGACGATTGCTCCCCCGCTGGTCTTGTCTGTCAACAGAGGTGTTTGGGCGGCGTCAAAAGCGTAGGCAGCCGTCACTTCGCCGGTAGATAAATCGGTCAGTTTCAACTCATTGGTAGAATAATCATACTCCGGTGAGAGAAAATTGACCCCACTGCCGGCTGCCTGTTCCGCCGATTCGTCAGGAACCTGTTGGGCGTTCGCTGAGGGATCGCTGGACGGATTTCCGGTGTTTGCCGCCGGTTCGTTGCCTCCGCAGGCGGAAAGCAGAGAAAGACTGAGTGCAAGTGCAAGCAAAATACTGATTCTTTTCATGTTCGTTAAACCTCCCCGTTGACCAAAAGTACAGATGCTGT
This sequence comes from Clostridiales bacterium, assembly GCA_019420945.1. GTDB lineage: Bacteria > Bacillota > Clostridia > Oscillospirales > Oscillospiraceae > UMGS1766. The sequence goes on along the minus strand of JAHZGF010000024.1, from coordinate 38,566 downwards.
CTTAACTGGATTATTGATCTCAAGCTCCCCATCTTCCGGGGTAACGGCAATGGCATAGACCGTGTTCAGCGTGCCAAGTGCAGAGGTATCAATCTGGAATGTGGCTTCCACCATCTGGTTTTTCACCGTCCGAACAGAGAGATAGTCCGCTCCATTGAGTTGGACAGGCTGATGGTTGATAAACAGAGTGATATTGAACTCCGCCTCCGGCCCGCCGTAGAGCTGCACAGTGATTGTCGCTGTTTTCCCATCTGCCTGAATGTAATTTCCATCTTCTACACCCAGAGACAGGGTGGCCGTTGTGTCCAGGCTATCGGTGGCCCCCCATGCGGCCAGAGTATCTAATATGTCCTGCGGCAGATCCACCACATTGTAGTCCGTACCGGCTGCTGCCAATGTCTGTGCGGGGGCGTCTGTTGCAAAAGAAATCTGGCGGGATGTGGTTGCAGATTCCTGGTGGTGGAAGCCATAACGCGGATTATCGGGTCCCTCTGCTATAAAACTGGGCTCCAGAATGGTGACAGCCATAACAGGGACGGTTTCTCCTGTTTTGCCGGTCACGGGCTGGAATACCATGTCGAAATTCTCCTGCTGTTCATAATCCAGGTTAAAGACCTGCATATAGCTTTCCTCAAGCTCCGTACCATCCTCATAGACTGCGGAATAGGGCTGGGCCACCCCATCCACAAATAGGAGTACGCCGATCTCTGTGGTCTTTCCAGAAGATGCGCCAGTTATGGAGAAGGGAATTTCCAAAGGCTTGCCATCGTAGGTATAAACTGTGTCTATCGGGTCTTGCAGGCCAAATTCCGCAGAGCCCATCTCATTGTCTGCCGGCTCCTCCTCGAAATAGGCGTCCAAGTCGTTTGATTCGTCCGGGGCCGGGTCGCTGGCCTGCGGTGCGCTGCACCCAGCCAGCAAACATACAAGCGCCAAAGAGAAAAAAAGAAATCTGTGCATAAAAAATACTCTCCTTATCGGTAGGATAAGGAGAGCATAATGGGAAAAGGTCTACGATTGGTCAATCGGCATCCATTTTTTCTGCTAGTATCTGCATTTCCACGCAGGCCCCGTTGCGATTGCTCAGAGAGAGCGTTCCACCCTGTTTCTGGCAAAGGGTGTTGCAGATAGAGAGGCCCAGCCCGAAGTGGTCATTTTCCGTATTCTCTTTGTAAAACGGCCTTGTGGCTGAGCGGAGGGATTCTTCTGAAAAGCCCTTCCCATCATCATGTACTTGAATTGTAAGCAGACCTTCTTGCCACCCGGCCTTTAATGTGATCTCACGGCGGGCGAAGCGCAGGGCATTAGAAATCACATTGTCGATCATGCGATGTACCAAGGTCCCATCCAGCATGACCTGAAAATCCGGGACCCCACTAATATCCATAGAGAATTGAAGCTGGTGCTGCTGCGCTAAAACGGCGTATTCGTCCTCCTGTTCCTCAAAAAATTTCTGCAAAGAGCAAGATGTTGGCTTCACTGGGATGGCGTCCATCGCCTGTATTTCGCGCACTTGGTTTGCGTACTGTTCCAGTCGATCTGTTGCCAAAGAAAGATTATGGATCGTGTCCATCAGTTTGTCCTCGCTGATGCGTCCAAGCGGGACATTATGCGAGAGATATTCTGTGTATCCTTTCATCACAGTGATGGGGGTACGGAGGTCATGGGCGATGGAGGCGCTGAGTTTGCGCCGTTCCTCCATCATGGACCAAGTCTCCTGATTACTTTTTAGCAGGGCTGCGCGCATAGTATCCATAGCCTTGCAAAGCTCGCCCATTTCATCCGAAGCTGGATAGTCCAAACAAAAATCCAGGTCGCTTTGCGATATGCGGTCGGCGCTCTGTAAGAGTAACGACAGCGGCTGTTTCAGTTTGATGGCATAGAATATCCAAGCGCAGAAGATTGTACCGAGCACGAAAAGCAAGGTCGGCACCAGGATCACGGCTGCTTTTGCCGCATAGTAGGCGACCCGCTGTGTATCGCTTAGGTTGGCGATTTGATACTCGGTGGATAAAATCACAAGTTGTCCATTTTCTCCCGGAACAATCTGTTCATCATCTGCAATCACCAGGTTATATTCATCCTCAGTCTCTTGGGGTGGCAATACTTGATAGTCCGTCACACTTTCCAAGATGTGATTTTGCACATTGACACAGGTAAAAATGGTCGCTGCCGAAATACCGGCCACGAACACAGCCATGACAAGGACAAGTGATACGAAAGCCCGGCGGAGAGGCATGGAACGAAGCCAGTGTTTTATTTTACCCATTTATAGCCGCACCCCCAGACTGTTTCAATATACTGCGCCCCCAGCTTGTTTCGGATGCGGCGGATGTGTTCCTTCACCACAGCATTGTCAGCGGTGCCGTCAAAGCCCCGCACTTGTTCATAAATTGTCTCCCGGCTGAACACTTGTCCAGGGTGAAGGGAAAGCAGTTCCACTATATCAAATTCCACCTTGGAAAGTTCTATGGGCTGGCCATTTTGGGAGACAGTCCTTGCAGCGTAGTCCACCACGATGTCTCCAAAGCCCCGGACACTGATTTTTTGCTGGATACGGTTCTCTCTGCGCAGGTGAGCCTCCACCCGAGCAGTCAGTTCGGCCAGGCTGAACGGCTTCAAAATGTAATCATCACCACCGGCCCGCAGACCAGCCACACGATCCGCCTCCTCAATCCGGGCGGTTAAGAATAGGATGGGGCAGGTCACATGGTCGCGGATTGCCCGGCACAATTCAAGGCCATCCATCCCCGGCATATTGATGTCCAGCAGAATAATATCCGGCTGCTGGGTCAGCTTTTGCAGGGCCTCCTCGCCGCTTTTTGCGGTGATTACTTGATACTGTTCCATCTCAAATTGATCCCGGAGCATATCTAAAATCATCTGCTCGTCATCAATCACCATAATTGTATAGCTCATGGTTTCACCTCGCTCGCTGGTATCATAATAGGGAAAAGTTTATAATTGGTCAAACCCTCTTTGAACACTGTGATGGATATGCAGTCGATGAATGGTACTAATTTTGCTTCTATTTGCCAGCCTGTTGTTTCTGTATTAAAAAAGCCGAGATTCTGTTTCAAGGATCCCGGTTTGGCAAAAACATACTCAACGAGGACAAGGCGCAAGTTCGATACCTGTCTGAGTGAAGATTGTGGGCTTAATGATAAAAAAGCTCGTAGATTTTCCAATCTACGAGCCTTGGAAGGATTGAAAACACAGAGGTTTCGCCCTCAATATCTTTTTCACCTTCCCGTTTGGTGCGCCCGACTGGATTCGAACCAGCGGCCTACAGAGTCGGAGTCTGTCACTCTATCCAGCTGAGCTACGAGCGCAAATATATATGAGAACCGCAGGAGCGGTAGTCACCTTTTTGAAAAATAGTAGTCAAACAGTAGTCAACGGCGGAATTATTACGTTCCGCCGAACCCGCAAAACCCGATAAACACTGGCTTTTGGGGGATGTCTCAACTGAATCGGCCTGAACCGTCGGAGTCTGTCACTCTATCCAGCTGAGCTACGAGCGCAAATATGTATGAGAACCGCGGAAGCGGTTATCACCTTTTGAAAAACAAAACCGCCATTTGCAAGCGGCGTACCCTAGTATACCAGGTTTTGGCCGCGAAGGGAAGGGGATTTTGTCGAACCGGAAAAATTTTTCTCACCTGTCGTTGCGGGACTCCCGCTGCGCTATCACCCAATTCGCGGTTTCACTGGCAGAAACTGTCTGCGACGTGCGCAACAAAGCAATGAGCTTTTTTTCGTCTGGGGTGAGCTCCCCAATCTTGTTGGGGTTGGGAAAGGGCTTCTTGGGGCAGCGCTCTCTGTCCGTAAGGAACAGGGGCCTGTTGGGAGTGTCTTCCTCTTCAAAGAAGAACTCAATGGGCGCCCCGCAGATGCGGGCGATTTTCCCCAAGGTGACAGGGTCGGGAGAAGTCTTGCCGGTTTCGTAGTAGGTGTAAGTGGCGCGGTTTACGTTGAGGGCGTCCGCAATGTTCTGCTGAGAGTACCCTGCCTGCAGGCGGGCCTGCCGCAGACGCTCCGCTAAGAAGCTATTTGTGCCGCCAAAACCTTTCGCCATGGAAACCTACTCTCACTTCTCCTTTTTTCGAAGACGCCTTCCGGCGGCCTTCTCTTCCAGCATGCCCTGTTTTGCGGGAAACAACCGTTCCACACAAAGGACGCTTTCAAAGCGCAATATGTATTATATAATAGCTTCGACAAAAAAGCCAGCGCTTCGACACAATTTGCGCTTTATCGTGAACTATCTTCACGAGAGCGCCCCGCATCCGTCCCCGTGGAAAATTTCATTTCCCTCATTGACTTTTTCCTTCCGGGGCGGTATAATAAGCAAGCATTCAAAAATTGATTTGCGGGCGTAGTTCAATGGTAGAACATCAGCTTCCCAAGCTGAATACGAGGGTTCGATTCCCTTCGCCCGCTCCAAAACCTCCCAGCTTCGGCCGGGAGGTTTTTTTGTTGGCGAAAACCCCCATTCTACCTGGCTTTTTCATGGGTCCCAAAATCTCTGTCGGTCTCATTTGGCCTGATTTCGGCTAAGGTTTTTGGGGGTGTTTTTTGTTGTTATGTTAACTTAACCCCCCAAAGCTAAGGTTTTTAACCTTAGCTTTGATCATTTCGGCTAAGGTTTTAGGGCCTGGATCAGCTGGCTGAGAACCTCTGGATGCTCCAAAATCTTCTGGAGTAGTTCTTCTGTTTCCTGGGATGCTCCGGTGTTTCCCTCCTTGTGAGCATCTTTTTCCATCTGTTCCGCAATCAGGGCCTGATCCTGGTCATAAGTCTTTGCATACCGGATTACCATGTCCGGCTCGGCCCAGCCTCCTGCTCGCATAACCGCTTTGATATTGCCTTTTGACACCTGCATCTTCTTTGTGGCGCTGGCTGCTCGGACACTGTGGAAGACCACATCATCCAGTCTGTCTTCTGCTACGCTGGTAAATTGGTAACCACTTTCCCGCATCTCAACGATCACTTCCTTGAATTTTGTGTTGAGCTGCTCCGGCATCATGGGCCGGCCATTAGGTTGGCACACAATCAGCCGGTTGTCTTGATAGTCTGTTCCAAATACTTCTTCCACCATTTTTTCCTGAAGGCTCTTCATCCAATCCAGCTTTTCCATCATCAGGTGGTTGAGCACGCAGTAACGGGCCGTGGCCTCTGTTTTCGGCGCCTTCAGCACAACTTTTGTCCGGTTATATGGATTCAGCACTGGGAAAGTATAGTAAACCTTCAGTTTGGGCAAATCCAGGTTTGCCTTGTCAATCCGGGCAAGAGCCTTATAGATATGCAGAGTCCTTTTCTCGGGGTCGTAGTCTTCCCATTGGAGCGCCCCAATTTCCCCGCCGCGGGTTGTGCAGTAGTACTGAATGCACAGGGCAAGATGCAGAGTAAAGCGCTGATAATCCCCAGGGTCGTCTGTGTATTCCAAAATCTTCTCAAATTCTTCCGGAGAGAAAGCCGGACGTTCCTTTTCTTTGTACTCCGGCAAATCCGCGTCCAGGAAAGGGTTCTGTTTGATATATCTCCACCTCCTTGCCTGGTTAAATGCCGTCCGGAGAATTTTGTGAATGTCCGATACCAGAGAGGGAGTCACATATTTTTTCTCTTTTCCCGTTCGCCTTTTTCCCTTGCCTTTTCCCACCAGCTCCACTTTCGTCACCAAAAGGGTATAAAAATCGTCAATCATCTTTGTGGTGATGTTTGTGATTTTGTGTTGTCCAAAGTAGGGATACACATAGTTGTTCATCAAAGCCTTCGCACTTGCATAATAGGCGGCTCCCCAATGTTTAGAACCATACTGGGTGATAAACTCTTCCATAAACTCAGCCAGTGTAACATTGGAAAAAGGAGCTTCTTGAGGGGCAGCAAACTGCAAAGCTTCTGCTGCAGCAAGTTTTTGCTGCGCTTTCTTTTGTTCACGCCACCTCTTTTCTTCAGCGTCTTTCTTAGCCTTTAATTTTTCAGCTTGGGCCTTCGTCAACCCAGATTTCATAACTTGGTGCCGGTCATCACCTTCATAATGAATCACGGCGTACTTTCCATTCCTAGAGATGATACTGGCCATCACTGTCTCCCTCCTTCCTGGCAAAGAATGAGGGATGTATCGTATGATTTCTTTTTCATTCGCTGTTATTCCTCCGTGTTGGAAAATTCAGAATCCAGCCATGCGTCAAAAGAACTTTTCGAAATACGGATACTTCTGCCAATATAGACAACCTTAAAAGCCCCGGAATGACACAACTCGTAAGCTTTTTTTCGGCTGACTCCAAGGATTTCTATAATCTCGGCTACCGTATAGGTTCTTTTGGCTTCTGGCGGATTGTTGTCTAAGTGGAACCGTCCGATTGCAATTACCTCCCTTCTTTCATCGGACGATTGAGGAATCCAGCGTGTGCAATAGCAGTTCCATTATATTATAGCCGAAACCAGTAATCAATCCGAAATGATGTTGTATTCCATTTAGATTCCCGCTGCCGGTAGCTGACCAGCCATAGAGTGATCCTCTCTCCCCGCATGCTGATGCCGGGCCGCCCGATGCGGTGATGCGTCCAAGGCGGAAGTACCATTGTAACCAGCTGGGTCACGGCGTCCCGTGGGCGCCGCCCACGATTTGTCCGCCCTTTCGAGAGGGCGCGCTGTCCAGCCAGGGATGTGGCGGGTTCTTATGAAGTTTTCAAGGTGCGCGAAGGGGGATGCCTTCTAATAGATAAGAATGAAAAATACGGACATTTCTGCCACCTCCTGAAAAAATTTTTCTCCGAAACAAGAAAAGCGCCAGAAAGCCGAAGCTCTCTGACGCTTTGTAACCGGAGACTGTCACTGCGGAAACAGTGGGGATACTTTACGAGTTTAAGTATAACAGAATCCGGCGGGTTTTACAACCCTGGCGACCTCAGGTTCACAGGCGAAACTTTCGAATTGCCTGAATCAAATACAGCAGGACCTCCTGCCGGCAGTCCTCATCCGGCCGGCCATTCACCCGGCTGTAATGGTCAATGATCGGCTTACATTGGAACAGAAGCTGCGCGGTGGCGTCTTTATCCCCGCTCACGGCTTTTTCTACGATTTCCCGAAATTCTTGCTGATTCATTTGGCTCCTCCCATCTTTTCCCGCAGGTGTTTCAGCGCCCGGGATTTTCTCTGATAAACCTGCGCGACGGAACATTTCATCCGTTCCGCGGTTTCTTTCGGTGTTAACCCCTGGACCAGAAGCAGCTCCAGGGTCTCCCGCTCTAGGGCGGATAACGCGCCAAAAGCTCGGGCCATGGTTTCCCGCTGAATCACGATGCAGAGCGGGTCTTCCTCCCAGGCAGAGGGTTCTCCCTGTGAAGGGAAAGAATCCAGCGAACAGGTTTTTGGCGCAGCCTTCCGCTTGCTCAAATAGTTGAGCCGGCCATATTTTGCGGCGATCATCAAATAGCGAACAAGGCGCCCGCGCAATGGGTCATGGGATGATTTCATTTGTCATGCCTCCTGGCCATGCCATCCCAGCAAGGGGGATGACATGCCAAGATGGCATGGAAAATAAAATAGGGGTGGGATACTGGGCTCTCTTATCGGGCCAGTGATACGCCCATGGGAACCACCCCCTTTCCAGGGGCAGAAAAAACGGCTGCGTTGTAATACGCAACACAGCCGTTTTTCACAAATATCAGTATAAATATCAGTATATGATAATTCATATACTGCGCAAACTGGGCGCCGCTCTGAATGGGAAATTCGCTTGTTTTCAAGCGGCTTCCCTGGCGAAGACATCCCTAGTGTTTGCCAAAAGCTAGTCTCATAAGGGACCTCCAAAGAAAAAGCCCGCACTCAAAGCGAATGCGGGCTTTTCAAGGGGCGGGACAAGGACAACCCGCGTTATTTTTGCTCTGACATTTCGATGATGTCCATCATCTTTTCCAGCATCTCACAGGCCACAATGCGGGTCCGGAGATCCATGTTCGCCAATCGCTTCTCAATTTGGTGCATATAGACCAGTTCCGCCGATTCCAGAGAATCCATCAACAACTCATCCGGCGTGGCGTGCAAAGCATTGGAAATATTCACCACAGCCTCCAAGCTGGGGACGGTACGGGCATTTTCAATCTGGCCGATATGGGTGCCAGTGTACCCCGCAGCCTCGCCCAGTTGGTCCTGGGTCATCTCTTCCTGGGCCCGCAGGCTCCGAATTCTCTTTCCCAGTTTCTGATAGTCCATTGCACCCTCCCCTTGATTTCAATTTTATTGTAGACCAATCAAGGCGGAGTGAAAAGAAAGCGTAGGTTTGGCAATCCTATTTATACTTTTGTTTTTCCCGTTTTTTCAGGGAATATGCCCCTCACAGAAAGGCGTCCAGGTTCTCCAACATCTGGGAAATGCCAGGGTCCTCCTCTTCGGGAGATGGCCCGGCCTGGGGCAGGGCGGCCATGCGTTCTTCCAGGATCTCCCGCACCAGCTGTTCCAGCTGTTCCCGGCTCACGGCAGCCTGGGTTTGGATCTTCACCTTGGCTGCAGGGGATTCCAGCTGGGGGTGCTGGTCCAGGTACTGGTTGAGGGCGGCTACCACCACCGCGCTTTTTCGGTTTCCCAGTCTTTCCAGCAGTTCCCCGGCCCGGACCCGTTCCTCCGTGTCCCCTGGGAATTGCAGGGAAAACCGGTAGACCCCCTGGCGTCTCACAGCCGCAGCTGGTGGGATGCCAGCAGTTCGTACCCCAGGGCGTTTGCCTTGGGATCTTCCACAAACCGGGCCTGGGCCACCATCGGGGAGCCCTCCAGCAGGGGGCGGAACAAAGCGCTGCCACCGCCGATGAAAACAGCCGGGTTCGTGCGCAAATCCACCCCCAGCTCCCGGAGCTTGTCCAGGATCCCCTTGGCGTGGGATTGGGCGGCCTTCTGGATGGCCTGGCGCACCTGCTGGGGCAGGAGCGTCTCCTTGTGCAGCAGCACGGCGCTGATGTGTTCATCGTCGATCATCAAATCGTACTGGGCGTTGATCTTCCCGATGATTTCGTTGTCCATGGTGATGACCCCGCTCTCCAGGCTGCGGCAGAACTGCAGGTCGGGCTTGCCGTTTCGCAGCAGCAGCACATCGGTGGTAAAACCGCCGATGTCGATGACGAAGACCCGGGACAGGGGCAAAATCTCCCCGCTCAGGGGGACTACCGCGGCATACGCCTGGGGATAGACCAGCACCCGGCGGATTTCCAGGGTCAGGGATCTGTCCTGATAGGAAAACTTCACAACGCCCCGCTGGAAGTACTGGGAAAACTTCTCCCGCAGCATTCCGTAATGCTCCGGGGGCAGGCCCACCGCCAGATCTGCCTGGACAAAGGGCGCCCAGGCTTTCCGGCACTCCAGTTCCCGGGCAATGGCGAACAAGGTCAGCACAAAGTACCGGTCATCCTGAGTTTTGTCCCGCATATAGGGGACGCGCTTTCCGGAAAGGGTCCAGAAGCTGCCGGCGTATTCCAGCACTTCCTCTGAGAGAGGCGGTTTCACCTTGCTCTCGGTCAGGCCCGAAAGAAAGGCGGTGTGGGTGGTTTTGATGGCGTAGTTGCCGTGGTCAATGGCGATCAGCATAATGGTTGCCTCCTAAACGTATTTTGCGTTCTATGGGTATTTTTTTCACAGGGAAAGCGCATTTTTTGCAGCGGGATTGGCTTCTTCCCAGAGAAAAAAGAGACGGATCGCTCCGTCTCTTTCCTCACTTCGGGCCGCACAGGCAGCCCCAGATGTAGTCGTCCAACCCCTTGTACCGGGGATCCCACAGATAGGTGCCAAAGGAAATCCCCAGTTTCTTCAGCAGGGCGGTCAACTGTTCGTAGCCGCCCTTGACGTGAGGGTTGCAAAGGTAGTCCATGTCAAAGGCGGTCATGACCTTCTCCATCCCTGCGGCGTTCAGCTCCTCCAGAAGGGGCTGCAGCTGGGACAGGGAGTTCACCCCTGCCACCGCCGCCACGGTCTGCCCTGTGAGGAAGTGGATCACATCGGCCTTCATGGGCCCCTCTGTCAGCAGGACCAACGGCCGGGGCTCTCCGGCCAGGTGGACCCAGGTTTTCGCGCCGCAGCCCTCTGGAAAGCCCGCACTGGAAACCCAGCGGAACTTCCGCTTCTCCGCGTTGTCCAAGCGGACCTGCAGGCCCTGGATGTGTCCGGCCATGTCCCGCACAGGGATGAGAATCCCCCTGCCCGGGAAACGCACGGTCCACTTTCCCTCCTTTTGGAAAAAGCCCGGAACCCCGGCCAGGTAGCAGCCCTCCTCCCGCAGCTGGCGGGCAAGCAGGGCGCCGCCCACCACCGGGGTGGTCCGGTATCCCAACCGGCGGATCTCTTCCGGGGAGAACCCTCGACTGAGCAGGTTTTCCCGGTGGTCCGAAGCCAAACTCAGGTGGGACAGCAGGGCCGTGTAGGTGGCGTGGCGCTCTTCCCGGCCGGTGAGGGGATTTTCCTCCACCTCCGGCAAAGCAGGCCGCCGGGAAGCCCCCGCGATTCCTCTGCGGGAGAGAAGCTCCTTCAGGGCATTCTCCCGGGGGATTCTCGCGTAATGGGCATACAGGTCCAGAACGCCGCCGGCAAACCCGCACCGGGGGCACCGGAACACGTCCTTGCGCAGGTTGATGTTCAAGTGTTTCCCCTTGGGCTTGTCATCGCAGCAAGGGCAGGGGATGTTATAGCTGCTCTTCCCGGCAGGAGGGATGGGCAGCCCCAGCATTGGGATGATGTCCACCATGTGGAACCGTTCCATACTTCCTCCTTTCCGGGCCTAGCCCTAAAATCAGGACGCAGCCTGCTCAGGAGTCAGCCTGCACAAGGTGCAGTCTGCTCCAGGGCATAGTCGCAAAGCAGTTTGGCTGCCGCTCCAATCGGTGTGCTTTCCGGGAACTTTTTGGTCACCCAGGCGATGGCCCCGGGGTCCAGGGTGAGCATATCCCCCAGGGTTTTCCCCCTGTACTTGCCAATGGGGCAGGGGGTGTTCATGGCTTGCCGCAGCTGTTCCTCGGGGCCGGGCTCTTTCTTTCCGGCAGGCTTGGCAGGAGTCTCCTCCTGGGGCGGCAGCTCATCCGGGGCGTTCTGGGAAAAATCCTCTCCCACGGCCCCAAGCTGCAGGCCAAAGCCCGCGTTGCGCAGGGCAACGCCCACCGCCGCGGTCTGGGCCCACTCCCTGGGGGAAACCGTAGGGTGGGCCGGGTCTGGACCGCGGGAGGCGGTGGCCTCCGCCAGGTAGCACTCCGGGCCGTCCTTGTAGCTGGGATAGACCCGGGCCTTTGCCACAAAGCTGTCCTTGGCGGAGGTCACCTCCACCGCGATGCGGCCTTCCGGATACTTTAACCGGAACCAAGCCATTTGAATCATCACGGGAAGGCGTTTGCGCTGCTCCCCGGTGTTCATGTCGGTGTACTCCACCGCGAAGGCGGCAGGGTCAAAGCCCTCCACCTGGTGGATCTCCCAGAGCTTTCGAAGCTGTTCCTCCTTGCTCATTGCCTGTTTTCCTCCCCTCCGATGGGAACGTAGGTGTTGCGCAGCTGTACCCAGGCCACTAAAACCGTGCTGACCATGGCGGAAACACTTTGCCGGTACTGCTCCGGGGTTTTCGCCCGGAAGCTGGAAAAGCGCTTGCGGCAGTCCGCGGCGATTTTATTCAGGTTTTCGCCGGCAGCTTTCCGCCGGGCTTTGCCCTCTTCCCGGACAGGGACGCCAAAGGCGTGTTCCTTTCCGGCGCAGAAGAGAACGGCGTCCACCAGCTGGTAGTGGCCCAGCAGCGCCCGGGTATCCGTTGTGACCGGGGCGGTCTTGCACAGCATCTGGCAGGTTTCCAGCACCTGGATGCGGTACAATAGCTCCTGATAGACCATGGTTTCCTGGAGGGTCATTTTCCCCGCCTGCAGCAGGGGGTCCAGGCTGAGCTTTCGGTTGACGTAGTTTTCCAGATAAGTTGCCATGCTTCTTACTCCTCTCGCAGCTGCTCCAGCTGGTCCAGAATCCTCCGGGCCAGCTGGGTGTTTCGGTGTTCCGTATCCGTCCGGCGGATGGCCGCGCACAGGGCCTTCCGCTCCCCCACCAGGATCACCCGTTTTTTCGCCCGGGTGACGGCGGTGTAGAGCAGAGGCCGGTTGAGCATGACCGAGTGGGCGCACTGGACGCTGATGATCACCGAGTCGTACTCGGAACCCTGACTTTTGTGAATGGTGGTGGCGTAGGCCAGGTCCAGCAGGTCCAGCTGGGAGCCGTCGTACTCCATGACCCGGTCCTCCCCAAAGTCCACCTTCAGGACAGGGCCGTCTTCCCGGTTTTCCACAGCGGCGACATACCCGATGTCCCCGTTGCTGATGTCCTGGAAGTTGCGCACCTGCATCACCTTGTCCCCCAGGCGGAACAGCCGTTTCCCGTGGGAGATTTCCGGCTTGTCCGGCGCCTTGGGGTTGATCCATTCCCGCAGCTTAGGGTTTAAGGCGTTTACTCCCGTCTCTGTCTTTTTCCGAAAAGGGGACAGCAGCGCCACGTTGTCCACGCCGAAACGGCCTGCTTCCCGCAGGTAGAGTTCTTCCATCATGCCGGCGGAACACGCCATGTCGGCGCATTCCACAAACTGAAAATCCTTGCCGTACTCCAGGTGCAGGTTGCCTGCCCGGATCAGGGCGGCGTTGATGGGGATGGGGCTGTCCGCGCTCTGCCGGTAGATCTTGGTCAGGCGCACCACAGGGATCTGGCCGCAGGAAAGAAGCTCCCGCAAAACAGCCCCCGGCCCCACGCTGGGAAGCTGATCGGCGTCGCCCACCAGCACCAGCTGGCAGCCAGGTTTTAAGGCCCGAAACAGGCTTTCCGCCAGATAGACGTCCAGCATAGACACCTCGTCCACCAAAACCAAATCGGCGTCCAGGGGTTCCGGTTCCGAAAAGACTCCGTCCTCTCCGGCCAACAGCTTCAAGGCTTTGTGGATGGTAGCGGCCTTCACGCCGGTGGATTCCTCCATCCGGCGGGCTGCCCGGCCTGTGGGGGCGCAGCAGGCCACCGTTTTGCCGGGATACACCCTGTGGTACAGGGATACCAGCGCCTTTTGGGTCATGGTCTTGCCGGTTCCGGGCCCTCCCGTCAGGATGGTCAGCGGGCTGCTCACAGCGGTGAGTACTGCCTTGCGCTGCTGGTCGTTGAGGGTCATCCCCAGTTCCGCCTCCACCTGAAGGAGTTCTTCCCTCCAGAAGGAGGGCTGCGCCGGGCCTTGATGGAGCAGTTTCTCCGCGACCGCCCGGGCAAGGGCCCCTTCCACACAGCCGGTCCGCCAAAGGTAGACCCATTTGTGGAAGGAGAAAAGCTGGCGGTTTTTCACCAGCTCCGCGGCTCTTTCCGCAAGCGCGGGAAGAGAAAACCGCCGTTTTCCAAGAAGCTCCCGGACCTGGTACAAGAACTCATGCTTTTCCAAGCAGAGGTTTCCCGTTTTTTCCGCCCGGGAGAGGACATACGCCATGCCCGCGTCCACCCGCTCCGTAGAACCAGGGTCCAGATTCCCCGCCTGAGCGATCTGGTCAGCCAGGGAAAAATCCACTTCTTCTATGCCGCAAAGGCGGTAGGGATGATGACGCAGGATGTGGACGGTTTCCTCTCCAAAGGCATTGCACAGTTTCGCAATCCGGGTGGAAGATATGGCAAAAGGGGAGAGGATTGCCGTTGCCTCCCGAAAAATCCTGGATTGGACAAGGGATTTTTTGATGGCTTCCAGCTTTTCCTTGCTGATGCCGGGAATGGCCAGCAGCCGCTCCGGCTCCTCGTCCAATACGTGGAGGGTGGCGGCACCAAAGGCGGAGAAGATCTTTTCCGCCGTCTTGGGGCCGATGCCCTTGATCTGCCCGGAGGACAGGTACCCGACGATCCCCTCCTTGGTGGGGGCGACCACCTCCCGGTAGTCCTCCACCTCAAACTGGACGCCGTATTTGCTGTCCCGGCCCCAGCGGCCTTTCAGCTCGTAGGAGCGATTCTCCCCGGTGGGGAGGAAAAACCCCACCGCCTTCACTTCCGTTACCAGATGCCCGGCGGCGTCCCGGACAGTCTCGCAGGGCTGGTACAGGACGATGCGGTAACCGCTGTCCTCCGCCGGCGGGGTCTTCGGGTAAATGAGCCGTTTAAATCTGCACAGCAAATGGTTCTCCTTTCTCCGGCTCAGGCCGGTTCCACACGGACCTTCACCTTGCGGCTCTCGGAAACCTTCAGCACCTCGCCGTACACAGCAGGGTACTTTTCCTTGAGCGCCTTGGAATCCGGCCGTCTCGTCTTTCTGGTGACAAAGTCGATGAGGAGCTTGTCCTTGGCGGTGACCAGCACCCCGTGTTCATGCTCCTTCAGGACTTCGGCGATCCGCACACTGTGCGCCTCTACCTCCTTTTCGTATGTTTTGATCTCCTGGCCGCAGGCGGCGATTTTTTCCTGTAGCTGGGCAATCCGCCGCAGGGAGCGCTCGTACTTGGGGGAGAACTCCACCGTGGGCAGCCCCGGCAGGCTGGCGCCGTAGATCCGCGCCAGGGACTCCAGAGCCAGCTTGGGCTTTACATCCTCCATGGTGGGGGGCTTGTCGTGTTCCAGGCTCCAGATCCACCGGTCCAGCCGGTCGAAGATCATGTCCTCTTTGGCCTTGTCCCGGAGGATCTCCGGCATGGCCAGGTCGGTTTCCGGGTTGTTGCCCCAGATACAGGAGAACGCCCCATACTCCACATCCAGCACTGCCAGATAAAACCGCAGCTGCAGCTCATAGTAAAGGGGGATGGCGTCCTCCGCCCAATCCTCCGCCTTGTGGTAGGTGCAACTTTTGCACTCCAGAATGCCCGGTTCCCCATCTTCCCGGCGGGTATACCGCCGGTCGATGTTGGCCAGGGCGTAGGGGTGGTCCGGGTGCTGATACAGGTGTGTGTCGTCCTCCACCGGGTTTCCCGTTTTCTTCTGGTACCAGTAGGCGGCGATGGGCTCCAACAGGTGGCCCATTTCCAGCTGGTCCTCGTTCCTCTTCAGGGGAGCTTTCCTCCGTCCCTTCTTGATGAGCCACAGTTCCAGGGGCGTGGTCCAGGGGGACAGGCCAAAGATCGCTGCCACGTCGCTGCCGCCCACGGTGTAGGGGATGTCCCCCAGGGGACCGTGGGCGCGGCACTCCAGCCAGCGGTCGTTGGTCATGCCGGCGCAGTCGCAGAGGATGATGGGTTTTGTCATCAGTACTCCACCCCCTTCGCCAGGTCGTAGTCCTCCCACTTGAGGGTGAGCGCCCTGGCCAAATGTTCCTCCACGGCGAAAAGCCGGGTCTCCGGCGTGTGGTCCACCCGGAGCAGGAAGGGAATCTCTTCCATGGCCAGGAACACATCGTGGGCCGTGGCGGGACCGCCTCCATAGGTCTGCTCAAATTGGTGGATGGCTTCCAGCGCCGCCTTCTTGGGCATCCGCAGTTTTTTGCACACCCGGGTCATGGCGTTGACCGGGTATTCCAGGGTGATGCCCAACAGCTGCCGCAAACGGTCCACGGAATCCTGAAACCCGGCGAACAGCTGGTCCAAAGATTGCTGGAAGTCCTCCACCGTCGCTTTGTGCCGGTGGTCTACTGCCACGCAGCTGCCGATGTGGATGAGGCACTTGCCCCCTTCCAGCAGGGCGAACACCTTGGCGGAAGAGATTCCAATGTCTGAGGTGAGAAAGCGCAGGGCAGGGGTCCACTGGATCCGTTTGGCCCCCGCGCCCCGCAGGGAAAGTTCCCT
The DNA here is from genome assembly GCA_019420945.1 of Clostridiales bacterium. GTDB lineage: Bacteria > Bacillota > Clostridia > Oscillospirales > Oscillospiraceae > UMGS1766. The sequence goes on along the minus strand of JAHZGF010000024.1, from coordinate 22,841 downwards.
CTGGTAGGTTTCCAGCAGTTCTTTCCGCTGCCGGGACAGCGTCCAGACAGCGCTGGTCAGGGAGTGATCCCGGTAGCCCCATGAGAACTGGTTCCCAGGGAACCGGGCGTCCAATTTATCCTGCAGGGCGCTGAGCAGCTGGTCCATGGGCAGCACGGCATAGTCCTCCGGTTCCCCGGAGTGGGCTGCCGTCACCTTCTCATCCCGGATAAGCACCAAGGCCTCCGAGGTGTGGACGTGCAAGCAATCGTTGAGGGTGCGGGCCAATTTCGGCCGGCTGAGCTTCGGCAGCACCGAGCCCGCCAGCTTGGCCCTCTCCAAAAGGCTGCGGTAGGCGGTGTCCCGCACAGGGTACAGGCTGCCGTCCACCCGCAGGGCCAGGCCCAGGCCCCGCACTGTGTCGGCCACAGCTTCCCGGCTGGTGCCGGGAGCGAAGGCCACCAGGTCCTGGGCCAGGGCGGAAGATTTGTCCAAGGGCTCCACAATCAAATCCCGGACAGGGCACCGGCGCCACTGGCTGGTTTCTTCCAGATGCCGGTGATAGTCCCGCATTTCCCCAAACTGGGAAAAGACGGTGGAAAATTGGTCGGTACAGGTCTGCATACTGACTCCTTTCTGCGGATTCCCCGCAAACAAAAAAGCCGGCCATCCGAAAGGAAAGCCGGCATTTGCCTGATCGATTTGGCTGGAAACAAAAAAAGTGCCACCTGCCCCTGGGCAAATGACACTTTGTTACGATGAAACTGTGTTCAGCTCCCGCCAAACCTTGAAACTTACAGGTCTAGTATAACAGAGGGAACGGTGGGAGTCAAGGCAGCGCCGCCCGCGGACAAAAAGAAAGAGCCGGCAACCCGGCTCTTTCTCAAACGCACATACTTTCCGAAGAAATTCAGAGGGCGATAGCTTTTCATTGCTGCGAAATTTACCACAGATTATGAGATAAGAGTTCCCCCTGAGTTATCCAATCATTGCAATGGCATATTTGCTAAGGCGCTTCGTTGATCTCTTCGGCCATAAATGACTGCTGTCATGAAAACCTGCTCTTCTTTTTCATCAATCCAATAATAAACGAGGAAGTTTTTTCACGGGCATTCTCCGAATACCATAGGTGGACCAAGGTTCTTCGTCAATCGGTGGAAACCGGTGCTGGCATTTCATCTAAGGATTCTATAGTTCTCTGTAAAACATCGGCCCACCGCTTTGCAACCTCATGTTCCAGCAGATCCTGCGAAATATAGGTGATGATTTCTTGAATCTGCTCTACTGCTTGAGAGGTAAGCTTGACGTGAAACATGAATTTTCCTAAATATGACAATCCACGGCCACCAGCACGTCCTCGGGGGAAAGCTCCGAGAGGAAGTTGTCCAACGCGGTTTCCCAATCCTGGGAACAGGGGTTCCATCCAAAGGTGCCTTCCCCCTCCCAGTTGCCGTCCAGGTCCACAAAGTTGCACACCGGCATGGGATATTTCCGGGTGCGGAACCGGTCGGTGCGGATCAGGTATTCCTCCAGACTTTCGCCTTTTCGGAATACCAGCGTTTCACCAAGCCGGATCCCATCCTCTACCAGTTTGCCATAGAACCCCTGGGGCAGCGCGCCCGTTTGAAAGATCTCTTTCAGCTGGGCGTACTGTTCCGCCAGAAGGGCGCGGTAATACTCGCGAAGGGCTTCCCACTGGATGTCCCTCATCCTGGCGGCGCTGGCCCATTTGTACCCCTCGGGGGGCTGTGGGAAGTTTTCCTCACCGCAAACCCCCTCGCCTGGGTCATGTTCGGCGCAGGATTCCTTCACCAATAGCTGGCAAGGCCACCGGCCTCCAATGGAATACCAGTCCCATTGGCCGTTGGGGTTGCTGTAAAACCCATAGGCCTGCTGTTCCTCATGCCATTCGGCAAAGACCCATTTCTCGGCGAATTGGTGGAAATCCTTGTACACCTTCCGAAAGAGATAGCAGGGAAGGGCCTGCATCCGTTTGGCCCGCCTGGTGCGGCGGAACTGGTGAGCAGGCCCCACATTGCGTTCCACCACTTTCCCATCCCGGATGGCAAACCGGTCACGATAGGGGCCGCTGCATAGTGGGACAATCTTCCCTTGGGGGAGGCGGATACAGTCGATGCTTCCCTCATATTCCTGTTCCAGCTCTTCGGTCTGGTCAACAAACTCCAGGCAGTTGGGGTCGTCCGTATTTACGCTGAATGGTTCCAGCTGTTCTGCCACAGCCGCATCCACTGTCCTGGAAAAGGGGGTACTGAGGTGGTTCAGCCGCTGGAGCATCACCTGCAGAAAAACATCCTTTTTCTCGTTTTTCTCCAGTTTTTCCAACAGCTCCTTTTTCTGCTCTTCCACCCACTTGTTTTCCACAAGATTCTCCTCCTGTGGAGGGATCTCTACGGCAGCTAAGGTTAAAAAGTGCATAGAAACCATCCTTTCTATCAAAAAAGACAGAATGGGCGGCGTGTCTGCGCTGCCCATCCTGGATTGTGTCGGCCCTTGATGGGCAGCGTTCTGTGTTATACCCGCAAGAAGTTTTTGACCGCCTGGGTCAGCTTCACGGGCAATTGATGTAAGTCGGTGATGTCCAGAAAGGCATCGCCGTAAATGCGTTCTATGGCTTCCTTGTCCTCCCCAATGGCGGCGGCCACCAGGTGAATGCCCTTGCGCCGGTACTCCTGATGGATGCCCCGCAGGTCTTCCTCGGCGGCGGCGCCAAAATAGCCGGTGTGGGCGGGCTGCCCGTCGGAGACTAAAATCAGCAGCTTCAGCTCCTCGGGGCGCTTGCACAGCCGCTCCGCCACAAAACGCAGGGCGGCTCCGTCCCGGTTGCTCCCTCTGGCGGAAATGTCCACCAGCCGGTACCGGTCATTCTGGTCAATGGCGTCAAACTCGCTGTAAGCGTAGAGCGCCACGCTTTCACCCTTGGTAGAATGGCCGTACACCAAAATGGGGATGTCCAGCGCCTGGCAGAAGTCGTACAGGATGATGGCGGATGCCCGGGCATAGGCCGCCCGGCTACCGGACATGGAACCCGATTCGTCCAGCAGCAGGGCAACGGCCATCTCCGGCCGCTGCTGGGGCAGCTTGTTCCTGCAAAACACCTTCCCGTCCCTGCGGTACAGGGCGTGGGCGTCCAGCCGCCGGCCCATGAGCAGGCCGGTCTGTTTACCGCCCCGGCGCCGGTCCTGGAGCTGCCGGAGCAAGCTCTTTTGCAGCTGCTTGGAAATGGCCAGGAAAGGCCCGGCAATGGCGTTATACTGTTCCACCATTTCCGGCGGTACCGCCGCAATGCGGTGGATTTTTACAGACACCCCCTTGTGGATGTCTCCATAGGAGATGCGTTTGGCCTCCCGATTCAGTTCCCCCAGGCGGTCCTGCTCCAGCTCCCGGCACACGGTGATTTCCGCCATGTTTTCCAAAAGCTGTTCCATCTCCCTTTCCATGGTTTTGGAAAGCTCCGGGACGTAGTCCTCCCGGACTGTCGCGCCGCTGCCCAAAGGCTCCGATACCTGATTGGTTTCCGCCAAAGGCCTGGGCCCGGTTTTCTCCGGGACAGACTCCTGTTTGCCGGAGGCCGGCTGGGCGATTGATGTCCCTGCGGCAAGCGCGCGGGTGGCCTCCCGTTTCCCCGGCTGAGGGAGAGAAGGCGTTTCTTCCGCCGCCGCGACGGGGGACGTGTCGCCCTCCGCCCGGACGGAACTGCCCACCAAGGCGGAAAGCTCCGCCTCAAACTGGGCAAAGACGGTTCCCTGTTTTCCGGAGTCTTTCCAGAGACCCTTGAGAGCTTCCAGGTAATCCCGGACTTGCTCCCAGCAGCAGATGAGGATCTGGTTTACGGTGTTCCAGCGCATCCGGCTGTCAGAGAGCTGAAGGTCCTGGTCCAATAGGGGCAGCAGCTCAAACATGGTTTGGATGTGCGCCTCGCTGAGGGGTTCCTCGCCGTATTTCAGCTCGCCATACTTTCCATAGGACAAGAACAGCTGAAGAAGGCTGTAAAACATGGGAGTCCCTAGGGCTTCCAGCTCCTTCAGCTGGGTGACCGTGGGCATCTCCCGCCACTGCCACGCCCGGACAAAGCCCAGGGCTTGGCCCAAAGTGCCGGGAAATTCTTCCAACACTTTGTTCTCCACGACGGCGTCCTCCAGCACGTTGCCGATCCCAAGGGCCACGCGGCCCAGCAGGACCAGGTTCTCCGGTTCTTTTTGGGCGTACTCCCAGAGCTCCCGCTCTGTTTTTACGTCCCGGATACGATAGAGCTCCGGGGGGCTCGGATACCAGCGGCCGTTGGCCAGACTGTTCCGATAGGTCTGCTGGGCCAGAAAATCCGTGTACAGGCAGTGGCCCAGTTCGTGGGCAAACAGCCCGCACACCATCTGGTACCGCTCTCCCCGGGTGGGAAACTGGGTGATGGCCGGATGTCCCGGATTCAGCGTGATGGTCAGGTTGTCGGTGAAGGCCAAGTCGTCTCTGTCGGGCTGCCAAACCAGGCAGACCCGCACCCGGCGGTTGACGCCGTACCGCCTTGTCTGGGCGGCGGCCAGATCCTCCAGGTGGATGGCCAGCAGCCGGCTGGTGAAGAACTCCTGGTCGGTGATCTTCCCCTGCTTCTCTTGGATCAGCTGCTTGACCCTTTTGTGATTTACCCGTGCCATGGTCCACCTCCTCAAGCCGTCCGGCGGGGGGCGAACACCGGTTCCAGCACCGCGGTGATCAATGCTTCCCGGTCCTCCTCGTCCACGGCGGCTTTGGAGATCACCGTGTCCAGAGCGGAGGTGTAGGGGTCGCCGGAAATCTGGGCGCTGGCGATCCAGTCGATGAGGCCCCGCATTCCCACGGAGCCGTCGGTGATGCCGTTTTTCCGGCAGAACTCCGCCAGCCCGCTTACCACCTGAACCATCTGAGCAACTTGGCACTCGTCCGCGGCGCCGGTGACCGCCATGGCCCGCTGGGCCATGACCTCCGGAGTGGGAAGCTCCATGTCCTTGATCAGGCTCATGCGGTCCAGAACGCTTTGGTTGATGCCCCGGCAGCCCTCGTAGCTGATGTTGGTGGTGACCACCACCACAGCGTCCGGGTGGCGGTGGATCACCTTCCCGGTGGGCAAGGTGATGGCGCCGCCCTGTTCCAGCAGGGAGTTGAGCCCCACCAGCACGCCGGGCTGCAAGATGGTGGAAGGCTCCTGGATCTCCACCAGATAGCCGTTCTTTAAGGCCCGGATGAAATCCGTCTCCACATAGGTGTAGGCAGGGGCGCCTTCCGAGGGGGCGCTGAGTTGGCGCACCTTATCGGTGACCTGCTCCAGCGCCAGTTTCATGCAGTCCTGGGTGGTGGCGTTTTGGTTTTCCTCCCCGGTGAGGGCACGATACACCCCTGCCGGATCGTACTCCATGTCCTCCAGGCCGGGAAGCTCCAGCAGCCGGCTGACGTTCTCATAGGTGATGCCGCCCATGGCCTGGAGCTGTTCCCGCTCCTGGTCCAGCTGGGCGCTGCCGCCGGATTCCTGATTGGTGTTGGGAAACACCGTGCCCACAAAGTCGTAGATCTCCGTCTCGGCGGAGCAGGTGTACTTCACATAGGGCAGGCCCAGCCCGGCTGCAATGGCCTTGGCCCCCATGGTCTTGCCGGTGCCGGCAGGGCCGCGGAGCAGGAAGTTCCGCATTTGGGTGGGCTTGCCCGTGGTGAGCTTGGCGTGCTTGCAGATGTCCACCACCTCCGGGGGGATTTGATACCACTCCGGCAAAGTGGGCACCAGGGCTTTTTCCCGGGGAGACAGGTCCCGGCCGGGGGTCAAGACGTATTGTCCCACCAATTCCCCGTGGGGAATGGCTTTTGCTCCCGGCGGTTCCCTGTGTCCCTTCTGGGAGAAGATGGTGAATTCCCCGGCTGTCACCGTGGCAGGCCAGTACGTCCCGGAATCCAGCTGGGTCCGGGTGACCCGCATCAGGTTGCCGGACTTGTCGATCCGCACGGGGACATGGGCCGGGCAGGTGGAATCCCGGACCCGGCGGTACACGTTGTCGCACAAGACTGCCATTCGGTGGGTGGCCTCACTCAAATCAGGATACCCCTTTTGCAACTGCTCCTCATAAGCGAAAAAGTTCTCTTGAAACTCCTGGTCCTTCAGCAGGAGGGGCATCATGGCGAAAAAGAGGGCCGCCCCATCCCGGGCGTTGGCGTGGGCGCAGTACTGCTCCAACAGTTCGGTGTTTTTGTCATAGACGCTGGCAAAAAAGCCCCCGGTGGAGGAATCGTACACCACCAGGTGGTAGGTCTCCGGCCCTGCGGAGGACTTGTACTCCGCCACGAAGGTGTCGGGGGTAACACTCCCCACGGCTCCGGGCTCTCCGGCCCTGCAGCCGCAAAAGGCGTGTACCGCCTTGATCACCGGGGCGCACAAGGTGGCTTCGGTCCCGCCGTAGTGAGACGCCGCCCCTTTTACTTTCTTGTTGGGCAGCTTGTCGAAAGGCGGCGGCAGCGGCCTGTCGAAATGAAACAAGTTCGGGGTTGCCATACCCATCATTCCTTTCTGCGGTCCTCCCGCTTGAAATTGATTTGGACGCCGTCCTCTCTCAGCGTACAGCTCAGCCCCCAGGAGCAAAGCTCCTTGCACAGGGCAGGCCATGCGGCCGGCTCCGGAAGCTCACCCCCGGAAATCAGGAGAAAATCCTGCCCCTGGGCGATGCACTCGTTGCACAGGGCGTCCAGCTCCTCCCAGTGGGATTCCACCCATTGAAAGGCAAGGGCGCTGGTATCGGCCGGCTGGGGCGGTTCCGGTTTTGGGGAGAGTTCGAGGACCTCTCCCGCCTCCTCCTGTTGGGGCAGCCGGAGTTTCTCTGCAGGAGCGCCCAGGTATTGGACGGAGGACAGGGTGTGCCCCTCCAGCCGGAGGGCGGCTTCCCGGTATCCTCCCGCCCGGTTGAGCAAAATTCCCAGGGTGTCCCCTTGGAGGAACTTCTCTTTTGGATTGGGATCTTTCCACACCCACCGGGCGCCGGGATAGTCCGCCTCCACCTGCCGGGTGATTTGGACCTGAAGATTCCCAAACTCCCTGTTTTCCGGTCTGTCCTCCCGGCGTTCCCGCCCGGAGGGCGGCGGCTGGGTTTCCACCGGCCGCACCGTGGCCGCGCTGAGAACCAGCAGCCGCGCCGCCGCCAGAAAGATTCCCAGCAGCGTCAGCAGCAGCAAGGGCCACAGCCTGCACAGATACAGCAGCAAGGCCAGGACGCCCAGGATCACCAACGCCTCATAGGTCAGGCGCCGTGCGCGTTCTTTTTTTGTCATACCGTTTTCCTTCCTTCGAGGCAAAAAGAAACGCACAGGAGAGAAACGTGTCTCCTGTGCGTCTTTCCGCCTGTGTTTTCCTTGTAAGAACTCTCAGTCATCGAAAAAAGCGTTGGGACCGCCAAAGGCCTCAAAGCCCGTAAAGGTGGACCCGGTTTCCTCCGGCTCCTCCATGGGGGCGGGCTCTTCCTCCTTTTTGGGGGCCTCCTTCTTCTGCCCGCCGCTGTACTCGATTTCGTCCAGGATAACGACCATAGTGCGGTGCAATTCCCCGTCTCGGTCTGTCCATTCGTCCTCGTCCAGCCGCCCCAGCAGATTCACATAGGAACCAGCCTGGAGCTTCATCTTCCGGATGCGGTCGCAGAGGGTGCCAAAGGCTTTGACCGGCAGGTTGACCCACCGGTGGTTGTCCTTGGCGTTGGGGTCGTAGACTTTGTGCCCGATGCGGAACCGGACGGCGTCCCCCTTTTCGGAGAACTTCAGGGCAGGGGCGTTTTCATACCCCTGGGAGATGACGGCTCCTGTGATGAAAGTTTTGATCATGTTGAACTCCTTTCTGCAGGCTTGGCCTGCGCAAAAAATATTTCCACCCTTGCGGGAGAGAAACCCGAAAAAACAAAAAAGTGCCAAAGAGCATATAGCTCCTTGACACTTTGCAAACAAGACACTGTGGGCTGTAAAACCCTCTGTCACTTACGGCCCCATTATAGCATCCCCTCCCAGGGATGTCAAACGGTTCGCGCCAGCGGCGGGTTTCTGTGGCTTCCGCTCCCCCGACGGTGAGGGGGATATTTTTTATTGTGCGATGCACAGCCCTAAATACTCCCCCAGCACCAAAACGCCCTCCTCTTCGTACACCGGGGTGGACTCCGCCAGAAACAGCTGCACCCGGCTGCCAGGGGACACCCTATCCCGCCGGCCCCGCAGGTACACCCGGAGAGTGCGCTCCCCGCAGCGCAGCACCAGAGCCTTTGCCCGCCGGCGGAACCAGGTCTTTTCCACTTCCTGGCACACCGTTTCCAACGTCAAAATCTTTCCCTGGCAGGAGAGCCGCACCAGGCCGGCCCCTGTCCCGGCGAGAAAGATCCCCAAAACAAAAAAGGGCAGGCATAACCCGGCCTGCCCGGTTCCCAGCGCCATCCCGCACAACAGCAAAAAGCAGGCCCCCGCCCCGGCAAACCGGAGCAGAGCCTGCTTTCTCAGCGGCGCGGGCAGCTTTTTCAGCCCTTGCTTCATAGGCACCTCACAACAGCAAAATGCGTTTTTTCTTTAGAAGCCCCAGCACGGCGCGGACCATGTCCTCCCGGCAGGCGGCGCGCTCCATTTGGGCTTCCAGCACGTTATCGAAGATATTCTCTCGGGTGTAGATAGCCTCCGTGAGAGTCTGGGTGTTTTCCTCCCCCAGCAGGCGGGGCTCCGGTTTCAGGCCCTGCTCCTCCAGGGAAACCAGCTCCGCCATGGTCAGCCGAAGCCCGGCCTTTTGCAGCCATTGGAGGGTTTGACTCTCCAGCCTGGTCAAGGGGAAGGGGAGTTTCCCCGGTTTGGCCGGGACAAAGACACACTGGGTCAGGGCACGGTATTCTCCCGCCGGACCCTCTTCGGCAGGTTCTGCCAGACCGACGCGGCGCAAATGCTCCAGTTCCCGCCGGTACCAGGGGTTCGTGTCATCCGATTGGGTAAAGCCAAACCGGCCGTTGATCCACAGTCCCGCCCGGTTGCCGGTGAGCTGGAACGTATATCCGCCCCGCTGCACTTTGAGAAGATGCTCTGTAGAGCCGTGTTCCACCATGCCTTTGGAAATGTACTTCATGGGCGCTGCCTCCTTTTCATTCTACTGGTATTACACAGGGGCAGCAAGGGTTTTGCAACTTCTACAGGAAAAAAAGTGCGGCCGCGCACCCGGCGATCACCAGAACCACCACAGCGAGAAGCCCGCACACCCGGAGAACCAGCTGTGAGTTTGCCGTCTCCCGCGGACGGCCCAAGTCCACAGGGGGAACATCGTCGTAATAGCCATCGTAGTCCAGGTTCGGCTGGTCAGGCTCCGGGGCCGGTTTGGATTTGTGGGGTGCCTTTGGTTTCCGCTCCTTCGGAGGCTTCTCTTTTCTTTGCCGACTAGGGGGCGCCTGGTCCTGGGGCATTGTGCGCTCAGCTGGGACCGGCAGCGCCTTGCCGCATTCCGAGCAAAAAGAAAGGGCGCCGGGGATCAGCTCGGCGCCGCAATAAGGGCAGTATTTCATGGGGTGCGCTCCTTCCATCGCGTTTTCCCTTTTTGGGTCAGTACCATTTTACCATGGGATCTTCCCCCTGTCAGCGGCGGCAGTGCGCCAATTTTGTGCCATTTTGTTTTCGAGTTAGCATTTCTAAATTCCATTTCTGTTTTGTTAAACTCACCCTTATGTACTGGTAAGTTATTTTCATTTTTCAAGAGGCTTCCTGTATCCCCCCAAAAAACGGAGAAATTGCATCAAATAGAATTATAACTTGCATTGCGGAAGACGGTCCCGTATAATTGGTAATAGCTGCATGATCCACCCACAGTGTAAACCAAAATATACAGCATGTAACCCGATATTTACTTGACTTTATGTACACTATTCCCACAAAATTGGAGATGAAAGAAATGGAGCTTCCTGAAAAGCTGATCATTTATCGAAAGAAACAAGGCCTGACCCAAGTGCAGTTAGCGGAGAAATTGCAAGTATCCAGACAAGCTGTTTCACGGTGGGAACATGGAACAGCATTGCCTTCCATGGACAGCCTAAGAAGGTTAAGTCAACTGTACGGAGTCCCCCTGGACCTTTTTGTTGACAAGGAAACAGAAGAACTCATTCCTAAAACGGAACCATCTGTTTCAGTTGATCAGGGACAAAATAGTAGCGAAGAAATGAGAGACGATAGGGAGGTGATTCAGAAAAAGAAGGCTTGTTCCTCTATGAAAGGAAATGATTATATGCTCACCTTTCTAGAAAAATGTAAAAAGAAGAAGCGTGCAATAGGTATATCGGCAGTTTCTGCAATCATTATCTGTGCTATGTGTATCGTTATTTATTCATATTTATGTGGTGGGGGAACAGAAAAAAGTATCTCCCAAGACATAATCTCCTACAGCGAATTGGAAGACGCTTCGCGAGATACTTCTTCTGGGGAATCTTTTAGTTTGGATTGGTAAGCTGTAGGCTTCTCATTTTAGAAAACAGCATACTATAATGTAATGAATGAAACAATAGAAAGGAGGAATAAAAATGTTAAAAAGGAAATTAGGATGTCTATTGTTAGCTGGATTGCTTTTTCTGGGATGTGGCACCAGTTCGGTTGGAGCGAAAGACATACCAGACAGTCCGAACTTCGATATAATTGTTGCGAGGGCAACAGGTAGATTCAGTATGTCGATTTCTGCACACACAATTAGAAGCGCAGACACACCTTTCCCACTGGAGTCTGGTGAAACTGTCACTATTAGCGCGACCTACACACCTTCTAATGCATCGGTTGATTTTGGATTATATGGCCCAGATGGTGTTTTTCGCTATATCCCAATTAACAATGGTGTGATTTCACGGACAATTCGGATTGAGCAAAGGGGAAATTATACATTTGCTATCCGCAACAACTCATCTCAACCAATTCATGTGTCTGGATATGTTAATTACTAATTAGTTTTTTCCTAGTACCTCACATGTTGTAAGATTTCAGGGTTTGGAGGAGATACCAATGAACCTAGAGTGTTGGCAAAATACGAAAGAGACTCTTTAATCCCCATGAACAACAAGGAGGTTCTATATCATGAAACTCTCTGCAAAAAGGATATTTAGTCTTCTATTTGCCAGCATCATTGGAAGTATTCCTGTTTTGGGAGTCCAAGCTGCAACCATAACGGCTGAAACAGAAAAACAGGAAATTCAATCGCAGATTTCTAGCATCTCTTCCGATATATCGGAAGCTGAACTGCTTTCGGAAGATGAAATAGAGGACTTGGTTAATTATCAGATTGAGACATATATTGCAACAGAATTTGTCGATGAAGAAAAAGACATCTCTCCCGGAGAACCTGAAACATGGATTCCACTAGCAGACTTGGAAGGAGCCCTTTTTGCTTATGTGGTTCCCCTGGTAGAAGACACAGAAGGTGAAATAGGCTACATCACCATGGGAGCCATTGAGGACGGCTTCACAAAGTATATGCTTGTCTGGAGTACAGAGCTTCTTGAATCCTATCGAGATCTATTAGATACATCTCCAGATGTGACGCCTGTTTTCTTCCCGCCCATGCAGTATGGGTATATGACTAAAAATGGCAATGGAACACATATTTTTGCGTTGTCAGAGAATGACTCAAGTTTTGCGGACGTAACAGAATCCGTGGCACAAAATGCGGAACAGCTTTCAGCAAGTTATGGTGTGGTTCGTAGCGCAGAAAATGCAATGAGACTAGAGAAATCTCTTTCTAAGGCAAAGCAAATTCAGTCTAGTGGTCCTGCAAGATCTATGGCCCGTGTCGCCGTGGAAGATGTCCGATTGTCTTGTGAATGGGAGGGAACGGATAAGTTTGTTCCCATTTATTATGATGGCGAAACATGGTACGGTGGAACACAAAAATGGTATTCCTCTCCAGGACAAAGATCGAATGGATGCGGACCTGTTGCTGCCAGCAATATTTTGTATTATATGTCAACCACTGATTCTAAATATGACAATATGTATCCATATTCTTCGCTTAGCCAATCAAATTTCTTGTCTTTCATGAATACAGTCTATTTTGTGATGTCCCCTCCAATTTACGGAGAAATTTCAATTAGCCACTGGGCATCTTGCGTTAAAAGTGTTGCTCAAATATACGGAGTATCACTATCTTCATCAACGAGATCCTCTAGCTCTTCAAAGAGCACTTGCGCTAGTTTCATAAAAAGTGCTTTAAAAAATGACAAACCTGTAGGTTCGCTTAATTTAGCTCTTGCCTATGGCAGTGGTCAAGAAGAAGCCTGGCACTGGATAACAATCACAAAATACTATCAAGGTTCAGATGATAACCGTTGGATTGCTGTATCAAGCATGGGAAAGCGACGAGGAGTTGACTGGGATGCCTATTATGCCAATATGGACAGTAGCATTTTAGATGGCGGATTTATTTATTTATATTAAAATAATGGTTTGTTTTAACAATTGCGATGTTTACTTTTACAGATGAACCCAATTCCCTACAACATAGTTTAAATATGCGGAGAAAAAAGGGAATCCTTTTGCTCTTGATTTTCCTATTTAGTTTAATTATACCTGGTTGCACGCTATATCGTCCTTTAACACTTTCCCAATTACAAGGTTTTAAAAATAGCGTTCTTCGGGCATATCCATTGTCCCAAATTTCATGTAAATACGAATATGGAGCGGGTGTAGTCATTACAGTAAGTCGTTCAGGATTTAGCGAAAAAAGTGCATATATTATTCTGAGCTATTTACAGCCTATCACCAGGGATGAGGATTTTATCCAGGCATTGTTTGAACTATTTGAAAAACAATCGCACGAAGACCCCAACTGGGAAAATGGTCAACGTCCTGAAATTCGTCTCTATTTGGATGTGTGGGGCAGTTCCCGTTACCAATTTGTTACGAGAGCTACCAAAGAAGGGTATAACTCAGGATACGACCCAGATTCCTACACCTGGGATGGTTACACCACCTGGTATGGCACGGAATATGTGGATCACGTGCCCCGGGAAATCACCCCTGAAGAAATTGAAGAGGCCATAGAAAGATATGGTTAAGTGCTAAAAGTAGTGCGCAATGCTTTTAAAGGAGGTCTCACCATGAAAAAGCTCTCCATGCTGCTTGCTTTCTGTCTTTTGAGTGTGAGCCTATGCGGCTGCCAATCCCAGCTAACGTCATCGTCCCAAGGTTCCGAAGTCTCAGCTGTTTCCGCCAGCTCCACCATTCAAGAGGGAGACCCGGTGGCCATCTGTCTGGATGAAAGCCTGGAACAGGACATGGAAGAACTGATCCGCTATCTGGAGGCCTCTGGAAATGAAACCGAATATGAACTTCTGGTGTTGCCCGAAGACACCGAGGATCGGGAACCAGAGCTGACACGTATTCGCACGGAGATCATGGCTGGCGAGGGGCCGGATGCTTTCATTCTATCGACTGCCATTCCCGGTGCGGTTCTGGACCCCAGCACCGGCGAAACTATGGAGTCCCTGTTTCCCAACGTGGAGAAGAGCATGTACTCTCACCTGTTTTTGGACTTGGAGGACATGGTGCAGCAAAGTGAGATTGTGGATTTGGAAAACTGCAACCAGGCGGTGATGGACGTGGGCGTCACCGGGGACGGCCGGTTCCTGCTGCCTTTAACCTACACCTTCTCCGGCATAATGGTGGACAGAAGTGCTTTAGAGGATCCGGATTACACCTTCTCCACCCTGGACCAGTTGCTGCAAAGCGATCAGGAGACGCTGAAAGGGCTGTTCTCCTACAGTACGCTGGGCATGTTCCCCAACTGTCTGGGCCTTTTGGCGGATTATCAGGGCCAAAACCTGCTGGTGACCTCGGAGTCCCTGCAAACCGCCATCGAACAGGGAGAATCTTTTGCCGCCTATCAGGATGAACAGTACTCCGGTTCCACAGCAAGGCTGGGCGGGCTTGCTGCCAGCTGGAGCGACTGGATGAACCTGCCCTACGAGGAGACAGCGTACAACGTGTATCCCATTCCCAACCCGGAGGGGGGTGTCACAGCGGCTGTGACCATGTATGCCGCCATCAACCGAAACGCATCCCATCCCCAAGAGGCCTTCGCTCTTATCGAGCAGCTGTTTCGGGAAGAGCTGGTCACCCAGGCAGGTTATGAGGTGAACGGCTACCATTACTGCACTACCTTCCATTTCGGCAACTCGGGCGGGTACATGGCCGCGCTCCCGGTACAGGATCAGCTTCTCCTGGACTACATCGAGCCCAATACCCAGGAAGCCACCATGGCTTCCCTTCGGGCGGCGGTGGAGCGCATCGACAGCGCCAAGGTATACTCCGACCTGGACCTGGATATCTACGACCTGTACGAGACCTGGCACTTCAGCTACGGCCAGCTGGATACACCCTTGGAAGAGCTGGTGGAACAGACCATCTCCTCCATGGAAATGACCCTGGCGGAGTGAACCTATGAAACGGACGTGGAAGGGTTATCTCCTTGTGGGGCCTTTGCTGGCGGGCTTTCTTCTGTTTTATGTGTTCCCCTTCGGCCAGGTGGTGTGGGATTCCCTGTCCCAGGGCACGGGGAAAAGCCAGTTGTTTGTGGGGCTGGAAAACTATACCCGGATGTTCCAAAACCAGATGTTTCTGGCGGCCTTTGGGAATACCCTGCGGTTTCTGGGGATTGGCCTGCCCGTGCTGCTTCTGCTGGCCTATGCCTTAGCCCTGTTTCTCAAGGGGTGGGCCCAGCGGTTTCAGGTGCTGCGGGCGGTGTTTTTGCTGCCCTATGTGATGCCCGTGGCGGGCACGGTGCTGCTCATCGACCTGCTGTTCTCGGAGACTGGGCTTGTCAACCGGGTGCTTCTGGCTTTGGGCCTGCCCTTGGCGGATTGGCTCCAATCCCCGGCGGCCTTCTGGGTGATGCTCCTTTTGTACCTGTGGAAAAGCACCGGCTACGGGGTGGTGCTGCTGCTCTCCGGTTTGCTGACTATCCCCCGGGAGCACTACCAGGTGGCCCAGGTGGAGGGGGCGTCCCCCCTGCAAACCTTCCGGTATGTGACCGCCCCTCAGATGTGGTACGCTTTGTTTCTGGCCTTTGTATTCTCCCTGATCAACGCCTTCAAGTGCTTCCGGGAGATCTTCCTGGTGGGGGGCGAGCATCCCCATGAGTCAGTGTACATGCTTCAGCACTTTCTCAACAACGCCTTTGCCAATTTAAACTACCAGCGGCTCAGCGTGGCCAGTGTCCTGCTGTTTTTGGTGATTGCCGGGGCGGTGGGCCTGTGCGCCCTGTGGGTGTGGCGGAAGGAGGGGGCTCGTTCATGACAAGACGGCGTTCTCGCCTTGGGCAGGTCCTCTCCGCCGGGGCGGCGGTCCTGCTGCTGGTCATCCTGCTGGGGCCCTTTTTCCAGGTGGTCTATGGAGCGCTGTTTCCCCAGGCGGCAGGCTTTTCCCTGGAACCGGTGTACCAGGTGTTTCTTGCCACCCCGGAATACCTGCTGGTGTTTTGGCGGACCTTGGCCCTCTGCGCTTTGATCGTGGCGGGACAGACGGTGCTTTCCGTCCTGGCGGGACTGGGTTTTGCCAAGGACCATTTTCCCGGAAAGGGGCTGTGCTTTTTCCTGCTGCTGGTGGTCATGGTGCTGCCCTTGCAGGTGACGTTGGTGCCCAACTTCCGGATTTTAGGCACCTTAGGCCTGCTGGACACCCAGTGGGCACTGGTGCTGCCCGCCTTGTTCGCCCCCCTGGGCACCTTTCTCATGACCCAGAGCTTCCGGGCGGTGCCCGACGAGATTCTGGAAGCCGCCCAGCTGGACGGGGCCAACATGGTCCAGGCGCTGGGGAAAATCCTGGTGCCCATGAGCAAAAACGGCCTGGCCTGCGTGGTTGTCCTCACCTTTCTGGAGACGTGGAACATGGTGGAGCAGCCCATGGCCTATTTGAAAGACACGTCCCAGCATCCCTTGTCGGTGGCTCTGGCCACCACCCAGGCCCGGGATGTGGGGGTGCAGTTGGCCTGCTGTTTGCTGGCCCTGCTGCCGCCTTTGCTGCTGTTTCTGGGCCTGCGGAAGGAATTGCTGGAGGGCATCGCCCTGCAGGAAAATTGGACGGGAGAAAGGGCCCACCGGGGCTTTTGCCGTGCCCTGGCCGTGGCGCTGGTGGTGCTGGTGGAGTGCACGGTGCTCTCCGGGTTTATCTCCCGGGAGATGGCCATCCAGGTGGAGGGTGTACCTCCCCAGACTGACCGGGCGGCGGGGACGAACAGCCTGCCCCTGGACGCCTTCCACCAGGAGGAGGACGGCACCTTCCTCTACCTGCTGGAGGAAAGCGCTGGCCTGACACAGGGCATGGAGCTGCGCCGGGTCCCGGCGGACATCCTGGGGATGGAGGGGGACCGTGCCTTCACCACCGGCCTGGAGGACCGGGGCACCTACGCCCTGTACGGCTCCCGGCCCTTGGAGGACGAAGCCCGGGCGGTGGAGCTTGCCGCCCAGGACCCGGCTCCCGACACCTATCTGCTCTGGGCCCCGGCGGGGGTGGAGCTCTCTTTGAACGCCGCTTCCGCCCCCGTGGACGGGGGAACCGTATACCTGCTGCCCCAGGAGGAAGCCGCCCAGCCCTTTTTGGCCCAGCGGGAGCTGGCAAGCCTGGTCCCGGCAGAGGTTCGGGACCAGTGCCGGCTGTTCAGCTTCCGGGAAATCCAGCAGTTTGCCCAGGCCCTGCCCTGGGTGGGTTTGGCAGTTATCTTGATGGTCGCCCCGTTGGTGTGCTGCGCGGGGCTGTGTCTCTCCCTGGGAAGAAAAAAGACCGTCCCCCTGCTGCTGTGGGCAGGGTTGATGGCGGCCAGCCTGGCGGGGCTGGGAGCGGTTTTGGCAAAGCTGGAGCTGCCCCCCTCGCTGCTGCCGGAGGAAATCCTCCTGGACCTGAGCAGCTGGGCTTCCACCTTTTCCCTTCTGGGGAAAAGCCTGGCAGCGTTCCCGGAAGCCGCCGGGGCGCTGGAAGGGGCGCTGGGGCAGGGGCTTTCCGTTTTTGGAAGCATTGCCGCTTGGGGAGTGGCGGTCCTGGCCGCGGTGCTGGCAGGGAGGCTGTTCCTCCAGCGCAGGAGGGGCCTGCCGCGGAAGGGGCGGCATTTTGAGAGATGGTAATCTGGAAAAGTTCCTTTCGAACTTTATACGAGAAGTCATAGCGAAATGATTGCAAAAGCAGAACGACCCGTTGGACAAGTTTATAGTGATAAGTTCTGTACATTGAACAAATCCTGGGGACATATTTACCATTTTATGAGATCTTGAAATCCAATTGTTGCTTATGTTCCCTCAAAAATGCTCACAAAAAACGGCCGCCTCCTTTTTGAAAAGGGGCAGCCGTTTTTTATTGCTGCCTTCAGGCTAAACAAAACCCCTGGTTTAACCAGGGATAAATAAAAAAGCCTTGGCAAATAAAACCTCCATTGCTAGAATCGAGATGGTTTGGCAACCGCATCACGAAAAAGCAAGGAGGTTTTACGCAAGTGAAAAATGAAGTAAAACATACAGCGCACTCAAGTTACCGATGCGAATATCATTTGGTATTCGCGCCGAAATACCGGCGAAAAGTGATCTATAAGGCGGTGCGCAGAGACATCATAGAGATCATAAAAAAGCTGTGCAAGGAGATGAAAGTGGAAATCATAGAGGGCGAGGCATGTCCGGATCACATTCATCTTCTGGTAAGTATTCCGCCATACATGAGTATATCACAGTTTGTGGGGACACTCAAGAGCAAGAGCGCGTTGATGATATTCGATAGACACGCCAATTTGAAGTATAAGTACGGAAATAGAAACTTCTGGTGCAGAGGATACTTCGTGGACACGGTAGGGAAAAATGCAAGGATGATCCAGGAGTATATTCAAAACCAGTTGGAGGAAGATTTGGCAACCGATCAAATCTCACTCAAGGAATATATGGACCCGTTTACGGGTAGCAAGAGGAAGTAGGCAAAAGAAAACAGCCGCTTTCAGCGGCTGGCTGTAGTAGTGATGCGATGGTAAACCTTCAGTACCCCTTTCAGGGGTCAGCAAGTACTGACCCCTCTGGGGTCTGAGCAAACCACTAGTTTACTAGTGGTTTTGATTGGTATTTTTTAGAACATCGCTATTTCTGTTTTCTGCTGTTCTGTAGAGAGTATTTCTGTCCCATGTTCAGCAGGCGAGCCTTGCGGAGCCCTGCTGTAGGACGCCGCCAGCCAGGCCAAATAGTGGGCCCTGGTCAGCAAAAGGATCTCGCAGAAGGGTCCCATGCCCATACTGATGACCACATGGTTTTCAGGATGTTTTCCAAACCGGGGAACAATCAGGCCCTTTTCATCTGTTTCCCCGGGCCCGCTGTCGGCCACCAGGAGAAAATCCGCCTTGCTGCCCGGCACCAGCTGGAACACCCGGGAAAGGCTTTTTCCATCCGGCCGTGGTTTTCCGGCCCGGTGGAGCTTTTCCGCCGAGGTGCCTCCCATGCACTGATAGAGCGGGGAAGAATCGCCCTTTTGCTTCCTGATCTGAAGCAGCCCGCGAAGCTCTCCCGACTCTGCCTTCCGGCACAGTTCCAGCAGTTCTCCGCAGTCCAGGTAGATCTGGACAAGATTGGTCTGCCGCTGCCCGGCGGGGCGGTTCAGGTCGTAGGTGGCAAAGGTCAGGTGGCATTTGCCGATGGAAAAGGCGTCGTTGAGACTTTCCACAAAGCAGCCTTTCGCGTCCTTCCGGACGATTTGGTGGGCATTGCGCTCTTTATCCATGGGTTATTCTCCCAGCGCATTTAACAGAGACTGGAAAAACTCCTTAGTTTTTTTCAGGTTCTCCTGAAACTGAGGAAGAAACTCTTCATCAGTACGGTAGGCTAAGTACAGGTGTTCGTACACTGCCGGAAACACCAGCATCGCTGTAGCGGCAGGGTTGATTTTCTCCAGCTTCTGGAACGACTCCGAAAAAAGCATGGTAGCTTCGCTCCACTCCAGATAAAAGGGATCTTCTACTGGAATATGAAAACCATCCAGCCACTCCCGCACGGTGTGGGTTTCTGATTCATCCCCGCAAGGCGGCTTGTCAAGGATATAGATAATTCCAGGCAAGGGCTTCCTTGTGTGGAAGTCAAATCTCTGGGCGCGGCCGATGGGGAACATAGCGCACACCGTTGGCTTTGCCTCATGGATACGGCACTTGTTCCGCACCAGGAAGGGGCACCGTTTTGTAGGGCCTTCCGGCAAAAGGCGGACGATGGGTATCCGGGAATCCGGGCCGATGTAGACTTCGCAATAGTGGTTCACCACATCCGCAGGCGATTGCTTCAGAAATTTCGCCATGCGGAACAGGTCCTGGGGGTTTAACAGAATATCCTCCCGATGTTCGCAGCACTTCCCGCACTGCGTGCAGTGAAAGCGAAAGGGCTCATTCGGGCCGATTATCATGTTCTCTAAATTTTCAGCAATGTGAAGCAGACGTTGATCCATTTGTGGGGCCTCCTTTTTGTTGTTCCAGCTTGCGAACAAGCCACGCCATGTTCTCCAAAGCCTGGCTCAGCTCACCGCTGTAGCTGTTCCAATCCTCCCAAAGGGTTTTCAGAAACTGGGAATCGCACAGGCTGGCATCCTCCAAAAGGAAGATCTCGTATTCCTCCCGCTCCACACAATCGTAGGGCAGGCTGAGGATTCCTTCCCGCACAGGCACCAGAAAGATGCCGTTGTGGCAGCCGTCTGAGATGGGATAGGGCCAGCACAATTCCGCGTGGTACCTCTCCTGATAAGGTTCACAGAAGTCCATGAGAGAAGCCTGGGTGGGACCGTGTTCCTCAAAATAGTGGAACAGTTCCTCCTGGGGACGAAGTTCCTCCAAGGGGACTTCCACTCCAGGCAGCCGCAGCGCCAGGGTCCGGCTGGTGCCAACCGTGTGATAATTCAGCAGCCAGAGGCTTTCCGCCGTACAGAATTCCGTTTCCCAATTCCCATGGAGAGCTTGCTGTAACAGAAGCCGGGAAAGCCCCATGCCCAAGGATTTGCTTTCCTCCTCATCGGGATACAGGTTTTCCTGCCACTCGTCCCGGCCGGCACCGGTGGCGCGGAGCAGCCGCTCCACCTCTGTCTGGGTGAAAACCGTGTCGTTGGCCAGGCCCCAGTAGTCCAGGTCCTCTAGAAACACCCGGCAGGAGAGAGGCCGGCCCAGCAGGGATTCCAACTGGTCTTGAATCCGCCGGCTGACTTCCTCCCAGGAGAGTTTTCGGCTGGGATACAGTGGTTCTGTCATGGCAGGGGGACACCTCCCTCATAAGGGGCGTAATAGGCGGTATCTTCCTCGCCCTCTCGGTACACGCCGATATGGACTTCTTTGCCCGGCTCTTTTTCCCGGTTAAACTCCACGAAGCAGATAAGCTCCTCTGGATGACCGTCCCGGTGCAGGTACAGGTTGATGCAGGGATAGTCGTCTTGAGGGTATCCCACGGCTGTAAGGGTGCTGCCGTCCGGCAAGGGCACCCGGATGTGCGGTTGTGCCGTTTGATTCATGCCCATTTGGCCTCCTTCTCTGGAGATACCACCCGCAGGCGGTATACTGTGTTTTGCGTTTCAAAGATGATTTCCCGGCTGGAGAGCTGTTCTACCCACAGCACCGGCGTGGTGCGGCGGCAGCCCGTAGGCTCCCGAATCACGGCGGGTCTTCCCCGCAGGATGGGCTGCAAGGGCCTTCCGGTGAGGTTCACTTCCCGCTTCAGCATGGCAGCGCCTCCTGCTCTGCGGGCCATTCCAGCAGGGATTTCCGCCAGCGGCATCTCTGTTCCCGCCACAAGGCGGTGGTCATGGCAGCCCAGGCGGCCGCCTGAAAATCCGGGAGCGGTTTTCCAGGCCGGCGCAGCCATGTCTCCACAGCCAGCAGGTAACGGAAGATCACCACGTCGTAATACTCCTCCATGGAGAGATGATGCTCTTCCAGAAACCGCAGTACCAGCGGGTGATGCTCTGCCGCCCAGTCCCGTTCCCGGGGTTCCAAGGGGCGCAGCTTCCGGTATTCTGGTTTTTGTTTGGGGAAGGGACGGTGGTGTTTCGACCTCCGCAGGTGTTTTTTTCCATTCGCACCCATGGTGCAAGGCCTCCTTTTTATAGAATGGTGGTTTCGTAGATCTATAAAGACGGGGGGCCGCAGGCTCCCCGGAATAAAAGTTGGGGGAGCCAAAAGACTCCAAGGAGCCGAAGGACTCCTTTCTATATAAAAAAGCACACAGAGAAACTCTGTGTGCTTTTGGGCAATGCCAAGGGAAGGGCCAGAACCCGGCTCCTTCCTCCTTGTGCCTGTGCCTCTATACCAGAGGCAGCAGACATGAAAAAAGCGCCAGAAAGCTAGGCTCTCTGACGCTGTGTGACGATGAAACGATCATTGCGCTGGGCAATGGGGAAACTTTTCTGCTGTTACTATACCATGGTTTGGGAAGGATTGCAAGGGGAAAACTACGCGCTCTCATACAACAGCACCCGGCCCTTGGCAACGGCGTCTTTGTACCGTTCCCGCTGCTTCTCCAGTAAAGACGCGTCCCGGGGCTCTTTGAGAAGGAAGCAGTCCAAGTGGATAAGGTCCACCTTCGCTTGGAGGGCCGCCGTCATCGCGCGGCGGACTTGTTCCTCCTCATATTCCCCAAAGGGACGCCGGGTTTCAATGAGTACATCCACATCACTGTTCTGCTTTGCGGTTCCCTTGGCGTAGGAACCAAACAGGTAAACCCTGCTTAACCGGTACTCCTCGGCAATAGGGGCCACTTTTTTTCGAATTTCTTCCACAGTCACGTTCGTTTCCTTCTTTCCCTTTCCTGGTTTTAGGGAGTTGGTTTTCCTTTCTGTTCCCAGAGCGGCTGCTGTTGGCACCATGCGGATGCGCTGCAACTCCACCGGAAATTATCCTATCACACCCGAAAAAAAGAAGCAACGCCCATTTTTGGATTTTAGGCCGCTCACCTCCCGGGAAAGTTGCAAAGCGCCCCCTTCCCTTGTGTAATAAAGTGAACGAAAAGGTGTACCTTTTCGGCCAGGAAAAAGCATCCCGAAAAGACGGGAAAATAGCGTCTGAAAACCCTCCATTTTTCTTTTCGGACATGGTCGAAAATCCGGGAACCTTTTCGGATAGGTACAGAAGGGACGTGGGTTTTATGAACAAAGTATTCGGTTATGCCAGGGTATCCACCAAGGAGCAGCACCTGGACCGGCAGATCAAAGCGCTGTTGGACTGCGGGGTGGAGGAGCGGGATATAGTGACAGACAAGGCCAGCGGCGCCAGCTTGGACCGACCGGGATACCAGGCGCTGAAAACCTCCATGCTGCGGGAGGGAGATACCTTAGTGGTCAAATCGCTGGACCGCCTCAGCCGGAATAAAGAACACATCACCCAGGAGTTGCGGTATTTCAAAGAACGCCACATCCAGGTGCGGGTGCTGGATCTGCCCACCACCATGATCCAACTGCCGGAAGGCCAGGAGTGGGTCTTTGAGATGATCAACAACATTTTGATCGAGGTACTCTCCAGTATTGCGGAACAGGAACGACTGACTATCCGGCAGCGCCAGGCGGAGGGGATCGCCGCCGCCCAAGCCCAGGGACGGCATCTGGGCCGCCCCCAGGTGGAACCGCCCTCCAACTGGGATGAGGTATATGGTCAGTGGAAACGGGGCGAAATCACCGGGGTAAAGGCCATGGAGAGATTGGGACTGAAGCGAAGCACCTTTTACAAATTTGTTCGCAGGGAGGAAGAAGACTGATAGGGAGATCCCCCATTTTTCCGGTGTTTTTCTCCAAAAGGAGAACCGCCAAACTTCAGAGCTTGGCGGCTCTTCTTTTCTATGGTTCCCTTTTCTGCCTGCACAGGTTTTTCAACGTCATCTCCTGGA